>NZ_FOJS01000022.1 GCF_900111865.1 Parageobacillus thermantarcticus | reverse complement strand
CAGCTGAAACTCGATGGATACCGCGTTCGCGGACGTCGGGCGGTGAAACGCTACTGGATCTTGGTGCAGCTTGCTTACGTGTACAGCATGTTCGAGTCGAACAGCGATTTTTCTGATGGGCTCGATCTTCTGCGCAAGAGAAAAGGACATAGCCTCGTGGAGTTCATTTACCGTGCAGCGAAACAAAATATTCCCATTGATACCGTGAAAAAACAGCTCCACGTGGCATAAGGGGTACCCTGTTTGTCTCTTTTACATGGTAATTATTGTAATTAAAATTGCTCAACTACAGTTAAATAAAACAGGAAATTTCAAAGTGGCAAAACCGGTACAGCCAAAACCGGCCATGACCACTGCGCAAAAACCGGCGGCGAAGGTGCAAGCTCCTGCAAGCAAGCCGGCGGCACAGGCGCCTGTGCCAAGCGAAAACAAAAAAGCAAATGAAAATGAAGCAGGATTAAACGCTTATGAACAACAAGTCGTGGACTTAACGAACAAAGAGCGGGCGAAATATGGCTTGCCGCCTTTGAAGGTCGATGCAGCGTTAAGCAAAGTCGCCCGTGAAAAATCAAGAGACATGGCGGTAAACCGTTATTTCTCCCACAACAGTCCGACGTACGGCTCGCCATTTGATATGATGCGAAAATTTGGCATTTCTTATACAGCTGCCGGGGAAAATATTGCAAAAGGCCAACGGACGCCGCAAGAAGTAGTGGCAGCTTGGATGAATAGCGAAGGACATCGAGCAAATATTTTAAACAAAAACTATACTCATATTGGGGTAGGTTTTGAAGAAAACGGGTACATCTGGACGCAACAATTTATAAGAAAATAAGCGTCATTGTTTCTGCACCACACCACTAAGTAGCGTTAGTGGTGTGGTTTTTTCATGCGCTTTTTCTTGGCAGCAAGGAGTCGATTGGCGTGTCGACTTTTGCTGATCAGCGAAAACAGCTTAATTAGAAGGTTGTTTTTAGAAGGTGGCGGCATTTTTTGATTAGGTCGCGATTCGTTATTATGTAAAAATTCTTTCACTAGTAAACTTGGGCCGCCGGAAAATAAAACTGCTTTTTGCTAGTTTCTTTTTACATCACTCCGATGCGCAATTTTTAATTGCCAGATTGCGCTAAATAATATTTTCATTAAAAAGTATTTTCCTAAAAGACATAAACATAAAGATAATGGTATAATTGGAAAGCGATACAGTGATGGTATCGAATGCATCTCGGATGTGGAGGAAGAGAGTGACATACATATGAAGATACGCGACTGGGATCGGAATTTAAAGGTTCGTTTATTCGGCGAATCATTAATCAATATCACTTTTTGGATGTTTTTCCCGTTTATGGCGATCTATTTTACGGAAGCGTTCGGAAAAGATAAAGCGGGGCTGTTATTGATTGTTTCGCAAATTTTTTCAGTAATTGCTAGTTTAATGGGCGGGTATTGCGCAGATGTGTTTGGGCGCAAGCGGATGATGGTGTTGTCCGCTTATGGTCAAGGGGTGGCGTTTTTCTTTTTTGCCCTTGCCAGTTCCCCATGGTTTATTTCGCCTCATGTTGGATTTCTTTGTTTTACGATCGCGGGAATTTGCGGGTCGTTTTATTGGCCGGCAAGCCAGGCAATGGTTGCCGATGTAGTGCCGGAAGAACACCGCAGCAGCGTTTTTGCCGCGTTTTATACGTCCGTTAATATTGCCGTGGTCGTCGGGCCAATGATTGGCGGGATTTTTTATGAACGGTATCGCTTTGGGCTATTGCTAGCCGCAGCGTTTTCATGCTTGTTTCTCGCTATACTATTGGCAAGGAGGCTTCGCGAGACTGCGCCCACACGTGAAGGGGAAGAGTTGGTGCGCGGAAAATGGCATGAGTTTTTATGGCAGCAAATTCGTCAGTACAGCGTGATTGTACGTGACCGGATATTTTTCTTGTTTATTATCGCGGGAATTCTTGCTGCACAGACGTTTATGCAGCTGGATTTGCTAATTCCTGTATATACGAAAGATACTGTGGAGAAGCAAACGCTATTTTCATTTGGCGATTGGTCGCTGACGCTTAGCGGAGAGAAAGCGTTTGGCCTTCTTATTTCCGAAAACGGCTTGCTTGTTGTGTTGTTTACCTTGTGGGTGACGAGATGGATGGAACGTTATCATGAGCGGACGGCGTTTGTTGGATCGTCCGTTGTTTATGGAATTGCGATTTTCTTGTTTGGGCAAATGACATCGCTTTGGGGACTTATTTTTGTGATGGGATTGTTTACATTTGGGGAACTGATGACCGCGGGTTTGCAGCAAACGTTTATTGCAAAGCTGGCCCCGGAGGAAATGCGCGGACAATATTTTGCGGCCGCAAGCTTGCGCTGGACGATCGGGAGGGCGATCGCTCCGCTTTCGATTACGGCGACGACATGGCTTGGGTATGAATGGACGTTTTTCTTGTTAAGCATGCTTTCGTTCGTCAGCGCCGCTTTATATGCGGTGATGTTTCGACAGTTTGCAAAGCGGACCGCGGCACCATTATAAGCGGTCGATGGCAGGAAACATGCCCATTACTCCCGTTCGTCATGGAAAACTTGTTCCATCGCTTCGTCGGTTCTGCGTTAAAGAAAAAAGCTGGAAACGAACCGCATCGCCGAGTGCAAAACATTGGCATGCGGTTTTATCCACGTTTTATAATAAAAAACGCTAACAGTGCATTGGTTGTTCCCTCCACATAAATTCCCTGATTCTGGCATAAAGATGAACTAGATGAAAGGCAGGAGAGGGGAAGTTAGGTGAAACATCATGTATCTACGAACGAAAATGTAGAGGGGGCAAACAGTACAGAAATAAAAAACGCGGGAAACGGCAAAGCGATGTTGGCGCGCTATGAACAGAAAAAACAAGCGCGCCTTGTTGCGCAAAAGCGGCGGAAAAAATATTATCGCTTCATGCGTCGGATCGGTTTCGCCATCATTGTGGCATGGATCATCGGAGAGCTGATTTTAAACGGGTATAGCGTCCTTAAAAACACCGCAGGGAGAGAAATCGCGATGATGCGGTTTGAACAGGCGTTAAAAAGGAAAGATGTTGCTGCTTTGCAAACATACATCCGCATACCTGGTGAAGCGTTTCCCGTCAATGAAACGACGCTTCAGCCGTTATTTACGTATTTAGATAAGCATCCGCAGGCGTATGAAACGCTTGAACGAGATTTTGACAAACAGCGGAAAATGAAGCACGTGTATATAAAAGGGCTGACGTCGAAACCGCCTGTTTTTACGATAAAAGTATACGAAAATCGCTACGTCTTTGAGCCGACTTTGTATTTTCTTAAAATCCGCCTTGATGAGGCGGATGATCTAATGTTGGTCAATGGAAAGAAAGTGCAGGGGGAAGCGACAAAAGACCCGTTTGTAAAAAAGGTCGGCCCGTATTTGCCAGGGACGTATACGGTCACGAGCGTGGAAGATGGGGAAAAGCGCAAGAAACAAACAAAACAAGTTATTTTATTTGGCGGTGCGAGAGTGTATGAAGTCGATTTGACAAAAGAATGAGATCCTTCGCGAAAGGAAGGATCTTTTTTTGTTGCATCGGGGAAAGCAGCCAGCGCTGCGCGGAAAGGGGAAGCGCGACACATGATCTCCTTTTCGTTTTACGCCGCTTTATTTTTATCTTCACCATCGCTCGCGATCCAATAGTAAACGCGCGGCAGCCCGATATAGCACCAATATTCTTTCAATAGCGTCACTCCGACAAAATATGCCATTTGCCAATCGATATGTTTCATGCATTTCATCTCCTTTGCGCAGCTTTGTTACATCGTATTCGTCCGTTACGTTGTCCTATGCGTGAAAAGAGGCGGATCTATAACAGCGCCAACAATAACGCGAATTAGATGATGAATACGATAAATGAAACAAAATCAGCAATTGACACGTATGAAAGCAAGGGGACATGCTATAATGAAAGTAAATAGATCAGGGAAAGGGATGGACGATGAAACAGTTGCTTAAAACGTTATGGCGCTGGTTTGTTTCTTGGAATGTGGGGGTAATAGTGGCGGTAGCGACGTTTTTTCTCGCTGATTTTCACTTTTTTTCTTCCTTCTTTTCCGGAATGGGTGCGATGGTTGTCACATCGATGATCATGAAAAAAAGAGATGGTCGGCTTGCCGGAAATCTTTTAAAAGAAGAAAAAGCGTATATTCGCGCACAGCTTGGTGAGGCACGGAAAAAGTGGAAGCGAATGCGCATCGCTCGTTTTCGCGTTCGCTCGCTTGTCATGTGGCAAAAAATTTCGCGCATATGTGCGGTTGTCGACAAAATGATTCGCGCGGTGGAGCAACATCCGCATCAGTTTCGCCTTGCCCAGTCGTTTTTCTTAAACGAATTGTCGACGGCGGTGACGATGATCGAAAAGTACGTGTATTTAACCAACCAGCCCGTGCGCAATCAAGAGATGAAAGAGATGTTGTGGAAAACGGAACGGCTTCTCGATGAACTGGCCGCTTCTGCGGAGCAGCGTCTATTGGAGATACTTTCGAACGATGTGTTTGATTTAAAAGTGGAAGCGAAATTGCTCGAACAGTCGCTGGAGCAGCAAAAGCTGCCGGAAACGATGGAATGGAGAAAGGAGAACGATTATGAAACCGTCCGATAATATGGCGACAAACGATTTTCGCGATCAACAATGGACAAGCTCGCTTGATTCATTGCTGGAAAACCCGTTTTCATTGCCGAACGAACAGATCGAACCCGGCGCGAATGAACAGCGGCAGCCAACGAAGCTGATCGACACGTTAAAGCCGGAACATCGCGACAAAGCGCTCCAGCTCGCAAAACAAATCGACCCGCGCAACCAGCAAGCGATCATTCAATACGGAGTTGCCGCGCAGGCAGAGTTGTCGAAGTTTTCCCATGCGATTTTGCATCATGTGCAAACGAAGGATGCGGGTCCCGTTGGGGAAGTGATCAGCGACTTAATGGCAAAAATTAAAGAAGTAAATCCCGATGATTTGCTTCCGGTGAAAAAAGGATTGTTGGCGCGGCTGTTTGGCTCTGTATCCAAATCGCTGCATAGCATGGTCGCGAAGTATCAAAAAATCGGCGTGGAAATTGATAAAATCGCCGATCAGCTGGAAAAGCACCGGCAATCGCTGTTTCGCGACATTATGATGTTAGAAACGTTGTATGAAAAAAATAAGGAATACTTTGACGCGCTGAACATTTACATCGCCGCGGCTGAGTATAAATTGGAAGAATTGCGGACGAAAGTGATTCCGGAAAAACGCGCCCAAGCAGAACGGTCGGGAAACCAAATGGAAATGCAAGAAGTCAACGATTTGTTGCAGTTCGCCGACCGGCTTGAAAAGCGGATTCACGATTTAAAATTAAGCCGGCAAGTAACGATCCAAACCGCGCCGCAAATCCGCATGATTCAGCATATGAACCAGACGCTTGTCGAGCGCATTCAATCATCGATTTTAACGGCGATTCCGCTATGGAAAAACCAAGTGGTGATCGCTCTGACCTTATTCCGCCAGCAAAAAGCGGTCGAGGCGCAAAAACAAGTAACAGAGACGACGAACAACTTGCTGCTTCGCAATTCGGAAATGCTGAAAACAAACAGCATCGAAGTCGCGAAAGAAAACGAACGTGGGCTGATTGACATTGAAACATTGAAAAAAACGCAGGAAAATTTAGTCACTACATTAGAAGAAACACTGAAAATCCAGCAAGAAGGCCGTCTCAAACGGCAACAAGTAGAACGGGAACTCGTTACGATGGAAGAACAGCTGAAACAAACATTGCTGTCATTGAGACGAAATGACGGATGAACGAAAAAGCTGACCTCGCACGATAAGAGGTCAGCTTTTCATTTGTCTTTTTCTTGGTTTGATGCGCTGCGAATATCGATTTCTTCCGCTGTTTCTGTTTGCAGCTCTTGCCGCATCATACGTTCTTTCCCCTCATTTTGCTGGCGAAGAACACTTCGTTCCATATAGGCGTGAAACAATATTTCGCCTAGCGCGATAAGCAGCGCGGAAAAAAATGCGGCGCTGACAACGGCGGCGCTGCCAGTATTGTAAAAAATGCCGATTCCAAACCAAACACCGACAAACGCGAGGCCGAAATCGGCAATTGTTGCTGATATATTGCCAAAGCGCGGAAGAATGTACAAATCTCCAAGCGCATAAGCAACAAGCGTCATCCATAGGCTGAACCATAGCAGTTCCGCGGAAGAGACGCGCAAAAATAACGGAATCATCGCAAAAAAGACAGTGGCAAGCAGCACGAATTTTATGGAAAGGGCGATGACATGTCTCATCGTTGAACGTCATCCTTCAAAAAACGGTTATTCGGCGGGAATGTTTGGCCCTTCTAGTTTTTTATCCCCGTATCCTCGTTGTTTTTCCATCTCTTTTACTTGCTGGCTTTCTTTCTGTTGTTGTTCGATGCTGTTGTTTTGTTTGGATTTCGTCATGTTGTCTTCATCCTCTCTTGCAGAAATGTTTCACCATTAGTTTGCCGCTTTTGTACAGATGTATACATATAATGCCCATAAATTTCCTCTTTTTATTTTCCATGCTTGTTTCATATTAATGATGAGCGGAAAAGAACAAGGAGGCATGAAGATGGAAAAACAAGAAAACTTAAATATCGCGGGAAGGCAATATAATCCATCTGATTATGACCGTTCTACTTTTTTAGCTTCCGCGTTGGCGACAACGCACGAACAAGTGAGGGACGCGTATGTGGAAGGGACGGTCGATGGGGTCATGGATGATGTAAGCGGAAAAGATATTCCCCTTTCTCGGCAAAACAGCGAGTAAACAAAGGCGTCAAGGCGGAAAAAAGCCTTGACGCTATTTCGTTTCCCCGATTTATAATAAAAGATGTACATTGCAACTAGGGAGCGAAACAAAAGTGTGGTTAGCTGCTGCTGTATTAACTGCCGTTTGTTTCGGCATCAATAACACGCTGTTTAAGTGGAGCACGCGCTATTCGTTGTCGAAGCAACATATCCAATTTTATTTTTATGTCGTAGCGTTTTCCATTATGATGTTGTATGGATGGATGACGAAATCGCTGCATCCTAGCGTGGCGTCTGTTGTTCTTGGGGCGCTCATCGGAATTTGCAACGCAACGGGAAATATGCAAATGTCCGATGCTTTCGAAAAAGGGCCGGCTAGCTTAACGGCGCCGCTTATTGCGGTGAATGCGATTTTTCCTGTGCTGGCGGCTGGAATTATATTTGGCGAACATATCCCGCTTTTGCATTGGATTGGCATTTTGTGCATGTTATGTTCCGCTGCCATCATCCAATATACTCCGAAAGTGAAAGAAAATTATCAATACATACCTTGGCTAATCCATATCGGCATGGCGATTGTTTCGTTTGGAGCGGTTGGAATTTTGATGAAGTGGTGCTCTGTCAGCGGCATCGGTTCGCTAGACTTGCTGACTGCCATGTACGGCGGTGGAGGAGTGTATTTATTTTGGAGCTGCCGGAAAACAGCAGCGCAAAAGCGGGAATTTCGCATCGGGGCAACAGTGGCGCTATTTAGCGTCATCGGGTTTAGCTGTTACTTTTATGCGTTGAATCAAGGTGTTGCCTCGATCGTGTTTCCGATCGTTAGTTTAAACTGCCTCGTCGTTGTCGTGCTTGGTCGCTTCTTATTTAAAGAAAGACTAAAATCGTACCAGCTCATTGGAATTGCGACAGCGTTATTTGGCTTGATTTTGACGAAATTGTAGGAGAAAGAGGAAAGAAAAGCAGTTCGTATTCGGCTTCCTCCCTGACCATACTAATACCGACAATGTCACAACATCATGATTAGGAGGGATGATGATCGTGAAATGGCAGAGGGCGCTGCTTGCGCTATTGAAGGAACGAAAAGACCATTCGATCGCTTTGGCGATTGATACGTCCAATCGTCCATCGCGTCCGATTTTAATTCAAAACATCGTTAAGCTGTTTGAAAAAGCAAGACCGGATACGCTACTCGTGCAAGCCGATTTTAAAATTCGTGACGTGTCTCCCATCGGGATGGCGGCGATTAAATATTTTAAACACGGAAAATCATCGTATACGGAAGTGTTGGAATGGGCGAAAGAACAAAAAATCGATACGCTTTTTTACATTACCGATGTCACAGGCTATTTTTATGAAGAATTGGAAGTAGATTATGAAGTGTTTTGGCTTGTTCCAGATGATTATATGCCGCGCGTGCCGTTTGGCAAGCCGATTCGCGTTGCCTAAATGGTCAGAACGCCTTAAACCGCTTTGGTTTAAGGCGTTCTGCTTTTTCATTAAAAAACGGGCAGTCCACATTATTGTGAGATCACGGAAAAGCACAACCATTTTTTTATAATTTTTGAAGCTTAATTCAATAAGAAGATCAAGTCCGCAAAATTGTGTAAAAACAAAACAGTAAAAAGCGGTGTTATTTTTCCATAATTCCATGTACTAGTAATAGAATTTTATACAATAATTTGGACTTGACCCAATAAGAAGGATGTCAATCATGTTATAAAATATAACAAAAAATATTTTGTAATCGCTAACATAATAAAATTAATATTGCAAATTTGTTTTAAATGTAATATATTTTTACATATAAAGTTATAAAATATAACAGAAAGGGAGAGGAGAAAGATGGACGGAAAAATGTTAGCGGCAGGACTTGATGCGCTTTGGGTAATGGTGAGCGCAATACTAGTGATCAGCATGCAGGCTGGATTCGCTTTGTTGGAAGCGGGATCGACGAGAATGAAAAACTCCGGGCATGTCGCAGGAAAACAAATATTGAGCTTTGCGATTGCATCACTTGCATTTTGGGCATTTGGCTTCGCGATTACGTTCGGTTCGGGAAACCGGTTTATCGGAACAGAAGGATGGTTTTTGCAAGGAGATGAAAAGACGTTTGCTTCGCTTTCATGGGCTAACGTTCCGCTATCATTGAAGTTTTTGTTTCAGTTAGGCTTTGCTGGGGTATCGCTGGCAATCGCGTGGGGAGGCTTTGCGGAACGCGCGAAATTATCCGTTTATTTTCTATTTGGAACGATTTTTACGATTGCGATTTATCCAGTGATTGGCCACTGGGTATGGGGCGGCGGCTGGCTTGGCGAAATCGGAATGCAAGATTTTGCCGGCTCTACGGTCGTTCATTTGCAAGGAGCGATTGCCGCGCTGATTGCGACGATTTTGCTTGGACCTCGGATCGGAAAATTTAATAAAGATAAAACGCCGAACGTCATTCCGGGGCATAACCAAGTATATACGGTAATCGGCGGTTTGATTTTATGGATCGGCTGGTTTGGATTTAATGCAGGAAGCACGATGGCAGTAGGCGACGGGTTTTTCGGCCATGTCGCGTTGACGACGAATTTGGCGGCCGCGGCGGGAGCGATTGCTGCAATTTTAACGGCGAAAATCATGATCGGAAAAGCGGATATTCCGGCGATGGTCAACGGTGTGCTCGCAGCATTAGTGGCGATTACCGCGGCGTGCGCGTTCGTGGAACCGTGGGCGGCGGTCGTGATCGGAGCAGTGGCCGGCTCGTTGACGTTTTGGACATCGATTTATTTTGAACGAAAAGGCATTGATGATCCGATTTATGCGTTTTCGGTGCATGGCATTGCCGGCATTATCGGTACGATTTCAACCGGATTTTTCGCTTCGCCTCGTTTAGTGGAAATAACGGGTATCGGCAAAGCGGGATTGTTGTATGGTGGCGGATTTCATCAATTAATCGTGCAGACGGTCGGAGTGCTCGGAGCAGCGGTATATGTGGCGGCGGTATCGTTTGTCGTATTGTTTGCATTAAAGAAAACGATCGGATTGCGCGTGACAGCAGAACAAGAAATTTCCGGATTGGATATTAGTGAGCACGGTTCGTACGGTTATCCGGAGCAGCTTGATCCGGCTTATCAGTCGAAGCCGCTTACGCAATAACATTCATTTTGCTGCGCGTTTTCGAAGGAAGAAAAATGATGGAATCATTATATGAGTTAATAAAGCAAGCGGAACAGGCAAAGACAGTCGGAGAGCTTCGCGTTTGTCATGACGAACTTGCCAGGCGGCTTCGCCTCGCTTTGCAATGGGAACGGCTTGAACCGCTTTCCCATATCGTCAGCGATGCGCACGATGTTCTCATGAAGCGGGCGTTTCAACTCGCGGAAGAGGAGACGTTGCGCGCGGCGGTAGGTATTCGCCCGAGAAAATGGTGTTGGTACGTGATGGGAAGCTTGGGGAGACGGGAACCGACCATATGGACAGACCAAGATCATGGCATTTTGTTCGAATGCGGCGAGCATGCAGAAACAGAATGTTATGAATTTGTCCGACATGTGGCGGCAATCGGAACGAATTATTTATATGAAATCGGCTATCCGTATTGTCCAGGCTACGTGATGGCGACGAATAAACGGTGGGGGCAATCGCTTCATGATTGGGAAAATCAAAGCAAAGCGTATATCCGCGACCGTCTCCCCAATGATATTCGTTTTTTATTCATCGCGATCGATATGCGGCCGATTTATGGAGACAGCCAGCTTGTTATTGACAGCAGAAAAGCGCTGTTTGACTGGATCCACCGTGAGCCGCAGCTGCTTCGGCAAATGGGGGAGCATGTTATGTTTCCTGCCGTGCCGTTAGGTTGGTTCAATAACGTGCAGACAGAACGGTGGGGGACGTATAGCGGATCGATTCATATGAAACATAGCGGTTACGTACAAATCGTCAACTCGTTAAAATGGCTATCGTGCTTTGCCAATATTTCCGCAGCAACGACGTTAGAACGATGGCGTGAGATTACGAATCAGGCGCTGCTGCCTTTTCCGCTAGCGAAGGAAGCAAAGGATGCGCTGTCGGTTTATTACTACGTTCGGCTAAAGTACGCAACAGAAGCTGGAGCCGACCGCGACTATGTGTTATGGCGCGCGCTTGAAGCAAATGAACAAAAATGGCTGAAAAAAGCGATGAGGACAGCAAAAAGGCTGCAGCAGTTTGTTGCGCGGCAGGCAGGTGGTAAGTAAAATGGAAGGACAGCATCGTTTTTGGCAGCGGGCGCTTCGCTTTTTGTCGCTCGGAATACCGCACGGCAACGTCCCGTCAGCGTTTGCTGACGGGGAACATTCATTCCAGCAGGAGATGTGGCTCCGCGCGTTGCGGAAAGAGCAGCAAAAAAAGCAAATCGATATGAACATGCCCCTTGATGAAGTCACGTTTATGATCATCGACATGGAAACAACCGGGTTTTCGCCGCAGCGTGGTGATGAAATTTTGGCGATGGCCGCGGCAAAAACGGTGCGCGGAGCGGTGGAAGAGACGTATTACACGCTTGTTTGCCCGGAAAAAGCGATTCCGCCGCACATTTCCGCATTGACTGGAATTCGAGCGAAAGATGTGCAGCATGCTCCGCGGCTGCATGAGGCGATGCGTTCGTTTTTATCTTTCATCAGCGGCGGGGTAATGATCGGATACCATATCGGCCATGATTTATCGTTTTTGAATCATTTCCTTTGGACGCATTATCGAACAAAATGGACAGCGCGTTTTTTCGATATGCAGCCCATTGCAGAAATGGTGCAGCGCCGATCGTTTCCTACGCTCGATGAGGCGTTGCAGCATTATCGGATTTCTTGCGAAAGACGGCATACGGCAGATGGCGATGTGCAGGCGATGGCGGAGCTATGGGCGCGGCTGTTGCAAGAATTAAAAAACAAAAACATCGAAACGCTGTATGATTTATATAGTGCGCTAAGCAAACGATAAAAAGGCGGTCACCAAAACAGGTGATCGCCTTTTATTATAGCGGTTTTGTTGGCGTCGGCTTCGCGTAGCCTTCTTTATATTTTTCGTCAATCATTTGGCGAATTTCTTTTACCGATTTTCCTTGTTCATACGAAGCGATGGATTCTGCCGCGATTTCAAGGCAGACGCCGCATTTTGTCGCGTGGTCGTCCCAAACGATAGAGCCGTCTTTTCTCGTCTCGTGCACGAAACAATCGTAGTTATTTTGGTGATTGGCCGATTCGCCGCAGCCGCAGTAGCAAGGAATATATTCGAGCAAGTCTTTATGCTTGGCGGCTTGCTGGTACAAAACGGCCATATCTTCTTCAAAGTTGTTTAAAAATTTAGGAAGATGGTCGATCGATTTTGTCGTTTCGCGGATGTCTCCAGAATTGGTCGTATATGTCGTAGAATGGTCCTGCTTTGCTTTGTTCGCTTCGTCATTCGAACAAGCGCTCATGATGACGCTAAAAGAAAGCAGGCACGCTGCCATGATGGTCGTTCGTTTCATTGATTGTCATCCTTTCTCTTCAAACACTCGTACTTTAAATCTAGCATGGTTTTTTATAAACAGCAACTTTTTTAACGGGCGATGGAGGCGTTTCAAGTCATGTACTAAACATAGCTGAAGCAGCGGAGCGAAGAAGATGAAAAAGTGGTGTGGCGCGCGCGCAAAGCGGGGGACGACATTGCGATCAGCGGATCGTTCGACGAAGCAGTATGAGAAAACGGCATTGTTTCTTTTTTCTAGAAATTTCACGAAATTTGTTGATTTTTATATATGTTTTTCGTAAAAATGAAAGTATATGAGGCAGCTTTGCTTAAAAATTATCATTGAGAGGTAATTGTTTCATGACAAGTAAGTATGCTGCTTTTTTTCATCATTTTACTGATGCAGTCGCGGTTTTAAGCAAAGAAGGGAATGTCATTTACATCAATCCCGCGTTTCAAGCGTTGCTAGGTAAAAATGGCTGTGACGCGACGCAACGCGCTCATTTTGGCGCAATTGTCGGGATGGAAAAAAACGCAATGGAGCCGTTATTGCATTCGGTCAGAAACGGGAAACCCGCACATGTGGAATGGACGATTAAAAAGGCGGATGGTCATCTTGTTCTCGTGAAGATTGTTTTTTCACCAATTATCAACGAACAAGGAGAAGCCGATGCCGTTTTATGCGTATGCCGGGACGTGACGAAGGAGAAAAAATTAGAACAGGCATTGGAAGAATACAAGCAGCGTTTTCAACTGATCGCTGAACATTCGACGGATTATATTCTTATTTTTTCCAATAGACGGGAGCTATTATACACACCGTCTTCTCACAAAAAAGCGAACAGAGCGAATCGCAGCCGCTCGTATAAAGATATCTTTCAATTTGTCCATCCTGATGATTTGCCGAACATTAGGAGAAAGTTTGATGAGCTATACCGTACATATGACACGCAAATCGCTGAGTTTCGCAAGCGCGATAACGAAGGAAAATGGATATGGATGGAAGCGCAAGGAAAAGCGATTGTGAATGAGCAAAATGAGCTTGACTATGTGATTGTAACAGTGAAAAACATTAGTGAGCGGAAAAAGTACGAAGAAAAGCTGCGTCAGCTTGCCTATTTTGACTCGTTGACAGGCATTGCAAACCGCAGCTATTTTGAAAGATACCTAAAACAGCTGATCGAAAGCCAAACCGATTTTGCGTTATGTTATTTAGATTTTGATAAGTTTAAATGGATTAATGATCACTTTTCCCATCAAGCGGGCGACTATTTTTTGCGGGAAGCGGTAAAACGTGTACAAAGCGTGCTACGTAAAGAAGATTTTTTTGCGCGCATTGGCGGAGATGAATTTGTACTTTTGCTTCCGGACATGACGAAAGAAGAAGTGACGAAACTCGCCGATGAGCTTGTTCAAGCGTTTCATAAACCATTTTATTATGAAAAACAGCTCATTCAGTCCACGCTATCGATGGGAATTGCGTTTTTTCCAAAAGACAGCGACCGAATTGAACAAGTAATGAAATACGCCGATCAAGCCCTATATAATGTAAAGAAAAGAGGAAAAAACGGGTATGAGTTTTATCGCCCGACGCACAATCGGAAAGCGATCATTGAACAAGATTTGCCGTTTGCGATTTTGCGTGAGCAATTTTATTTATGTTACCAGCCGAAAATCAAGCTTGGCAGCGGTGCGACGATGGGTGTGGAAACACTGTTGCGTTGGCGTCACCCGTCGCTTGGGGAAATTCCGCCATTTGATTTTATTCCGCTTGCCGAAGAAAGCGGATTTATTTTCGAAATTACGTTATGGGTGCTTGAACATGCGTGCCGCCAAGTGAAAGAATGGCAGTCACGATTTCCAGAGTTAAAGTTGGCGGTCAACTTATCGCCGTTTTTGTTAAATCGCATGGAATTGATTCAACATATTACCGATATTTTGCATGATACAAAATTTGTACCGGAATATTTAATTTTGGAAGTGACGGAAAGCGGCTTGATGGAAAATATTGAAACGGGCAAACATATTTTAGCCGAATTAAAGCATATCGGCGTGCAAGTAGCCATTGATGATTTTGGAACAGGTTTTTCTTCATTAGCGTGCATTCGCAATTTGCCGGTGTCTTTATTAAAAATTGATCGCAGCTTTATTCAAGGAATTGCCGAAAACTCAAAAGACGCAACGATTGTCGATACGATTATTCATTTAGCGAAAAGTTTGGATATTCAAGTGCTGGCGGAAGGTGTCGAGACGCATCAGCAAGTGGTGCTTCTCCAACAGATGGACTGTGATTTTGCCCAAGGATATTACTTTAGCAAGTCGCTGGAAGCCGAAAAGTTGCAACAATGGCTGGAAGAGCATAACTGATCGGTATTGGATCGTCCCTTCTAAATGAACGTGTTAGAAGGGATTTTCTTTCGTTTTTTGTTATTAAAAGCGAGCGAGTTGGAGACGGAAAAATGGACAGTACAGGAACAAAGCGGACGCTTTCCTGTATAAAGTGATGGACGAATGAACAGCATCGCGCCGTTGGGCAACATCGCTTTTTGTTACAGACATCGAGAAATAAAAACGGATAGCGCAGGATGAAAAAGGAAAGAAAGATGATGATAGTGACAACCGAATGGACCAAAATGGTGCTGTACTTTCGGTTTCGCGCTTATGCCGGATCGGATTTCTCGCTTTTTTCCTGCTTAAGCTAGCGGTGGAACGATTGAAAATAACGGACGGGGGAACGGAAGAATGGTGATGTTATATTTAACTAGACACGGAGAAACAGAGTGGAATGTTGAAAAACGGATGCAAGGATGGCAAGACTCGCCGCTGACGGAAAAAGGGCGGCAAGACGCACTGCGGCTTGGAAAACGGTTAGAAGCGGTTGATTTGACCGCGATTTACACCAGCACAAGCGGGCGCGCTCTCGAAACCGCCCAGTTGATTCGCGGAAAACGGCTTGTTCCGATTTATACAGACGAACAGCTGCGGGAAATTCACCTTGGCGACTGGGAAGGAAAAACCCATGAGGAAATTAAAGAGATGGATCCTGTCGCTTTTGACCATTTTTGGAATTATCCACATTTATACACGCCACGGCGCGGCGAGCGGTTTATCGATGTGCAAAACCGAGCATTTACCGCCATTGAGAAAATCGTCGAACGCCACTCGGAAGGAAATATTTTGATTGTGACGCATGGGGTGGTGTTAAAGGCGGTCATCGCTCGTTTCAAAAACACGCCGTTAAAAGAGCTTTGGGCTCCTCCGTATATGTACGGAACAAGCGTTACGATCGTTAAAGCGGACGATGGGAGATTTGAACTGCTTTTGGAAGGAGATGTGTCGCATCTGGAAGAAGTAAGAGAAGTATGACGAAAGTTCGCTATTTTCCATGTTGGCAAGCGGAAGATGATATGGTATCTTGTTGCATAGGGACTCTCTTGCTTCCTTTATGTTTTTTTTGATTTTTTTACAATACAGGAAGAGAGTCCTTTTTCACGTCATATGCTCGCCTCTCTCCATGGATTCTCCTCCCCAAAGAAAAGATAATAAACTTTCTTCCACAAATGTTGACTCATACCTTCCGATTTTTCCACCCCTGAGCTTCGTTTAGAGGTGTATGACTTCCTAATAAAGCAGTTGCCAATAAAAACGGAATATATAAAGTTTGGAAGGAAACAAATATATGATGAGGAGGAGATAAATGGTTAACTGGTCTCCGCCCCATAAAAAATGGTGGAGTGATCAAGATGATTGGTTCCACCGCTGATATTCGGGAACGAAAAACAGTAGAGAAAGCGGTGATTCATGCGAAAGAGCGATTAGAAAAAGCAAATCAGGCAAAGTTAGAACTTATTTCGCGGATGAGCCATGAACTTAGAACGCCGTTAAATGGCATTTTAGGTTTCGCTCAGCTGTTAGAAATGGACGATTCATTAAATAGTCAGCAGCAGGAATTTGTACAAGCGATATTAAATGGCGCCCGACATTTACTAAATTTAGTAAATGAAATGCTGGACATTGCGAGAATCGAAACAGGGGAGATACAACTCACTTATGATGTGATTAAGCTTGACTCCGTTATTGACGAGAGCGTCAAGTTGATCCAGCCGTTAGCGGACAAAAGAAATATAAAAATCGTTAATCAAGCGCAGCTGGACGAATACTATGTATATACGGATCCGACAAGATTTAGACAGATTTTATTGAATTTATTAGATAATGCCGTGAAGTATAATCGCGACAATGGCACGGTGATGATTACGGGCAGAAGCGAAGGGGGCAACATATGTATACACATAAAAGATAGTGGAGTTGGCATTCCGAAAAATGAGCATGAAAAAATTTTTGAGCCATTTTATCGAATAAAAGGAACGGAAGTGGACGGCACTGGTATGGGATTGGCATTGGTGAAGCAACTTATTCAATTCATGGGAGGAACCATTGGAGTAGAAAGTGAATTAGGGGCAGGAAGCGATTTTTGGTTCAGCCTTCCTGCGATAAAAGGAGACTATTCAGGCGGCATGAATTTGTATCAAAAGCGATTGTTACAAATGGGAGAAAAGAAAATTTTATATATTGAAAATAGCGAGGCTAATTTAAAGCTAATGGAAAAAATATTGGAACCATTTCCCAATTTTTCTTTAATTTCTGCCAACTGCGGAAAAGACGGGTTAAAAATGGCGTTTCGCGAGCGATTCGATCTTATTCTCGTTGATATACATCTTCGAGATATCAGTGGATATAAGGTGTTGGAAAGTTTGCAGAAAGATGGACGGACAAAACAAATTCCTGTGATCGTTTTCAGTGCCGATATCGCTTCATTGGAAATGGAAATGCTAAAAATTTCGAAAAAGGGGCTCAAGGAGTATATGGCAAAGCCATTGGAAGTTGGGCTATTTTTTCGAAAGCTAGAACAAATATTTACACAGAACAAAAACAAAGAGAATTGATTCTTTGTTTGCAAGGATCGTTCTCTTTTTTTGTCTGTTTTTCAAGATTCATGTCGCGAAAAGTCGAAATAACTGTTTAAAATGTCCTTTTTTGTCTATGATAAGCAGTTAATATTGTCTAATATGCAAATAAGTTGTTAGACAAACAAAACGAAACAAATTATATTAGTTTCACTTATTAAGCTTAAGCAGTGAATTGAGGGAAAACGATGAATTTTCACATGAAAGAATGGGGAATAGAAGAACAACTAGAGCATGTCTATCAACCCCTTTGGAATTTGGAAAATTGGAATATACTCGGGTACGAGGCATTAATTCGTGTAGCGAATGGGAGCATAGAAAATGTCGAGAGTTTATTTCGGAAAGCAAGGGAAGAAGGGTATTTATACGAATTCGATACCGCGTCCATAAAAAATGCCGTATCTCATTTTCCCTTTTCCCAATTAAATAAAAAATTGTTATTTCTAAATATTTATCCTTCCACGATTCTTCACGGTCGCTTTCGCTGCTTTTTGGACGAGTTGACTAGCAAATTCCCCGAAACAAGCGGGCAAATTGTCTTTGAGTTAAACGAAACGAAAGAAGAAGATGAAATTTGGGAAGTTGCCGAATTAAAAGAGAAAATACAAATGATAAAAAGTTACGGATTTTACATCGCCATTGATGATGTTGGGAGAGGAGCCTCGACGCTCCAAAAAATCATTGAGTTCCAGCCGAGTTACATTAAGTTGGATCGATATTTCGCCAAAGATTTGGCGATCAATGAGGAAAAACAACAAATCGTCACTTTGCTGGCAAATTATTGTCGAAGAAAAATGGTCCTTATATTAGAAGGGATTGAAACAGAAGTAGATTTGGCGCAGGCGAAACTATTAAGAGTGCCGGCGGCGCAAGGCTATCTTTTAGGAAAACCGGAGAAATTTTTATAAAAGGCGTTTGTAGTTAAAAACTTACTGTTTTACAGAAAAGTTCCTGAGCGCACTTTGCTCTCCACCGGCATGAAAATAGCCGCTCCAAGCGCGCGCATTTTCATAGAAAATATGTACAAAAAAAATAGACAGACCCAGCTGTTGGTTGGCGAATTTTATCGTGAAGGTGAAAAATTGGATGAAGTTCGGAAATTTATGTAAAAAGAAATGGCACAAAGCTGTTTTATTTTCCGAAGTCCTGAGTTTGCTGGACTTGAAGTCGGGGTTCGCATAAACATGAGGATTTGGACAAAAATTAATTGGATCAAAAAGGCTGGTCAGATAGTTGACTATTTATTTCATATTCTCAAAAGAGGTAGACGAAAATGGGAAAAACGATTATTTCCAAAGGGCGAAATGTAGAGGAAGCAATCAATATGGGGTTGGCGATGTTGAAAAGCACTCGTGAGGAAGTGGTTGTGGAAGTTATTCAAAAGGAGAAAAAAGGGATTTTGGGAATTAGATTTAAACCTGCGATTGTAAAATTAACAAAAGTGGAAAAACGACAAAATCATCATCGTCATGCTGAAGGCACGATGAACGATCCTGTTTTCGCTTTGCCTGCTGTTCATATGGAAGAGGCACATCAGAAACAGGAAAATCCCGGACGTTTTTTGCAAGATGAGTTAGAAGGAAAAGTGTGGGTAAAGGATGGAAAAATTTTCTGTAAACGATCTCCTTCACGTTATCCGACGGTGACGGTTGGAAAGGGAATTAAGCTTTTCAAAAACGGTCAATTAGTGACAGGGACAACTATCGTGACGGAAACCGACCAATTCGAAATAAAAACAGATGAAGAAAAAATAATAGAAACAAAATGGAGCATAACGGTGGACGAAAACAAATTAAACGCCATTTTGCACGTAGAGCCGGGAATGAAAAAAAGCTTTGTGATAAAAGACGTTTCCCCTGATTATCATATTGAACTAAGCGCGGAAGAGCAAATTGAGGTTCGAAACGATCTGCAATATCAACAAATACTGCAAAAATTAAAAGAGTTAAACGTTGTTCGAGGTTTTGATTTCATTGAAATTTCCAAGGCGATCAAAACGAAAAAAGCCGACCGTTTTGTGATCGCCAGAGGTGTTAAACCACGAGAAGGAAAAAACGGATGGGTAGAATTAAAAATAAATTTAGAAAACCATCAAAAAGGACCTAGGCTTCGTGAAGATGGCACAGTCGATTTTCGCGAATTACAAAACATTCCTTCTGTCCGTAAAGGGCAAGTGATTGCTGTTGTTCATTCGCCAATTTCTGGAACGCCTGGCGTAACTGTAACAAACGAGCCGCTTCCACCTGAGCCGACGTATCCAGTGGCGGTTCAATTGGGCAAGGGAGTTGCGGCAGTGGAAGACGGTACGAAAATTGTTGCAATCGAAAGAGGACGTCCACATTTAGAACAAACTGGAATGCTAGTGAAAGTATCGATTATGGAAAAGTTCACTCATCGTGGAGACGTAAATATCGCTTCGGGTAATATCCGTTTTAAAGGGGACGTCGATATATTAGGCAATGTGGAAGATGGAATGAGCGTGGAAGCGGACGGAAATATCACGGTGTTTCAAAATGTGAACCGCGCTAATATTATGTCAAAACAGGCAATCTTCGTGCGGCAAAATGTGATTGGGAGCACCATTTCTTCTGGAAAAAGCGATGCGTTCGTTTTCGAGTTAATCCGCTTGCTAGGCGTCATTGAAGACCAGATGGAAAAATTCATTCTCTCCATTAAAAGATTGATCGCGTCTTCTCGGCTTAAAGCGACCGAAAATGGCTTGTTTCCTTTCATTAACTTGCTGTTAAGCGATAAATTTCGTTTGTTGGCTACAACGGCAAAACAATATATTGAAGTTTGTGAAAATGCAGATGGTGCATTAGACAGTAGCTTGGGGGATCTCGCCAAACATTTCCGCCTTTGTTTCTTTTCTCATACTCCAAATGAATGCCATTCGTTCGAACAGCTTGCCATTTTGCTGGCCGATATAAGAGGGGCGATGGCCAAGCACCGCATCGCGGATGGTCGAAATGGCTATGTAGAGTTAATGTATGCACTAAACAGCACGATATATTGCAGCGGCGATGTGGCGGTTTTAGGACAAGGATGTTATAATTGTAAAATTCATGCTGGCGGCTTTTTAACAATAAACGGGGTAATGCGAGGAGGAGAAGCTTATGCGCAACACGGGGCGGCCATTAAAGAAACAGGCTCAGAAATAGGAGTTCCGACACATATTGTCGTCCCGTCCGATCAAATAATTCAAATCGGACTTGCTAAGGAAGGTACGATGATTCAAATTGGCAAAGCCAAATACAGTTTTCAAAAAGCACGAAGCTATGTTAAGGCGGCTTTGAATGAAGAGGAACAAATAGTTTTTTTATAAATTAAACGTTGCGTAGGATTTTATAAGTAAATAGATGAATTGTAACCGTTTACTTATATGAAGGTCAGACTTAACGTGGAGGAAAAGTTTCGGAAGCTAGCCTCTTTCGCTAATTCCGCTGGAAATATTTTTGCAATTTGTTGGATAGATGGATGCATTCATAATGAGATTGTGCACGATCTGCGGTTCATGAAAGCGACGCGAGGGAGAGACGGATAGAAAGGGGACACAATAATGGAATCCTTCAAAATTATTATTGCTGATGACAATGTAACATCGAGAACCCTTTTGCGCCACTTTATTCATGTTTTGCCGCAATACAAAATTGTCGCGGAAGCGGTGAACGGGGAAGAGTTTGTCCGGCTTGTGCTCGAAGAAAGGCCCGATATTGTATTAGTGGATATAAACATGCCTGGCTTAAACGGGATGGAAGCGGTTAAAATATGCAAACAGGCTGTTCCTGCCTTGCAGATTATTTTTATAACAGGCTACGACGAATTTGCCGTCGAAGCTTTTGAGATTTCTGCGACTGATTATATTGTCAAACCGATCGAGCGAGTTCGTCTTTTCCACGCCCTAGAAAAAGCCCGCAAGCTAATCGAATTATTCAGGCAAGACTGTTCATCCATCAGAAAGAAGGACAAAAGACTTGACATCAAATCGCAAGGTTCTATTCTGTTTCTCCCTTTGGACGATATTTTATTCATAGAAAAAGAAAGCCGAAAAACGGTTATTCATACTTCGAACGAGCGGTATGAAACGACAGAAACGTTAAGCGAAATCGAGAGCAGATTGGATGATTATTTTTTCAAAACTCACCGTTCATACATTGTCAATCTAAAAAAAATAGTAAAAATTGAACCAGCAGGGGAAACTTATTTAGCCCATTTTCTTGATAGCCATAAAATTGCTTACATTTCTAAATTAAAAATCAATGAAGTGCAAAAGAAAATTTTGGCGATTCACGACATTTGATATCGTTTTGATTGATTTGACAGCGAGGCAGTGCTTTCAGCAATGCACAAATAAGTCTTTGTGACATAAGGAGGGCAATGTGAATAACGATAAATTATTATCAGCCGATTTATTTCACTGCTTAGATATATTAAATGATATTTTGAATGCAATAAAAGATACGGTTTTTGTGGTAAAAGCGGACGGGGACACATTTCGTTATATATGGATGAATCAAGCGGCGCGTCATGAAATCGGTGTCGATGAAACGGTTTATGGAAAACGGCTCGAGGATGTTTTATCTCCAGAACAAGTTGCCGTTGTGAAAACGAAATACCAGCAAGCTATCGAAGCAAAAAGCACCGTAGTTTACGAAGATACTTTCGTCACTTCTAACGGTTCATTCGTTAGGGAGACGATTCTTATCCCCATTTGTTTTGAAGATGAAACAAGCGGCATCATTGTTGCGGTCGAGAGGGATGTAACGGAGCAAAAAAAGAAAGAGCAGGAATTGCAAAAAGCGAAATGGGAACTGAAAATAAACGAGCAAAGGTTTCAGTCGTTAATTGAACATAATACGGATGTCATTTTTGAATTGGACTTGCACGGAACGGTTCGACGCGTGAACCCGGTAGTCGAAACGATACTAGGGTACTCTGCAGACGAAGTGATCGGCCGTTTATTTACCGTTTTTGTCGCACGCGAAGACAGGGAAAGGGCATTATCGCATTTGCAGAAGGCAATAGAAGGCTATTCCAAAGAATATGAAGCATCCGTTTACCATCGAACGGGAAAAAAAGTGAATCTGCAAATAAAAAAAGTGCCAATTATCGTTAATCATCAAGTTACCGGCGTTTTTTGCATTGCCAAAGATATTACGGAGAAAGAACAAATGAAACAACAGCTTGCGGCTAGCGAGGAACGCTATCGGAAATTAGTAGAATTTCTGCCTGAGGCAATTATCGTATGTAACAACGAAGGGAAAATTGTTTACGCGAATTTGGCGGGGGTAAAATTGCTTGGCGCCAAACAGAAACAAGATATAGTCGGAAATGCAATATGGAAGTTTTTTCGCGACGCAACTCCAATCGCGTGGAAAAAATGGCAAAACAGCTCCGATGCCCAAGAACCTTTCATAGAGGAATTCGTCCGTCTCGATGGGAAAACGGTTTATTTGGAAGTATCGTTATCGGCCGTTGAATTTGCTGGAGAACCGGCGATGCAAGGAATTTTCCGCGATGTGACGGAAAGAATTAATTATGAAAAGCAATTGGAATTTTTGGCGTTTCACGACCCATTGACAAAGCTGCCGAATAGAAGATTGTTTTTCGATATCGTTGGTGAATCCATTGAAGAAGCGAAGCGGTCGAAAAACGGCTTAGCCGTTATGTATTTAGACATGGATAACTTTAAAGACGTCAACGACACGTTTGGCCATGAGATTGGAGATGAACTGTTAAAACAGTTTGCCGAGAGAATAAGGAAAAACGTTGGTGCGAATAACGTTGTTTGCCGAATTGGCGGAGATGAGTTTTTAGTGTTGTTAAAAGGTATCAAAGAGCGAACAGATGTCAATAAGTTTGCGAAAAGGTTGTATAAAAATATTCAAAAACCTTATCAAATTAAAAATCTTACCATTCGAGCGACGACAAGCATTGGAATCGCGGTTTATCCCGCCGACGGCGCCACTCCGAAAGCGTTGATCCGCCACGCCGATCAAGCGCTCTATAAAGCGAAAGCGAAAAAAAACAGCTATCGATTTTACTGATTTTAATCCCCCGTCCTTTGTTCCAAAAAGGCGGGGGAGGGAGATGGCTAAACAAATTTAATAAGCTATGGATGCTGACTCAAGTATTTGCACTCTTTGGATATTGTTTAAACAAGTTGAAAGAAAACTATAACTGTCGTTTCTTCCAAGCTCCTAATTTTGTGTAAATCCCACTTCTAGATCAGCAAACTTTAAGTCTTCGGAAAAGAAAACTGTTTCATAAATTCCATATTTTGTTCTTCTTCCAGATGCGGCTAAACAAGTGAAAACCATCGCGCAATATACGTCGTCAAAAACGTGACGGCAATCGCGACGGCGGTGGGCAGGGCGAATGCGACGAATGTCCATTTTCTGCTTTTTGTTTCTTTGTAAATATTTATCAACGTCGTTCCGCATGGGTAGTGAAGCAAGGAAAACAGCATCATATTGAGCGCCGTTAGCCACGTCCAGCCGTGGTCGACGAAAATTTGCTTAAGCGAGTGAAGACCATCGACCTCCGTCAACGAGCCGGTTGATAAATAGCCCATGAATAAAATCGGCAAGACGATTTCATTGGCAGGCAGTCCTAAAATAAACGCCATTAAAATATAGCCATCCAGCCCAAGCGCTTTGGCAAAAGGATCGAGCCAGTTTGCCAAGTAAGCGAGAATCGTTGTGTCGCCGATATGAATATTTCCGAGCACCCATGTCAATGCGCCGGCTGGAGCGGCCACAACAACCGCCCGTTTTAATACATAAACGGATTTGTCTAATGTGGCGCGCACAATGGTATCCCATATTTTCGGGCGCCGATACGGAGGCAGTTCCAGCGTATAATGGGTAGGAATGCCGCGCAGCGCCGTTTTCGACAGCACCCACGAAACCGAAAGCGTAACGACGATGCCAAATAGCACCATCCCAACGACAACGCTGGCGGTGACAAACGTTTTCCATCCGCCTGTATAATTTGCCGCCATAAATAAAGAAGATAATAAGATCAGTGTCGGCCACCGTCCGTTGCAAGGGACGAAATTGTTTGTTAAAATGGCCAGCATCCGCTCGCGCGGCGATTCAATGATGCGCGTCGACATAATCGCGGCGGCGTTGCATCCGAATCCCATCGCCATCGTAAGCGATTGTTTTCCGTGCGCTCCCGCTTTTTTAAACAAGCGATCCATATTGAACGCGACGCGCGGAAGATATCCATAGTTTTCTAGAAGCGCGAAAATTGGAAAGAAAATCGCCATTGGAGGAAGCATCACGCTGATGACCCAAGTCGTCCCCCGATACAATCCTAGTACGATCAATCCATGCAGCCAATCAGGGGCATGGAGCGTTTGAAAGAAAAGTGTCAAATAACCTTCAAGCCAAGTGAAAAAACTTGCCAACATGTTGGATGGAATATTTGCTCCGGCGATCGTGATATAAATAACGACTGCGAGCATCGCAAGCATGATCGGAAATCCCCATAATTTCGAAGTGAAAATGCGGTCTAGCTTTTCCATTTCGTATTGTTTCGCTTGCGTTTCATAGGTGACGGTTTCGTCGCAAATCGCTTGGGAGGCGCGAAAAATGGCTGATACGATTTGTTCACGCGTATCGGCAGGCGCTAGCGCTTGCGCTTCGTTCAACAGCTCTTTAAATCGATTTTGCGGAACCGTCGCATGCATATACAGTTGCCTCCTTTTTCGATGGAAATAGTTTATAAAAAGCATGAAGCAAAGACATATCCCCATCGAGCAAGCGAAGCGCGACCCAGCGGGCAGGGTATGCATCGCCAATAACCTCTTTCACGCGCGGAATCAGCTTTTCCATGCATTGTTCGATTTCTGGACTGTACCGAACGACGATCGGTTTTGTTTTAATTTTTCCGCACACCATCGCATCGATCGTTTTTAATAACGCGTCGATTCCTTCTTTGTTGCGCGCGGAAATCGGTACGACCGGCACTCCTAATTTTTCAGCTAGTTTCCCGGCATCGATGCGGATCCCTTTCTTTTTCGCTTCATCCATTAAGTTTAGGCAGACGATGACGCTGCTTGTCATTTCCAACACTTGCAAGGCGAGGTTCAGGTTGCGCTCTAACGCTGTGGCGTCAAGAACAACGATTGTTACATCCGGCTTTCCAAAAATGATAAAATTCCGCGCCACTTCTTCATCAGCTGAATTTGAATAAAGAGAGTAAGTTCCAGGTAAATCAACCATTTTATAGCGGTTGTGATTGTACGTAAAAAACCCTTCCGCGTAAACGACCGTTTTTCCCGGCCAATTTCCGGTGTGCTGGCTCAATCCGGTCAAAACGTTAAACAATGTGCTTTTTCCCGTGTTTGGATTTCCGGCGAGGGCAACGGTATATTCATTTGTTGTCATCGCATATTCTCTCCCCGTAAATATGGTCGCTTTCTTCCTTCCGCAACGCAATCGTTGTATTGCTGACACGATAGGCGGTCGGGTCTCCCAACGGGCTTTTTTGGAGAACGATGATTTCGCACCCGGGAACAAACCCTAAGTCAAGCAATCTTCGTTTCATCGTTCCATCTTTTATGTCAAGTTTTTCAATACGGAAATGCTCCCCTTCTTCGGCTTCGGATAGACGCTGCAATTTTACTGAAGGCATAATAGTTTCCTCCTGTCTAATAAATTGTATTAAGATTATAATTTTGCGCTAAACCAAATTTTCTTTTATCTTATTCTTTCCTTTTTGTTTTGTCAATCATTTTGTTTCACGGTTCCTCGGCGAATTTTGTCATTCTTTTTCATGAAGTTCGTTCTCTGCTTCCATATTTTCAGCAGCAGCAAAAAATGATATTATATAAATAATCGAAATTTTCAATCAATAAAAACAAAGGGGAAAGGGGGGAGTCTGCGTTTTTGCGCAGACAGAAATGAAAACGGTTGCGGAAGGGGCGATATTATGGATGCCGTCAGAGGAGCGTGTGCAACGATCGAATATAAAGAAATATATGAATTGGTTAAAGAAAAAAAGGGGGCTGTCGTTGGAAACGCATCATGCATTATGGAATTGGTCCGTTGAGCATTTAGAGAAATTTTGGGAATCGGTGTGGGAATATTGTGAGATAAAATCGGTCACGCCGTATCGTTGCGTTTTGGAAGAGAGGAAAATGCCAGGTGCGAAATGGTTTCCAGGAGCGATGTTAAATTACGCGGAGCACGTATTTCGAAACGAGCGGTCCGACCGCCCAGCGCTTCTTTTCCGTTCCGAGCGCGTTCCTTATCGTGAAGTGGCTTGGAAGGAGCTAAAAGAAAAAACGGCGGCGGTCGCGAGCGCGCTTAAAAAAATCGGTGTCAAACCGGGAGACCGGGTGGTGGCATACATGCCAAACATTCCGGAAACCGTCGTCGCCTTCTTGGCATGCGCCAGCATTGGCGCGATTTGGTCGAGCTGTTCTCCGGATTTTGGCGCGAGCAGCGTCCTCGACCGCTTCCGGCAAATCGAACCAACAGTGCTTTTCGCGATGGACGGATGCCAATATAATGGAAAAGAGTTGGATAAACGTCCAATCGTCGATGAATTGAGGAAAAATTTGCCGTCGCTCAAGAAAACGATTTTGCTTCCATATTTGCGAGAAGACGTACAAGCGACGGATGATTCTGTTTTATTATGGGATGAGATCATACAGGAAAAAGCGGAACTTTCTTATGAATACGTTCCGTTTGACCACCCGCTTTGGATTTTATACTCCTCGGGGACAACAGGGCTGCCGAAACCAATCGTTCATGGACATGGCGGCATTTTGCTTGAGCATTTAAAATCGCTGATGATTGAAGAAAATATCACGAAAGAAAGCACGTTTTTCTGGTTTACGACGACGGGATGGATGATGTGGAATTTTTTGATCGGCGGATTGCTTGTCGGAGCGACGGTCGTTCTTTATGACGGCAGTCCGACATATCCGGACGGAAACGCGTTATGGGAGCTGGCGGAAAAGGCCCGCATCACCCATTTTGGAACGAGCGCGGCGTTTATCAACATTTGCATGAAGCTTGGGGTGAAACCAAAAGAATCATACGATTTTTCCGATTTGGAAGCGGTTCTTTCGACGGGATCGCCGCTGACGGCGGAAGGGTTTTTATGGGTGTATGAAAACGTCAAAGACGACGTTTGTTTAGTTTCGTGCAGCGGCGGGACGGACGTGTGCACCGCTTTCGTTGCCGGTTCGCCCATCTTGCCGGTTCGCGCCGGGGTCATCCAATGCCGTTCGCTAGGTGCGAATGTCCAAGCGTTTGATGAAAATGGAAACCGCTTAATAAACGAAGTGGGAGAGCTGGTCATTGTTGATCCAATGCCGTCGATGCCGCTTTATTTCTGGAATGATCAAAATGACGAGCGGTATTTGGACAGTTATTTCGATACGTATCCGGGAATTTGGAAACATGGCGATTGGATTAAAATGGACGAGGAAGGCGGCTGCGTCATTTACGGGCGCTCCGATTCGACGATTAATCGCGCCGGCGTCCGCATGGGAACGAGCGAAATTTACCGCGCCGTCGAAGCGATCGATGAAGTGCTCGACAGCTTGGTCATCGATTTGGAAATGATGGGCAAAAAATCGTTTATGCCGCTGTTTGTCGTTCTTCAGCCAGAAGTGGCATTAAACGAGGAGCTAAAAGAAAAAATCAAAAACGCCATTCGCCAAAAAGTATCGCCGCGCTTTGTGCCAGATGAAATTTACCAAATCGAGCAAATTCCAAAAACGTTAAACGGAAAGAAAATGGAAATCCCCATTCGCAAAATCTTGTTAGGCTTTCCGCTCGAAAAAGCGGTCAACCGTGGATCAATGGCGAATCCGGAGGCTTTGCAGTTTTTTATTGAATTATCCAAACAGTTGGCAAGCAGCGAACAAAATCGTTTATCGAATCATTAAACGTATTTCGCAAGGGCTGAACCAAAAAGTTTTTGGGCCAGCCCTTTGTTGTTTCGGGGAAGAAGCAGCGATAAAGGATAAGCGTCTAGGCTTATACGTATAGAATGCTGAAGTAAATTGCTCATCTTTCATATTTATTTGTTAACAGTTTATAAATTGTCAGGCAAATAATATTTATACATTTCTAGCGCATCTGTATGTTCCTTTAAAACGGAAATGGTTTTTGGGTTCGGTTTCGTATAGATGGTCGGAAAATCTTTTTCGCCCAGCTCCTCTTGGACGGGAAATGCTAATATTTCTTTATCTATAGAAAATTCTGCCTGTACACCTGGTTTGTTTCCGCGAGCATCTAAACGAATCCACCGATTTAATGAAGAAAGAAAAACACCATTCAGCGCATGAAGGGAATAGCCCTTGTCCGGTGTATCGAATATCATGAGCCGCTGATAACAAAAACCTGTCGGGATTCCTTGCGATCTTAACAAAGCGGCTAATAAATTCGCTTTTGCGTAACAAACTCCTTCTTTATAGTAAAGCACCTCAGAAGCTTTGCATGTAACTCTTGTGCTTTGTATATCCCATGAGTGCGAAATTTCATCCCTGACAAATTCAAATGCTATTTTCGCTTTGTCCAGTTCTGACTGCCCTTCATGAAACAATTCGTTTATTTTTTTCTGGATGAAAGGATGGGAAAAATCGACAACCTCTAATTCTTCCAGATAGTCCATTAAATTAGTCGACTCGGGAATTAGTTCCATTTTAGTTCCCCCTTATTGAATATGTTTTACATAATTATAAAAATATTTGAATAAAAATACAATTATAATTTACTTGGGTTACTTCAGCTGTACCACATGTTCATTAAAATTCCCATTGGCTTGTATGTATAGTATAGGTTTTCGATTGCTTTGTCGATTTTTTGAATAGGGGAGCGCCTTCTTGAAATTAAAAGATTTTGTTGCGCCTCCCGCTGTGGGCTATGTCCCCTCTTTAAAGTTACAGTTAATTTTGGAAATTTGCTTTTTGTTTGCATGCTGCCGGCCGCTCATATAAAAATAATGTAAGGGCAACACTTCTTGGCAACGGCTGGAGGAATAAACCGATGATTCATGTGAAGCATTTGCATAAATCATTTCGCGTGCATGTCCGGCAAACGGGATGGCTGGAGGCCATCCGCAGCTTGTTGAATCGCGAATATCGGCTTGTGGAAGCAGTCAAAGATATTTCGTTTACGATTGAAAAGGGGGAGATTGTCGGATTTCTAGGTCCGAACGGAGCGGGAAAGACGACGACGATGAAGATGCTCGCGGGGCTCCTTCATCCGACTTCGGGGGAAATTACGGTCGGCGGTTTTGTGCCGTTTGAGCAAAAAACGGAATTTAAAAAAATGATGAGTTTGGTGATGGGGCAAAAAAGCCAGCTCATTTGGGACATTCCGCCAATGGAAACGTTTTTGGTCAACAAGGCGATTTATGAAATCGATG
This sequence comes from Parageobacillus thermantarcticus, assembly GCF_900111865.1. Classification (GTDB taxonomy): domain Bacteria; phylum Bacillota; class Bacilli; order Bacillales; family Anoxybacillaceae; genus Parageobacillus; species Parageobacillus thermantarcticus. The sequence continues at coordinate 21,168 of NZ_FOJS01000022.1, read as the reverse complement.
ATCGCACATTTCAGCAAACGTTGGACGAATTGGTCGAATTGCTGGAGCTTGCGCCGCTGCTAGATAAACCGACGCGCAGCTTGTCGCTCGGGCAGCGGATGCGCTGCGAACTTGCGGCGGCGCTGCTGCATCGCCCGAAAGTGTTGTTTTTAGACGAGCCGACCATTGGCCTCGATGTCCATACGCAGGAAAAAGTGCGCCGCTTTATTGTCGATTACAACCGTGAACATGAAACGACGATTTTATTAACGTCCCATTATATGGGCGATGTTACGGCGCTATGCGACCGGGTAATGATTATCAATCATGGAACGCTTATTTATGATGGGGAGCTAGATGTGTTAACAGAGAAGCTTGCCCCTTATAAACGGCTGGAAATTCGTTTTGCGAATATACCTGCAGTGCCATGGGAAAATTACGGAGAAATCGTGGAGATTGAAGACGGAAAGGCGACATTGCGCGTCGCCCGCGAGAAAGTAGCGGAAGTATCGTCCCATTTTTTGCAGCATTTCCACGTCCATGACATTAACATTCAAGACCCGCCGATGGAAGAAGTCATTACGCGGGCGTTTCAGGAGGGGTTCAATGATTCGTAAATACATCGCCCTTCTGCGCATGAAATATGTAGAAATGTTGGCTTATCGTCTCGCAACGATCGTCTGGATGACAGGAGCGATTGTTCAGCCGCTCATTACGATGGCCGTCTGGATGAACATCGATCCGTCCCAAAGCGATGCTTTCCTTTTTTACTTTATGGCGGTCATTTTTGTCGAGCGGATGACGAGCGCGTGGGACGTTTGGGAGCTGGATCGCGAAATTCGCGAGGGGACGTTTTCCAACTATATTCTCCGCCCGCTTCATCCAATTCATTGGGCAGTTGCGGAAAATATCGTTTATAAAGTGCTATTTCTCGTCATACTAGCGCCGGTATGGGCGGTGGCGGCGCTGTTTGTGCCCGCCCTTCGTTTTGACATGACAGGAGGACAAACGCTTTTGTTTTTGATGGCGCTGCTGCTTGGAGCGGCACTGCGCTTTTTGCTTAGCTACATTTGCGGGCTGCTCGGCTTTTGGATTACCAAAGTTACGGCGGTCTATGGCGTGCTGGAAGTGATTTCTCTATTTTTATCAGGGCGGATTGCGCCGTTGTCGCTGCTGCCGCCGGTGTTGCAGCAGTGGAGCATTTTTTTGCCGTTTCGTTATATGATTGGCTTTCCGATTGACATCATTACCAAAGCAGCCAATAGCCATGATATGCTGCAAGGCTTTGCCATCGCTTCCATTTGGATTGTGGTGTTCGTTATCGCTTTGCGGTGGATATGGAAAGCGGGATTAAAGAAAAACCAAGCGGTAGGTGGTTAAGCGTGCGAAGATATGTACGGATTTTCCGCGAGTTTTTCCGCGCCTGTTTTGTGGAAGAATTGGAATATCGCAGCGAGTTTCTCGGCAATCTCATCTCCAGCTTTTTTGGCATTGGGATTGCGGTTTTGACGGTTAACATCTTTTTCTATCAGACTGACCAATTAGGCGGCTGGACATATGCCGACGTGCTTGTTTTGCTTGGCGTCTTTAATACGCTGAGAGGGATGATTGATTTTGCGTTGCGTCCAAACATGCCGCGCCTGCTTGAGCATGTCCGCCGCGGCACGTTGGATTATATTTTGACAAAGCCGGTCGATAGCATGTTTTACGTCAGCTTTCGCCATTTAGTATTTTGGCGGCTTATCGATGTATTGCTTGGCATTGGCGTCATCGGCTACGGATTAATAAAAAAACATTATATTCCGTCGCTAGTAGATGTGATCGTTTTTATCGTAACGATCGCCGCTTCGTTCGTGTTAATTTATTCGTTATGGATGCTGCTGATGACGACGTCGTTTTGGGTCATCCGCATTGACGACTTGTCCTTTATTTTTGATTCGTTTTTTGAAACGGCAAGGTTTCCGGTCGGCATGTACCGCGGCTGGGTGCGTATTGTGCTGACGTACGTATTGCCTGCCGCTGTCATTACGAACATGCCGGCGTTGTCACTGTTAGGAAAGTGGAATATGGCGACCGCGCTCATCGCCGCTTTGCTTGCTTTGGTCTTTCTATGGCTTGCGCGCCGCTTTTGGCGCTTTGCGCTTCGTTTTTATACGAGCGCGAGCAGCTGATAAATTGCGGTGTTTTCGTTTCAACAGCAAAAAATCACGATACCACTACTGTATGGGCGAAGAATAAGGAAAATATAAAAGTCATTTTATTGTTTCAGACATTAGTTTATCCCTATGAATAATAAATTTTAAAAGGACTAACTAATCACTTGGCCACATATATGTTTACAAATAAAAACTTACGCGGGAGGGGATCGTTCATTGCCAATTTTATTAACCGGAATTATTGTAACCATTTTATCATTGATGGTTATTGCTTTCGTATTCATAAAAAGAAAGAAAATAACATGCATGGCTGGAATGATGACGGCGATGGCTTTGGGAATGTTGGTCGGGCTAACAGGCGGATTGCTCGTCGGGATTTTGTATAGCGGCAACCTCTTTTTCTCAACTATTTTAGGAGCGGCCATTGGTTTTTTAGCTGGTTTTTTGACCGGTCTGCCGATTAGTGTGATGGCCATCATAGATGGTATTTTGTCAGGAATCATGGGCGGAATGATGGGTGCGATGTTAGGTGAAATGATGTTACCAGAATACCGAAATTCAATGATTCATATCATGCTCGTCATATTTGTCGGAATGATTAGCATCATTTTGTACATGCTTCAACAAGAAACCGGTTTTAACCGTTTATCTTTGATTAATAAAATATTCCATAATCCCCTATTACTAGCAATATTTTTTCTCCTGTTTTTCTACGCTTATAACCACTTATATAATGAACTCGCTCGAGATGACAACGTTCCAATAAAAAATTCATCTATGGGCCATTCTATGATCAGTAATAATCGGTTTGCTTCTCCGTTAAACTCTGGGGCAAAGGTGAAAACAGTAGTCATGGAAGCAACCGAATTTGCTTATTTCCCAAAAAATTTCAAACTTACTATAGGACAACCCGTAACCTTAATTCTCAAAAATAGCGGTGAAGTTGAACATGATATCGAATTCGAAAATATGAAAGCCTCCCTTTTACAACCAAGTCATCATGGGAATGATTCAAAAAATCAAACAGTCCATGTTCACTCTTTGCCGGGTAAAACAGCCGAAATTCGGTTCATACCGGTTGAAAGCGGTGTTTTTCGATTTTATTGTACGGTTCCCGGCCATAAAGAATCTGGAATGGTTGGATTCGTTGAAATTTCTTAAAGAAGAGGAACGGCTGTTGGAAATAAGTCCGGATGTTGGCGTAAACACCAATATGATTGAATGGCAGAAGCAATCGATTTTTTGAAAACATCTAGTTGCCAAATAAAAGACCATGACAAAAAATTGTAATTTTTTATGAACACTTTCTCCATACTTTTTTTTTATTATAAAATCATAAAAAACATGAAAAAAGCACTGTTGGTCCAGCGAATGTCGATGAAGTCGAGATTTTGTGTAAAAAGCAAAACGGCAAAAGACGATTTGGTTTTTTCGTCATCCAAATTTATTGTACTGTCATGGAATTGTACACAATAATTGGGACGTGGCCCGAATTTCAGCTTCGGGAAAATTCCGCTGCTTTTTGTTGTTTCTTTTTTCGCAATTTCCGGACTTGTTCGAAAAAGAGTGCAAGTTAGCTGTTGTATTAGTTTATGGAATGGACTATTTGCGTAGCAGCAGTGAAGACAAGGGGGAATATCGAATTAAACGCTTCCTTCCACTTTATGGAGCAATGCCCCTCCAAATAAGCTAGAAAACATGTGTGATCCATGCCATCATGTATAACAGCAAAGCATCAAGCAAAAACTTTGAATAAATGAAACGCCAAGGAACGATGATGAATCATTTTAAAATTTGCGAGAGGTGATGATGATGATGGATGGGATGATGAGTGTTTGGGGAATGATGGGATTGGGAATCATTGGTTGGGTTCTTAACTTGTTCATCATTGGACTGGTTGTTTATTTTGCTGTAAAACTTGCATTACGTCATAAAGACAAGTGATCATTAAAGATGCATTTGTCGCAGAGTAAGAAAAGAAGGACCTTTATCTTAAAGGCGATTAGGGGGGGAGATTGAAGTTGAATCGGAGAGATTTTCTGAGCAGATCGCTAAAAGGAGCAGCTGGATTATTTGCCGTTTCCGCATTGCCTATAGGGTTGTCTGCTTGCAGTAATGATAAAAAGAAAAACGTCGATATCAGCTCCATGGCCAATCTAGGTCCTCTAAGCGAGTTAGAAAAGGGGGAATTTCCGAAAAAGGTATCGTATAAAGCCAAAATAAAAGATGCATGGACCGAACAGGAAAGGGAAGGATTTGTGTATATCAATAAAAAAGACGACTCTTTGCTGATTATGTCTCCGGTTTGCACCCATCTAGGCTGTACAATAGGCGATGCGGAAATGAATATGCAGAAAAAAGGTGTCCGCTTTTTTTGCCCGTGCCACGGAGGGCAATATGATGAATACGGCATCAATGTAGGAGGGCCGCCGCCAAGACCGTTAGATGTATTTGACCCTTACATTAAGGACGGCAATGTTTATATTGCTGTATTGAGCCCGAGAAAAAGAGAAAAATAAAAAAAGGACTAAAGGGATGTGTTTGCTACAATAAAAACGGAGCGCTGTTTTCTTTTTTTTATAATTTTTATCATTCCGTAAATAGAAAAGAAAGAGCAGCAGGCTAAAAATGCAACCTGCTGCTTATTTATTTTACGGCATGATGCTGATCCCGTTCGGAATTTCACCTACTGGAACCGTTTTGATTGCTTTGTTTCGCACTTTATCAATGACACTCACCGTGTTGTCAAACATATTGGTGACGAAAACATATTTTTGATTCGGGCTTGTGACAACTCCGTGCGCTCCTTTGCCAGTTTCAATCGTGGCAACCACTTTTTTTGTTTTTATGTTTATTTTGCTTACGGAATGAGACGGTGCCTCCTTCGTCCCTTGATGGCTACATAAGCGAATGTATCATCTGGATCCATGTACACTTGGGCTGGCCCCCGACCGACCGGCACTTTTTCTACTTTACCGCTTGCTAAGTCAACAATGGCGAGGGCATTCTCTTTATTTAACGTTACGGCTAATGTTTTACCGTCCGAAGTAATACCGGTTGTTACAGGAGTAGATCCTACTTTTATTTTCTTTTCTTCTTTCATGGTTTCTAAATTGAGGATGCTGACGCTATCTTCTCCCATATTGGCAATATACGCATAACGGCTATCTTTAGAGATCCGGAAACCATGCGGACCTTTTCCAGTTGGAATTGTTTGGATGACTGAGTAGCTCGCCATATCAATGACTGAAACGTTATTGTCTTCATTATTGGTAACGAGAGCGTACTTTCCATTTTCGGTAAAAACGATATGAGCAGGATGATTCCCGACTTCCACTTTCTTTATTAATTCGTCCGTTTCTGTATTATAAAACAATGCCATTCCTTTCATTTCCATGGAGTGATCGTTCCCGTGCTGCATTCCCGGCACTAAAGTAGCGCCGAGAATTTTTCCGTCCGGGGAAACTTGGACATTGTGAACAGAACCTTCTACTTTGATTGTTGAAACGACTTTATTTGTCTCTAAATCAATTTTTGAAATGCTTCCGCCTTCGTTAGCGGTAAAATAATATTTTTTCGTTTCTTTTCTTTGCCCTTTTGTGGCGGCTGCGGATTGTTTATTTTCCCCTAAAGTAGTGTTGCTTTTTTGAGAATTCGTCCCGCAACCTCCTAGAATAAGCGTAAACATCGCCAATAAGGTTAACAAGGCAATGGTCATTTTACGCATCCAAATTCCTCCTTTTGGTTTATTGAGTCTAAAGACATGATATTAGCCAAAATATTTAATCGCTGTGATGAATTTCACAATAAAATTAAAATTGTTCTTAACCGTTACAATTTATTGAAATCCATCAATTCTGCAAATTTATCTTGTAAAATAGAAAAGATTTTCAATAAGAAGGAGGGACTGTTGTGGAGGCGAACTTCGAAAGAATGATCCAAGAGTATCGATCTGACATGGAATCAGTCTATCTTTCGGGATATCAGAGAGCAAAGAGAAAGAAATAAGGGGTTCGTCACAGAAAAATCCGTTCATCATTATCAAAAAAGTGATCGAAGGGATTTTATTTCCTTTTATTTACATATAAATACATTCATTATGGTTTCAACTGTCACGTAATTTTCTAAATTTCTCCATACAATCTCCATGTTTCGTTCTTAATATTATTCACAAAGAAAACAATGCGGAGGGGAATTTATGGAGAGAAGAAATAACCATTCTTGCACCCATCACCATCATGATCACCAACATGATCACCATCATGACAAGCATCACCACAGCCACAGCCATCATCGCGTTCACCATCAAGAGAAACATTCATGCCATCACGAATCCAACACTTTCAGTTCTAGCTCGATACACTCGGATACCTCACATCAAACAGAAGAGGGAGAAAAACACGAAAATGATGAACAATTGTATCGAGAACTAATGAAAAAATGGTGGGTTGCCGGAATATTGTCAGTTCCTGTTATATTGGTGTCATATCCAGATTTTTTTCCAATCATAAGAAATTTGCTGCCTATGGGAAGCAGTCAACTCTGGTTTAGCAGGTTGCTCATGGCAGTAGTAGCCTTGATTGTGATGATTTACAGCGGAAGCCAGTTTTTCATTGGGGCATGGGAAGGATTAAAACAACGTTCAGCCAATATGCATACACTAATTGCCATCGGGATCAGTGCGGCATGGATTTATTCGGTTGTCGCCTTGCTTTGGCCGGACTTATTTCCAGATCCATCGATGGCGGAAGTGTATTACGATGTTTCAACGGTTGTCACTGCGTTAGTCGTATTAGGAATGGCGATGGAAGAAAAAGCGAAGGGCAAATCATCTGAAGCAATTAAAAGACTCATTGGTTTACAACCTAAGACGGCTCGGGTGTTAAAAGAAGGAGTGGAAACAGAAATTCCTGTATCGCAGATTCAGATCGGGGATATCGTTGTTGTGCGGCCCGGTGAGAAGATACCGGTCGACGGAATCATTCTTGACGGAAGTTCAGCCGTTGATGAATCGATGTTGACCGGCGAATCGTTGCCTGTACAGAAAGTTCAAGGTGACGAAGTATTTGGCGGCACGATGAATAAAACAGGGAGCTTTACATTTCAGGTGACAAAGTCGCCGGATGATACCGCATTATCTAATATCATCAACATGGTGAGGCAAGCTCAAGGCTCCCGCATCCCTGTCCAACGAATTGTTGATAAAGTTTCTGCGATTTTTACTCCGAGTGTAATCATTTTAGCTATCATTGGGTACTTAATTTGGTTTAATTTCGGTCCTTCGCCTTCAAGTATGTATGCTCTAATTGTTTTAGTGACGACGCTCATTATTGCCTGCCCTTGTGCATTAGGAATGGCCACTCCTATGTCCTTGACTACGGGGATAGGTAAAGGAGCGGAAAACGGGATTCTCATCCGTTCCGGCGAAGCGCTGCAAATCGCCCAGAAATTAACGACTATCGTTTTAGATAAGACGGGGACGATCACCATGGGCAAACCTTCGTTAACCGATGTGATCCCTGTAGGTTCACTCAAAGAAGAAGAATTAATTTATTTCGCGGCAACGCTTGAACAAGGATCGGAACATCCGTTAGCAGGTGCAATACTTGAAGCAGCTAAAGAGAAAAATATATTGCTGGGGAAAACCGAGAACTTTGAAGCTATACCGGGGCATGGTGTGCAAGGATGGATTGATGATCGCCATGTTCTATTCGGAAACTTGAAACTCATGAAGAAAGGCAACATTGCAACAGAAGTTTATATACAACATGCTGAAAGATTGGCGGACGAAGGAAAAACACCAATGTTTTTGGCGATTGATGGAAAACCGGAAGGAGTCATCTCTGTAGCGGATACGGTGAAACAAGATTCTTTAGAGGCAATTACGGCAATGAAAAACATCGGATTAGAGGTAATCATGGTTACGGGGGATAACGAGCGAACGGCGCGTGCAATCGCGAAGAAGGTAGGGATTACCAATGTCATCTCAGATGTGCTCCCGCAGAATAAAGCAGAAATTGTCCGGAAACTGCAAGCAGATGGGAAAAAAGTAGCAATGGTGGGAGATGGAATCAATGATGCCCCGGCACTGACGCAGGCAGATATTGGAATGGCAATCGGAACCGGTACGGATGTAGCGATTGAAGCGAGTGATATTACCCTTGTTAAAGGAAGTTTACAATCGGTAGTGCAAGCGATTCAAATTAGTCGGGCAACGATGAGAAATGTATATCAAAATTTAATTGGCGCGTTCATTTATAATGCACTAGGCATCCCAATCGCTCTTGGCGCGCTTTATCCATTGACTGGTTCATTATTGTCTCCGCTTGTAGCCGCAGCGGCAATGGCGTTTAGCTCTGTTACTGTTGTGGCAAACGCCAATCGCTTGAAACGTTTTCAACCAAAGGAGGTATGATTGATGGATATGACTCCGATTATCGTTAATGTGAGTGGGCTGCTTCTTATTGTTTTCATTGCTTGGTTTTTCTGGGGTCCTAAAAAGGGCGGATACAAAGCTACCTTAACCCCATCTGGATATCAAGAAGCAGAAATAATCGTCAAAGGCGGCTATACTCCACATATTGTTGTAGTCAAAAAAGGAAAGCCGGTGAAGTTTCAATTTATTCGAAAAGAGGAAAACTCTTGTTCGGAAATGGTTGTATTTCCTGAATTCAACAAAAGTGCGGTTCTCCCTGTTGGGGAAAAGGTGACGGTTGAATTTCTGCCAAAAGAAAGCGGAGAATATTCGTTTCAATGTCAAATGGGGATGTATCGCGGGAAAGTAATTGTTCAGGATTAAAAGACAACAAAAGTTGTCAACTAAACGGAAGAGGAGAGAAACGGAATGAATTGGGCCAATCTTTTAATATTGTTGCTATGTCCTTTAATGATGCTATTTTGTATGAGAGGACATAAGCATCATAATCATCATAACCATCATGATCATCATTCCATCAAGGAATTACAGGATCAGATTACAAAATTACAGGCAGACAATGAGCAATTAAAGAAACAATTAAAAAGTAAATGAGGGGTAGCGAAGGGTGTCTTAGGGCATCCTTCGCTTTTTGTCTTTTGCAAAAAATGCAATAGCCATGTTTTCGTATCATAAAGTGGCCGCCGATCAAATCTTGATTATGTGTAAAAAGTTGTTGATCCAGCGAATTTAGATTTTGGGGAATCAAACTAAACTGCTTTTTGCCGTTTCTTTTGACATAAATTCCGGGCTTGATCATCGCCGCCCCAAAAAGAGAGCGATTTTCATATACATTCGTTTGAGTTTTTTGGTGGAAAGCCTTGTATTGGACTTTTTTGATTAATAAAAGCAATAACAAACGGGGATAATTATAAAAAGAAAAGTTGTTTCAAGGAGGATTGCACATGATCAGTAAATTGTTTAGGGGACTCCTAGTAGCTGTGCTGCCTGTCTTTATTACTATCGGATGTAATAATCAAAACAATGGCCAGATGGATCGTGATTCAAAAGGAATGCAGCGTGCGAATATGAATCATGAAAATATGGGGATGTCCACCAATGGCAAAAACAATGAAATGGAATTCGCAAAGCCGCCAAGTTCCTTCAACCGTTTGGCAAATCAACACATCATGATAACCGCAACGAAAAACGTTACCCGTATCAACACGGATGATCCCATTGAATTATCCGTCAAGGTTTCACAAACGGTTTGGCCTGCTACACATAAAGAAAATCAACCCGGCGGAGTTATCTTAGTGCCTGTTGAAAACTGGCAAATCGCATTGGCGAGTGTGGACTTCATCCATCATCCAAACAATGGCCCTGTTTTATTTACAAAAGACCAAAAAATACCAGATGCCGTCATAAAAGAAATAAACCGTCTTCAACCTTTAGGCACAGCTGACGGTACGCAAATTATGGTGATGGGAAATCTTAAGAAAAGCGAACTGAATAAATTAAAAAATTTTAAGCTGAAACAAATTAGTGAGACGGATCCAGCTGCGTTTGCAAAAGAAATTGACCGATTTTACAGTGACATCGCCGGTAAGACTCCACAAGGCGTGATTATTGGTTCTTTAGAAGAGAAGGCGAAATTGTACACTCTTATAGCCGCCAATTGGATCGCCCATATGGAAGAACCGTTACTGTATGTTACGGAAAATGACATTCCGCAGCCAACCAAAGTGGCGCTACAGCAAAGAAAAGGAAAAGCAAACATATATCTTTTAGGTCCCGAATCAGTAATCTCTAAAAAAGTGGAAAACGAACTAAAATCATTTGGCTCCGTTGTCCGAATCGCGGGCGAAACGCCGGTGCAACAATCTGTTTCTTTTGCTGCTTACAAAGATGAAAAAACGAAGTTTGGCTGGGGGTTAAATGATCCGGGACATGGCGTATCATTTATTTCAACGAAAACCCCAGAACTAGCGATTGCGGCTGCGCCGTTTTCCCATTTAGGAAAACATGCGCCTTTAATATGGCTAGAAAATGGGACATTAACAAAGGACGTATATGCATTTTTAGCCCGTTTAAAACCAACTTTTACGGATGATCCAACAGCAGGACCGTATAACCACGCATTTTTATCTGGTACATTCCGTTCTATCTCTTATCAAACACAAGGAATCATCGATGAAAAACTCGAAATTGTTCCCGCGACCGGGAAAGGGCATTAGAAGCACGCAAATCGATATGCGCAAAACAGCTTGCAAGCTGAGCGAGCTGTTTTTTATTTTGGAAACTCGTTGTATTAATATGACGGATGTGCAAACATATAGCATTCGACTAACAGCAAAGGTTTTTGAATTATTCGCATATCATCTTATACCATTTCTACAAGCTAATGTGTGATGATGATCCAAGTCTTGTGTAAATTTTCATTTCTTGGTTCAGCAAATTGACGTTTTGGAGAAATCAAAAATCAAACTGCTTTTGGCCGTTTCTTTTTACACCAAATTTCGGACTTAATCGTAATGACTCACGTTGTTTAAGAAACATGCAAGCAACAAAACAAAATATGTTTATGATGACAAAGCCATTAGAAATTCTAATCGATTTTTGACAATATCTAACGCGACAAAAATTTGTAATTTTTTATGAATACTTTCTCCATACTTTTCCTTTATTCTAAAACCAGAAAAAGATGGAGGTGTTGAAAGTGAAAAAACTTATTTCAGGTTTGTTCGTTCTTGTTTCAGCTTTTGTATTAGCTACAGCAGTTTTTGCAGCAAATAAAAACGAGAATAATGACCAGAAAGAAATGTTGTCAATGATGAAACAAATGCATCCAAAATTTTCGGAGGAACAATTACAAAAGATGTACGAACAGTGCCAAAATACTAAAAATATGAATCAAATGATGGAACATATGATGAATAATAGCAAAATGAATCAACAAATGAATAGCATGATGTAACAAAGGCAAATCAAATTCTTGACCCTGTACTTTCATACAGGGTCTATACTTTTGTGTGAGATGATCTGCGTGCGCCATGATCGGATTCGTGAAGTTGCCGAGAAAATTTAATAAAGAAACGATTGCAATATCAACCATGAACGGAGAGTGAATCCCGAAAACGGCGAGAACAGATGCCGGATACCGAATATACACTTGACGCAACGATTAGCAGATAATGATGGAACGCTTGCAAAAGTTAAGTTTTAAATTCTGCAAATATTTTTGTTATAATACTTTCATACACTTCATGCACAAAAGGGGTATCCACGATGAAAAAAATGACCAAAGCCATTATGATTACATCGGCTATTTTTCTGTTAAGCGCTTGTTCATCTCCCACTGCAGAAAAACAGCCTTTTATTACTAGCAAAGAACAGGCAAAGTCGAACGTCTCTGTTACGAACAATCCTTTCTTTAAAGAAAAGAAAGAAGGAAAGTTTGAACATTTGCATGGAATCGGTTATGCAGGCAACAAAAATGCGGTTTACTTCGCTACACACGAAGGTTTGCTTGTTTACCAAAATAATAGATGGTATGAGACGACTTCCAATAAACATGATTATATGGGCTTTTCTGCGACTGATGATGGCTTTTATTCATCGGGGCATCCAGAAGCAGGTTCATCGTTGGGGAATCCGCTTGGTCTTGTCAAAAGTTTTGATAATGGACAAACATTGATGAATCTAGGATTTTATAAAGAATCTGATTTTCATTACATGGCCGTCGGCTATCGAAGCCATACGATTTATGTGGTGAACCAAGAAGAAAATAAAACGCTCGGACAAGGGGTATTTTATAGTAAAGACGATGGAAAAACGTGGTCGCAAAGCCAATTGAACGGTTTGCCGCAAACTTCTGCAGGAACGATTGCAGCCCATCCAACCGACGAAAACATGGTTGGAATTAGTACGCCTGAAGGAATTTTCATCTCAAATGATAATGGAAATACGTTTGAGCGTTTTACTCGAAAGATCAATACCACAACTTTTGCCTTTCAAGAAAAATCCATTTTATTTGCGGCTATAGAAAACAATAAGCCTATACTGATCAAACAATCATTAAACTCAAAACGAGAGGAATTTCTTCCTGTTCCTCCGCTTGATGAAAAAGACCATATCATGTATATAACCTCTAATCCGAGAAACGAGAAGGAAATTGTGATTGCTACCATGAACGGGGATATTTTCATGACAAAAAATAACGGTGCAAGTTGGGCAAAATTGGCATCGAAAGGAAAAATAAATTTGGAATAAAAGACATGCATCCGCATGTCTTTTTTGCTTCCTATTTCAAAAATATCCTACTCCATCATTTCTGCAAAATTCATTGCTATAATCATCAATAACCTGTTGGAGAAAAAGGTGGAAAGAAGGGCGTATTCATTCTTGGATGGAATAAGTAATTTCTTAGTCTAGCGGTTTCTAAAAGAAAATGAACAGGAAGTTATGTTCGGAAAATTATTGGAATTGTCATGAATCTTACTCGGTTTATTAAGATACTATTGCTGGTTGATGCTAACGTGGCGAAGAGGAGGAAAGTGGAAGGCGATGTTTGAGGGTTCGGTCTTGATGATCGCGGTGATGTTGTTCTGGGTGGTATTAATCGCCATTGGTTTTTATCTCTTGTATCGTTTTATCAATGACCGATGAATGAGGGGGAATGTATATTGCAATTTGGTAGCATCATCGTTCAAGGTGAAAATCTTTTGCTAATAAGCGGCTTATTAATTAGCTATGTACTGTTTTATTATGGTATTAGGATATTGAAAATAGAGCGAAATATCATGGATTTAATTTTTAATAGCTTCATTAATGGAGTGTTGATTTGGAAATTTAGCTATGGTGTTTTACACCTCGATTCCGTTTTGCAAAATCCTATGACGATACTTTATTTTAACGGGGGATATGTTGGAATTGGCATTGCGATTGTATTTATGACGGTCTATACTTGGTCATGCATCAGAAAACAGAACATTCCTGTAGATTCTTATATACGGGCGGCAGTTCCAGTATATTTTGGGTATTTTAGCACTTTTGCATCGGTTTACGTAATGGAAGATCCACGGAACTATCCAGTAATTTTGCAAGCAATAGCAGCTGTTTCTTTTTTTATAGCAGCCTCACTAATGAAAAGGCAAAAAACGTTGTTGCAGCTTCTCATATGGTTTCATTTAGTTCAATTGGAGATCGCTTTGTATAAAAATCATTTTGTATATGCCACAAGCATATCAAAAGAAGCATTGTTCTATGTCTCTTTAATTGTTATCTTTTTGTCTGTTTCGTATTGGCTAGAAAGACAAGGTAGGGAAGAAGCGGATAAGGACAAGAAAAAGGGATGGAGAAATACAACGATTAAAATCACATTAGGTGTGATCATTTTAAGCTTTGGCATAACTTCTATTCTTGCCAATCAACAAGAAACAAAGCGAATAGAATCTAAAGCGGCTGCGTCTGCGCCGTTAAATTCAGGAAAAATCGGAATTAATAAAGGACAAGTGGCGCCAGATTTTGAGCTGCTTTCAATAAAAGGGGACAAATGGAAGTTGTCTGATTTTCGCGGGAAGACCGTTATATTGAATTTTTGGGCTTCTTGGTGTCCGCCTTGCAAAGCGGAAATTCCGGAAATGCAAAAATTTTATGAAAACAACCGAAATAACAACGTAGAGATTTTGGCAGTCAATTTAACGAATAGCGAACGTAGCCCTGATGCGGTGAAGGATTTTGTCAAGGATAAAGGAATGACATTTAACATCTTGCTTGATCAACAAGGAGAAATTAGCAATTTATACAGTGTAATGACGATTCCTACTTCGTATATCATCGATAAAAATGGGGTTATCAGAGATAAGCATATAGGTCCCATGTCTTATGAAATGATGGATAACTTCATTTCTAATATAAAAAATTCAGATGCCAACTAGAAAAAGCTAAAACAGTATTTAGAACCAATCACTGCACATAGCGAATAATGGTAAGCATTCCGCCCATATCCATAGAATGCATGTTCGCTGTATGATGTGGCTTATGGCAGTGAAATGCCCAATTTCCTGGGTTGTTCGCGAAAAATTCAATATTCCACGTTTCTCCTGGAGCGACATTAATCGTATTTCGTTTTTGTCTCGCCGCAACGGGGATGATGTTTCCGTCGACGGCAGTTGTAATAAAGTCATGTCCATGAAAATGCATAGGATGGGAGTTCATGCTTAAATTGCCAAGGCGAATACGAACTCGTTCACCATATCGAACAAGTAGAGGAGTTGTATCAGGATAAGCTTTGCCGTTAATCGTGAAAAAATTAAACATCATGGACGATGGGTCAATATGGTATATATTTGGAGCCAATTGCCCAGAAATTGGCTGGCCATTATTTTGTGGGCGCCTTTCCGTTTGCACCGCCCACTCCTGAAGTAAAAGAACATAGTCGCGGTCGACTGCCTCTTCGTATATACCGCGCGAAATAAGCATGCCTCCCAGCCCCATTAGCTCTTGTCTTGCGTTATGGACATGACTGTGATACATGAAAGTCCCTGCTTGCTGTATACGAAATTCGTACATAAAACTTTCCCCGGGACGTATAATGGGACTTCCCCCGGGGCCAGGCACCCCATCCATTCGGTTGGAAACAATTAACCCATGCCAATGAACAGATGTCGCTTCCGGCAACCGGTTTTCCACTGTAATTTGGACATAGTCTCCCTCATTGACAAGAATGGTTGGGCCGGGAATACTCCCGTTGTAACCATACCCGCGGATTTTTATTCCGCCCACTAGTTCATGAACAACCGGTTCTGCACGCAAATGAAATCGTTTGGCACCGTTTTGGAGAATTTGAAACGGTGCATTTTTCACGTCGGGAGTCACAATAGGAGTTTGAGGATTTTTGGCAAAATAATCATACATTTCGTCATCCCCCTATGGAAAAGGTATTACAATTTCAATATATGTTATTAAATGCGGCGATAGTCGTTTTATTTTTTCAGGAAATAGCTGGATAAAGTTTGGAATATGATGTGAAATGGTGTTCTCTGCCCAGCAAACTTAGAAAAATAAAGCGGCTGTTTGCTGTTTTTTACACAAATTCTTGAATTTCATCAATAGTTGAATAGATGTTTGCTGCTCTGATTCAAAATAAATAAAAAATTACATATGTATCAGTTGCAATTTATACCCGATACGGGTATAATGTATTCAGAAGCGACGGGTATGAGCAATGAGGTGATAGTAATGAGCCAATATGAAGATGACCATATCAATGCAAAAATGGTTCCGCGGACCGAAGAAGAGATCGAAAGCATCGTCAAGCGCCTGAGGCGCATTGAAGGGCAAGTACGCGGAGTGCAAAAAATGGTTGAGGACAATCGATACTGCATTGATATTTTAGTGCAAATTTCCGCAATCCAAGCCGCATTAAACAAAGTCGGGCTGAACTTGCTGGAACGCCATGTCAATCATTGTGTTGCCAAGGCGATCCGCGAAGGAAGCGGGGAAGAATCCATTCAGGAACTAATGGATGTGATTAAGCAATTCTCAAAGTAAGGAAGGGAAAATGGATGAGTGAACAAAGAACCGTGACACTGAAAGTAACTGGCATGACATGCGCCGCTTGTTCCAATCGTATTGAAAAAGTGTTGAACAAGATGGATGGCGTAGAAGCAAATGTTAATTTGGCAATGGAAAAAGCAACGGTTAAATATGATCCATCGAAACAAAGCATAGCTGACATTCAATCCAAGATTGAGAACTTGGGCTATGGCGTTGCCACGGAAAAAGTGACGCTGGACATTGAAGGGATGACATGCGCGGCATGTGCGGCACGGATTGAAAAAGGATTAAATCGTATGGAAGGTGTGACAAGCGCTGCTGTAAACTTGGCGACAAACAGTGCTGTTGTAGAATACAATGAAGGGATTATATCTGTAGATGACATTTTAGAGAAAATCAAAAAGCTTGGATACAAAGGACAAATCCGAAATGAAGAACAAGATCACGCAAGCCGAAGAGAAGAGCTGCTAAAACAAAAACAACGGCAACTTGCCATTTCCATCGTTTTATCGCTGCCTTTGCTTTATACGATGATTGCGCATATGCCGTTTAATATCGGCTTGCCGATGCCGCACCTATTGATGAATCCGTGGTTCCAGCTTCTTTTAGCTACACCTGTCCAGTTCTACATTGGCGGTCCCTTCTATGTAGGGGCGTACCGGGCATTGCGAAACAAGAGTGCCAACATGGACGTACTGGTGGCGCTTGGAACATCGGCAGCTTACTTTTACAGCTTATATGAAGCACTCAAAACGTTAGGAAATCCCGAATATATGCCAAGATTGTATTTTGAAACGAGTGCCGTGCTGATTACGCTTGTACTTGTCGGAAAATATTTTGAGTCTCTCGCGAAAGGGAGAACGACAGAAGCGATCTCTAAGCTGTTGAGTCTGCAGGCGAAAGAAGCTACTGTCATCCGTAATGGGGAGGAAATAAGAGTTCCGCTGGAGGAAGTGGCGATTGGCGACACCATTGTCGTCAAGCCGGGAGAAAAAATCCCGGTAGATGGCACTGTCATCGCCGGAGCATCCTCTGTAGACGAATCGATGATTACCGGCGAATCCATTCCTGTTGATAAGAGAGAAGGAGACTATGTCATTGGGGCAACCATTAATAAAAACGGTGTACTAACCATTCGTGCGGAAAAGGTTGGAAAAGATACTGCACTTGCCAATATCATTAAAATCGTCGAAGAGGCCCAAGGTTCGAAAGCGCCGATTCAGCGTATGGCTGATGTCATTTCAGGCATTTTCGTGCCAATTGTTGTAGGAATTGCTGCCGTTGCATTCATTATATGGTACTTCTTTGTTGCGCCGGGCGACTTGCCAAAAGCGCTTGAGGTCGCGATCGCGGTTCTTGTTATTGCTTGTCCTTGTGCGCTTGGTCTTGCCACACCGACATCGATTATGGTTGGTACAGGAAAAGGGGCAGAACAGGGAATCCTCTTTAAAGGAGGTGAATACCTGGAAGGAACGCATAAAATCAATGCCGTATTACTGGATAAAACAGGAACAGTGACAAAAGGAAAACCGGAAGTAACCGATGTGCTTAAATTCCGCGAGGATATGCTCGATTATGCCGTTTCCGCTGAGAGCGCTTCGGAACATCCGTTGGCACATGCGATTGTCGAATATGGAAAAAAACAAGCGGTCGCTATGAAGCCGCTGGAACATTTTGCTGCTATTACCGGCCACGGAATTGAAGCTGTCATTGATGGGCACAGCGTCCTTGTTGGAACGCGAAAACTGATGAAGGAGCGCTCTGTAGCGATTGACGCCTATGAACATCAAATGATAGAGCTTGAAAAACAGGGAAAAACGGCTATGCTAGTTGCTGTTGATGGACAGCTTGCTGGCATCATTGCCGTCGCGGATACGGTAAAAGAAAGCTCAAAAGAGGCGATTGCAACATTAAAACAAATGGGTATCGAAGTGTACATGGTAACAGGAGACAATAAACGGACAGCAGAAGCGATCGCAAACCAAGTGAACATCGATCATGTCTATGCAGAGGTGCTTCCGGAAGACAAAGCAAAAATTGTCGAGGAATTGCAAAAACAAGGAAAACGTGTGGCGATGGTTGGCGATGGAATAAATGACGCCCCAGCTCTTGCCAAAGCGGATATTGGTATGGCGATTGGCACAGGAGCGGATGTCGCCATCGAAACGGCTGATGTCACTTTGGTCGGCGGAGATTTAGCGCATATTCCGAAAGCGATCGAGTTAAGCCGCAAAACGATGAAAAACATTCGACAAAACTTGTTCTGGGCTTTGTTCTATAATACCATCGGCATTCCTGTAGCTGCCGCAGGATTATTGCAGCCGTGGGTTGCCGGAGCGGCCATGGCATTCAGTTCCGTATCTGTTGTGACAAACGCGCTTCGTTTGAAACGCGTGAAAATATAAAAAATAAAAATTTTTAAGGAGGAATGGACAATGACCATTACATTACATGTACAAGGAATGACTTGCGGCCACTGCAAAATGGCAGTGACGAACGCTCTTAAAGAGCTAGACGGTGTAAAAAATGTAGAAGTACATCTGCAAGAAGGCACTGTGGATGTCGATTATGATGAAACAAAGGTAAGTGTAGAAAAACTCAAAGAGGCGATTGAAGAACAAGGTTATGATGTGAAATAACGTAAAAAGGCTGTCCCAAAGTGAAACCACTTTTGGGGCAGCCTTCAATCATATTATGATGACATTTTACGGCATTCTTCAGCACACTGACGGCATACATTAGCACATTCCTGACAATGTGTATCTTGGAATTTTGCACATTCAGCCGCACAAGCATCGCAAATGGTTGCGCAAAGTTGGCAAAACTGCTTCGCATATGTGCTTCCGCGGGACATCCATTGAGCCGCCATGGCACAAATGTCTGCACAATCCCTTAAAATGTTGATGCAATGTGTTCGAGCCTGTACGTCCGCTTCTTTTAAACATGAAGTCAGACATTCTTCGCATGCTTGCATGCATTTGTTACAAGCATCGATACACGCTTGAAATTGTTGAACAGATGAATTAATAACTGTCGCCATATATAATATCCCTCCATTGATTAAAATTCATTTTTATTTTTTTCTAACTTAAAAAACAATAAACTGGAAATAAAAACCAAAAAAAGATAGGCTTCCTCAAAAGGGTGCTAAATCCATCCCCCTTTTGAAGCCAGCCTCTTTTCTTACTGCGATAAACCGTTATTTCTTTTGGATCTTAAGAGTCTAAAATAAAAAAAGACAGCGATTAGCTACAACCGATTAATTGCGGTTATAGGTAATCGCTTGTTTGCCCATTTGTTCCCAAGCTTTAATGAATTCAACTTTAGGCGCTTTTTTATTTTTCGTACCTGTCAGCGGATCATTAAAATAAATATATTGATCATCATATCCGGTGATTAATACCGAATGCTCCCGATATGTTATTTTTATAGGACCTTGCGGGGTCTGCCATTCCCTAAATTCAGACGGAGGAAGTACACGAAAGGTTGTGTTGGTAATCACCCAAACTGGGGTGCCTTTTGACAAATATTTATATATTTCTGCAAATGATTGTCCTGTTAAATCAACGATTTGATTAGGCAAATACATTTCGGCTAATTGTTTTATCGGTTTATGATAGACGCCGTATCCGGGTTTCTTTGTTGTATACATGTCACCAACAAACCCTTCATTTGGATGTCCATAAAATACTTTTCCGTTATGTTTTCGATAGGGGGTTGGATTTTTCTTTATTTGTTTCGCTAGTGTCATCTTGTCTACGTTGACCCCCGCATAATTCAAAAGCATGGCCAAGCTTGTTACTTCGCACCCCCTTGGTAATTCTGGAAGCTGCGAGATAATGGGGGCGTCGATGAGAGTCGATTTAATGGCGGCTTGTTCTTTTGAATCCCTAGATGATCGGTTTCTTGCTTCCACTTTTGATGTTTTCTGTACTAGATCCATTATAGTATCGATCATATTCTCAGATTTTGCATAATGGACAAATAGAGTGAAAAACAATAAGGAAAAAGCGATATAATATCCTATTGCTAATTTATATAACTTTTCATTAGTTGGCTTTCGCAAAAGAAAAATAGAAAGTGAAAAAATCATAAGTGCTAAGAAAAATATAGTTCCCAACATAACAGCTGCAACCCCTTCGCAAAGCTTGCTGTTTTTATCTTACCGGCTAAATTTGCAGAAACAATGGAGGATTGAACGCCGAAAAGTGCATTTGTTTGCCAATGATCCAAGTTCGCTTGGACTTACACCAATGCTAAAGAATTGACCCAATGGAGAATGCTTCCCCTGTGTAATGTATGCAATAATCGCAAAAGAATTTATCATTTCTCTACATTTTGTATGTTTTAATATCTTGGGCCATGTCGCAAGAAAATTCAAGAAAAATAATTTTAATTTAATTTAATGTAAAAAGCCCATTACAGGAATCGATAAAATGATATAATAAAATTTGTTAAGTTTTAAATATATAATAATATAATATTTAATTAGCCTAATCCTTGATAAATCTATCACATTAAATAAAGTGGGGGAATAATAATATAATGTGTGGTTTTATTGGATGCATTCATGACCAACCAAGAATCATCGATAAAAAATGGAAAGAAACGTTTCAAAAAATGAATGATATCATTACTCATCGCGGTCCTGATGATAATGGCTATTTTTTTGATGAACACGTGAATTTTGGATTTCGACGTTTAAGTATTATTGATCTTGAATCAGGGTCAAGTCCTAATTATTGTGTAAATTCCCCTTTGATAGACAACATGGACCTGATGACTTGACGTATGGTAGGCAAGTCCGGCAAGTCTCCCTGCCAGTCGCCTTCCCGGACAAACGATCATGTTGTCAAGGAACAGGCGTGTCAAGGAGCTTTCGCGGCATATCCTCGCTTCGCTCCGGTATTCCACGTTCTCCTTGACACAGCGAAGGGGTTACCCTACTCTTTTCATCTCCGAAACTTCCTGATTCACCGATCGAGCTTCTTGCTCTTTCGTTTTCCGCCACTGCCAATATTCGGACATATCTAAGTATTTACGTCCCGACATCCATTT
>NZ_FOJS01000041.1 GCF_900111865.1 Parageobacillus thermantarcticus | reverse complement strand
CGGATGAGTTTCTCTAGATCGATCTCCTGAGCCCATCGTTCCACGTGAACGAGGGCTTGCCGGCCGTCAAACATATTGTAGATGATGGCCTGAACGGCATCGCTGACTCGAGTCTGGCACTGTGGATCAACGGGAACGAGATGGTCAATCAATTGGGGCAGGCCCAGTTTCTTGAATAGGGCACTTATTATATTCAAATAATAATTGCGATAGACCTTTTTGACTTGAACGTTCATGAGAGAAAAACTCCTTCACTTTCCTTGTATGTCAAGGATTCATTCGACGATGGACACAAAAAATCCTCCCGATTTTCGTTGGGAGGGTGCGAAATGTGAGTTAAAAAAAGCGATACGTTTTTTAAAAACTAACGGTTTTTCCGTCGCTCTTGATGACATCGGCAAAGGCGAATTTTCCCTGCATACTGTAGCTGAGCTCGAACCAGAATTTGTAAAGCTAGACCGATATTATTCTGCCGATTTATCAAATTCTGCAAAAAAACAAAACGAAATTAAAATGTTTTTAAACTTTTGCATGCAAAAAAACATTTATTTAGTGCTAGAAGGAATTGAGGAGCCAAAAGATTTAACGATGGCAAAAAAATTAGGAGTCCATTTAGGACAAGGATATCTGCTAGGAAAGCCGTTGCCAATCAGTGAAATCCAGTAAAAAGGGGCAAAGTGGCGGTATGAAAATATCGGTATTGGAAGATGTATTAATTGCGCTTTTGATCATACAGGCGCTTTTACTCATACTAATATACTGGTTTTATGCAAAACAATTACGAAAAAAAGATGCCCAAATTAATACGCTGCAAGAATCATTGACGGATCTGCAAGCAAAATGGAGTGAAGCGGAAAGAAGGCGAGCGTTCCGCATAAAGCTCCCCGATCAAGAATGTAAATTTGAATTAATTGGTTTTGGCGACAAATCGCTAGAACCGCTAAAATATAAAAAAGGCGAAGGGAAAATAAAAGATATTAGTTACTTGGGCATGAAATTAAGCTGCAAATTAGATTTGCCCATTAGAAAAAAGATTTTTTTGCTCATCCATTTTACGCTCTGTAATGAGGAATTTTCTTTGAAAGGAAAAATCGTAAGGAAAGAGGAGTTAATGAACGATATTTTGTATGGAATTGAATTCATGGAACTAGATCATCAAGATCAGCAGCGTTTATATCAAATCATAAAAAAATTAGAATTGGAAAGAAGGAAGATATAATGCTGCGCGCGCTGAAACTGCGGCAATTTATTTTCAAGCAAATGCCACCGCATCGGAGGAAAACTTTGATTATTATGCAAAGGAGAAACGTGAATAATGAGCTATAAGTTCATATATATATTTATTTTCGCATCGTTCATCGCAACGTTAGTAATTAACTATTATTTTTCTGACCAATTGCTATGGATGCTTCTGTTAATCCCTAGCGTCGCGATTATATTTTTATCGCCGACATGGAAAACAACGATCGTTGTCGGAATATTAGGGATCATTCTTATCATGGTCGCTGAACTTTTCTTTTATCAAAGCAAAAT
Organism: Parageobacillus thermantarcticus; assembly: GCF_900111865.1. GTDB lineage: Bacteria > Bacillota > Bacilli > Bacillales > Anoxybacillaceae > Parageobacillus > Parageobacillus thermantarcticus. Next base: position 23,616 of record NZ_FOJS01000041.1, on the reverse strand, counting down.
ATTATATGAAGACGTAGTTTCCCTCATCATGACGGGAATATTAGAATGTATCATCTTCATAGTTATTTCCTTCTTCCAAATAAAGACAGCAAAACTGATCATCGAACTGGGAAATTTTGCATTGACCGATCCGCTTACCGGAATCTACAATCGCCGATATTTAGAATTGTATATGGAAAAAATGATCCCTTTATCCCAAGAACAAAAACAAGTAATGACATTAATCATGTTTGACATCGATCATTTTAAAAAAATTAATGACACATACGGCCATCACGCGGGAGATGCCGTGTTGAAAAAAATCGTTCGCGTAATCAAAGGAGCGATTCGCGACTCTGACGTATTTGTTAGAATAGGCGGCGAAGAATTTATCATTCTTTTGCCGAACTGTTCGCTGGAACATGGAATCAAATTCGCTGAGCGAATCCGCACAACGGTGGAAAACACGAAGTTTATTTACAAAGGGATCCGCATCTTCGTAACGATCAGCATTGGCGTTACTGAATACATCGAAGGGCAAGATTTGAAGAAATTTTTAGAGAAAGCGGATCAAGCGTTGTACAAAGCCAAAGCGACGGGCAGAAATAAAGTGGTAGGACTAAATAACCCGATAGCATTCCAAAACTAAAAAACAGCCCAATCTGTTTCTTAAGCGAGCTTGAAAAAATTGTCGAATGTCGCGGTACAAACAAAGTTCATGTCGTACCACCGCTATACAAAAAGGAAGTAATAAATCTTCCCGCTCAGAAACATTTATTACTTCCTTTTCTTGCCGAAAAAATCAAAGCGAACGGACTTTCTCTCATCACTTTGTCGCTTCGTATATGTCCAAAATCAATCGCTAACTTTAAAAAACCCGCAATTGTTCGGACAGATTCCACAGACGCTTACACTCCATGCTCCGCTTGCAGACGATATTGCGTTGAACTCCCCGTGGAAAAGTGCGTTTCTCATGTTTTTTCACCACCGTTTATAGTACAACCACTCATTGTGAAGAAGCCTTAACACGATTTTAAATCGTCTGCAAAGCCTGCCACACATCCGCTTTCAGGTCATCGATATGCTCGAGGCCAACTGAGAATCTCACGAAATTGGCCGGAATGCCAGCGGTCCGCATTTGCTCCTCGGTCATCACTCCTTCCCACATCGCTGCTGTATGTACCACAAGGGAATCGACTCCTCCCAGACTCACTGCATTAGGCGGCAGTTTTAACGCGGAAACAAACCGCTGAGTTTCTTCATAACCACCTTTGATGGCAAAGGCAATGACCGCCCCGAACCCTCGCATTTGCCGTTTTGCCAATTCGTGTTGTGGATGGCTAGGAAGGCCAGGATAATACACCCGATCTACCTGCGGCTGCTCCTCCAAAAATTCAGCCAAAGCTAAAGCGTTGACGTTAATGCGTTCCATTCGTATCGGAAGCGTACGCAGACCGCGCAATAATAACCATGCATCCATTGGCGAAAGGACCGAACCAATGGAAATATGCGTATGCCAAATACGCTCAGCTAGCTCCTCGCTCGTGCAGATGACACCGGCCGTCAAATCATGGTGTCCCCCCAAATATTTTGTTGCGCTGTGAATAACGATATCGACACCGAAATCGTGAGGACGCTGATTGATCGGCGACGCAAATGTGTTATCAGCCACAACGATAATTCCTTGCGGACGCGCCAATTCCACCACCGCAGCCAAATCCGTCAACACTAAAGTCGGATTGGCTGGCGTCTCCACCATGATGAGCTTTGTGTTAGGCCGTATCGCTTCCGCAAAAGCGTTGATGTCCGATTGTTCGACCAGAGTCACTTCCACTCCAAATCGCGGCAACATCTCATCCATGATCTTGGCGGTGCTCATATAGTGCCGAGTCTGTGCGACCACATGATCTCCCGCACTAACTAAAGCTAAAATGGTCGTAGCGATTGCCCCCATCCCTGAACCAGTGACAAGCGCGGTTTCAGTGTCTTCCAGCTCAGCCATAATCCTTGCGACACGCTCATATAATGGGTTTCCATAACGTGTGTAATACCGTGGATGCCGGGGGGTTCCCGCCATTTCCGCAAATTCGCGGGAATTATGCGCACGAAACGTAGCTGTGTAATAAATTGGCGGAGCCACCCCTCCATCGTCCGCTACCCAATCGTCTCCATGTACGACCAATGTTTCCGTTCGTAGCCCTTCAAGATTCCGCGCTTCGCGATGATCACGTTTATTCATCTACTCTCTCTCCTTTACTTTTCTAGATAAAGGGATCTTGATAAAAAATTAGTGCCGTCCATTAGGCTCGCATGGATCTTTCCATCAATTAACAGAACCTTAATTTATTTCAGAATTTAATAAATATTATATAATTTTTCTTAAAAAAAAGTAAACCCATCGTTATAGATGGATTAAGCCAGGGATTGGCGGTATATTTTCCCTTTCCCTGTTGTTTGCAAATGTGTTTCCCTGCCTGCAGCGCCATCTACCTAAGTAAAAGATTATGGAGTTTGTGGCAATAGCAACAAAAGCAGGGAATTGCCCTGCTTTTGTTCACATTATTTTTTGTTTTTATCCGCAAAGACTGCCATAGCATCGCGCATAAACTTCGCTAATCCTTCCCCAAATTGGTCAATGTTTTTGGTGAAGCGGCATCATCCACGTACATTTGCCCTAATCCTTTGAACGCTTCGAGCGAGTAATTGCCGAAGTTATTGTTCAAAAAATCATACCATTCTTTAATTGCCGCTTGCGCCTCTTCTGATTCAGGAGAGCCATGGCGAAGGGCCGCAAGTTTTTGATAGATCGAATTCATTGCTTTAACCATAGCTTCTTGTTCTTCTTTAGACATGTTCCTCAATTTGGCATTCGCATTGTCGACAGCTTCATCTCCCCAGAGTTTACGGGCTTCTTGTTCGTATGGATTATGACGAAAATCAAAGCCTTCAAACTTCTCTTTGTTCGTCATTTGAATTTCTCCTTTCATATGCTGAATTGCCTTATCAATCGTAGCAATCATTTTATCAAGCCGCCTGCGTTTCTCCAGCAGCATTTTTCGCTGCAGCACCAACGCCTCATATCGATCAAACGAAGGACTATTGATAATTTCTTTGACTTTTTTTAAAGGGAAGCCAAGCTCTTTGAAAAATAAGATTTGTTGCAATTTCTCAAGGTCATCATCTGTATAAAGGCGATAACCGGATTCGGTTGTCTTCTCTGGAGTTAATAGCCCGATTTCATCATAATAATGCAGTGTGCGCACACTAATGCCAACTAAATCCGCCACTTCTTTCACTTTCATTGCCATCATTTCGGCCTCCCTTCAACATTCACTATAAAGTATCACGTGATGTGAGAGTCAACATATGTTTTGAAAAATATTGCATTCGATGCACAAAATATGCATAACACCGTTCAGAGATCCGAACGGTGTTAACTAAACAAAGCCATCTGTAAACGCAAAATGACCTTATTTTTTTCCAATTAAAACATCTAGATCGATGGTTATTTCGGATAAATTCATGTTTAACAATGCCTCTATCTTTTCCGCTGTTGCAGACCATGATAAAGGAGTCATGCGAATCAACGGTGGAATCAGCGCTTTACTCAAAGAAATACTGTAACACAACCGAAACATGTCCACAGTTTCAAAGTTAGCATTAAATCTTCGAACTATCTTTTGATTAGAATAAGATTGCTTTTCTGGTTCATCAAAGAAAACTTCTCTTAGTTCTTTCAGATAATCACTTCGAGGAATCACTTTTATGACGATGCCGTTGTCATTCAGCAGTCTTTGGAATTCTTTATAGTTTGCTGGCGACAGGATGTTAAGGATTACGTCAAATGTGTTGCTCCTAAAAGGGCTGTGTGCAAGATCAGCGACGCACCAAATCATGTTTGTTGAATGATGCTTAGCTGCTACCAAAATACCCTCTTTCGCTATATCAATCCCCACTCCCAATACTTCACCGGTGGAATGAGAACTGATTTTCTGCTTGATCCTGGATAAATGCGATCCCTCTCCGCATCCTGTGTCTAGTATTTTTACTGTTTCTTCCTCTAAACGCACTTCATTTTTTATCCATTCACTAACCATCTTGTATAACGGTTCAAAAAATCCACTTTCAGCAATAATCTTACGTGACTCAAATAATTCTTTATCGTACCTCGTTGCGAGAGAACGAGTCATCAAATTTACATATCCCTGCTTGGCGATATCAAAAGTATGGTTGCTAGAGCAAATTAAACTTTTCAAGTCCACGATTCCCATAGGAGACGAACAAATTGGACATTGGAAAATCTTTTCAAATTTATTGATCAGTTTGGCGCATATGATTTTTTTGCTCATTTTAACAATGCCCCCACCTTTCATAATAATTAGTTATTTTTGTGCTTTTTGGCTTTTGGCCAGTACGGACGTTGAACATACTGGACCATCGTATGGAAAACGATCCCCCACTGAATTTCATTCAGCAAACAAATGGCTATATTTCGGTTGACGCCGAGATTTCGAACCAAACGGGTTATTTGCGGAGGAGTAAACACTCCTTTCAACGCTTCGTACAATGGCAGTTGCGGATATTTCAAAGCATATTCAGCCAACCCTAAAAAACTGTCATGATATTTGTATGGAATGCTAGGTTTCTTTTTCCTCCGTATGATTAAGATGGCGGAATCTACCTTTGGTGGAGGGGAAAAGTTTTCACGAGAAATTTCTCTTACATATCCTAAATCAAACCACATTCGCCACTTTAAAATAAGCGGATTCGTAATGGGATAAGAAGTGAAACGCTTAGCTGCTCCTTTTTCCATCACTAACACGGCTCTTTGTAATGAATTAGCAGGTTGATGAAGAAGCATTTTCATAATTGGCGTCGTAATAGCATATGGGATACCAGCTACGACAATAAAAGGTTCTTTAGGAAGATGAAGCTTTAAAATATCTTGTTGAATAACTTTAATATTAGGATAAGCTTCCGCTTTTTTCTTAAGAATCTCTACAAAGCGAGGGTCATACTCTACAGCGATAACCTTTCCTGCTTTTTCTGCCACCGGAAACGTCAGTGCTCCTTTTCCCGCTCCAAGATCCAATACGGTGTCATTAGAAGTCAAATTTCCCATTTGAATTAAGTCATTAATGATCCGCTTGTTATGCAAAAGATGTTGACCAGAAAAATTAGGCCACTCTATATATTTGCGAATCTTACGATTACGTTTATTTTGTTTTTTCATATAGATCCTCCATTACTTTGACAAAATAAAAAAACACAGGCGATCTGCCTGTGTTTCAGTAAAGGAATATGGACCTATCTAAGAAACCAAAAAGGATCAGTGATTTTCAGAAGAAAACGACGATTCTTTTCCCGGTCACAATTCTGGCCTTCCAATAAAGAATGGCATACTTAACTAAACCCTACCCACACGTCATGAAATTACAGCAAAAAAGGCAACCGAATTGCGATGTAGATAAGAATACCAAGAAACATTCCTTATCGAATATTTTTTAAAGAAAAACAAAAAAAGAGGGCAGATTCGCCCCTATTTTTCATATTATCATAAAACAACAGGTTTCCTTAAAAATAGGCAGACCAATCCCATTTACTCTACACACAGGCAGAGCCTTTGAACATATTCAATTACCCGTTCAAAGCTTGGGATCGAAGTCTGATAAATGTCACAAGGAAACCCTCCATTTTCAAAATTAGATAAATAGTATAACATAATCATTAACTTATAATCAACAGTAAAAAATTTATTCCATAAAACTGTTATTAAAGCAAAAAAGGCTCATCTTTCGAATTTTAAAATCTTTTGATTCTCTCTCTGCTTAGCGTGCTTCCGTAAAAAAATAACAGGGGAACGCATATCTCTCCCCGTAATCCGTGAAGGCTTTCATTATTGGCTCTATTACACAACCAAACACACTTATTAAGTGGATAACTGACTCCCATCTATCCAGCACTGTGAGATTGCTCTTCACGTAACCTTGCTAAAAACACACCTGGAAGTACAGTGAAAAAATCCGTTTTTTATTTCATCATTTGTTTAATGAACTCCTGATTTTGTTTTTTAAAGATTTCGTTATGCGAAGAAACCATTCCAAATGGATCAGCCGCAGGCTCAATAAACCGTTTGGCGCTATTGACCGCATTTGCCGCGTCTTGAAAAGCACCGATGATTAAATTTAACTTTCCGTCATATTTCAAAATATCGCCAGCCGCATAGAGCCCGGGTACGGAGGACTCACAATTCGCGTTGCCTGCAATATAATCATTATCGGCCATTTTAATATCTAACTCACTATTCTCAAGTAATGACGTATCACGTTCATAACCGTGATTAACAATCACTTCATCCACCGGCAAATAATAACCTCTCCTGTTTCATGGTTTGTCAGCTCGACACGTTCAATGACTTCATGATTCGCACTGGCGATTAATTTGGTAATCGACGTATTAAAATAGCAAACAGCTGAACTATTCAATAATTGCGTTACTTGTGATTCATGACCTTTTAACGCTTCATTTCGATAGGTTAAATACACTTTTTTCGCAATCGGCACTAATTCATTCGCCCAATCTATAGCAGAGTTTCCGCCGCCAGAAATGATCACGGTTTTATCTTTAAAACGCTTTAACGATTCCACCGTATAATGTAAATTCGTTGCCTCAAATTTTTCTGCCTCTTCTATCTCTAGCTTTTTCGGCTTTAATATACCGCTTCCTACCGCCACAATCACTGTTTTCGAAAAATGCTGCTGTCCGGAAACCGTCGATAACACAAAAATGCCATCATTCTGACGCTTAATGGACACTACCTTTTCATTTAATATGACCGTAGGATGAAACGTTAACCCTTGTTTTACTAATTGTTTCATTAACTGTTCTCCTGTAATGGGCGCATGCCCTCCCACATCCCAAATTATTTTTTCTGGATAGACATGCAGTTTCCCGCCTAATTGCGGCTGATATTCAATCAGCTTTGTCTTCATCTTCCGCAGCCCGCTATAGAAAGCAGCGTAAAGTCCCGCTGGTCCTCCGCCAATGATCGTCACATCATACAGTTCTTCCCGTTCCATCGGCTTCACCTCACACAGCAATCATTAACGATTATCATTCTCAATAAAATATATCGCTTTTTCTGCTCATTTACAATATGATTATTGACAATCTAAACAAATTTCTTTACATTATATAGTGTATTTTAATGATAATGATTATCGTTATTAATTATTTTTTAGGACAGGAGGTGAAATCCATGGTTCGCCTGTACACAAAGGACTTAAATATTGGCTATCATGAACATTTAATTGTGAAAAATTTAAACATCGAAATTCCCGATCAAAAAATCACAGCCATTATCGGACCGAATGGCTGCGGCAAATCCACCCTCTTAAAAACATTGACGCGGATTATAACGCCTCAATCAGGAACAGTCGTTTTAGATGGCAAACAAATCTTCAATGAAAATACAAAAGTCCTTGCAAGAAAGATGGCGATTCTTCCCCAAACACCGGAAAGTCCAGGCGGGCTGACGGTCGGAGAACTGGTCTCCTATGGCCGCTTTCCTTACCAAAAAGGATTCGGACACTTAACAAAAAAAGATTATGAAGTCATTGATTGGGCGCTTGAAGTAACAGGGACGATCCAGTTTAAATACCGCCCTGTCGACTCGCTGTCTGGCGGGCAACGCCAGCGTGTGTGGATCGCCATGGCTCTTGCTCAAGAAATGGACATTATTTTCCTTGATGAACCGACTACCTATTTAGATATGGCCCATCAACTAGAAGTATTGGAGCTATTGCAAAAACTGAACGTTGAACAAGGCCGGACGATCGTCATGGTTCTCCATGATTTAAACCAAGCAGCCCGTTTTGCCGATTATATTATCGCTTTAAAAGACGGAAAAATTGTGAAAGCCGGAAATGGTGAAGAAGTGATGACCCGTGATGTGCTTAAACAAGTATTTCATATTGATGCCGAAATTGGGCGAGATCCTCGGACGAACAAACCAATATGCCTGACATATCACTTAGTGAAAGGAGAATAAAGAAATGAAAAAACTATTGATCCCCTTCATCGTGCTGATGGTACTAGTGATGAGCGCTTGCAGCGGCAAGACAACAGAAAATAAAGATAATTCCGCCGCAAAAGAAAAGAAACCAGAAACGATTACGTATCAATCTGAAAACGGACCAATCGAGGTGCCTGCCCATCCGAAACGGGTTGTCGTGCTGTCGTCCTTCGCCGGTCATGTGATGGCTTTAGGCGTCAATATCGTCGGTGTCGATTCATGGTCGAAAATGAACCCTCGTTTTCAAGACAAGCTGAAAAATGCCAAGGTAGTGTCTGATGAAGATATCGAAAAAATTATAGAATTAAATCCAGATTTAATTATTGGTTTGTCCAACACGAAGAATGTCGATAAATTAAGCAAAATTGCTCCCACTGTCACGTATACGTACGGAAAATTAGACTACTTAACGCAATTTTTAGAAATCGGCAAACTGTTAAACAAAGAAAAAGAAGCAAAAGCTTGGATCGATGACTTTAAAAAACGGGCGCAAAAAGCCGGAGAAGAGATTAGAGCAAAAATTGGCGAAAATGCCACTGTTTCTGTCATTGAAAACTTCGATAAACAACTTTATGTTTTTGGAAATAACTGGGGTAGAGGTGCTGAAATTCTTTATCAAGAAATGAAGTTAAAAATGCCTAAAAAAGTGGAAGAAATGGCGTTAAAACAAGGTTATTATGCACTGTCATTAGAAGCGCTGCCTCAGTTCGCCGGCGACTACTTAATCATTAGCAAAAATCCAGATGGCGACAATTCATTCCAACAAACAGAAACGTACAAAAACCTTCCGGCAGTAAAAAATCATCGGGTATTTGAGGCAAATGCGAAAGAGTTCTATTTTAATGACCCGATCACATTAGAATACCAACTTGATTTCTTTATCAAGCACTTTCTAGGCAAGTAAACGGAGAAGACGTCCAAAAGAAAAAAGAAAAGAGAGGATAAACATGACAGCAAAAACGGAACGGTCGATCCCGTTTATCTATAAGTTCATTGTTGCCATCTTGGCACTTGCCGGGATGTTTTGGATCGCGATGATGCTAGGCGCAACAAATACAACCATAAAAGATGTATGGCTCGCCCTCACTTCCCATGTAAAAAATGAGCGAATTTTGATGATTCGCGAGCTTCGCCTGCCGCGTGAAATGGCTGCGATTTTTGTTGGAGCGGCATTAGCCACTTCCGGTGCGATGATGCAAGGAATTACGAGAAACCCGCTTGCTGATCCCGGCCTGCTTGGATTAACGGCCGGTGCCAATGCGGCATTGGCCGTTACAATGGCCTTCATTCCCTCGGCCAATTATTTGTACATCACGATTGCTTGTTTTATCGGGGCGGCTGTCGGATCGCTGCTAGTTTTCGGCATTGGCGCAATGAAAAAAGGAGGCTTTTCACCTCTTCGAATGGTACTGGCCGGCTCTGCCGTTTCCACATTCCTATACGCGGTCGCAGAAGGGGTCGGCATTTACTTTAAAATTTCAAAAGATGTGTCGATGTGGACGGCAGGAGGATTTATCGGAACTTCATGGCATCAGCTTCAAATCATTGTTCCCTTTATTGCAATAGGCATGCTTATTTCGCTTTTTCTCTCGAGGCAACTAACCATTCTTAGCCTAAATGAGGAAGTGGCAGTTGGGTTAGGGCAAAAGACGATGCAAATAAAAGCAATCCTATTCCTTGCCATTGTCCTGCTCGCCGGCGCTTCTGTGGCGCTTGCCGGAAATATGACATTCATCGGCTTGATGGTGCCTCATATTGTTCGGACAATGGTGGGAACGGATTACCGTTTTATTATACCAATGTCGGCAGTTTTAGGAGCGACTTTGATGCTTTTGGCTGATACACTTGGACGTACGATCAATGCGCCGTATGAAACACCAGTGGCGGCCATCGTTGCGATCATGGGCTTACCTTTCTTCCTGTTTATCGTGCATAAAGGAGGGAAAGTGCTCTCATGATTCAATCGGCGTTAATCAAGAAACAGCGGCGGATTCTCGTTATTTTACTGGTACTGATCATGGCGACAATGGTGATGGGGATGGGAACGGGTTACTCCTCCCTATCTTATGACCGCCTGATTCCCGTCCTTTTCGGCCATGGTACGTTTAAAGAAGAATTTGTTTTATTTTCCATTCGCCTTCCGCGGATCGTGATCACGCTGCTGGCCGGGATGGCCCTCGCGTTGTCGGGCGCTATTTTACAAGGAATCACTCGAAACGATTTAGCTGATCCCGGCATTTTAGGCATTAATTCTGGCGCCGGCGTCGGAGTGGCGGTGTTCTTTTTGTTTTTCCCTGTACAGTCTGATTCTTTTGCTTACTTGATTCCGCTTATCGCTTTTATTAGCGCTTTATTCACAGCGTGTTTCATTTATTTGCTATCATATAACCGAAACGCAGGCCTGCAACCGGTAAGATTAGTGCTCCTCGGCGTTGGATGTTCCATGGCGCTTTCTGGGGCTATGATTGTGCTCATTTCCTCTGCTGAACGGACAAAAGTAGATTTTATCGCAAAATGGTTGGCCGGGAATATTTGGGGAGATGATTGGCCGTTTATATTGGCCATTCTTCCATGGTTAATTGTGCTTATACCGTTTACATTATACAAAGCAAACCGGTTGAATATATTAGAATTAAGTGAACCGGTGGCAATCGGGGTCGGATTAGAAATTCAAAAGGAGCGCATTTTATTGATTATCACTGCTGTTGCTCTAGCCGCTTCCTCCGTTTCGGTCACCGGAGGAATTTCCTTTATCGGCCTCATGGCTCCGCATATCGCAAAGGCGCTAATAGGGCCAAGAAACCAACTATTTATCCCGATCGCCATTCTGATTGGCGGATGGCTCTTATTATTCGCTGACACAATCGGGCGCAATATAGCAGGCGGTATTCCGGCAGGTATCATGGTCTCCTTAATCGGCGCGCCATATTTTATCTATTTATTACTGAGAAAATGATTTTCTATCCGAATTAATAAGCATAAGTTGCCATTTTGTTTTACATCCGACTGAGTTAAGTCCGTATAATTGTGTAAAAAGAGAAATAAGAAAAGAGCCATGTTGCTTCCCCTTTGGTAGAATAAACAGTATGCCGCGAAAGCTCCTTGACACGCCTGTTCCTTGACAATATGATCGTTTGTCCGGGAAGGCGACCGGCAGGGAGACTTGCCGGACTTACCTGCCATACGTCAAGTCATCAGGTCCATGTTTTCTATCAAAGGGGAATTTACACAATAATTTGGACTTGACCGCGGTATCAAAATCAACTCTTCTAACAAATAAAAGGGATTTTCTAAAAGCTATTATACCTTACCTTATTTTAACGACTTATATCTTTATATCACATTTTTATTCGTCTTTGAAATTAATCCTTACTAATGTAATGGCGGTTAGATTACCAAAATATAATTTTCATTTAGAACTCTTGTATAGCCCGGGATTTGCATTGTTTTTAGCTTCTATTGTGACCATTGGGATATACCGCTTAAAAATGTTTCAGATCAAATCCTGCATTATTAGAACGATACAACAAGTATATCCAGCAAGTATGGCAACAATCGGATTTGTTGCTATGTCCAGTGTAATGCAACAATCTGGAATGACAGATTTTATCGCGACAAATGTGGCCGCTTTATTGGGTTCTTGGTTTATTATTGCATCTCCTATAATCGGTGCAATCGGTGGATTTATGAGTGGCAGCAACAGTGCTTCTAATGCAATGTTCTCACATTTTCAAAGCACAATGGCAAATAAATTACATAGTTCAGAACTGTTGTATGCTACATCCCAAAATGTTTCAGCATCTAATATGACTATGGCTTCACCATCTAGGGTTGCATTAGTTGCTTCCATTACAAAAAATTCAGGAAATGAGGGACAATTGGTACGAGGTATTCTTCCAATATCTCTAACGGCTATGTTGATTATTATTATTTTTATATTATGTTTGAATTTTTTTACATGATTGTTTAGAAATCTTAGTTAAGTCTAAGTTGACATGAAGGACAGGGGACTAAGCAGGGGGATTACAATAAACTCAACGTATATTATATGACTAGTTATAAGAAAGAAATGCCCCCTCTCATGATATTAAGCCGTTGTTGCATTCCTCCTTATGTTTGGTGTTTGTTTGTCCACTGTTTATTCTACCAAAGGGGAAGCAACATGGCTCTTTTTCTATTTCCCTTTTTACACAATTATATGGACTTAACTTGTAGTTAATAGAAAGTCACCTCCTAAAATAGCGCAAGAACCTTTAGTTTGGTCTTTTTCTGCAGTCTAAAAATCAACATTAAAATTTAAACAGAGTCTTATCTTTAAAAAAAAGAGGATGTCCCAAAAGCAGAAAAATGGGACACCCTCGTTTAAAAAGCTCAGTTATACCAACTTTTTTGTCACTTAATACTTATAACAACAGGTTTGCACATTAGGAGTCTCCAAATTACCCCCCGTAATAAAATCCGGTTTCCTTCAGTGTCAGCGGATCGCCTTCCCGATGCACACCTGCATTGATTACTTCGCCTACATAAATATAGTGATCGCCTTTTTCTACTTTTTCGACGACTTTGCACTCAAAGAAACTGAGCGCATCTTTAAAAATCGGGCACCCTGTTTCTTCGGTGTAGAATTCGTATCCTGCCAGCTTATTTCCTTCCGGTTCTAAAGATTTAAAGAAAGCAGTGACCATATCCTTTTGGCCCGTTTCTAAAATATTGACGCTAAATACGCCGCTTTTGGCAATTTGCTCTTGGGAACGGGTGCCTACTTTCACTGCAACCGCTACCAATGGAGGATTAAAAGACGTTTGTGTCAGCCAGTTTCCCGCAAAAGCATTGGCAGCGCCATTTTCATCTTTTGTGCCGACAATGTATAAACCGTATGTAATTCCGCGCAAAGCCGTTTTTTTCGCCTTGGCATCCATGTATGGAACTCCTCCTTCCGTAAAAATCGCGTTTTTCAGTTGTGTAGATGTTCTTATTTTCCATTTTATTCAAACTAATCATATATGTCCAGCTTTTTATTTTTAGGAGACAAGGGAGATTTCACAACTTAGAATACAGCGGTCGAACACAAGCTTTTAAGAAAACGACAGATGGCATAATCCTTATAACTCTTTATTGGAAAAGAGAATGGAAGGATATTATTAAAAAAAAGGCGTCCCAAAAGCAGAAAACGGGACACCCTCTTTAAAAAGTCCAGTATACAACTTTTTTGCCACTTAACAAATATGAGATGTTTTTATCTTTTATTCGACCGTTACGCTCTTCGCCAAGTTACGCGGTTTGTCGACGTCACAGCCGCGGTGCAATGCCGCGTAGTAGGCGATGAGCTGCAACGGCACGACGGAAACGAGCGGTGTAAGCATCGGATGAACCGCCGGAATGACGTAGCGGTCTTCATCTGTTTCCAAGCCTCTCATCGAAATAATGCATGGATTGGCGCCGCGGGCGACAACTTCTTTGACGTTGCCGCGAATGCTTAAGTTGACGTGCTCTTGCGTCGCCAAGGCGATGACTGGGGTGCCGTCTTCGATGAGAGCGATCGTTCCGTGCTTCAATTCTCCGCCAGCGAATCCTTCTGCTTGAATGTAAGAAATCTCTTTTAATTTCAACGCACCTTCAAGGCACACATAATAGTCAACGGCGCGGCCGATGAAGAAGCAGTTGCGCGTCATTGATAAATATTCGCGGGCGATTTTTTCCATTTCTTCTTTCGCGTCGCACAACATTTCCATTACATTGGCGATAATGCCAAGCTCTTTTTTCAAGTCGAAGTCAAGCGCAATGCCTTTCGCTTTCGCCGCAGCTGTCGCCAAAATCGCAAGCACGGCGATTTGCGCTGTATATGCTTTCGTTGATGCGACGGCGATTTCCGGGCCGGCATGAAGCAATAACGTATAATCCGCCTCACGGGAAAGGGTAGAGCCCGGTACGTTTGTAATCGTAATCGCTTTATGGCCAAGTTTTTTCGTTTGCACAAGCACCGCACGGCTGTCCGCCGTTTCCCCGCTTTGCGAAATGTAAATGAATAGCGGTTTTTCAGACAACAGCGGCATATTGTACGAAAACTCGCTGGCAACATGTACTTCAACAGGAATTTTCGCCCATTTTTCGATCAGCTGTTTTCCGACTAACCCCGCATGGTAACTTGTACCGCAAGCGATAATATATAAACGATCCGCATTGATCACTTCCGCGATCATTTCTGGAGCAATCGTGAGCTGGCCGTTTTCATCTTGATATTTTTGAATGATGCGGCGCATAACAAACGGCTGCTCATCGATTTCTTTCAACATGTAATGCGGATATGTCCCTTTTTCGATGTCGCTCGCGTCTAATTCCGCTGTATATGGAGCGCGCTCTATCATGTCGCCGTCCAAATTTTTAATGGTGATGCTTTCTCTCGTCACAATGACCATTTCTTTATCCATCAGTTCGACAAATTGGTTTGTCACTTGCAGCATCGCCATCGCGTCGCTCGCAACAACATTGAAGCCATTGCCAAGTCCGACAAGCAGCGGGCTTTTATTTTTCGCGACATAAATAACTTCTTGATTTTCCGCGTCAATCATCGCGATCGCATAAGAACCTTTTAACAATGTTAACGTTTTGCGGAACGCTTCTTCGACGGAAAGGCCGCCGTTTACGAATTTTTCAACAAGCTGCACGATAATTTCCGTATCCGTGTCACTTTTCAGCGCCACATCTTGTAAATACTCTTGTTGCAAAAGCGCATAGTTTTCAATAACCCCGTTATGCACGAGCGTGAAGCGGCCTGAAGCGCTTTGGTGCGGATGCGCATTGATGCGGCTCGGAGCGCCGTGTGTCGCCCAGCGCGTATGACCGATTCCAAGCGTGGCGCTGACGTTTGGATCAACGACAGCCCGCAAATCGGCGATCCGTCCTTTTTCCTTAAAAAGATGAATTCCTTCCTCGTTCAACATCGCGATGCCTGCGGAGTCATACCCGCGATACTCCAATTTTTCTAATCCGCGCAATAAAATTTCCTTGACGTCATGTTGACCGATGTACCCGACAATTCCGCACATAACTGTATTCCTCCCTTAATATTCGGGGAGGCTGTCGCACAAAAGATTCCTTCTTATTCTTTTTTCAAGGAACGACGTCAGGGGTCTAGTCCTTTTGCGCAGACAGACTCCCCCGTTTCCGTATTTTTGCGATTATGTCCTTCCCTTTGTCCAAAGAGTCACCCCTTTGTTTTAAGAAAGGACTTACGGCTGTAATCGCAACAACCGGGAGGCATCCGCCGAAACCTCGATAAACCTCCTCCTCGTCAACTAAGCGTTCTTCCGTCCACGCTTAGTCCAGGCGCTTTAAAAATAAATGACAGAAAAAAACTTCTACCCACCTTTCTTTTTTAAATAATAACAAAATAATATTACAGTACGTCTTTAGAAACGTCAACTGTCATATTATTTCATAAAATAACCTATGCATAAATAGAATAGAACGTTCCATTTATGCATAGGTTGATTATGGGCTTTTATTTATTTTCTATTCGATTCCCATTTCCTCGCGAATGACAGAGGCAATCCGTTCAACATAGTGTCGGCACGCTTCTTCTGTCGGTGCTTCTGCCATCACGCGCACAAGAGGTTCCGTTCCGGACGGGCGGACAAGAACACGGCCGTTTCCGTTCATTTCTTTTTCCACTTCTTGAATCACGGCTTTTACTTTTTCGTTTTCCATCACTTTATGTTTATCGGCAACTTTCACATTGATGAGCTGCTGCGGGTATTTTTTCATTTCACTTGCAAGTTCAGAAAGCGGTTTTTCTTTGATTTTCATAATATTGACAAGCTGCAGCGCCGTCAGCAACCCATCTCCCGTCGTATTGTAATCAAGGAAAATAATATGCCCCGATTGTTCTCCACCTAAGTTATATCCATTTTTTCTCATTTCCTCTACGACATAACGGTCGCCGACAGCCGTTTGCACACTTTGAATGCCTTGCGCTTCAAGCGCTTTGTAAAATCCGAGATTGCTCATCACCGTGGAAACGACCGTTTGCTGTTTAAGACGGCCAATTTCTTTTAAATATTTCGCACAAATATACATAATTTGGTCTCCATCCACAATATTTCCGTTTTCATCTACCGCAATCAAGCGATCTCCGTCGCCGTCAAAGGCGAGCCCGACGTCCGCTCCTTTTTCTTTGACAAACGCCGCTAACGCTTCCGGATGTGTCGAGCCAACTCCTTCGTTAATGTTAATGCCATTCGGCGATGCGCCCATTGTCACAACATCTGCTTCCAAATCAGCGAATAAATGGGTGGCAAGGGACGAAGTAGCCCCATGCGCACAATCGAGCGCAATTTTCATTCCGGAAAAATCTTCGTCAATCGTCTGTTTTAAATACTGCAAATATTTTTGGCCGCCTTCAAAATAGTCGTTCACTTGCCCTAACGCTTTTCCGATCGGTCTTGGCAACATATCTTCCGGGCTATCAACCAGCGCCTCAATTTCTTGTTCTTGTTCATCGGACAGTTTAAAGCCGTCCGGGCCAAAAAACTTAATTCCATTGTCCTGAACAGGGTTATGTGATGCGGAAATCATAATTCCCGCTTGCGCTCCTAACGCTTTTGTCAAATAAGCAACGCCTGGGGTGGAAATAACACCAAGACGCATTACTTCCGCCCCAATCGAAAGCAATCCGGCGACAAGCGCTCCTTCCAGCATATGCCCAGAAATGCGTGTATCGCGGCCAATCAATACTTTTGGCCGTTCTTCACTTTTTGTTAATACATAGCCTCCGCAGCGGCCAATTTTAAATGCTAGTTCCGGTGTCAACTCGCGATTCGCGACTCCGCGAACGCCGTCAGTGCCAAAATATTTACCCATTATATCAATCTCTCCTTACGTAAATGAAATTATCGTTCATTAATTTTAATTTTTACGCTTTTTTTCGGCAATTCCCATTTGATATTTTGCGGACCATTCAATTCCGCTTTTACTTCATGCTCACCAACACCTAAATCACTGACATCGATATACAACTTAACATCGTTCGGCTGAATATTATCCAATACGTCTGGCGCTCCGTATAATTGAATATCCATCGCTCCTTTTTGTGGATCGATAAAATCAACCGTATATTGATCTCCTAATCCTATTACATGAATTGGCACTTCCTTTAATGTTTTTGTTTTTTCTTCTTGCACGTCAACGACTACTTTTACTTTTGCAGGATCAACGCTTTTTACCCCTTTCGGCAATGGAACGTCCATTTCTAACGTTGTATCTTTTGTAATTTCGTCTAAATTAATCGTAATGCCGTCAATAAATTCAATGGAATCGATTTTTTCTTTTTCGCCAAAAATCGTCACTTGATTTGGGATCGTTTCTATTTTGACAATGCTTAATCCTTTTCGCAGCGATCCTGTCCGATTAATTTTCAGCGGAACCGTTTTGCTTGGGCTTTTAATCGGAACGGTTACTTCCACGACAGAAGGCTGCACGTCTAAATTTAGCACATTCCCGCGACTGTCGTAAACGGTTACCCTTGATTCTTGTGTTACAGTATCTGTCGCTCCACCTAAATCAATTCTCGCTCTTACGGATGATATGCTATCAATCAACTGTTTGGCACCAGTGATGGTGACAGAGTTCGGTTTGACAAGCGGCTGTTCGATCACGTAGCCTTCCGGCACTTTATTTTTATTGATCAAATCAACCCCAACAGAGAAATTTTTAGAAACTTTCTCCTGAATTGTTACTCTTGCGGTTGAAGGGTGAATTTGAACCTTTAGTTTATCAGAGATGTCTTTATATTTGATTGGAACGGTATACGTCCCTAACGGTAAATCTGTTAAATCAATATACACTTCAAAGTCGCGCTGCAAAGCAGTCGGCTTCACGATGCTTGCAGGTCCTTGTAAAGTGATATTCACATATTTCGGAATACCGGAGACAATTAAATTTTCCTCATCATAATAAACGACGACAGGAACATTCGTCAGCGTTTCCGTATCCTCCTGCCCCACTGTATTGCGAGTAATCACTCCCGATTTTGTCTCTTTCTCGATATTCGCTGACATATAAAGCATAATCGCTAACAGCAAAGAAAATATTTTAATAAACCAATGGTTGTTCATTAACTTATCCATGTTTCTTCCCCCTCCATTGCCAACGGGATGAGGAAGTCGCCTTTGTGGCTGGCACCAGCTCCTTTGTAAGCAACTCCCGAAACTGTTCCGGGGTCAAATCTCGGTGCAGCTCCCCGTTTTTAGTGATCGATACCGCGCCGGTCTCTTCTGATACAACGACCGTTACACTATCCGTCACCTCGCTGATTCCTAACGCAGCGCGATGCCGAGTCCCAAGTTCTTTTGAAATAAATGGGCTTTCGGAAAGCGGCAAATAGCAGGCAGCCGCCGCAACATGGTTTTTCTGAATAATGACAGCCCCGTCGTGCAACGGAGTGTTGGGGATAAAAATATTAATTAATAGTTCAGAAGAAACACGGGCATTCAAAATAATGCCTGTTTCAATATAATCTCCCATTCCCGTTTCCCGTTCAATGGAAATTAACGCGCCAATTCGCCGTTTTGCCATATATTCTGTCGCTTTAATAATCGCCTCAACCATCTTCGTTTGCTCTTCGTCATCATTTGCGCTGCTTCGCGAAAACAGCTTTCCCCGCCCTAGCTGCTCAAGCGCGCGCCGCAATTCCGGCTGGAAGATAATAATAATCGCGAGAAACCCCCATGTAATTGCTCGATCCATTAACCATTGCAATGTGCTAAGACCGAGAAAGTTACTAACGATATGCACGAGCATAATAAGAATAATTCCTTTTAAAAGCTGGACTGCTTTCGTCCCACGAATCATCATAATGAATTTATATATGACATACCAAACGACAAGAATATCAACGATCTTGCCTAAATAACTTAAAATCGGGAGCTCTCCGAAAGGCATTTTCACACTTCCTTTATCATCTAATTCCAACATATTTGTATTTGAACAGCGCTTTTATTATAACATATCATACAAAAAAGCCATCAAAAAAGATGGCTCTCTATTCGAACGTCTCCACAACATCCTTCATTCGCTCCTTAATATTATACCAAATCCACTCAAATACTTGATTAATTTCTTCCAATTCTCCTGTTACTTGTCCCGCAGAAGCTAAATATTTTTCGCCGTGAATGACGGTAACATTGCCTTCGACTTTCCCTTCGATCTTTATAGAGCCGTTGCGAACGACGATGTCGCCTTTGACAACTTCACCTTTCGGAACGATGACAGTATGGCCGCGAATGATAACATTTTCACGCGTCGAAACGGAAAACTGTTCTTGTTCGTTCCATGTGGTAAATAGGCTGCCGATCGTCAAAATAACAAACAGCGAGGCGGCGGTAATAAACGGATGATTTTGCAGCCACCTTCTCATACGAACCGTCTTCTTCTCTTTCGGCAGCTTTGCCATCACACGCGCGGTAAAATCAGAAGGAGGGATGAGATGGGACGCATGCTGAATAAACGCCACTGTTTTCTTTAATCCGTTAAAATGGTCAGCGCATGCCGAACATTGCTGCAAATGTTCTTTTAATATTTTCGCATCATGCGGCTTAATATCACCATCTAAGTAGTCGTGCATAAGGTTTACAATGTTATGTGGACATTTCATGTTCTTCCCCCCTCTCATAAATGGCCCAAATGCTTTCGCAACGCTTCTCTGCCACGATGAATTCTTGTTTTTACAGTGCCGATCGGCAAATCCAAAATTTCGCTAATCTCCTGTAACGATAAATCTTCTATATACTTTAATACAATAACGCTGCGATACTTTTCTGGAAGTTTTTCAATTGCTTTCTGCACGGTTTCCTGTAGTTCTAAACTTTCTAACGCTTCTTCCGGAGAAGCTTCGTTAGAGGAAAGCTGCGAATACATTGTCAACCCATCTGTGCCGCTTATTTCTTCGTCTAAATAAGCATCGGGTTTCTTCTTCCGAATTTTATCAATCGCTAAATTGGTGGCAATTCGGTAAAGCCATGAAGAAAACTTCATGTTTGGATTATACGTATGAATATTAACATAAGCGCGAATAAACGCCTCTTGGGCGGTATCTTCCGCTTCGTGGCGATTTCCGAGCATACGGTAACATAAACGGTATATTTTATCTTTGTAAAGGTCTACGATATCTGCGTAGGCATTTTGATCCCCTTTTTTGATCGCTTTGATACGTTTTTTCACAAATATCTCCATAATAATGTGATACCTCCGCACACTGCGGCTACAGTGTATTACGTTCATGCATAAAAAAAGTTTCAGGAACACACGTACAATTATTTTACCATATCTGCCTAACCTCACACTAAACAAAAAATAAAACAGCAGATTCTACAAAATCTGCTGTTTCCTACCTCTACACTAATTTTTCTCCAAAAAGAGATCCCATCAATCCTACCGCGACGGAAGCAGTCTTATTGCGTTCATCTAAAATCGGATTGACTTCTACAAATTCCGCTGATGTAATTAGTTGCGCTTCTGCAAGCATTTCCATTGCCAAATGGCTTTCGCGATAAGTAAGCCCCCCGATAACCGGCGTGCCTACCCCGGGAGCATCGTGCGGATCAAGACCATCTAAATCGAGTGATAAATGGACGCCATCCGTCCGCCCCTTTAAATAAGCAATCGTTTCTTCCATCACTGTCGTCATACCGAGGCGATCTACTTCATGCATTGTATATACTTTTATTCCCTTTTCGTGGATTAATCGCTTTTCCCCTTCATCAAGAGAGCGAACACCAATAAGAACAATATTTTCCGGTTTCACTTTTGGGCGGTAACCGCCGATATTCGTCAAATATGGATGCCCCAAGCCAAGGCTCACAGCGAGCGACATCCCATGAATGTTCCCAGACGGAGAAGTTTCCGCCGTATTCAAATCGCCATGGGCATCATACCAAATAACTCCCAAATTTTGATAATGTTTCGCGACACCTGCTAAAGTTCCAATGGCAATGCTATGGTCACCGCCTAATACAAGAGGAAAACGTCCTCTTTGAACCACATCGTCCACCATCTCTGCTAATTTTTCATTCGTTTCTGCAACCGCTTTCAAATTACGTAAGTTAAGCCGCATCCCTTCATCATCAGTTCGTTCCGCTTTTCCAATTGGAATATCACCCAAATCTTCAATTTCGTAATGAAGGAGTTCCAGCCTCTCGATTACTCCCGCATAACGCATGGCACTTGGTCCCATATCCACACCGCGGCGTGTCTGCCCTAAATCCATTGGCACCCCAATAACCGATATCTTCTTCATGCTACTCCCCTTCCCATCTTACTACTTCACTATTGTAGATGAAAACATCATATTGACTCAACTTAACAATTTTTTGAATATTTATTCTTAACAGACAAAAATATCTGAGATCATGGCAAACAAAAAAACATCCCATTTCGTTTTTTTCCGAAATGGGATGTTAGTCAATGGAGCCTATCGGGATCGAACCGATGACCTCCTGCGTGCAAAGCAGGCGCTCTCCCAGCTGAGCTAAGGCCCCTTATTTACTTGTAAAAGAGCGGAAGACGGGACTTGAACCCGCGACCCCCACCTTGGCAAGGTGGTGTTCTGCCACTGAACTACTTCCGCATGTTGATGAGCCATGGAGGATTCGAACCTCCGACCCTCTGATTAAAAGTCAGATGCTCTACCTACTGAGCTAATGGCTCATATAGTTAAATGAAGACACTCGTTGTTTTTGATGCCTCTTCCTCTACTTGCTAATTCGAAGATGCCAAATGCGTCGAGGCAACTCGCCGCTTATTCGACGAAGCTTAGGCTCGTTGCTCTACCTTACTGAGCTAATGGCTCATGTAGTTAAATGAAGACACTCGTTGCGTCCGTGCCGAACTAATTAATGAGTTATGGCTGGGCTAGCTGGATTCGAACCAGCGCATCACGGAGTCAAAGTCCGTTGCCTTACCGCTTGGCTATAGCCCAACAATCGAGAAGTACCACCCAAAAAATATTATCACACACAACATATAAATTTATACTTGTTTTAACTGCGAAGATGGAGGGGGACGGATTCGAACCGCCGAACCCAAAGGGAGCGGATTTACAGTCCGCCGCGTTTGGCCACTTCGCTACCCCTCCGTATTACGATGCCGGCTGCAGGACTTGAACCCGCAACCTACTGATTACAAGTCAGTTGCTCTACCAATTGAGCTAAGCCGGCATAAAAAAATTACTAATCCTTAATTATTTCCATTGCTAGTAAATTTAACAGTGTCAAACACGTCAAAATAACTTATAGCAAACATATTTCACAAATGTCTTGCACGTTGGCTTTCAACTTGAACTAAGCTGGCATGGAAGGTAATGGAGCGTACTTTGACTCTCCATCTACCTTTCGTATCTAGCTAATATTAGCTTGTCGGGGGGCAATTTACAACTGTCCACGATCCGATAAAGATATATGGTGGAGGATGACGGGATCGAACCGCCGACCCCTTGCTTGTAAGGCAAGTGCTCTCCCAGCTGAGCTAATCCTCCACAAAAAGAAAGTGACCCGTACGGGATTCGAACCCGTGTTACCGCCGTGAAAGGGCGGTGTCTTAACCACTTGACCAACGGGCCAAAAAACAAGATGATTACAAAAGCTTCCAACCGGGCTTGAACCGGTGACCTCTTCCTTACCATGGAAGTGCTCTACCAACTGAGCTATGGAAGCATGGCTCCGCAGGCAGGATTCGAACCTGCGACCAATCGGTTAACAGCCGATTGCTCTACCACTGAGCTACTGCGGAATAACAGTTGATTTATACTCTATTTTTTGTTGTTTCTTACAATAAATCCAAAACGGAATATTTAACTTGCCTAGCAACGACCTACTCTCGCAGGGGCGCTGGCCCCAACTACCATCGGCGCTGGAGAGCTTAACTTCCGTGTTCGGAATGGGAACGGGTGTTTCCTCTCCGCTATTGTCACTAGGCAAGTATTTCTATTGGACAGATATTATTATATTTCAATCATTTCTTTTGTCAAGAGGGATTCGTTCCCTCAAAACTAGATAACCGTCCGTTCGGAAGAAACCGTTTCGCTAGGCGGTTTCCGCTTTTTATTGTCTAGCTCCGGCTCCTAGCCCCTTGGGTCGCTTCCGACCTGCTGTGGCGGCGACAGCCTCCTCGCAGGTCTTCCAGCGCCCAGCGGGGCTAACCAGTCGCCTGCGCTTTTCGGTTTCGCTTTGGTTAAGTCCTCGATCGATTAGTATCCGTCAGCTCCACGTGTCGCCACGCTTCCACCTCGGACCTATCAACCTCGTCATCTTCGAGGGATCTTACTCGCTTCGCGCGATGGGAAATCTCATCTTGAGGGGGGCTTCACGCTTAGATGCTTTCAGCGCTTATCCCTTCCGCACATAGCTACCCAGCGGTGCCCCTGGCGGGACAACTGGTACACCAGCGGTGCGTCCATCCCGGTCCTCTCGTACTAAGGACAGCTCCTCTCAAATTTCCTGCGCCCGCGACGGATAGGGACCGAACTGTCTCACGACGTTCTGAACCCAGCTCGCGTACCGCTTTAATGGGCG
>NZ_FOJS01000015.1 GCF_900111865.1 Parageobacillus thermantarcticus | reverse complement strand
AATATCACCGTCACCGAAATACAACGGCTTTGGTTCATAATCTTCATACACTTCATTCATGTTGATGTCGTTTCCGATCGATAAGATGAAATGCAGGCAGTCCACGTATTCTTCAAGGAGTGGATTTTTGTAACCTAAAGTCCCCGTTCCCCCGCAATCCTCACAATTAATGACTTCGTGCGTGTAACCACCTTCGAGATCGTCAATATAACTATCATAATTTTCATCGCCAGTTCCGTTACAAGTCGGGCATATATATTCAATTTTTGTTCTCGGCGCCTGGTCATGGCTCCAATATTTGAAAAATCTAGCTTCGTTCGCAAGTTCACCAAGCTCCACCATCAACGCAAGGATTTTCTTTGCTAACCGATCTTCGCCAGGTTTCCGCGGATGCTCTTTTTCGATTCGTAAATCCAATTGCTTTTGTAACTCAAATAATTTTTTGATATTCATTCCAATCCCCCCATTTAAATTACTGTTTTCCATGCTTTGAATTCGCAAATCCGAGAAATATGGTAATGTTTAACACCGTATAATTTCGCTAGTTTAGTTGTAGTGAAAAATTTAGGGTTAGTCTCTCTCCAATTACGTAACCTAAATTACTAACTTGATATTCACCCTCAAACCCAGGAATGTCTTTCCATATCTCCTGTTGTTCATCCAGCCGGCGTTGCATTTCGAAAAGTTTAGCTAAATTCATGAATTTTCACCTCTTATTCGTAAATGAATCGAATGTACTCCACGTGCTCCAAGTTAAAAAACCAAATACGCCAAGACTATCAGGAGAACTACTATGCCTGTGACACATACAATTGCTGTAGCCGTCAAAAAGACGTCCCATAATCGGTTCATCTCATTCCCTCCAGCTAGGCTTATAGACGCCTGTTTTTGCCCTGTACGGCGTTTTTCTCGCTTTCAAATACTTTTATTACCCTCACAAGAAAAACGCCATACGGGCTAAAATTTGAAGTTTTAGAGCGTGTTAGTTTTTTAACCTTGCTAGCGCAAGGATATATTTCAACCGATCATAATCCAGCTCCCCGATCTCCCGTCCTTCATACTCGTGTATGCCCATCTCGATGAGCTGGCGGATGACGTGTTGGCGTTTTAACTCCTGCATCATTTTTACGCTGTTATACAGTATCAACACGTTCACCCCCTTTCCGGGCAGCAAGTTCGTAAAACCATTCCTCGTCACGTGTATCAAGTGCCAAATCAATCAATGCGTTCAGTTCAGAGCTTGTCCAATCCGTAGACACGCCAGCAGGTTCGAGACGGCTCAATAGTATCCGGCGTTCTTCCCGCACCGGTTGGTTTAGTCTTGTTCGCACAAAAACCACTTTGCATTCTGGCGGCCGTATCCAGTCGATATATCCCAACCATCCAAAGACATATTCGTGCGGATTTACGCAATACACCCAATCCCCTGGTTGCATGTATCCTCTCCCCCTCTACGCATCACTTCACGGCTATTCCGAACCGTTCTTTCGCTTCACGCAGCCGGCGCCGAAATTCGGCCATTTCCCGCTCGAATTCTTGTCTGGCACGCTTCGCATGTTCGCAATCGCAAGCCGTCACCAAGCACGCGCCGTTTGCTACTTTGGTGTATAGCCGACCCGTACCGTCACATTTCACGCATGTCATCGTTCTTTACGCCCCTTTCAATCGAAAATCTTCACCTTCGACTTCATGGAGATATGGACCGCATTGTCCGAGCAATCGGCTTGCCGCAGCATATCCGATCTTTTCACTCAATGTTCCGCGATCTTCGTTGCTATTAAAGACAATCGGTTTTTGCTTTCTGTATCGCTCGTTGATAATTTGGTAGTACAATGCTTCTTTTGCTTCGGACCATTTCGCCTTGCCGATGTCATCCCAGACGAGCACATCAGCATGAATGGCACTGTGCAAAAGCTTGTTGAGTGTTTCTCCCTCATCATTCATCATTTTGGCTTGGATGAGCTCGTCCATGAACGTGACATCTGAAACGACAAGTACATTGAATCCGTCCTTAATGAGCCGTTTGGCCAGGGCGATTTGTAAATGAGTTTTGCCGACGCCGAAATTGTTGTGCTTTTGTTTCATCGATGCACGCTCCGAAACAGGTAGCTCTCGCAATCGTTGTTCGCCAACCTTGGCAATGAAACCTAAATTTTTGTCAGACATAATTTTCTTTGTCGTGCCGTCCTCGTGTTTAATAACAGCGAATTCGTTTAGGTAGCTAATGGTCGCATCGTACATATCTTGCTGATACTGCGTCGATCGCTTGAAATTTTCAAAATTCGCATGGATAAACTCATCTGGAATTAGTGCTTGCTTGAACCGGCGCTTCCATGCTTTCCGTTCCCGGCATTCACAAGGTTTCGCGAATTCATAGCCGCGCTCATCTCGATAGAAGATGAATTCGGTATCCAGGCAGACCGGGCACTCATGATCCTCCCCAAGCTCGTCGTGCTGCTTCGGCTTCTCGGAGGATTTGTTCATATGACTTGCCACCTTCTTTTGTAAATCGGCCAACACCTCGGCGATGCTTGTGAACCGTGCCTCCATTGTTTTTCTCCTCTCCTTTTTGGCCAAAATAACGATCGAGAATGACCTTTTCTACATACTTGAAGCTTTTAATGTAATCTAACCGGTGCTTTGGTTCATACTCGTCGAATATTTCATCGATGTATTTCAAAATGATGTCTATAGGGATGTTGTCATCTAGCAATCTATGGATAGCTAACTCATCCTCTGGGGATAAATCAAAGCCATGCGCTCTTCTTTGAATGAACTTGTTGGCGATTAACTGAAAATGGTCTATTCTATCTTCTTCTTTAATATTTTCTTTATTTTTTTCTTTATATATTTTCTTTATATGGTGGTCATTTTTACCCACTGTGGTGTGGTCAAAATCACCCACTGTGGTGTGGTCATCTTTACCTACAGTGGTCATTTCTTCGGTGTGGTCATTTTTACTCACAGTGGTGTTTTTTATCCCCCTGTGGTCAATTTTCCATTCGTCGTAATTTTTATTGAACGCTAAACATCTAGCGTTATTAAAATCCGCTTCTTTTACGACTATGATGACATTAGCTTCGATCAGCGAATCAAGCGCCCTTTTGACTGCCTTTCTGTCTATACCCGTTACCTCGGCCAAAAAACTTAACGAAAAAACGTGTTCTTTTCGTTGGAATCCATAAGTATAACGCCAAATAACCAAAATAATGATCAATTGATTGGCCGTAAATTTCCTGGAATAAATGTTTTCCAAAATCTCATTTGCAATTCGCGTAAAGCCGTTATCTAATTGTGGATTCGCCAAGAATCCACCTCCTTTTTGCATGAACTATTCTTGATGCAAATCACATATCGTCCTTCCACCCTGACCGGCTTTAAGCCGGGATGGCTGCTCTTGATATATCCCTTGATGTAGGCGATGTATAGTTTTCTTGTTGCCAGCAGCCATCCACGTATAGCAGTGTGGAATCGCGATGCGGTATTCCATCATTCGATATCAAAGCTCTCCTGTTCAAAATTGCTTGGTTTTTCCTCTTCTTTCGGCTGTTCCTCTTCCTCTGCTGAAACCTCAAATGCTTCGGCTTCGATGTATTCAACTGGCTCTGGATCTGCGGTGATATCTTTTCTCACGGTTTCATCTTGCGTAACAGCTTGTTGAATTTCGATCGATATCGGTAAGTACTTCCACATGTGCCGGATGACAGTCTTTTTGGCCATTTCCTCATAGTCCGTTACCCACGGACCGTTATTAGCTGCTTTTGAACGCTTACGGCGTTTTTCAATTTCTTCTTTAGGCATGAATTCGAATTGATAGCCACCGTCTTTGAAATGAGCAACTGCATAGGCGCCGATAAATTCACCACGATCTGTCATGGCCGGCTTATGAACAAGCTTCGGATGTAAGCCATACTCATATTCGAACGTGTCGTTTTCATAAACCGCATGAGCATAAATGCTTTCGATGTTTCCGCTGCGCCGTGCTAGGTCAATCATTCCTTTATAGCCAATGATGAATTGCACATCGGATTGTCCTGTTTTTCCATTTTTGAACGGAACGAAGTAGCAATGTCCGATGAGCCCCGGCTCTAGTCCAAGCTGTGCTGCTTGCATCACCGCGCCGAGAAGAGAAGGAACAGAACATTCCAGCAATTTAGGATTCGTTCGAATAGTTGTGAGAGCGATTCGTGCCATGCGATCAGCGTCCATGTGTTTTGGAAGAGCTTTTTCAATCTCCGGTCCCATTTTTTTGAGATATGCCGCAATGGTTTGTGCTGGAGTAGGCGCTGCCGCCTCTTTTTTATTTGCTTTGTTTGCAAGCTGATTTTTTAGAGATTGATTTGTTGCCATACTGATAACCTCCTATTTCTTTTTGAATTGCTGTGCCGCAGGGCAAGTTGCCCAGTGAGGGATATGCCCTTTGACAACTTCGCCTTTTGCAGTCACTACAGTTATGACCTCGATATCCACCGGCATAGCTTTGCCGGCAGGCGTTTTAATCCATTCAATTTCCTTGCCGCAACCTTTGCATTTGGCCATATTCATTCACCTACTTAATGGAGAATCGCCGCGATACCGTTTCTTTGGCGACCTCCTGATATATTTCTGGATACTTCGCTTTGAGTAACTTGGTATCAACACGGCTACTACGAACGTTTTTCCATGTGACAATACGATCGCCGGCAAATGCTCTTTCATAATCACCGAGCATAGCCTTAAGTTGATTTTCAGCTTCCTTACGACGTTCGGCAGCTTCGGCTTCCTCTTGTTTGGCTTGTTCATATTTCGCAATCAACTCGTTAGCATGAGGTGGAAGTTCAATCTCTTCATCGAACTTCGCTGTCGGATACAAAGCTTTCAGTAAATCACTCGAAGCATCCGAACCGTCAAACATCGGTGGATTTTTCTTGAGAACATGATTGTTCCAAAAATCCGATTCGATCTGAATGAGATACTGAATGATCTCTTCATCACGCTCGATTTTTTTGTAGATGAACTTATTTCCACCGATGAGAACCGCAATCCACCAGGAATCAAAACCAGTGACAGCCATGTAGTGCTGGCATTGAATGAGATATTGTGCCGGAACCTCATCATCTTTCCACTCTTCTTTGAGGTATTCACTGGCCGTTTTACATTCAAGCCCTGCCTTCTCACCGGCAATCAGCCGATCCACGTTTGCAAGCATGAAAGAATGTTCTGGATGCTGTAGAATCGCATTTTTACGCCGCACTTTGAGACCTGTACGTTTGCTGAATTCTTGAGCGACGACATCCTCAAGCACTGTACCCCAATACGCTGCTTCGCTACTCACATCTTCCTCTGGGGCTTGTCCAATCTTTTCAAGATACACCGCAACAGGAGATTTCCATTTGTTTAAACCGGCAATGGCAGCTGCATCGCTTCCTCCGATTCCCTTCCGACGCGCAGCCAACCATTCCTCATGACTCATTTCATTTGTGTTGGCAAAGACAACCGACATCGTTCCACCTCCATTTGATTTTTGAAGGCGATTCCTGTACTATGTAGGTAGCTGTTTCAAAGGAATCACCATTGCGTGCGCCTCACTCTCCCCAGTGAGGCGTTTTTTATTCGGCAATTTTGCGTGTAGCGCCAAGATTTTCAGTGAGATACTGACGAATATTTTCCTCGAGTACAATCTCCCCGTCCGGGAACTCATAAATGACATCGCCGTAGAGAATTTCATCGCCGCAAGCATCAATTCCCCAGTGGGAACTTTTTTCTACAATCGGACGAGTCATCGGATTTTCAACTTGCATGGATGCGCCCCCTTTTTTTCAAATTGGTTATTTTGTTGTGAACGGACTTATAAGTGCGCCCTAATTGTTTCGCCAGCTCTCTACAACCCATATGGAGGTTTTGCAAAAGGAATTCTTCCTCCTGTGTAGTCCACTGACGCCGTTTTGGAATCTCTGCGATCACCGCCGCGCGCTTCTTCTCGTCGCGTTCGTCGCGTTTCCATAGTTTTTGACCGAGTGCCTGCATCTGTTGCCCGATTGGGCAGCTCGGGCAGATGTGGATACTTGCGTTTGTCACATAACGGTTTGGGCAACCCTGGCACTGATCGAGCAAATCGATGATCCGCAACCGGATAAGTTTTTTCTCCTCCCGTGTCATACTTGTCCCTCCTTTCGCATAGGTATGTAGCGTAAGGCGAGCAAGGATTTGCACCTTGCATGCGCTGCTTCACGCGGGCCTCATGAGCTAACCGGCCTACCCTGCGTCTACCTATTCCGCCATCGCCTTACGGATGTGCTAGTGCACATCGTCAAGCGCAAGAACGCTGGAAAAGGGGGATAGGGAAACAGCGCTCCTGCACCTGACGACAGGCACCAGCCTGTCTTGTGAAAGGGAGAGGAAATATGCTATATTGTGATTGAACGGGCTGGTTGGTTATGATGGCTGGTGTTAGGCACTGGCCGTTTTTTCTTTTTGTAAAAAGCGTTTGTAAAGCTCCTCTTTTGCCTTCAATTCTGTTGCCATTAACAGCGCTTGATTTTCACGCATTTCCTTGCACAATCTACGAACCTCTGAAACTTTCATAAGACGACTAGCAGTGAAACAGATATTCATTGCTCATTCCCCTTTCTCAAAATGATCTCAATATCAATACCGCGTGCTTTCATCAACTCAACAACCTCGAGCAGTTTGTCGTGCTCTTCTTTCTTCCGCACCAATTCATCGAGATCACGTTTGCAACGCAAGAACTCTTTCACCCATTTTTCTGCCTCGTTCAAGTCGCGCCCGAACTGAGCCACACGAGCGCGGGCAAGGCAATAGTCGCAACAATCGAGCAGTTTGGCAGCACGTTGCATATCGCCTGGGAGGATGTTCATGATGCCATCCCCTCCTTTTGCAACAGAAGCCGGAACGTCTCTCTCCCTTTCGGTGTAATCAGCGTTTGAACATCGGCTTTTCCATTTCGAACAAACTCCTTCAATTCAAATAATTCCGACACATACGGCGCATAAGGTTTGAGTTTCCCTTTCTGATCCCGATAAACAAATTTGTTTTGGAGAAGCCAATTGATAAAGAACCGCTCCTTGACTTTCAGTTCTTTTGCAGTGTCCCGGAAATTGGTCAAAAGGTTTCGATCGACCAAGGCGTCAAAGTAATCCGCT
Source organism: Parageobacillus thermantarcticus (assembly GCF_900111865.1). GTDB lineage: Bacteria > Bacillota > Bacilli > Bacillales > Anoxybacillaceae > Parageobacillus > Parageobacillus thermantarcticus. The sequence goes on along the minus strand of NZ_FOJS01000015.1, from coordinate 54,587 downwards.
TTCGGTTTCATAGCAGCGATTTGTTCGTTTTGTCGGCGAACGGTTTGAAGAATGCCGCGAAATAACATTTGCGTCTGTTCATCAGCGAAAGGCAAGTAGGTTTGGATGAACAAGTCATCGTTAGCAACATAGCCACCCGTTTTTCTGATTGTTGGAAGGACTACTTCAAATATCCACTTTTCAAATTCTTCCGCTTTCCGTCTGATTTCTTGGTTTTTGCTTTGATCGGCTGCTTTGACGATCAATCGGTATATATCTCCTTCTGGAATAACTTTCACCGTTTGTTCTCCGCCGTTAGTAAGGATGCGGTAAGTTACCGCCCCCTTGCAGTGGTTTGAAATTGCTTCATGCGGTCGGCTATACCCCAGCGCTTTTGCAACATCATTACCAACGGCGTGCGGATTGTTATTAATCTCAACGAACCGAACATCACCGAACATCGGATGATTAAAAATCTGTAATTGATTCATGACGTTTCCTCCTCACTTTTTGTAGGATTTTCCTCCTTCTTGTCGAATGATGTTTAAGGGAAGGAGGTGATACAGATGAAACTTATAAAGCTTTCTGAACAACTACTTAAACAAATGGTCGTAGAGTATAAGAAAAATAATCGTGAGCTGTTCGATCTTGATTTTTTTAAACAGCTCCATCCCAATGAAACTGAAAATTCTCTTTCAAAAGCTTTATATCTGTTAGAAGAAGAGGGCTTCGTGTCGATTCTACCTGCCGATAATGTCGCTTATATAACAGCATTGAACCCTCGTGGCATAGCGAATGTTGAAGAAAATACGTTATTGAAAAAGGGTTATACGCTTATAAAAGAGATCAAGTCTCTAATCCAATAACAATCCAATCATCTGCAAGCAAATCCTCCGCTTTCGGATTCCATCTTTTGCCGGGGGATATCTTTTTGCCAGCTATTCTCTCGTATTCTGGTGAAGGAAAGACAATGCAGCAGTCTGGTGTGTCAGTCGGTTTTATTCTCATGAATTTATAAAGTTCATCGCCTGTCCGTGTAATGCACAGTCCTTTTTCCACTGCTAACTTGGTTGCTTCCTGAATATTCATGGATTCCACCCCTTGTCCAATTTTTCACCAAAAAGATCGACTCATTTGAAGTTCAGAACTCGTATTTCGTATCTTCCCAGTCGCACTCGTCGCATCTTGCTTCCCAAACGTAGCCTTTTCCTTCGACAACTTCCACCACTTCCCAACGGGCTTCCGCGCCGCAACGTGGGCATTCCATGTTCTTTCACCTCCCGCTTGTCCAAATTTCTTTTGAAAAGAATGCGATGCGGTAATCACCACGAATCAAATCGAACTTTGCAACGCACAATAATCGTTAGGCGCGATTTTCATTTGTGGTTACATCCTTTCAGCTTCTCGGCTGCTCTTTTAACCACATGAGCAAGAATTCTTCTGCTTCCTTCGCTGGGAATAACCACTTCTTCCCCACGCGATACTTTGGAAAACGTGGATCATAAAAGAATGTTTCTCGGATAAATGTTTCGCTCATGTTGGTTTGGCGACACAATTCCTTCATATCCCAGAACGTATGACGATGTTGGATTTCATCAATCCGCTTACGTAGTTCTTGTAAGAAACGTTGTTCAATTTCTTGATCGTCAATTTGGATATTTATCATGAAATATCCACCTCTCTATGTTTGGTTTTTGAAAGGAATTTGATGTAATTCATAATTACATATTTGATAAAAAATAATATATTTTTGTAAAAAAATAATTGCGTAAATGACATTTACGGTTTATAATGTAATTGTCGGGTTAAGAAAAGCGTTTTGAAGCTCTTTCCATGAGATCAGGCCACAACTCTTCAACCGGTACATTGAAATAAATTGCGAATGCAAATACAAGATCGACTCCCGGATCTGAATGACCATTTTCAATATTACGGACTGTAGTTTCAGTAACTCCTAAATCATTTGCAACTTTGCGTTGAGTACCTTTTTTCATACGTAAAGCCTTAAATTTTGATCTAACTTTACGCTCTTTCAAATCTGTAACACCTCCTTACGTAAGTAATAATAACATGTAATTTTTAATTACGCAAGCTATAATTACAAATTTCGATAAAATTATTTTAGGTGGTGCAATTTGATGTTTTATCCCGGAATGAGAATTAAGGAATTACGCATTAAGCGAGGGCTATCACAAGAAAATTTGGCAAAAAAATTAGGAATGAATAGAGTTAACATATCTCATTATGAAAGAGGAGTAATAACTAAAATTCCTAGTGATGTTTTAGCTAAACTTGCAGATATTTTCGGAGTATCAACAGATTATTTATTGGGGAAAACAGATGATCCTTCACCTTCCAATAATTCCGATTGGGACTCAAAATTGCCTGAATTAACGGAAAAAGACGAAAAGGATATTGCGAAGGACTTACAAAGAATAATGGATAGCCTTGAAAGCCAAGAAGGACTGATGTATGACGGCGAACCAATGGACGAGGAAACTAAAGAGCTAATCAAAATTTCTTTGGAGAACTCTATGAGGCTTGCTAAACGAATTGCTAAGAAGAAATTTACCCCTAAAAAATATAGAAAATAAATAAAACACGGGGGTCAGGGGAATGACAGCAATAAAAAAAGTAGTGAGGCAAATTATTAAAAAACACAAGTCCAATGATCCGTTTCGAATCGCAAAAGAAAAAAACATAATTGTCTTATTTGCAGAGCTTGGAAACACTTTCGGCTTTTATAGTTCTTACAAACGAGTCCAGTTTATCCATATTAATAATCAACTCGAGGAAACAATACAACGTTTTGTATGCGCTCATGAACTTGGACATGCCGTTTTGCATCCTAGGGCGAACACCCCTTTTCTGCGGGCTAACACTCTATTTTCTGTGGAAAAACTTGAAGTGGAAGCTAACACATTTGCTGTTGAATTATTACTTCCAGATGACGTTATCACTCAATACCAAGGCACCGATCTGACCATATATGACGTAGCTAAAATGTACAGTGTGCCACAAGAGCTTGTTCATTTAAAAAATTTTAACCATGAAACAGAACGTATATTCGTTTAATTTAAGGAGGTATTTCGCTATGATCATTAATTTAGATGATTATCGGGAAAAGAAGAAAAAGAAAAGAAATGACCGTTCAATGGTCAGTATCCCTATATTTTCACGAATTACAGTAGAGGATAACAAATTAATCGGTGAGCTTGAGAATGGACAAAAAGTTATCATTCAAAACTTAGAAAAGGAGGAGTGAAATTGGCTAGTTTCCGTAAACACCCAAACGGAACATGGGAATATCGAATCCGCTATAAAGATCGGGCGACCGGTAAGTATAAAGAAAAATCTAAGCGTGGATTTAAAACAAAAAAAGAAGCCCAATTGGCAGCCGCCCAGGCGGAAATGGAATTGGAGTATTACGGATTCTCTGAAGATGGGAACGAAAGAGTAGATGCGTATTTTGAAAAGTGGCTCGAAGTGTATAAAAAACCAAACGTCAAGCCTATCACTTATTCTCTCCAAGAAAGAAACGTCCGACTAAACATTCTTCCGCGTTGGGGGAATTATAAGCTTAAAGAAATTACCAGAGTTGAATATCAGAAATGGATTAATGAATTGAGGGAGCGATATAGCGAAGGAACAGTTAGACGAATTCACAGTATCATGAATTCAGCGCTCAATGACGCTGTCCATGAATTCCGTATTTTGCGTGAAAATCCGCTTGTGAAAATCACTATTCCAAAAGAAACGGATAGAAATCAGGAATTAAAATATTTCACGCGGGAGCAGCTGGAAAAATTTTTAGAGGAGGTAAAGAAACCACAGAAACATGCTAAGTATCAACATTCGATTCAGTACTATGTACTGTTCACTCTTTTGGCCCGTACGGGGTTGCGGATCGGGGAAGCTTTGGCATTGACGTGGGATGACATCGATTTTGAAAATAAGACACTCACGGTGAACAAAACGCTAGTGTATCCGACTAACTCAACGCCGTATCTTTCGACTCCGAAATCGAAAGCAAGTTTGCGAACAATCAAATTAGACGACGTGACGATTCGTCTGTTAAAAAAACATCGTATTAACCGGAATGAAATGTATTTAAAATACCAGAACTATAAAAAACCTGAAACCAACATTGTGTTTCATCAACACGACGGACGTTGGTTACGGACAAACGTTGTCCGTGAATACTTTAAAGAAGTTTGTAAGCGTGCTGGGCTTCCGATATTATCACCACACGCTCTTCGGCATACTCATGCTGTTCATCTTCTCGAAGCCGGAGCAAATATTAAATACGTGTCCGAAAGGTTAGGACATGCAAGTATAAAAACAACCGCTGACACATACCTCCATGTGACCAAAAAAATCGAGGATGAGGCACTGGAGTTGTATCAGCGGTACACAGAAAAAATATAATTGTGGGTGAATTGTGGGTGTGGCGTTCAAGAAAAAGCGCCACACCTTTGATTTTATAAGATTAACCAATACTTCCTTCCATTTCAAACTTAATGAGTCGGTTCATTTCCACGGCGTATTCCATTGGAAGCTCTCTTGTAAACGGCTCGATAAAGCCCATGACAATCATTTCTGTCGCTTCTTGTTCCGAAATGCCGCGGCTCATGAGATAGAACAATTGCTCTTCCGATACTTTCGACACTTTCGCTTCATGCTCAAGCGAAATGTTGTCGTTTAAAATTTCGTTATATGGGATCGTATCGGATGTCGATTGGTTATCCATAATGAGCGTATCGCATTCAATGTTCGAACGCGATCCTGACGCTTTGCGGCCAAAGTGAACCATTCCGCGGTACGTCACTTTGCCGCCTTGTTTCGAAATCGATTTCGACACGATCGTCGATGATGTGTTTGGCGCAAGGTGAATCATTTTCGCACCCGCGTCTTGATGCTGGCCTTTTCCGGCGATCGCAATCGACAATGTCAAGCCGCGCGCGCCTTCGCCTTTCAAAATAACAGCAGGATATTTCATCGTTAATTTAGAACCAATGTTTCCGTCGATCCATTCCATCGTCGCGTTTTCTTCACAAACCGCACGTTTTGTGACAAGGTTAAACACGTTGTTCGACCAGTTTTGAATCGTCGTGTAGCGGCAGTACGCACCTTTTTTGACGATGATTTCAACCACAGCGCTATGAAGCGAAGCAGTTGTGTAAATCGGCGCGGTACATCCTTCGACGTAATGAACGTGCGCCCCCTCATCAACGATAATTAATGTGCGCTCAAACTGCCCCATATTTTCCGAGTTAATGCGGAAGTACGCTTGCAGCGGCGTATCCACTTTGACGCCTTTTGGCACGTAAATAAACGAACCGCCCGACCACACCGCTGAGTTTAGCGCCGCAAATTTATTGTCTGTAGGCGGCACGACTTTAGCAAAATACTCGCGGAAAAGATCTTCGTTTTCTTTTAACGCGGAGTCTGTATCTTTAAAAATAACACCAAGTTTTTCTAAATCTTCTTTCATATTATGGTAAACGACTTCTGATTCGTACTGTGCCGATACACCCGCCAAATATTTTTGTTCTGCTTCAGGAATTCCTAACTTATCGAACGTTGCTTTAATTTCCGGCGGCACTTCGTCCCAAGAACGGCCCGATTTTTCCGTCGGTTTTACATAATACGTAATTTCATCAAAATCTAAGCTTGACAAATCGCCGCCCCATTGCGGCATTGGTTTGCTGTAGAAAATATCTAACGCTTTTAAGCGGAATTCCAACATCCATTTCGGCTCATTTTTCATCCGGGAAATTTCTTCGACAACTTCCCGTGTCAACCCGCGTTTCGCGCGGAATACCGATACGTCTTTATCGACGAATCCATACTTATATTCGCCGATTTCTGGCGCTTTTTTCGCCATGCGGTTTCACCCTCCTTTTTCTTTATTACCGTTAATGATGCTGATGCAAACCTTTTTCCATCGCTTTCCATGCCAATGTCGCGCATTTAATGCGGGCCGGAAATTTCGAAACGCCTTGAAGCGCTTCAATATCGCCTAAGTCGATATCGTCATCATATTCTTTTCCTTGCATCATATCCGAAAAAATCGTTGCCAGCTTTAATGCTTCTTCGACCGTTTTTCCTTTAATTGCCTGCGTCATCATCGACGCCGATGACATCGAAATCGAACAACCTTCTCCTTCGAATTTCACATCGGCAATTTTTCCATCTTCGACTTTCATCGTTAAATGGATCCGGTCGCCGCAAGTCGGATTGTTCATGTTAATATCTACACTGTTTCCTTCTAACACGCCGCGATTTCTCGGATTTTTATAATGATCCATAATTACTTGACGATAAAGCATATCTAAAGGGCTATTAGAAGACATGGCCAAAATACTCCTTCGTTTTCTGTAATGCGTCAGCAAGCTGATCGATTTCCTCTTTTGTATTATAGAGATAAAAGCTTGCACGAGCCGTAGCCGTTACGTTCAACCATTTCATTAACGGCTGGGCGCAATGGTGGCCGGCGCGGACAGCGATTCCTTCCGCATCAAGGACGGTTGCCACATCATGCGGATGAACCCCTTCTATGTTGAACGTCACTAACCCGCCGCGATGTTTCGGACCGTAAATCGTGAGCCCTTCGATTGCGGACAATCGTTCTAAGGCGTACTGGGCAAGCTCCTGCTCATGTGCGGCAATATTGTCCAATCCGATTTCTTCAAGGAAGTCGATCGCTGCTCCCAAACCGATTGCTCCCGCAATAATCGGCGTACCACCCTCGAATTTCCACGGAAGTTCTTTCCATGTTGACTCATACAATTCGACGAAATCGATCATTTCACCGCCAAATTCTACCGGTTCCATCTTTTCTAATAACTCTCTTTTACCATATAATACTCCAATTCCTGTCGGACCGCACATCTTATGCCCAGAAAACGCCAAAAAATCACAATCGAGATCTTGAACATCAATTTTCATATGAGGGGCGCTTTGCGCGGCGTCCACCACTATGACAGCGCCGCGTTGATGGGCAACGCGCGCAATTTCTTTAATTGGGTTAATCGTTCCTAATACGTTGGATACGTGGGCAACAGCGACGATTTTCGTGTTTTCCGTCACCGTTGCTTCCACATCTTTCATATCGATCGTTCCATCCGCTTGTAGCGGAATGTATTTTAATGTCGCCCCTGTCCGTTTGGCCGCTTGCTGCCATGGGATCAAATTGCTGTGGTGTTCCATGTACGTAATGACGATTTCATCGCCTTCTTGCAAGTTGGCGCGGCCATAACTCGTTGCGACCATGTTCAACGCTGTTGTCGTTCCTCTTGTAAAAATAATTTCTTGAGTGGACTTCGCATTAATAAACCGCCGTACTTTTTCACGCGCTCCTTCATATGCGTCCGTCGCTTTTGTTCCGAGCGTATGAACGCCGCGATGGACGTTCGAGTTATACTCGCGATAATAGCGGTCAAGCGCTTCAATGACGGAAAGAGGCTTTTGCGACGTTGCAGCATTGTCAAGATATACAAGCGGTTTTCCATTTACTTTTTGATCTAAAATTGGAAACAACCGACGAATCTCTTTTGTATTCATGATTGCACTTTCCTTTCAATCACTTCGATAAGTTGCTTTTTCACGCTTTCAATAGGAATAGCCTCGACAACAGGCGCCAAGAAACCATGAATGATCAGACGTTCCGCTTCACGTCTTGGAATGCCGCGGCTCATTAAATAATACAGCTGTGTAGGATCGACGCGGCCGACAGACGCAGCGTGTCCTGCCATTACATCGTCTTCGTCGATTAATAAAATAGGGTTTGCGTCCCCGCGCGCTTTTTCGCTTAACATCAACACGCGCGATTCTTGCTGTGCGTTCGATTTCGAAGCGCCGTGCTCAATTTTTCCGATGCCGTTAAAAATCGAAGTCGCGCTATCTCTAACAACGCCGTGTTTTAAAATGTAGCCTTCCGTATGTTTGCCATAATGGACAACGCTTGTCGTAAAGTTTTGCACTTGCTCCCCGCGGCCGACGACAACCGTTTTCGTATCGCCGAAGGAGCCGTCCCCAATTAAGCGAGTGATGTTTTCCGAAACGGTATCCCCGTCGTTCATTAAACCGAGCGCCCACTCAATGCGACCATCGCGTCCAGCGATGCCGCGGCGGTTTACATACGTAGTGACGCCTTTCGCCAAGTTATCGACCGCGGCAAAAAACACGCGGGCATTCGTGTTGGCAAACACTTCGGCGACGATATTGACAACAGCTTTGCTAACTCCTTTTGCGGAAATATAGTTTTCCACATAAGCAATGCGGCTATTATCTTCCGCTACCACGATGACATGATTAAATAATGCGATATCGTCGCTTTCTTGAATATAAACAGCTTGAAGCGGAACATCCACCTCAACGCCTTTTGGCACGTACACAAACACGCCGCCGTTAAAAAGCGCAGCATGCAGCGCCGTTAAACGGTGCTCGTCAAATTTCACACCATCTTTCAGCAAATATTTTTGCAACAAATCTCCATGTTCGCGCGCTGCTGTGAAAATATCGGTGAAAATGACACCTTTTGCTTTTAGTTCTTCCGACAGCGACAAATACGCTGGCGTATGGTCGCGTTGGACGTATAAGTTTTTCGTTCCCTCTCCTGCCTCAATCAGCGCCTTTACCGCCTCAGGCAATTCATCTAATGAAGCAAACGGCGCGCTTTCGACAACATGGTTCGCAAATTGGGTAAAGTTCCAGTTGTCAATTTTTGTTTTATCCGGCTTTGGCAGCGGCAACTCTTCTGCTTTGGCAAGAGCTTGTAAGCGGAGCTGTAAAAGCCAGTCCGGTTCGCCGCGCCCGCTGGAAAATGAGCGCACATATTGTTGGTCGAATGGTATTTTTGTTTCTGTCGTCATAATACTCCTCCTAACGCTTACGCTTCTTGCTCAACCGTTTCATCTTCAATGCCAAGTTCTTTTTTAATCCAATCGTATCCTTCCGCCTCAAGACGTTGCGCCAACTCCGGACCACCGGATTTTACGATGCGCCCTTGCATCATGACATGCACGTAATCTGGTGTGATGTAGTTTAACAAACGTTGATAGTGCGTAATGATCAAGCAGCCGAATTCGCTGCTGCGCATTTCATTAATTCCTTTTGAAACAATTTTCAACGCGTCAATGTCAAGACCGGAGTCGATCTCGTCCAAAATCGCGATTTTCGGTTCAAGCATCATTAATTGAAGAATTTCGTTGCGTTTTTTCTCCCCGCCGGAGAATCCTTCATTTAAGTAGCGATGCGCCATATCTGGATTCATTTCAAGAAATTCCATTTTTTCGTCCAGCTTGCGGATAAATTTCATTAACGAAATTTCATTGCCTTCGCCAAGGCGAGCGTTAATGGCGGCGCGAAGGAAATCCGCGTTCGTTACTCCGCTAATTTCACTTGGATATTGCATCGCCAAAAATAAACCGGCGCGTGCGCGCTCATCCACTTCCATCTCCAATACGTTTTGCCCGTCTAACGTAATGCTTCCTCGTGTCACTTCATATTTTGGATGTCCCATAATCGCCGATGATAGCGTTGATTTACCCGTTCCGTTCGGTCCCATGATGGCGTGAATTTCTCCACCTTTTACTTCCAAGTTCACGCCTTTTAAAATTTCTTTTCCTTCAACGGATACGTGAAGATCTTTAATGGTCAACACTGCCATGCAGAATACCTCCAATTTTCACTAAAAATTGTGTGTGTCGTTGTATCATTGACTTTTTTAGTCTATTCTCATTTTATTCTCATTACAATCTTATAACAAATGAAAAGTATTAGCAACCTTTTGCACACAATATCACTATATCCATAGTGAAAAACTTTTTTGTCAGGATGTCAATGAACGAAAATGATGAAAAAAGACCCCTATAACGGAGTCTTGATTAATGTTTCATCGTTAGTTCATGAATGCACTCTTGGACTAAAGTCACCGCTTGGCTCATCGCCGCACCACCCGCGAACGCCGCCGCTACACCGCAAGTTTCTAAAATTTCCTGTTCTGAAGCCCCTTCGTCTAAACATCCTTTCGTATGATAAATCACACAATATTCATCTTGCGTAGCAAGGCTGATTCCAAGCGCAATTAACTGCTTTTCTTTTTTGGACAACGCCCCTTCCTCAAAGCACGCTTCTGTGAACGCATGAAAACGGCTAGCAACGTTCGGCAACTTTTGCGTAAATGTGCCAACCCCTTCTTTATAATGACGAAGAGCTGCTTCAACAGACGTATGTTGCTGCTTCATCAATAACACCCCTTGAAATAATATGTCGGTGTTAGTATACGTGAAGAAAAAAATAATTAAACAAAAGAATTTCAAATATAGACGGAAATGGGAGGGAGAGAAATGGGAAAATGGATTTCAATGTTTCTCATGGCAGTTATCATCACCGTTTTGCTATTTTGGGGATTAGCGGGATTGATAGGCAGGCCTGACGAATTATTATTTGTTATCGGCATTATTATTTCCCTGCAATGTTCTTTGATCATTACGTTGCTGATCTCCATTCTCGAAAAGCTGCCAAAAAAGAAATAACGGAAGCGAATCGCTTCCGTTATTTTTATTGTGCCGCTGGAATGACGGCACCTTTATATTCTTTTTTAATAAAGTCTTGAATTTCTTTCGACTGCAACACTTCAACAAGCGTTTTAATTTCTTTGCGGTTTTCGTCGCCTTTACGTACCGCAATAATATTGACATACGGGTTATTTTTCGGCGACTCGACAGCGATCGGGTCTTTTGCAGGATCCAAACCGGCATCTAGCGCATAGTTCGCGTTAATTACAACCGCATCGCCTTCGCCGTTTTTATAAATTTGCGGCAGCATTCCCGCATCAACATCTGCTTCAAATTTTAAATGTTTCGGATTGTCGACAATGTCTTTCACCGTTGCTTTTGTTTTGTCCACACCATCTTTTAACTTAATCAATCCTTTTTCTTGCAGCATGGATAAAATGCGGCCATGGTCTGCAACTGAGTTGCTCATGATGATCGTTGCGCCATCTGGAAGTTCTTCTAAGCTTTTATACTTTTTCGAATAAATGCCGATTGGCTCAATATGAATGCCGCCAGCGTTGACGAAGTCATATCCATGTTCTTTTTTCTGCGATTCTAAATAAGGAATGTGTTGGAAATAGTTTGCGTCAATGTCTTTATCCGCCAACGCTTTGTTTGGCAAAACATAATCTTGGAACGTCACGATTTCTAGGTCAATGCCTTTTTCTTTTAAAATCGGTTTTGCTTTTTCCAAAATTTCCGCATGTGGAACATTCGAAGCTCCAACTACTAATTTCGTCAATTTTCCTTCTTTTTGGTCATTGGACGCGTTGTTGTTGCCTCCGCACGCTGCCAATGCCAACACAAGAACGACGGCAAATAATGCACTAAGCCATTTTTTCATAATCAATTCCCCCTTTTTATCGTTTATCTATTTTGGAAGTGACAAAGTCACCGATAAACTGAATGACAAATACGATGATTAACACGAGTACGGTGGCGACAAATGTCACATCGTTATGGTTGCGCTGGAATCCTTCCAAATACGCTAAGTTGCCAAGACCGCCAGCGCCGACGACTCCCGCCATCGCCGTATATCCAACCAAAGCGATCGCTGTTACGGTAATTCCGGACACAAGAGCAGGCAGTGACTCTGGAAGCAACACTTTCCAAATAATCGTTGCCGTTGAAGCCCCCATCGCTTTCGCCGCTTCAATCACGCCTTTATCAATTTCGCGGAGCGCAATTTCGACCATTCGCGCGTAAAATGGCGCCGCTCCGATAATAAGCGCCGGCAGCGCGGCGTTAGCACCAAGCATCGTTCCAACCATCCATTTCGTCAACGGAATTAATAAAATAATTAATATAATAAATGGAATGGAACGGAAAATATTAACGACAGCGGCAATGATCATATTCGCCAAGCGGTTTTCCCATAAGTTGCCTTTCGACGTTAAAAATAAAAGCAGTCCAAGAATTGTTCCTAATATAAATGTCGCTACAACCGCGATCCCTGTCATATAAAGCGTCTCGACAGTAGCTGCCCAAATCATATCCCACTCTACGTTCGGTAAGAGGTTAGCGAGCATTTGTCATCACCTCCACCGCCACTTGCTGATTTCGAATATAATCAATCGCGCGGGCAACTTCCTCTTTCTCCCCATCTATATGAACGAATAGAACACCGTAAGAACCTTGATGTGTCTGCGAAATTTTTCCTTGCAGAATATTCGCATCGACTTGAAACTGGCGAACGACATTGGCAATGAGCGGCTGTTCAGCGGCTTCGCCGACAAACGTCAATTGAACAACCATTCCGTTCGGGTATTTATCAAGTAAATGAGTAATCGTTTCTTTTGTTTCCTCCGGTTCGACCACTTGCTGAACAAACCGTTTCGTAATCGCTTGTTTTGGCTGGCGGAACACTTGCAGCACTTCGCCTTGTTCGACGATTTTTCCGTTTTCCATCACCGCGACGCGATCGCAAATTTTGCGGATCACATGCATTTCATGAGTAATTAATACGATCGTCAATCCTAGACGTTTATTAATATCGACCAAAAGTTCCAAAATCGAATCGGTTGTTTGCGGGTCAAGCGCCGATGTCGCTTCATCGCACAATAGCACTTTTGGATTGTTTGCCAACGCTCGCGCAATGCCGACGCGTTGTTTTTGCCCTCCGCTAAGCTGCGATGGATAGGCGTCTTCTCTTCCTTGCAATCCAACAAGCTGAATAAGTTCATCGACTCGTTTTTTTCGCTGCTCTTTTGGCACGCCAGCAATTTCTAACGGAAACGCAATGTTTTCACGGACAGTTCTCGACCATAATAAATTAAAATGTTGGAAAATCATCCCTATTTCTTGGCGAGCCTTTCGCAATTCTTTTCCTTTAATATTAGCGATATCGCGTCCGGCGACAATGACTTTTCCATTTGTCGGTTTTTCCAATCCGTTAAGGAGACGGATTAACGAACTTTTTCCCGCTCCGCTATACCCGATGATACCGAAAATTTCTCCTTCCTTTATCTGTAAACTGACATTATCCACCGCTGTCACAGATCCGTTGGAAGCTTCATAAATTTTTGTCACGTTTTCTAATATAATCATGCACATTTTCACCTTCCTTCATGCAAAAAACACTCGCAACAAAAAGAAAACCCTTCTGCTCAAGAGAACAGAAAGGCAATCGTTACCGTTCTGTCTCTTATCTCTCAAAGCAGACGCTTTGTGTGAATTGGCACCATTTCAGCGAAGCCGCTGACGGTTGCCGGGTTTCATTGGGCACATCCCTCCACCTCTCTTGATAAGAGCACAAGATGCACTTTATTCAGTTAAAATGTCTCATTAATTACGAATGTGATTTTATCATTATATGTCGAATAATGTCAATAAAAATATTATAATAAAAATATTCGAAAATAACATATAAGTTTTTTGCTTATGAAGCGAAAACGTAAAAATTATTATACTTTTTTTCTGAATAGTACTACTATTTTTACGGCTTGTCAATTGTTTCTTCCACAAATTTTAGCAAACATAGCGATACGGCTTTGACAAATGAAGCAGCGACTCCACTAGCAGCATATGGCGGAAACTTCCAGAAATATTTACTTCACGAAGCCGAATTTGTTGTTGCAACTTTATCCTTCCATTTAACAGCGCTTCAAGCGCTTCTTTCGATCCCCGGACAGTCAACAACCGCCGTTCATCTGCCGCTTCCTTCTGCTCGATTGTATGTTTAGAAATCGCCACAACTGCCGTTTCCGATCCGCATTCAAATTGAACGTATAATTCCTCTTCTGGCAAAATCGGTGATAAATGATTCAACTTTTGCATTCGTTCTGTAAGTTGTTTTATTAATTCACGCATATCCATTTTATATCCTCCTCCCCCTTTATCCCGTTACCCATTTATTTCATTAGAAAAGGGGGAGAATCCTTTATAAAAATCTCGACAAATCCTCTGAAAAATAGGCAAGATTCTCATCATTTCCCAAGAAATGATGTCAAATGACCGCAAATCATCGTTTATTCTGCCTGCTTTGCGAGAGAAAAGAACGATTTGCCCATTTTTCGTTTTGCGCATTAAGAAAATATTGCTATCTGCTTTCCGGCCAAAATTCCTTTATTATTTCATATAAATACGGTACCGAATGGAACGCGTATAATTTTTTTATGATATTGCCGCCATCAAATAAAAGAAGGCATGGAACACTTTCAATTTTCCATGCGGCCGCACGCTCCGGCATATAATTAATATCGGTTTTGTAAAACGGAATGCGCGGAAACAGTTCTTCGACCACTTCCATCATCCGCTCGGCAAGCTGGCAAGTGCCGCACATCGGTGTATACACATAAAGGCAAACATTCTCTTCCTTATTAATAATGTCATCTATTTCAGCTAACTGTAATTTTTTCATCGCTGCTTTCACCTTTTTAACAAATAATGATAATGGACATTAAAATTTGCTCGCAATAATACTTGGGCGATATGCCAATTCGGCGCCGCGGCTACTTCCCGATACATTCGGTCAATATATATATGTTCTGCCTCAGGAAATTCGCGGCGAAACTGTTTTCGTAATTTTTCGCCCGCTTCATCGGCATCCACCAATATATAAACTTCTTTATAATAAAGTTCTTCAATCATCTCTTCCAATTTAGCATCGCTAATCGTCCCATTTGTGCAAATAATTTCAACCGGTTCATTCACAATCTTTTCAATTTTTTGTTTGTCGGAACGTCCTTCGACAATAATTACTTTTTCAATTTCTATCATAATGGACCACACCTTAAGAAAAATGGATCAAGTCCTTGCGGAACAAGAAAAAGGTACAAACGGCTTTGTTTCCCGGCGATGCGAGTTCGCTGAACCGAGAATGGAGTTTTACACGATAAATTTTAATTTGTCTGGAAAATGCACTTGCACATTTATGCGAAAAATAATGCGACCGTTTCCTTTCGCAAGCTTGTTTACCGCCTTTTTTCGCGAAACGGTAAACACGAAGAAAAGCAACGGCATAGCACCGTTGCTTTTACACCAACTAGCCTCACCGTCGCAATCGGCATGTTTTTGATCTGGCACAACGGTGACGGTCATTCCTTATAAATATCGTTCATATCGCTTTTGTCACGAAAGTCGATGGCAAAAGACAAAATAGCCATATAAAATAAAATTGAGTTTTATTTTCCCTTACAGCTTTTTTGGTTTTAACGGCAATGAGCACTCTTTTTATCCACCTCGTTATGTATTAGAGTGCCCATCGCCTACGTAATCAACAATGGTCGTTTATGCCAATGATCATCCTTCTTTTACCATTGCTTCATATTGCTCTGCCGTTAATAAATTGTCGATCTCACTCATATCGGAAGGCTCGACGACAATCATCCACGCTTTTTCATATGGGGATTCATTTACATATTCTGGGTTGTCATTTAATGCTTCATTCACTTCGACTACTTTGCCGCTAATCGGCGCATAAAGTTCGGAAACCGTTTTTACCGATTCCACGCTGCCGAACGGCTCGTTTGCCGTAATTTCTGTACCTACTTCCGGCAGTTCAACAAAAACGATGTCGCCTAATTCAGATTGCGCAAAATCCGTAATGCCGATGCGCACTTTATCTCCTTCGACGCGCACCCACTCATGTTCTTCAGAATAGCGTAACTCCTTTGGCGTATTCATGATTGCATCCCTCCATAACAGATTATATTTTTTTTAATATTGTATTCTTTTTAATAATAACCGATTTTATCAAAAAACTCACCGAATTCGTCATCTTTGCCCAAAAAATTTTTCATATTGCTCTTCATTGAACCCAACGATAACATGATTTCCGTCCGTCAAAATCGGGCGCTTAATCAACATGCCGTCGGAAGCGAGCAGTTCAAGAAGCTCTTCTTCCGAAGCGGTATTCACTTTATCTTTTAGCCCTAACTGACGATATTTCATACCACTTGTATTAAAAAATTTTTTTAACGGAAGCCCGCTCTTGCGATAAAGCTCCGCCAGCTCATCTTTTGCCGGCGGGTTGTCAACAATATGTATTTCCCGTACGGCAACGCCATGCTCATCGAGCCATTTTTTCGCTTTTCGGCATGTGCCGCATTTCGGATACCAATAAAAAGTGAACGCCATACTCCACCATCCTTTATTAAATTAAAGTACCAGGGACGAGCCTGGTACTTTCCATTATTACACAATATAACGTTCCGCTTCAATGAGCGCCGCTGCCGCTTCACGTTTTTTCGCGATGATATTGATTGGGGTATAGCGCGTTAATTTGCGCAAAGCGGCCAACATCATGCGCAACGTATCGCCTTGTTCTACCGCAACAATCGTTTCTTTCGCATGTGCCTCGATTTCGTTGAACGCCTCTTGGCAGAAAATTTGCGTATAAAGCAGCTTTTGTTTATTTTTCTCCACTCCGGAGTTCTTTATTGCCTTTTCGGTACGAAGCACTGCCGATTCCATTGCATAAATGTTCGCAACAATGTCAGCGATATTTACTAAAATTTCCTGTTCGTTTTCCAATTTCGGACCGAATTTTTGTGCCGCTAATCCCGCTGCCATTAACGCGATTTTTTTCGCGTTGCGCACCAAATATTTTTCTTGCTCTAGAATGCCGTCGCCGACTTCTTCCGGCGCGAGCATGATTAATTCTTCTTGAAGCTGTTGCGCTTTTTGCAAAAGCGGAAGTTCACCTTTCATCGCTTTTTTCAAATACATGCCCGGAACTAACAGACGGTTGATTTCGTTCGTTCCTTCAAAAATTCGGTTAATCCGAGAATCGCGGTAAGCCCGCTCAATTTCATATTCTTGCATAAATCCGTAACCGCCATGAATTTGTACACCTTCGTCGACAATATAGTCCAACGTTTCCGTCGCGAAAAATTTGTTCAGCGAGCATTCAATCGCGTATTCCGCAATCGATTTCGCGATTTCTTTTCCGTCTTTTGCCTTTTCCCCATCAAGAAGGCTCATCCGTTCGTCAAACAAGCCGACCGTGCGGTAGACAGAACTTTCTGTGGCATACAAGCGGGAAGCCATCGTCGCGAATTTTTCTTGCGTTAATGTAAATTTAGAAATCGGCTGTTTAAATTGTTGACGTTGATTCGCATATTGCAACGTAATTTCCAGCGCCCGTTTCGCGCCGCCAACAGCGCCGACTCCAAGTTTATAACGGCCAATGTTTAAGATGTTGAACGCAATCACATGGCCTCTTCCAACTTCCCCAAGCAAGTTTTCTTTCGGAACAGGCACGTCTTGCAAAATTAACGTACGGGTCGAAGAGCTTTTAATTCCCATTTTCTTTTCTTCCTGACCGGTAGAAACCCCCGGAAAATCACGTTCAACAATGAATGCGGAAAAATGTTCGCCGTCTACTTTCGCATATACGATAAACACATCGGCAAATCCAGCGTTTGTGATCCATTGTTTTTCCCCATTTAAGATGTAATGCGTTCCTTCTTCGTTTAATTTCGCTGTCGTTTTTGCTCCTAGCGCGTCTGAACCGGAGCCAGGCTCTGTTAACGCGTATGCAGCAATTTTTTCCCCAGTCGCTAAATATGGAAGATATTTTCTCTTTTGTTCTTCTGTTCCAAATAAGACGATTGGAAGCGATCCAATGCCAACGTGCGCGCCATGGGAAATCGAGAAACCGCCGGCGCGTGCCATTTTCTCCGCGATCAGCGCAGAACTGATTTTGTCAAGCCCTAAACCGCCGTATTCTTCCGGAATATCCGCGCTAAGCAATCCAAGTTCTCCTGCTTTTCTTAACAATTGAACCGAACGGTCAAATTCGTGATTTTCCAAATATTCTAATTGTGGAAGCACTTCGTTTACGACGTAATCTTCCGTCGTTTTCGCGATCATTTTATGTTCGTCGGTAAAATCCTCCGGTGTAAATACGCGTTCGCACGGAATGTCTTCAATCAGAAAGCTTCCACCTTTAATCGCATTTTCCAATGTCTTTGCCATTAATAACTCCTCCCCCTGATTTTTGTCATATATGGTCGGGCGGGAGCATGCCGCCCGCTTTCGTCACGGTTAAATTAATTCAAACACTCCTGCAGCGCCCATGCCGCCGCCGATACACATCGTGACGATTCCGAATTGCACGTTGCGACGGCGCATTTCATAAAGCAGCGACAGCGTCAATTTTGCACCAGTACAGCCAAGCGGATGGCCAAGCGCGATGGCGCCTCCGTTGACATTTACTTTTTCCTCATCTAGCCCAAGCTCGCGAATCACTTGAATCGCTTGAGACGCAAACGCTTCATTTAGCTCGATTAATCCGATATCCGAAAGCTCTAAGCCAGCAAGCTTTAACGCTTTCGGAACCGCGGCAACCGGACCGATTCCCATCACTTCCGGCGGCACGCCGGCGACGGCGAACGAACGGAATTTCCCAAGCGGTTTTAATCCTAGCGATTCTGCTTTTTCGCGGTCCATCACCATGACAGCAGCAGCGCCATCGCTCATTTGCGAAGCGTTCCCAGCTGTTACCGTTCCGTTTATGGAAAATGCCGGACGGAGTTTTGCTAACGTTTCCATATTCGTATCCGGGCGCACCCCTTCGTCTTCTTCGAAAAGTATCGTTTTTTCAACTAACTTATTATTTTCTATTTTGCGAACGGTCACTTCGACTGGAACAATTTCGTCTTTAAATTTGCCTTCACGGATCGCTTTTGCCGCGCGCTGATGGCTTCTCACAGCAAACGCATCTTGGTCTTCACGGCTAACCCCATACTTCATCGCTACTTGTTCGGCCGTATGTCCCATGGACATATAATATTCTGGAGCTTCTTCTGCCAGTTTCGCGTTTGGACGGATCACATGCCCCATCATCGGGACAAGGCTCATCGATTCCACTCCGCCGGCAATGACCGTATCTGAATGGCCGAGCATGATGCGCTCCGCCGCGTAAGCAATCGCTTGCAAACCAGACGAACAATAACGATTGATCGTAATCGCCGGAACCGTGTATGGAAGACCGGCAAGCGCTCCGATGTTTCTTGCGATATTTAACCCTTGCTCCGCTTCCGGCATCGCGCAGCCAATAATAAGATCATCGATATTTCCTTCATAATTCCCGGCTCGTTTCAACGTTTCCTTCACGACGAGCGCGCCTAAATCATCCGGTCGCACATGGGCGAGCGTTCCTTTTTTCGCCTTTCCGACCGGCGTGCGCGCCCCCGCTACAATCACCGCTTCTCTCACAACCGTCCCTCCTGTTTTTTTCATATTCGTTCTTTCAATTTCCAATTAGTTGCGCAACGGTTTCCCTTTAACAAGCATATGCTGCATTCTCGCTTGCGATTTCGGTTCACCGACTAGGCTTAAAAACGCTTCCCGTTCTAAATCAAGCAAATATTGTTCATCGACTTCCGTGCCGTACGGGACTTTTCCGCCAGCGATGACGTACGCAAGTTTTTTCGCGATTTTCAAATCGTGTTCACTAATGTACCCGGAGTGATACATCGACTGCGCTCCAAGCAGCATTGCCGCATAACCTGTTTCGCCGACAACAGGCACCTTTTTGCGAACAGGCGGGCGATAGCCTTGATCATAAAGAGAAATAACCGCCCGTTTCGCATCGTAAAGCAAATGGTCGCTATTCATCGTAATGCCATCGCGCTGATTCAAAAAGTTCAGTTCACGCGCTTCTGCCGCTGAGCCGGATACTTTTGCCATCGCAATCGTTTCAAACACCTTGTTCGCCACTTGCTGCAAATCGAAATGGACTCCGTTTGGCAGACTGTTTAAATATTTAATATAAAGCTCTTTATTTCCGCCACCGCCAGGAATGAGGCCGACGCCGACTTCGACAAGCCCCATATACGTTTCCGCCGCTGCTTGAATGCGGGAGGATGGCAGGCAAATTTCCACACCGCCGCCGAGCGTCATCGCAAACGGCGCGGCAACAACTGGCTTCGGGCTATACTTAATCTTCATCATCGCTTGCTGGAATTGGCGGACCGCAAGCTCAATTTCAAAATAGTTGTCATCTTGCGCCTCCATCAAAATCATCGCAAGGTTTGCACCGACACAAAAGTTTTTTCCTTGATTGCCGATGACAAGACCCTTATAGTTTCGCTCCACTTCTTCAAGCGCGTAGTTGATCATTTGCACAATATCCGTACCGATCGCGTTATTTGGCGAGTGGAATTCCAACAACGCCACATCATCGCCAATGTCAATGAAGCTTGCGCCGCTATTTTTCTTAATAACGCCTCTTTGCTCTTTTAAGCGCTGAATGTGAATAACTTTCGGATTTTCCTGAATCAGCTTGTATTCCCCATGGTCATAATAGAATGCTTGCCCTTTTTCCAATTTGTAGAAAGACGTAAATCCATTCGCGAGCATGTCCGTTACCCACGAAGGAATTTCAAACCCTTCTTCCTTCATTTTCCGGACAGACTGCTCAACACCGATTGCGTCCCACATTTCAAACGGGCCGAGCTCCCAGCCAAATCCCCATTTCATCGCGCGGTCGATAGCAGCGATGTCATCGGCGATTTCACCAAGCAATTTCGCCGAATAAAGAAGAACCGGAGCAGTGATTTTCCAAAGGAACGTTCCTGCGCGGTCATCGGCATATACAAGCGCTTTCAATTTATCAGCTAGCGTTTTCGCTTGCTTGCTCGCCTCTACCGCTGGAGTCGTCAGCTTTTTGCGCGGCTCATATTCCAGCGTCTCATAATTAAGTTCCAAAATATCGTTTCCTTGCTTCAAAAAGAAGCCTTGTCCCGATTTGCTGCCAAGCCATCCTTTTTCAAGCATCGCTTTCATAAAATTTGGAACGCGAAACGCTTCTTTTTCTTCTCCTTCTACTTTTTCAAAGACGTTATTAGCAACGTGAATAAACGTGTCTAAACCGACGACGTCAAGCGTGCGGAACGTCGCGCTTTTCGGCCGGCCGATCAGCGGTCCTGTAAGCGAATCGACTTCTCCAACGCTGTATCCGCCTTTCATCATTTCTCTTACAGTTACTAACAATCCATACGTACCGATGCGGTTCGCAATGAAATTTGGCGTGTCTTTCGCCATGACAACACCTTTGCCAAGCACTTCTTCGCCAAACGTTTTCATATATGAAACAACTTTTGGATCGGTATCTTTCGTCGGAATGATTTCAAGCAACTTTAAGTAGCGCGGCGGATTGAAGAAATGTGTTCCTAAAAAATGCTTTTTAAAATCCTCGGAACGGCCTTCTGCCATCGCTTCGATGGAAATTCCGGAAGTGTTCGAACTGACAATCGTTCCCGGTTTTCTTACTTCATCCACCCTCGCAAATACGCTTTTTTTAATTTCTAAGTTTTCCACGACCGCTTCAATAATCCAGTCCACTTCAGCAAGCCGGTGAAAATCATCCTCGAAGTTTCCCGCTTCAATAAGGGCAAGATTGGACTTGGACATAAGCGGCGCCGGCTTTTGTTTTAACAATTTTTGCAACGCCTGATTGGCAAGACGGTTGCGCACTTCTTTATGTTCAAGCGTTAATCCTTTTGCTACCTCTTCTTTCGTCAGCTCACGCGGGACGATATCAAGAAGCAACGTCGGTATCCCCACGTTCGCCAAATGCGCCGCAATTCCCGAACCCATCACGCCAGATCCGAGCACGGCAGCCTTTTGAATGCGTTTCATCATCCTTTTTCCCCCTCATACATTGAATGAATAGTCATTCATTTTATAGTGAAAAAAATATGCCGACGAAATTGTTTCTATACTAAATATAAAATATGTTGTAAATTTTCGCAATATACAAACTTAACATTTTTTGTATTAATAAGAATTTATTTTTTGGCGACGATAAATAAAAGGGGGTGAAACAAATGGCAAAGCGGAAAAAGAACCCTTCGGAAAGCGCAGTTAGCGCAGCAAGCGTAAAGGGCAATGCCGGCCCGACAGTGGAAACGGACGGCGGCGGAAAAAAGACGAGCCAAAACCAGCAATATAAACGGCATCATATGCAAGGAGAGTAATTCTCGTTTTTCCTAAACACAAACGCATCACGCAAAAGCGCTTCTGTGATGCGTTTAAAGTTTGCCGTTTGCGCAGACACCCGACCTTTGTGCCAGCTTTCACCGCTATTTACGAAAAAATTCCTTTAAGAACGAACGCAACGTTTGCCGGCCGTTCCGCAAGGCGGCGCATAAAGTATCCGTACCAGTCCGTGCCGTACGGAACATAAACGCGCATCGTATATCCTTCACGCGCAAGCTGTTCTTGCCGCTCCGGGCGAATTCCGTATAACATTTGAAATTCAAACTGGCTATTTGGAATGTTATATTCTTTTACAAGCTTCTTTGTGTACTCGATGATCGCGTCGTCATGGGTGGCGACGGCCGTATAGTTTCCATTTAATAAATGCATTTTGATGATTTTTTTAAAGTTTTTATCAACATCTTTTTTGTCTGGAAACGCCACTTCCTGCGACTCTTTATACGCCCCTTTGACAAGCCGCAAATTTGGATGATAATCTTTTAAATCTTCTATATCGGATACCGTACGATACAAATACGCTTGCAGCACCGTTCCGACATTATCGTATTCCGTTTTCAACCGTTTGAAAATATCGAGCGTTTTTTGGCAGCGAGAATAATCTTCCATGTCGATCGTCACAAACACATCGTGCCGTTTCGCCGCATCTAAAACGCGCCTCATGTTGCGCATGACAAGTTCTTCGGAAATGTCAAGACCCATTGACGTCATTTTTAGCGAAAGCTGTGAATGAAGTTTTTCTCTATGAATTGCTTCAATTGCCTCAATGCAATGATTGGCCATATCGTTTGCTTCTTGCTCGTTATCAACAAACTCACCTAAGTAATCGACCGTCACTGCTAGCCCTTTTTTGTTCAATTGTTTGATCACTTCCACAGCTTGCTCAATCGTCTCCCCGGCGACAAACCTTGAGGCACCGAAACGAAGCCCATATTTTTTCGCCAATTTCGTTAATAATTTGTTTTTGGACAAGAATAAAAAAAGTTGCGCACTACTTGTTCCATTCATTGTGCCCCCTTTATGAAAACGCATTCATCCTGTCATTATTGTATCATGTTTCCTCAGCGTTGAATATGTTTTTTCGATACAGTTTATTTTCTATATATGCATAATTTTCCACGAAACGGATAATTTAAAAGCGAACGATTTTTTCAGAAAGGAGCAGCGTTTATGCAACAACAAATGAACACACAACAACCATCGGTCATGCCGCAGCCGCCGCAAATGATTTCCACAAAAGACGCGCTTTATTTCGCTGATATGCTGTCTTGGAATTTGCTCGCGATGAAAAAAGCGCACTTTTTTGCATCGCAATGCCAAGACAAAGAAGTCAGCGCTGCGATCGAAAAAGCGGGACAAATGCATCAGCGCCATTACCAAAAAATTTTAAGCCATCTGCAAAATACAGGGCGGCCTAAAGCGACAATGCAATAGCAATGGAGGGAATGATCATGAACCAAAGACAAATCCAAAATCCAGAAACGCAAGTGCCAAAAACGCCGCAAATGAACGATCGCGACTTTCTTAATGATATGTTGGCGACAGAAAAATATATGACATCGTCGTACAATGTATTTTTGCACGAAGCGAGCCACCAACAATTATATCAAGATATGCTTAACATTTTTACAGAAACGCAAAACTGCCAGCGCGAACTTTACCATTTAATGTTTAAAAAAGGCTGGTACAAACTTGAAGCGGCTGACCAGCAAAAATTGCAACAATCATATCAACAATTTCAAGGATACACAAGCCAATTTCCATATCAAAATACGGTTCAGTAATATGCCCCTTCCTGAGATGAAAAAGCCATGACTGCATACATCATGGCTTTTTCGCACATATTTCATCATGTTAATACCAAAATCCTCCATACGGAAAGTACGGATAATACGGTCTTGGATGGATGTAAAGCGGCAATGCCAGCGCGCTGCCAAGCAAGCCGCCTAGAAAGCCGCCTAAAAACGGACCTCCGAAAAATACGCGCGGATATACCACCACGATCCCTCCTTCCTAAAAATAAAATGGACACAAACATGTTATGTGGAATGAAGGACGAATGGAACAAGATATCAGCCCACTTTTTCATAAGCTTTTAAGAAAATGCAAGATATGATCAAGTCCTGATTATTGTGTAAAATTTCCTTTCTCAGTCCAGCAAATTTACGTTTTAGCGAAATCAAACTGCTTTTTACCGCTGATCAAGTCCGCAAAATTGTGTAAAAACAAAACGGTAAAAAGCGATTTTATTTTCCCATCCTCTTATTTACTGTGCTAGTAATGGAATTTTCCCCTTACCGTTTCTTTTTACACAAACTCCCGGAACTTAATTTTTGAAAAGATCAAAGCCTGCCATATGATCGGCAGGCTCAAACAATGTTCATGATCATATTGGGCCATAAAATTAATAAGGGAATCCGTAGCCGTAGCCGTAAGGATAGCCACCATAACCGCCATAGAATGGGCCTGTCAGCGCGCCGCCCAACAGTCCTCCTAAAAGGCCGCCAAAGAACGGGCCACCAAAGAATGGACGGCCGAAGCCACCGAAGAACGGACGGCCAAATCCTCCAAAGCCTCCAAAGCCCCATGGGCGCCCAAATCCCCATATTCTTGTATCTTGCAAGCTAACATCATTCATGTTCATCTCTCCTTTACTGATTGGTTTGCTTCTTCCCTTTCAACATATGTAGGACAAACGCCAAGGGCATGGGCGATTGACCGTTTTGGACAAAAAATAGGTTGCCTAGACGCTCTAGGCAGCAATAGAAACCTTATCGAACGGCTTTCGCCATTTCCGCGATTGAATCGAAGAGAATGTTGACCGCTGTTTCCATCTGTTCTTCTGTCATCGCTAACACTGGGATGAACGTGAGCACCGGACCGAGCGGACGAATGATTAACCCGCGCTTTCGAGCTTCTAGAATAATGCGATGTTCGATCATTTCGGAGCGCGGGAAAATCTGCTTCGTGTTTTGGTCTTGCACGATTTCAATTCCTGTCATTAATCCTTTTTGGCGAATATCCCCAACGATTGGAATTTCATAAAGCATCTCCAGCTTCTTTGCCAACTTTTCTGCTTTTTTCCTTACGTTTTCGACAAGATTCCGTTTTTCGATGAGCTCAATATTTTTTAAAGCGACAGAACAAGATAGTTGGTTCCCCGTATATGTATGCCCGTGATAGAACGTCTTATCCTCATCAACGTCTCCTAAAAACGCAGCATAGACGTCTTCTGTTGTCAATGTGGCGGCTAAAGGAAGATACCCTCCGGTAATGCCTTTTCCTAAGCAAACAATATCCGGATGGACATCCTCTTGCTCACACGCAAACAGCGTTCCTGTTCTTCCAAACCCGACGGCGACCTCATCGCAAATAAGCAGCACCCCATATTTTCGACAAAGTGTTTCAATGCCTTTTAAAAATCCTTTTGGATGTGTAATGATGCCCGCAGCTCCTTGAACGAGCGGCTCTACGATCACGCCGGCGATTTGTTCATGTTCACGCTCTAACACATCTTCAAGCTGTTGCAAACAATATCTGACAATCTCCACTTCATCGCCATATCCGTCCATGCGATACACATACGGAGAAGGAACTTCGATTCGTTCAAACAACAGCGGCTTAAAAATGCGATGGAATAAATCCATTCCGCCGACACTCACAGCGCCGACCGTATCACCATGATACGCTTCCTTTAAAGAAACAAATTTATTTTTTGCCGCATATTTAACTGGATCAATGTTTTTCCAATATTGGTACGCCATTTTTAGCGCAATTTCCACAGCGGCAGCTCCCGTGTCGGAGTAAAACACTTTCGAAAGTCCCGGCCAAAGTTCAATCAACTTTTTCGCCAATAAAATCGAAGGTACATTTGCCGACCCAAGCAATGTCGAATGCGCGATCGTTTCTATTTGCATATGCAAAGCTTCATTTAGTTCAGGATCATTATGGCCATGGACGTTTACCCATAATGATGCATATCCGTCCAAATATTTATTCCCATTGACATCAAATAAGTAGCTTCCTTGCCCTCGCTCAATAATGAGCGGCCGTTCTTGCACATATGTTTTCATTTGCGTAAACGGATGCCACACATACGCTTTATCCCATTGTTCTAATTGCTCGTAGCTATACTTCAACGGACAGCACCTCCCGTAACAACTGCTTTCTCTCGTTATTCGCCAGCCAACGTTCCGCCAACGCCATCATCGTATGCTTCGTCACATTCTCAAGAGATGGCAGTGTGGCGATAACCGGCAAATCTAACATTTTCTTTATTGTTTCAATATTATTAACATGAATGATGCTTTCGGCATTAAATTGATTAAAAATCAACCCAAGAACACGAATGCCTTGCTGCTGTGCGTAAGATACGGTTGTCACCGTATGATGAATGGCGCCAAGCCCTGATAAAGAAACGATGATAATCGGAATGCTGCATTCTTTAATCAAATCGTTTGTCATATAAAACTCTTGTTCCTTCTCTATTAACGGGACAGCTAAACCTCCCGCCCCCTCAACAAGAACGATGTCGTATTGACGTTTCCATTGTTCGATTTTTTCCACTATCAACGCCGGGTCAATAGTGGTATTCGTTAATGTTGCTGCTAAATGCGGCGAAACGGCGGGTTCCATATAATATAGCCCTTCTGATTGCGCCAGTCCAACGACCTTCTCGTACCAATATTGATCGGCAAACGAAACTCCATCTTCCGCCAATCCTGTTTGAATCGGCTTAAATATTTTTGTATTCAACCCTAATTTTTGAAAAACAAAAGCAAGAAAAGAGGTTGCCACCGTCTTGCCAATCTCGGTTCCTGTTCCAGTGATAAATATTGCTTTTCCCATTAGGAAACCACCTGGTTACTAAAATCTTTAAAAATCGACTCATCGCGATGGAACCAGGAAACATCGCTTGCCGCTCGGATTCTCACCGAGTTCCATCAGGAAGGGAATTTCCCTTGTCATTCACCTGCTGTGAAAGACACCCCGTGGATCGCTGTCAGCGACGGCACCTGTCGTGCACCATTCCTTCCATCGGTCAGTACACGACAACGATTTTAGCAACCAGGTCTACACCTCCTTTAGTTGAATTTGATACTGGTTCAGCCAACAACATTTGTGCAATATGTTCCATAACGACCATTCATGCTCTTGTTTGAAATTCTCGATTTTACGTAACATCATCGCGATATATTGGCGTTGTTTCATGCCGCTTTTCGATTGCTTGTAGGATTCTTCCATCGACCCTAACATGGCAATCAAATGGCGTTTCACTTTCGTTTTTACGATGTGAATGAGTTCTTTTGGCAACCATTCACGATACCCTAATCCCCGCCTGCCAATCACCAAAGCGGCACTTTCATGAACGGATAACCCATACTTTTTCATATACTTGAAACGTCCGATGACGCTGGTGTACGCCGGATTCACTTTTTTGATGCGAAACCCAAGCCTTAAGCCCCGGCGAATGATGGTGTCAGTCAGCTTTTTCTTTTTAAAATTATGGGTGAAGCGATTGAATCGTTTGTCCGTATCGTGCTGCTGTCTTAGTTGGATGTTTTCGATGACCACTGCCCCAACATTCTCTTGAAGCAGCCAGTCATACACATCTCGTACGGTTTCTCCAACGATGTTGTTTCGTTTATTCGCCCGCACATATTCGAGTTCATGACAGTAAAACACCTTTGATTTAAGAAAGTTTCCTTGTCTCGAAACGATGCTTACGGCGATGCGGTCAATGTTGATGTCAATCCCAGCGATTCGTTCTGCTTGAATCGGTTCATCATAGGCAAGTTCCCTTCCATATACCTCTTCTTCATAGATGAGATGAATGTAATATTCTCCGTTTTTGCGTTTGATTTCAACAGTATATGGTCGATATTCGATAATGGGCTTTCCTTTCGCATTCACTCCGACTTGTTCTCCCATGACGAGATTAATGATTTCCTCTTCATATTTTTTAGGAACAGACACAGAAAATCGTAAACGGGGAGCGTGTTTCCCTTTTGGTTGTCCAAGTGGATTCGCAATTTCTACATAACATTTATAAGTGTGATCGTCATACACGAGACGAATGTTTAAATTTCCTTTTTTGCTTTTATCGCCTCTGGCGTACAACTGATTCGAGCGCAAATCTTTCCATTCTTCGTTCGTGATTTTTCCTTTCAAACGCTTGTAAAAGTTCTGTTTCCCGCCAAAAATCACACGTGGAATCGTTCCATGGTCGAGATGGTGCTTTAGTTCGGCTTCTTTCGCTTTGAGCTTTTCTAACCGTTGGTGCAATCCACCTAGACATGTTGGAAGATCGACTTTTTTCGGTGTTTTTCTTCCATGTTGGTAGTCATCAATTTTCTTTTCGTTTTTTTCGATTTTCGACTGCACATCCTCCAAGCGCATTGGGAGCAGCTCACATTGAGAAGAAATCAGTGATTGAACAAGCAAGACCGCGTCTTCGGCGTACCGTTTGTTGAGCTGAAATTGGTGTGGAAGGTGCTTGATGATGTCTTTGGCGTTCCTTCCCTCCAGCAAACGGTTGAACGCGTATCGCTTTGCGGAACCAAAGACGCGCATCAACTCATCTAATGAACAAAGTTGTGATTGATCATGAGAAACAATTTTCATCCCCCGAACTGTTTTCATCCCCTTGCCTTCCCCCTTGTTTGGATCCTTCAGAACATATATTCGTCAAATCTTCTTCATTTCCTTTTAACATGAGGAAGGGGGAGATGATTTTTTATCCTAAAACAGGAGATGATGGAAAAGATGGAGAACATCCGCCTCTTTGTGTTCAATAACAGGAGATATTTACTTTATAGATGTTTAACAAACTGCTTATACCTCCTGCTTACGAATGACGCTCTGAATACGCGGCAGCATGCGCGCGACAAGGACGGAACAAACCGCACATAACAATAGATCGCCAGGCACAGGCAGCAAAAAGCCAAACCATAACGTTTGCCCAATAGTAAGCGGCTTTTCCACGATCCATTTCATCGCTATGTACAGCCAAGCGCAACCAAACAAATAAACGACAAAAAGAGTAGATAAGTTCGCGAGAAAAATCGTCGCCGCTTTACGAAATTGAAAGATTTGCATCAGCCATCCGTTGACATAGGCTCCCGCAACAAAACCGATCAAATAGCCAAACGTCGGCTGAAGCACGTAGCTAGGCCCTCCCCCTTCGGCAAACACAGGAGCACCGGCAAGGCCAACAAGCACATAGACAAGCTGGCTCAACATTCCAAGCTTCGGCCCGAGCAAACATCCTGCCAAATAAACGGCAGCGATTTGCAACGTAAACGGCACATATGGAATCGGAATTTTGATAAACCCGCCAATGGCCGTAAGCGCGGCAAACAGCGCTACCAGCGGCAGCGATTTCGTTTTCATTTTTTTCCCTCCAATCCGATATTTGCTTTTATTTTGCCTGACAACGCATTAAATGTCAACTAAATTTTATATATAGGTTAACATATAGATGAAAATTTTTTACAAATAGATCTTCAAAGATGTAATCTAGGAAATGGTGGAAAAAGAAAAACAATATTCCGGTGATCCAAGTTCACTGGACTGTGAGCGGAATTTTACACGATTCAAAATCATCGTGACAAAAAAAAACGGTTCAACGCTATCTTTTCTGATGTAATATCCACCATACAAGATTGGGCAAACAAAAAAATAAAGCGGCTAACCATTGCATTGCAAGGTTAGCCGCTGAAATGCCATTATTCGATTCCTTTTTCCACTTCGTTGATCATTTCCGTTACAGAAATGAGGCCGCCGCCGGAAAGATACCAATAGTTCGGATTTAAATAAATGATACGATTATTTTTATAAGCGTTCGTCTTTTTCACCAATTCGTTTTCGATCGTTTGTTTTGCCGACGGTTTCCCTTCCACGACTGCATCGCGATCGACCACAAATAAATAATCCGGGTTTTTCTCGGCAATATATTCAAACGAGATGCTTTGGCCGTGCGGCGATACTTTGATATTCGCATCAACCGGTTGAATGCCAAGCACGTCATGAATGATCCCAAAGCGAGACCCTGGACCATACGCGCTTACTTTGCCGCCGGTCGTCAGCACAATTAGCGCTTTGCCGTTTGCTTTTTCCGTTTTCGCTTTGACTGCTTCGATTTGTTCGTTCATTCTCGCTAATTCTTTTTCGACTTCTTTTTCTTTTCCAAAGATTTTACCTAATGTTTTCATATTATTCGTAAAAGAGTCCATATAATTTTTCGTATCGATTCCCATATAAACCGTTGGGGCAATTTCGGCAAATTTTTCATAAGAATCTGCTTGGCGTCCAGAAATAATGATTAAATCCGGAGCGATTTCGCTTATTTTTTCGAAATCCGGTTCCATTAGCCCTCCAACGTTTTCATACTTGCTATCTTTATACTTTTCTAGATAAGACGGAATGTTGGCTTGCGGAACGCCTGCCACTTCTACACCGAGTTTATCCAATGAATCAAGAACGCCAAAATCAAATACAACCACTTTTTCTGGTTTTTTCTTTACTTTTGTTTCCCCTAATTCATGTTTGATCGTTATTTCTTCACGATCGCTTTTCGTTTTCGTGCCGCTTGCGTTTTCCTCGTTCCCGCACGCCGCTAGCAATATTGCAGTGAAAAATGCCACGAAAATTGGCAACCAACGTTTTTTTATCATGAGAATCCCCCTTTATAATTACCATATTTATTTTCAATAGTTTTCTCGCACCTTTCCGCGAGGGGCGCCCGATCCCGCGAAACGTTATGCGAAAAAACTATATGAAAAACAAAGTTACGCGAAATAAACGCATATTTTTTTATCATGGATCGTTTCAATGTGAACGTCCATATCATAAATGCTTTGCAATATGCCATTTCTCATGATTTCCGACGCTGTTCCTTCACGAACAACCTTCCCGTTCTTAAGGGCAACGATATAATCAGAATAACAGGAGGCAAAATTAATGTCGTGCATGACAACAACAACCGTTTTTCCAAGCTCATCTACCAATTTTCTTAACACTTGCATCATTTGCACACAATGTTTCATATCTAAATTGTTTAACGGCTCATCAAGAAAAATGTAATCCGTATCTTGCGCAAGCACCATGGCAATATAAGCGCGCTGTCTTTGTCCGCCGCTTAATTCGTCCAAATAGCGATCTTGTAAATCTTCTAACTCCATATAACGAATCGCTTTTTTGACATGCTCCCAATCTTCGCGCGTAAGCCGGCCGCGTGAGTACGGGAAGCGCCCGAAAGAAACGAGTTCTTTCACCGTAAGCCGGATCGCAATATGGTTTGATTGTTTTAAAATGGAGATTTTTCTCGCTAATTCATCGGTTTTATAGCGACTAATTTCTTTTCCCTCGATTTTCACTTCGCCGCGGTCTTTATCGATAAGGCGGCTCATAATCGATAATAGCGTGCTTTTCCCTGCGCCGTTCGGTCCAATGAACGATGTTAACTTTCCGGTCGGAATCGTAATAGACACGTTATCAACAACGGTTTTTCCACCGTATTGCTTATAAACTCCTCTTACTTCTACCATGCTTTCCTCTCCCTCAATAAAAGATATAAAAAGTAAATTCCGCCAATAAAATTTACAATCACGGTTAACGGCGTCGAAAACGTGAATACTCTTTCCACTACCAGTTGCCCGCCAACTACCGCAATAACGGCAAACAACGTCGCCCCAATGAGCAAGTAACTATGCCGATATGTTTGCAAAAACGCATACGCTACGTTCGCCACAATAAATCCTAAAAACGTAATCGGACCGACTAACGCGGTAGAGACGGAAACGAGCACCGCAACGACAATAAGAAGCCGCTTCACGATTTTTTCATACGGAACACCTAAATTAATCGCATGCTCTTTTCCTAGCGATAGCACATCTAAGTAACGTATGTAAGAAACGATATAGCCAATCATCAGCGCAATGACAATTCCAGACGCAAATAAAAGCTCTGTTTTTATATTGTTAAAACTCGCAAACATGCGGTCTTGAATGACAAAAAATTCGTTCGGATCGATTAAAAACTGCATAAAGGACGTCACGCTTTGAAAAAATGTTCCCATAATCATTCCGACAAGAAGGAGAAAGTAAATCGTCTGCCCTTCTCGCTTGAATAAAACGGAATAAAGCAATATCGCAAATCCTACCATGAAGCCGACGGAAAGGAGAAACTGCACGTTCGCACTCATCATCGTCAACGTTGTCGACCCAAAAATAAATACGATAAACGTCTGAATTAACATATAAACCGAATCAAACCCGATAATGCTCGGCGTTAATATTCGGTTGTTTGTTATTGTTTGAAAAATAACGGTAGAAGCGGCAATCGCACATCCTGTCAACACCATAGCGGCAATTTTTTCACTTCTTGAACGGAGAATATAGTCCAAGTTGCCTTTAAGATCCGTAGCCAAAAACACCGCGATGAGTAACAATGCTGCAATGCTTAACAAGATAAGCTTCGTTTTGTTAGACATATCGCTTTCTTCTCCTTACTAGCAAATACAAAAATACGCCGCTGCCAATCACTCCTACCGTTAAACCGATCGGAATTTCATATGGATAAATAATGACGCGCCCAAAAATATCGCAAACTAACACGAAAACCGCTCCGGACAACGCGGTAAGAGGAAGGACTTTCTCTAAATGATCTCCATAATATAATGTGACAATGTTTGGAATAATCAATCCTAAAAACGGCAGTGTCCCAACCGTCAGCACCACCAAAGAAGAAGTAGCCGCCACGATGACTAATCCAACATTGACGATATACCGATAACGAAGGCCTAAATTTGTCGCGATTTCTTCTCCCATTCCTGCAATCGTAAAACGGTTGGCATACATATAAGCGACAATCATAAGCGGAATACTTAAGTAAAGCAGTTCGTACCGCCCTTTCATCATCATGGAAAAATCGCCATGCAGCCATGACGAAATCGATTGAATTAAGTCGTACTTATACGCGAAAAACGTCGTCATCGAACTGACGATATTGCCAAACATCAAACCAACGAGCGGAATAAAAACCGCATCTTTATATTTCACTCTTTCTAGCACTCTCATAAAAATCATCGTGCCGGCAAATGCGAATAAAAACGCGATCGTTACTTTTAGCAGCGGGCTCGCGGAAGCAAACCAAATGAGTGACACTAAAATTCCTAACCTTGCGCAGTCCATCGTCCCCGCCGTCGTTGGCGAGACAAACTTATTTTGGCTTAACTGCTGCATAATCAACCCGCAAACGCTCATGCTGGCACCCGCGATAATAATGCTGATCAACCGCGGAATCCGGCTGATCATTAATACCTCTATGTCATCCTCTTTCCATGCCAACAAATCGGCAAGTGAAATATGCTGGACACCGATGAACAAAGACGCAACCGCTAATATGACGAACAATATAAACAGCTTTTTCATCGTTTTTCCTCTATACACCTTAAATGATGTTGATAATTATTATCAACTACAATTGTATGGAAATAAAATCCCATTGTCAATATTTTTTATGAAAAAGATTCTCATTACCACAAAAAACGGGACTGGCCAACAAAGAAGCGCAGTCCCTTGACTACCTATATATCATCATACCTCACCTATCCGCTTATTTATGTTGGATAATTTTCATTCCGCAGCGGCAAAGGATAGAATGTTTCAACCGGCGAATCGGTTGATGGCATTGTTCGCAAATGACTTGTTTTCGCATGTTTTCGCTCTCCTTTAACTGTTTACGAATGATTATTGTTATCATTTATTATACATATTATTTTTAAATAATCAATATCAAATTATAATTATTTTAAATAAAAGAGATGCGATTCATATTAATTGGATGGAAACAATGAACATGTTATAATAAATATTGGAATATTCTAACGAAAAGGGGATGAAACGATGTACGATATCGCCATTATCGGGGCTGGACCTGCCGGGGCAAGCGCTGCTATTTTTACCGCAAAAGCGGGAAAGAAAACAGTATTAATTGACAATGACAAAAGCATGACAAAGCGCGCTTGGATCGAAAACCACTATGGAGTCCCGGAAATCACAGGGCCGGATTTGATTGAAACAGGGAAAAAACAAGCGGCCAAATTCGGAGCAGAACTTGTTACTGCCCAAGCCACCAACATCGAAAAAACAGAAAACGGTTTCCGCATTCAAACAGAAAACGGCACGTTTGAGGCAAAACATGTGATTTTGGCGACAGGAGTAGCGGTCGATCTCGCCGAAAAAATCGGCGTAAAAACAAAACAAGGAACAGAGCCGCGCATTAAAACGATCATTGATGCGGATGCAAACGGACGTACCAATATTGAAGGAATTTGGGCGGCCGGGACAGTAGCTGGCGTCAGCGTACATACGATTATTACCGCTGGCGACGGAGCGAAAGTGGCCATTAATGTCATTAGCGAACTAAACGGAGAACGTTACGTCGATCACGACATATTGCAATCCAAATAATTCAAAAAGGTATTTGGCCACAAACAGAATACGATATATAAGCTCTCTTATTGTTCGATGCGCATAAAGGGTGTCCCAACACACTTTTGGGACACCCTCTTTTCAATTATATTCCTTGGCGGTGCTTTGCGATTTTCCACGAAGAGCAATAGCGGATCTTCTCATTCCTTCATATTATA
Source organism: Parageobacillus thermantarcticus (assembly GCF_900111865.1). Lineage (GTDB taxonomy): Bacteria > Bacillota > Bacilli > Bacillales > Anoxybacillaceae > Parageobacillus > Parageobacillus thermantarcticus. Next base: position 19,949 of record NZ_FOJS01000015.1, on the reverse strand, counting down.
TATATGATTCCCACCGCCTGTAAGCATATCCGTGCATGAAAATATGATTCCTTACGTTTTTTGATAAAAAGCGGAGATAATTGAGAACGAAAAGTGAAAAATGCTGAGATACATACTCATTTTCTCTATTAGTTCCTCTATATCACAAAATGGAACAACCCCCTTGCTTAATTCTCCTATTTTCCCATCAGAAATCCGCTTTTCCTTATTTAGCAATTCACAACATGAATTTTTCTTCAATCACTTTAATACATATGACTGTGACGATGAAGTTAGGATTGGCGTAAAAAGAAACGGCACAAAAAGTTGTATTTTCCGGAGATGTAAGACCGCTGTTGCATTTGAATAACCATTATAATATTATTTAAAATTCTATTTGATTATATATATCTTTTTAAAATAATTATAAAAAAATATTGACTTTTGTTTGATAAATGTTATCATTTATTAGTGAAAACGAAAACCGAAACGGGGGGAAACAAACGATGGCAGATACAAAAAAGCTCACAACTAGTTGGGGAGCACCTGTCGGCGATAACCAAAACTCGATTACGGCTGGCAATCCTGGACCGACATTAATCCAAGACGTGCATCTTATTGAAAAATTAGCACATTTCAATAGAGAACGTGTCCCAGAACGTGTCGTCCATGCGAAAGGCGCTGGTGCGCACGGCTATTTCGAAGTAACAAACGATATGTCGAAATACACAAAAGCGAAAGTATTTAACGGTGTTGGCAAACGCACACCTGTATTCGTCCGCTTCTCTACTGTCGCCGGTGAGTTGGGATCTGCGGATACAGTCCGCGACCCGCGCGGTTTTGCGGTGAAATTTTACACGGAAGAAGGAAACTACGACATAGTTGGTAACAATACGCCAATTTTCTTCATCCGTGATGCGATTAAATTCCCAGATTTTATCCATACACAAAAACGCGACCCGCGCACACATTTGAAAAATCCGACGGCAATGTGGGATTTCTGGTCTTTATCTCCGGAATCTTTGCACCAAGTTACTTATTTATTCGGAGACCGCGGCATCCCATTGACATACCGCCATATGAACGGATACGGAAGCCATACATTCAAATGGGTGAATGAAAAAGGCGAAGCGGTATGGGTGAAATATCACTTTAAAACAAACCAAGGCGTGAAAAACATGGATCCGGAACTAGCGGTAAAAATCGCTGGAGAAAACCCGGATTACCATACGGAAGATTTATATAACGCCATCGAAAAAGGCGATTATCCATCTTGGACATTATATGTGCAAATTATGCCGCTAGAAGACGCAAAAACGTACCGTTTCAATCCATTCGACGTCACAAAAGTTTGGTCGCATAAAGATTATCCGTTAATTGAAGTCGGCCGCATGGTATTAAACCGCAATCCAGAAAATTATTTTGCCGAAGTCGAACAAGCGACATTCTCGCCTGGAAACCTAGTTCCTGGCGTTGAACCATCACCAGATAAAATGTTGCAAGCCCGCTTGTTCGCTTATGCGGATGCGCACCGTTATCGCGTCGGCGTGAACCATAACTTGCTTCCAATCAACCGTCCGCGCGTGGAAGTAAACAACTATCAACGCGACGGCTTCATGCGCTTTGACAATAATGGAGGCGGTTCTGTCAACTACGAACCAAACAGCTTCGGCGGACCAACAGAAGTATCAGAACATAAAACGACTCCATTCCCGGTATCCGGCATGGCAGAAAGCGTGCCATATGATGACGATGATCATTATACGCAAGCTGGAGACTTATACCGTCTCATGAGCGAAGAGGAAAAAGCGCGCCTTGTGAAAAATATTGTAGAATCATTGAAACAAGTGACAAAAGAAGAAATTAAACTGCGCCAAATCCGCCACTTCTACAAAGCAGACCCTGACTATGGACGCCGCGTTGCCGAAGGGCTTGGCTTGCAAGTTCCGGACGATGTGATTACAAACGCATAATCATTGCTGAAAAAGGATAGGCGTGTTGCAACGTCTATCCTTTCCTTTTGCGTTAACGTGAACTCATCTCCCTTCCAAAAATAATACTGACGATCAATCTTTTGGTTTTGGGGCTAAGGGAATAAATTCATTTTTTACGCAACTCTCGAACATGGTGATTTTGTTTATGTGAAATTTCATTCTCAAGCAAGAATGCGATCTGCCATTGTCTGGCTATCGCAATCTAGAACGGTTTGGTTTGCGCGTATGTCGGAGTGTATAGAGGGCACTGAAGATAATCAAGATGCTTAACCGCTATCGCCATGCAGTTGTTGAACTGGAACCTGCTTAAGGAAAGCGCTGGACTGTTTTCAGTTTACCAATTGCGTGGTCCGTACGCAGAAAGGGGCACGTCTGATGAAGCAGTTTCATCCAGCCAATATAATTATTTCTAGAATGGAGAGGAAATCATAGAAAACGGCAAAAATTTTACTTCTTTCTCGGCACCACTCATCCCATACCTAGGGTGCTGGACCGATTCACGCAAAGGCGCGCTGACGCTGGACAGATGGAACGTTGTCGAGAAGATCGTCCCATTGCTTTTTGAACGAACGAATCGCTTGGGTAATTGGCGCCTTTATGACTTGGTGTATACTGTTTGCAGGGCAGGCTGATTTTATCGTAGCGGAGAACATGTTTCGTTTGCGAGACCAAGTTGGAAACATCCGTTTCTTTCACTCCTTTGATTCCTGCCTTGGCAGCAACTCCTGCCCCTTTAAACGGAAGAACAGCGAAGCCAATAGCATTCCTCCTGCCAGCAGACATTCTCCAAATGAAAGCCGTTCCCCTGTCACCGGGTCATATTCACCAAACACCCGCTGCAAGTCATACCAGTAAACAATTTCTAAACCATCCAGTTTATTATTACTGTTACATACAGTCGGTTAAAAGTTTATATCCTATTTCTCGCCACGAGATTCCTTTCTCTCGTGTTTTAAAGTGTACTCGAAGGGTATTAGTGGCATTAATCGCTTTACCATGCATTGCAGCCAAACTCGTTGCAGGTGAACCATCATGAACTCTGAATTAAAATGTTAGTAAAAAACATACTTAAACTCTCTCGTAAACACACTTTATTATTTGATATAGCTGTTAGATTGAAAATAGAAAAACCTTGAAAGGCATATAGCCAATCAAGGTTTTCGTTCTAAATCAAGTTACCTCCATCTCCAATTTATTTCCCCGTCTTCATACACAGCCGGCAAATAAATTCCTCTTTTATTTTGATGATTATCCACAATAAACCAATTTTCATCTTTCAGCCATTCTTCATTATATTCACTCTCTTTAAAATCGTTTTCTTCATCCGTCAGAGCCTTAAAAAACTCTTTAAACTTTACTATATTTTGATTAGGTATAAGTTTACCATACATCCACATGCCTTCAGTGTTGATATTTTGTATTTCACCTAGACATTCATCTTGGAAATATAAAAACATATATACTCACTCCTTAGGAGAAATTTTTATGAATTTGCTAGGTATTTCTCCTCTTATCAAATATTCATTGTCTCTTGCAGTCCAAGTTAACGCTCTATTTTTCCAAAAATCAGAAGAAGAGCTATCTCTCTCAATTAATTTTCGAATCTGTTTTTGGGATAAAATGGCCACATCTTTAAAGAGGCCAACAGCATTCCTCCCGCAACCAGGCGGTCCCATCCGGATATCCGTTCTCCAGTAATCGGGTCGTATTCCCCAAACACCCGGCTGCAAGTCATACCAGCCAAGAAGCTCCAGACCGAATTCTTTCATGTTGTCGGCAAGCGTTTGGTCTGCCTGTCTGATGGCTGCAGCCGTCCGATACAGCAGTTCTTCCACTTCATTCAGCTTTTCTTCATAGCGCTGGAGCCAATGAAACAGTTCGTCTGTAAGCTCATGGATGGCGGCAGAGCCGATGCCCGGAATCTCCATCACTAAAGAGGGCAGTTCCCAGGAAAGTGAGGTTCGCGCACACCGGCAGGCATCTTCTGCATCGGGGACATGCTTCGCTACCGTTTCCAATTCTTCCGGCTTGACTCGAATCGTCGTCATTGTATATCCTCTAACTTTCGCTGTATCCGTGCAATTTCCCTTCTCATTACTTTTAAGTAACGAATCAAAAATGTTGCACTCCCCTTTTATAAAATAAAAAAAGAAACCTTGAAAGAGTGTTGAACACTCATTCAAGGTGTTTATAATTACTTATATTGCACGGTTCCTAAAAATCTAAACTGATTTTTTTCATTGACATGTCCATTATATTGAAAGTTATAAAGTAAAATAACTGAGTTCACTTCTTGATTTAAACGCTCACCGCAGAGCTCTATAAATTTTGGAATTATCTCCTCATCATAAGAAAAACCTTCAAGTAGAACACGTAAATCATTCGATGGTTCATCGTAGAATTCTACTTCCCTAAAATCTTCATTATAGTAATCAATGTTAAAGTCTTTTTCAAATTCGGAAGGTAGTAAATCTCCATCTTCTGTATAACTATTCAAAATATAGTTTTGAAGATCCTTATATGACTTAGAGTTGCCAATAAATAATGATACAAACCCTTCCTTCTCCATATACTTCATACTCCCCCTTAGCTTTTTTATGGTCTAAGACCTTCCGGTAAAGATTCTACTCCACCTTCTAATCTATAATTAGCCCAATTTTGGAGTCGTCTCTTGAATGTTGCATAATCTGGTGAAGAATCAATAATCTCTAATAATTCATTATGAGCTCTCGTAGAACCCTTGCCGCCATGAACTCCTTTTGGATTAACAAACTTAACATCTTCTATAGCAGTTCTTAATTCCTTAATTTGTTCTGCTGTTACACCCCACCGTTTAAAAGTAGGAGCTCGAGATACTAAATGCCACTCATGAAACCCACCTGGATGTCTAAGTCTACTTTCAATGGCTTTTCTTAACCTAGGGTCAGACCATACTTCGTCAAACTCATCAGGAGTTAGTGAATTGAACCATCTATTAAATTCACCATTCTTTACAGATGGAACTGAATTAAGATTAACAGTACCCTTAGCAACACCACCCGTTCCTTTCCCAATCACTCCATCCCCGGCTTGACTCATCGAAAAGCGGATGGAGCTGGTGACTTCTTCTGCAGTCTCTTGTATCCCTGCCCTTGACACTGGCCCTATCCCAGCAAATGCCGGCTGCCATTGAACAGATGGAACTCTGGCAAGAAGGTCATCCCATTGCTTCTTAAAATATTGCAGCGTTTTGGTAATCGGCGCCTTCACGATTTGGTGGTATACCACTTGAAAGGCTGGCATGATTTTATCATAGCGGAGAACATATTTCATTTGCGAGATCAATTTAGAAACATCCGCTGCGGTTCCGGCCGCTTTCGCTCCTTTGATCCCCGCTTTGCCGGCAACCCCCGCTCCTTTAGCTGGAGGAATGACCGACAACAATAACATTCCTCCCGCAAACAGGCGATCTCCAAATGAAAGACGTTCCCCTGTCACCGGGTCATATTCACCAAACACCCGCTGCAAGTCATACCAGCCAAGAAGCTCCGGACCGAATTCTTTCATGTTGTCGGCAAGCGTTTGGTCTGCCTGTCTGATGGCTGCAGCTGTCCGGTACAGCAGTTCCTCTGCTTCATTCAGCTTTTCTTCATAGCGCCGGAGCCAATGAAGCAGTTCGTCTGTAAGCTCGTGGATGGCGGCAGAATCGATGCCCGGAATCTCCATAGCAGAGAGGGAAGTTCCCAGGAAAGCGAGGTTCGCGCATACCGGCAGGCATCTTCTGCATCGGGGACATGCTTCGCTACGGTTTCCAGCTCTTCCGGCTTGACTCGAATCGTCGTCATTGCAGCTCCTCTATCTTTCGCTAAGTTCAGATGATTTTCCTTCTCATTTTACGAAATGACATGTATATACAATAGAACGTTAAAGTAATTGTCGTGAACGGTGTTAACGGGAAAGAAATTTTTACACATTTTTGACATTAACGTTTAAAATAGTTAGATAAAAAACCCCAAAACGAGGAGCCCTTGAATACTCGTTTTGGGGTAGTATTGTTAGTCTTCATCATCACCAAATAACAATTCATCCATTCTTTCTCTCTTCAGCAATTTGTCGTGACAACTTGAAACTATTTATAAAATGCACAAGGGGTAACTCCTTCATTCATCGTCATTATGCTCATAGAGTTTAAAATTTGCTTTGTTTTTTAAAAGCTCCAAAATAATGCTCTCATTGTCTTCGCTGTTCAAATAATCTACAACCATTAAAGTCTCTTGCTTAATGCCAATCCAAGTATAATTTCTTTTTAATAACTATCCTCAAATAGGCAATGAAATACTGTTACCTCTTCCTCTCTAAGTTCTAATGAAATATTAGGTACTTCTATTTCTAATAAGCTTTTTTCAAGAATTTGTATCCCTTCATTCTCTAATAATTTCAAAATATCTTTGCCAATTCGTTCTGTTTCTTCATCGAATGGCTGATATTGTTCTTGCATTTCAATCTCTCCATCAACATATTCATACCTAGTATACTTTATTGCTGCAAATGGAGCGATTGCCGAAATATAAACCAATAATCCGTTTAAATAAGTATGTTCTCTGATATATTCTCTAAATTTATCCGTACCTATTTTTATCTTAGGATGGATCGAAGGTATAATATACAATGTGAAACATTTTGAATAATTAAAATCTGTTAAATTCTCAACGTTTATTCCTTTTATTTGATGAGTGATTTTATTAGCCCAGACATTAGTATCGACATAATTCAATAAAACATATCCAAAATCACCATGGTGATATAATTGTTCAATTGTATTTAATACATTTTGTTTCATAATATACCTCCGTTATTTTACTGGGTAACCATGGATGTTTCCCTTTTTATCCATATGAACTTTTACTCTAGTTTCTCCATTCGCTCCAATTGGTTTGTGAAAATCATAAATTTTAACACTACCATCTGGTTTAACCACAGTTCCCTTTACCCATGCTTCTTGAGTCAATTTAACTCCATCTTCTCCTTCTGGCCATTGAGTTTTCTTACCAGGCATACTATTAGGATGACCTAAAACATGCTTTCCTTGCTTACCAGCATCTACTTTTGGTGCTCCCGGAACGCCTGCGTCCACCGTCCCTTGGCTTGGTAGCTTAACAGTTTTACCCGTGCCCTTACCAACTACTTCATCCCCCGTTCTGCCAACGCTATTCATCGTCGTTCCTTTGGTTTCCCTCTCAGCCCCGCTCATCCACATGCGGGGTGCCGGACCGCCGACTCCTGCCAAGGCTGACTGCGGTCCCTGTAGGACAGAGCCAACATTTTCGCGGAAGTTCTCCCATTGCTTTTTGAACGAACGAATCATTTCGGTAATCGGCGCTTTTACGACTTGGAGGTATATCGCTTGTAGGGCAGACATCATTTTATCATAGCGGAGAACATATTTCATTTGCGAGACCAATTTCGAAACCTCCGCTGCGGTTCCGGCCGCTTTCGCTCCTTTCACCGCTGCTTTACCGGCAACGCCTGCTCCTTTAGCTGGAGGAATGACCGACAACAATAACATTCCTCCCGCAAACAGGCGATCTCCAAATGAAAGACGTTCCCCTGTCACCGGGTCATATTCACCAAACACCCGCTGCAAGTCATACAAGCCGCTAAGCTCCAGACCAAATTCTTTCATGTTGTCGGCAATCGTTTGGTCCGCCTGGCGCATTGCCGCTGCTGTCCGATACAGCAGTTCCTCGGCTTCATTCAGCTTTTCTTCATAGCGGTGGAGCCAATGAACCAGTTCATCCTTGAGACGATCGATCTCAGCAGTACTAATGCCGGGAACCTCCATCGCTAAAAAGGACAGTTCCCAGGAAAGCGAGGTTCGCGCACGACAGCAGGCGTCTTCTGCATCGGGGACATGCTTCGCTACCGTTTCCAATTCTTCCGGCTTGACTCGAATCGTCGTCATTTTATAACTCCTCTATCATTCGACGGATTCGCGCGATTTCCCTGCTGATTTCATGAAGAAGATCATCGGCGGTCGCATAAATGCGTGTCTCGATTTGCCGCAAGTCCACGTACATCCATTCATACGCTTCTCTCGCCTTTCCCTGCCAATGCGGAACATACTCGTCATTCGCGCGATAAAATGCGCGTGTGCCATGTTGAAATTCCTCGATCGCTTCTTCGACCTGCCCTTGATACGACTGCAGGCAATGAATCATCGCCTCATAGGCTTTGCGTTTCCATTCTTTTTCGATCGACTCCAATAAAGACGCCACTTTGATTCCTCCCCCAATTAACACACTATCAGAATGGTAACATAAGTAAAATAAGGATAAATCATGATATATTCCTGTTTTTCCAGATGACAAACAGGACTTTTTCCTTACCGATGATTCTGCCATGTGAAACATGCCAAAATTCCTTCAAAATAGCCTGTTTACGGAATAAATTTTTTCATGCGCGGAACAATTACCGTGAAGATGACAATAAGAAAACCGAAAATGAAAAAGCCGAACAGCCATGGCAGAAACGATGATGGTGTTCGTTCCGTCTCGTCCAATGGCTGGCGAGACGGAACCGACTGTGTTGAAGTGTTAGCAAACAATCGCAGCTTCTCCGCTTTGGCAGCAATCGTATTCGTTTCTTTTTCTCCCGATAAAAACAACTGCGCTTTTGTTTGTTCGAAGAAAGAAGAAACCGGTCTTTGAAATGTCAGCGATGTTTGCGTTTCCGGTAAATCTCCCTTTTCATCGAGCAGCGACTTTTCATGAAGGTAATCGGTGCGCAATTCGATGTCCTGCCGCTGATATTGATTTGGTTCGATTTCCGGCCACTCGTCCGCTTCCGCGTAAACCGTCACTCCCATCGCAGCCAATACAAAGGAGAGGAAGGAGAGGCAGAACATCATAAGACGTCTTCTACCCTTCATATGTTTCCGCCTCCTTCTGCAGAGCGTTCAGGCGCTGCTTCAAAAACGGAACAGCGGACATGAGCACGGTGACAACTCCTAACGTAATGACAGCTGGATAAAATGCTTGCTGGTCTCCATATTGAATCGACATATATGTTTCTGATATCGGATGATCAAAGCTAAAGTTAGGCAATACTAAATCGAGTAATGGAGTAATGAAAAACAGGATTAAGCCGACTCCAAGCACCCAGCCGGTAAACGGTCCGATGAAAAAGGCCAAGCGAACAATGGCGGAACAGAAAAATAATAAGATGATGGTAAAGATGCTCCACTTGAGCGCCTGCACATCTTGCATCGGATAAATTCGCAATCCATATGTGCTGATGATGAAACCAACAAGCAAGTTCATCATGATCAGCAACGCCATCTGCAGCATAAGCGGAACGAAAGAATAATAATGTAGGAAGAACCCAATGAGCATGCCGCAGAGCAAAACAATGACAAGCATCACAACAGGCGGCGTGTACGTCGCTTTCTCTTTCGGAATATCTCCGCTTACTTGTACCGGATTGGTTAAGTAATCATACACATATCCGTTTGTTTGTTTGTCAACCATCGTATTGTCTAACAGACGATAAACATCGTTTTTTATTTGTTTAGTTGTATTGACATTAGTTGCCCATTTGTTGTTTAACTCATCCGCACGTCCTTGGACCGATGCCACTTTTTCATGCATCTCATTGGTGTAATCGATAATCCGGTCTTGTCCTTGGGCAATGGAAGTGACTAAATCAGAAATTTGTGCGATATCTTGCAGCGTGTTTTGCTGGATGGCAATAACAAATTCACCATCGTTGGCTCCTACCGTCGATTGTATGGTTCCTTCTTCATCCATGGTTTGCTGGAGCTGTACTGTTACTTCATTCGCGGCATCGTTTAGTGATTGCAATTGTCCCATCAGCTCTGCTTGCATTTTTTCCACATTTTTATCATACTCGAGTGTTGCTTCCACAAAAGAATGGACGTTGTTTTCGACCGCTTCTGCGCCGTGCAAAGAAGTGGCCGAATCGCCCTGCAACTGCTGAATTCCGCTATGAATCATCGATAAAGTTTGGAAAATATCTGCTTTTTCCTTCCAATTTAAAATTAGCTGATTCACAAGCGCTTCATCAAAATTCCCCATTCGCTTTAACGTATCCTCAAAAATCGATAACCAAGAAAAATAGGCGAGAAGATCATTCATGTTTCTGCTTTGAATAGCCGGCTGAAAGCAGGCGGATAATTGTTGTTTTTTCTCTTCGGATAACGACGGAGACTGAAGAATAGCTTGTTCTTTTGCGATAATTTGTTGAACCACTGTTTTTTCCGATTGTCCATTGTCGTTATTCGCTTGCACGGTCAACTGCTTTGCCAATTGCGCGTATTTTTCTTGCCATTGCTGTTGAAGGGATAACTGCTTTTGCCATGCTTGTTTTGCTTTTTGCATTTCCATTTCCAGCTGATTTATGACATTGTCAATATCCCCCCAGCTTCCCGATGCATCTTGCCCCTCCTGCGTCTCTTGCGGAAGTTGCGGCTTTACCGTTCGCAGCTCGGTCTTTAAAGATGCCAGCTGCTGCTCGAGCCCGTTCAGCCACTGCCCGTTCCCTGATGGCTGTGGCAGCTCTCCCGGCACCGGCTGTTCATTCGGTGCTGACAGAGTGGTGGCAGATTGCAGCTGCTGCCGTAGCGGAATGAGTTTTTGCTGCACTTCGTCCAATATCTTTGCATCTGTTTGCTGTTGATATTGACGGATGAGATCTTTTTGCGACTCCAATAATCGTTCATAAACATTTGAATTTTCCAGTTGGTTATAGAGACTCGTCAACGCTGTATGGCTGTTCATAACCGTATTGCGCAGTGTAGACACAGATTCTAGCAATGTTTGGCTATTTAATTCCCACTCCGGTTTGACATTCCATGGCCGTTCTACGATGGAACGTATTCCTCCGCTCACCATCTTTTCATACTGATGAATTCCTTCTTGGATGAGGTCATGCTGCCGTTGCTGATATTCTTTATATGCCTGAATATCCTCGATAAACGAAGCAATTTCCGCTTCCGCCTGCTCCAAACCATTTAACGTATCGTTGGAGGAGCTTTCGGCGTTTTTCGAAGACGAAAGCAGCTGTTCAAGCATCTTCTTTTGGCTCTCGATCTCTTTTGTTAATTTGGCAGAGCTGGGGGTGTAAAAATCGTACATCGTCTTTTGAAAAGCGATCTCTTTTTCCAAAATAGCGCTAAATTTTTTGCGAATATCTTCTACCGCTTGGCCGACATAGCTCCAATACAGCGTAGACATCTTTTGGTTGATCGTATTTTTCGCCGCTTCTAGTTCTCTCTGTACCCGCTCCCGATTTTTCGCCTCGAGATTCGGCTGGATTTTATATTGAACGGTTGCCTTAAGCGGCTTTTTTTCATTAAAGGTCAAAATGTTTCTCGAAAAATCGGATGGCAAATACACAACAGCGTCATATTGGCCGTCCGCCAGCCCTTTTTCCGCTTGGCTGCGATTGACGACAGACCACTGATAACTAGAGTGATCATCAAGGGCTGGTACAATTTCTTTGCCGAAGTCGTATGTTTTTTTATCATAATCGGCTCCTACATCTTCGTTGACTACCGCGATTCGGTTCGTTGTCCTCTCTGTTACCTTCATCGGGTTATGGCCAATGAACGTAAAGAATAGTACAGGAAGAGCAACAATAAACATAATCTTCGCAATCAACTTGACGATTTTCCATTTTTCCGTCATATGGTTCACCTGATTTCCTTTATTCTACTTGTGGGATTTGTATTTTCTGTTCTTTTCCATTGAAGACAAAATAGCCAAACCCTGGGTCCACTTCTGGTTCGTGTCGCGTAAATGGCAGTGCAAACAAGCTTTGTTCCGATTTTTTCATGACGAGGATCGCTTGCCGAACTTGTTTCAGTTCAGTTGTCAGCGCATCAAAGCCCTTCGTAAATTCATTTGCGTTTCCTGCGACAATGACACTAAATCCAAGATGGCTGTATCGCTTCATCATCATCGCGATTCGCTCGTGAATTTTACTATCGGCTGACTGCTGAAGCCTAGAAAGGCTATCCGCGACGAAAACAACAGGTGAAAAAGCTTGTACATGAACGTCTGTTTTCCCAATTGCCGCTAAATACTCTTCCTCCCTCGTTTGCAATATTCCATTTGCCTCATCAAGCCAATGGTGCATTTGCTCTTTTGTTTCTATATAGGTAACGTTTTCTTTATTAGCGTATAAAGCAAGGCCGCGGTCCACTCCATCAAACATCCCGACGCCCGCTGTTGGCTGGGCGAGCAATGATTCCAATATCACTTTGATTGCATTCGTCTTCCCTTTGCGCGGTTGCCCTACTACAAGACAATGCGGATTGGTTTGTATATGAAGAGAAACTGGTCGAACCGTCTCTTCATCAAGACCAATCGGAATCAAGCCAGGCTGCGGCTGAACCACATACGTTTTTGCAAAGACAACAAATGGTAATCGTGCTGGAAGCATTGGAATCGGCTGCGGCTTGCGCATGCTTTTATATTTTTCTGTCAGCCTTACGATCTCTTCTTTCACATTTTCAAGCACCGCGATGTCATCTTCCCCATCAGCCGGAAGATAAATTTGCGTTAAAACCGCTTGCTCTTTTTTTACCAGCGCTCGCCCCGGAATCGGCTCGACCTCGTACGGAGTTCGTCCAATGATGGAAAACCGTTCCGAACTGTCAAGGAAATAATGAACGATTTTTGTTTTTAAATTGTTCATGAGCGGCGGGCGAACTCCGCTAACCCTTGTTGCCGTTATCATTAAAAATATTCCAAGCGATTGCCCGTCTCTAGCATATTGAATGAGCTGTGTTTCCAGCTCCGGCATTTCTTCTTTGACAAGATCAAAGTTGTCAATCGCGATAAAGATAATCGGGAGCTTTTCTTCAGAAAGCGTGTTATACAATTTAATCGTGCTTACTTCTTTTTCCATGAAACGCTGTTTTCGCTGTTCGATTTCTTCTTTCATTAACTTCATAAACTTCTCAATCTTCTTTTCATCATCGAGCCGAAAATAATCAGCTGTATGCGGCAATTGCCGCAGCGGCAGCAACGCGTTGTTTCCGAAATCGAAAATGTAATAATGAAGCTGTTCTGGACTATAGACGGACGCAAAGCTCATTAACAATGTCATCGCCGTTGTCGATTTCCCATATCCCGCAGAACCAAAAATGCCGATATTTCCATCTTCCATCCATTGATATAAGTAGTCTGATTGCCGCTGCAGTTCCGGTTCATCTTTTAGACCAATTGGAAAATAAACGGTGTCTCCTTCTAGCAAAGCAGGGCGATGCAGGCGCGAAGATAACGGCGGCAGCCATGGGCTCGGCAGCTTTTCAATCCCGAGTTGCTGCTGCGTTTTGATAATTTCTTGAACAACCATTTCGATTTCTGTTTTTTGTTTTTTCTTGTTTTTCTTCATTTTCGCGTCAATATTCGAAACCGGAACAAGCCCTAAATCCGTGACAATATAAATATCATCTTCTGATTCAACGCCTTCTTCCATATACGGCGCACCGCTCCACGCCGATTGAAATAACTCATATACCTCATTGTTTCCGACTTGAAGATACGCGCGGCCCGTGACAGTAATTGTAGCCGCGTCGCCGTTTTTCAATATTTCTTTACTGTCGCTGGCATCTTGCACTTTTAAACTGATACGGAAGCGGGCATTGCTCCAAATTTGCTCGTCGATAACTCCTTTTGGCTTTTGTGTCGCTAAAATAAGATGGACTCCCAGGCTGCGGCCAATCCGCGCCGCACTCACCAATTCGCGAATAAAGTCCGGTTCTTCGCTTTTTAATTCAGCGAATTCATCGGCGATTAAAAAAAGGTGCGGAAGAGGCTCTTTTGCTTTTCCTTGTTTATATAGCTCCATATAGTCATTGATGTGATTTACTTCATATCGATCAAACAAGCGCTGCCGCTTTTTCAGCTCACTGTTAATGGAAGCCAACGCGCGCGCGCTGAAGTTTTTGCTGCCATGAATATTAGTAATCGTGCCTAATAAATGCGGAATGTTTTTAAACGGCTGCGCCATGCCGCCTCCCTTATAGTCGATGAGCAAAAATGCGACTTCATGAGGGTGAAAATGCACCGCCAATGACAAAATGTACGTTTGCAGCAGTTCACTTTTCCCAGACCCTGTCGTCCCCGCGACAAGCCCGTGCGGACCGTGCGCTTTTTCATGCAAGTTCAGCTCTACGACGTCTTTTCTGCCTTTTAGTCCAATTGGAACAGCCAACGAGCGCGAAGGTTGATGAGTCATCCAGTTTTCCTTCATATTTATCTCTTCCGCTTTCTTCACTTGAAGTAATTCGAGAAACGTGACTTTTTCTGGAATAGAATTATGCATTCCTCTTTGATGATCTAAAGAGCGCAATAGGCGGGCGAACCGCTCGTTTCCTTCCCGAGTATGTTCATCGAGCGTAAACGGAATATGCGCCGCTTTCCGGTGCTGGATTAAAATTTCTCCATCCCGCTCGTTGATATATTGCACGAGCGTATGAATGTTTTCTGTTAAACTTTCCTTCGTATCGGAAGCAAAAATCACGGAAATACCGACTTCTTCGTTTTTTTCCTCCAAATATTCCAAAATGACATGTTCCGCAATTAAAGAGCGGTTGGCGACGATAAACACGAAATGCGGGGAAAACCGTTTTTTCTCTTTGTCTTCATCCAAGTCGCGCTCCCTCAACATTTCGTAAATGGACGATAACAATTGGTCGCGTGTCTGTTCGTTATAAATAAATCCTTTCGCGAAAGAATTGGGCAGTTGAAAATGCGGGAGCCATTTCATCCATTCCCAATCCTTATAATCTTTTTCAGCAAAGATGGCCACAAACCGTACATCGTGGTAACTGTGGAAAAAGGCGATTTGCCCTACAAGCTGCTGAATTTCATGATGAACGATCGCAGCTTTCCCGATCATTCCCATTGCCCCGCTTGACAAATCAATCGTAAGCGGCACATTTTTTACGGTTTGATAAGTTCGCTCCATCCGTTGAGCCTGCTCTAATAAATCGTCGATTTCCCGGTTAGCCAAATCCCCCATACTCACCGACACTTCATAGGTAGACGGAACATCCGCTTTTCCGATGCGAAGATGAAGGAAATCGCCGCTTTCCATCGTTCGTTCCCAAATACGGTCGCTAATTTGCAAAGCTAGCAATTTCATCTTTTCAAATGAAGGAAAGTGGTAATATAGCACGTTTCTTTGTTTCTCGGATAGCGCGTGAAGCTCTTCCCGCTTTTGTTTCAAATAATTCGTATAAATGCGCCGGCGCTTTTCTTTCCGCGCTTTGCGATTTTTTCTTTCCCGAAAATATTGCACGGCCGATGTCACCAACGTTGTCGCAAACATCACGATCGAAATGAGAATAAAGATGCCCCGCGGTTGAATGAAAGCAATAACCCCCATAACAAGAAGCATCAGCAACGGCGGTAAAATCATTAGCCATAAACCGCGCTGATCCCCGTCTCCTTCTTGGCTTGGAAACGAAATCGCAACCTTTTCGCTTGGCAGTTCATAAATCATGCGCGGAGTCCGGTGATAAACAGGATACTTTTTTTTCATTTCCGAAACCGGCGGCACTGTTTCCGTCAGCGAAGATGTTATCTCTTGGCTGCTTGCGACTGCTAATAAATCATCCTCTAAAAAAACAAATTGTGCATATGGACACAGGATCACGTCCCCATTTTGCAAAGAAACAGCATCGGATATTTTCGCACCATTAAGAAACAGCGGCGATTCATGGTTTGGAACAACGAACCATTCTCCCTGCTGCTTGACAAATGATGCCCTCGCCGTTTTCATTTGAATGTCTGCCTGTGGATCAGGCGCCACCATTAGTTCAGTTTTATTGCCAACGTAATAAATGTGTTGTTTTATTTCCTTGTCCATCCACACGACCGTGAGCGTTTGTCCATCGTCATCCACCGTAACGGGAACATACGGCTTCAGCTCCCCGATTGGTTTATCTCCTTGCAGCACCGTCATGGCGGAAGCATCTGTTTGTTGTCTTATTTCCACATATCCGTTACGAAACAAAAAAGATGGGATGGTGACATGATGCTCCAGTTTATTTCCAATAAAAATACAATCCTCCTGTCCTGTCAGCGGGAATAGCTGGCAAGCATCCTCATAAAAAATCCATAATTGACTCATATCATTCCTCTCCTATGATGCTTGTTGTGCTTGTTGCTCCACTTTCTTCCATTTATTGTTTCGTTTCCGCATTGTTTGGCTGCACGCTATTAGATGCAGGCGGCGTATGATTGGATGCAGGTGCGTTCGACTGTTGGTTTGGCGCCGTCGAAGCCGGAGGAGTGGCTGCCGGCTGCTGCGCCGGGGCTTGCTGCTGGCTTGTCCCTTCTTGCTGTTCTTCTTTCAATTGCTTTTCCTGTTCCTTACGTTCTTTTTCATATTCCTCTATCTCTCTATCAATTTCTTCCAATTTTTGCTGTTTTTCCTCTCCGCTTAACTCTTCGTCCGCCTTTATTTCTTCGCGATGTTTTAACAAACCATACACAATCAGCTCCCGATCTTCCATCGCTCTCGCCAATTCAAGCGCATTTTCGCTTCTTCCCCGGCCGATATAAATCCAATAAAGCAAATACTGCGGGTCTGTTTTCAACGTAATATTATTTAATACCACTTTCCGCTGCTCTTCAGTAAGCGACTCCGTCATTACGTAGGAAGAAGCCAGTTCATATTGCACGACATACGGCATTTTTTCTGGAGGGTAATTTTCCATTGCCGTAATCACGTCGCTATATTTATTCTGTAAAAACAGCTCCGCACTTCGGACATATGCTTCTTGTTTGGGCTGTAAAAAAAAGAACGAATAAAACGTATAAATCATAGCAGGAATCAACAAAGCCATTGTCGAAAAAAAGATATATCGTTGCACATTCCATTTTTGTTTTGGAATATGTACAGACGCCTGTTCTTTCGCTTCTTCCTCATCCATCCATCGTTCTAAAATGGATAAAAGCGCTTCTAGGTGTTCTGCCTGCAATATTTCCTTAGCGATATCGGAACATTTTAATGTTTCATGAAATTTCATATATTCTTCAAAACGATGTTGCCCGTCTGTCAGCGCCAGCACCGTCGCTTTTACTTCTTGAAGGAGACGGGCTTCATCCGGCTCATACGGCGGCAGGCTCTCCTTTATTCCAACATGAAGGAAAAAAGGCTCCAACCCATGATCAAACACGAGGTTTTCCGGGCATACAATAAGGATAAACCGGCGAAGAGAGTGATTTTTCACTTTTGTGACGAGCTGATATGCCGCTCTTAGCCGGGAAAGAAGCGATTTTTTCCGCACAACTGGAAACGGAAAAAACGACGGAGGTGGAGTGACGATAATCTTCACTTCATCTTCGGACACGTCAATATCCCGTAACAAATAAGGATCGATTTCCTTTATGATCTGCAATTCTAGCGGATGCTGCATTTTTAATTTCGCGCGCTGGAAGACCATCGTATAATGTTTATTCTTTGTCATTACGGCATCGATTTGTGTTTCCAAATAAGTTTTTTTCTCTTCCATAACAAAATAGGACTCCTTTTCGCTTTCTCGATGGCTACAATATCACAATGCGGTCTCCATCCGTAATTCCGCTGTCCTTTAATGTAAAATAGCCTGGGCAGACCATTTGTTTATTGTCTACCCGCACCCAGTAGCCTTCTCTTGGCGGCGCCGATATGTTTTTTAACTGCCAAACAATATCGATGAGCTTTTTGATCGAATAAAAATTGGACAGACGAAGGTCAAATACATCCTCCGTATAATGCCGAAGATCAATAGTGACTTGAATATACATAATGATAAGCCCCCAATATAGAAAAAAGCGCCATAATCTTTCTTAGATTTGTAGCGCTTTTTTCTGAACGTGTCACTATTTACCCGCGGATTTGGCCAGCGATTTGCTGATCTGTTTCTTCCAAAATCGTAGCGGAGTTGTGCAATTGTTGCGCGATTTCATTTAATAATACAGCCATTTTTTCAAACGATGGGCGCAACTCGTGATACTGCTGGATAAATGCTTCACTAGAAGCACCTTCCCAAATTCCTTGCAGCATATTGCTCATTTGATCCAATCGTGAAATCAATTCCGTGACATTAGAGCTTTCCGTATTATATTGTCTTGCGACACCTCGCAACTCTTCCGGTGTTAAACGAATAACGCCTGACATAGTTTCTCCCCCTATACCCATATTTTCCCTTATATTTTAACGAAAGGGAAAATCACCGGTCAACAAAATATAGGAATTTATATAAAAATAAGTATATTATACCATTTTTTAAATAAACAAACTTATCTATCTATGCCTTTTTTCTTAATGGTATCAATAAAGGACAAAGAGTAATAGGCAAAAAGAATCGCAATTATCTACTTATCTTTTGATTTTCCTGTCATTGCGCATCCTCCTATCATAACCTACCATATAACGCCAGCAAGCCATTGCCGGGCGAACCCCTTCCCTTTTATATCCATACATAGCCTTTTCTTTTCTGCCACTACAGAGTAACAAATCATTCCATTTTGATAAATTAGAACTAAGGACTTTTATCCTTTATCTTAAAGATAGTCACATTATTCCATACGCCTTTTCTCATATGAAACTGAATAAAAATCCATAAAAAAAGTATGACGAAAAACAATGCATCTCCGTTCCGCCATACTCTCGCTTTCCTGCTTATTTTTGCGCCTTAAATTGTTTCAAGCGATGAATCCACTCGTCCCTCGTTTTATCAGGCATAGCCTCTCCTAATTTTGTATATCGTACGAGATATAAATCATTTCCTTGAGCAAACAAACGAGCTACTTCATGTTGATCATCTTGTACCTTCGCATCTTTCACAATGAATTCGTAAATTTCTTCCTGGTCTGTCGATTCAAATGTATGGAAGGTGATGTGTCCATTGGTCGCTTCGGTCAACGATTGCTTATACGCCTCCATCCAGTTTTTCAGTCCAACTGTCGAATTCATTTTTTCTAAACGATGTATCGTGTATAGCTCTGTCCAGTTTTCTACACTTTCGCCCTCCAACACAAACTCCCAAATATATTCCCCGTTAGCTGAATTAAAGTAGTCAAGCACCCATTTTCGATCATCAAACTTTAAATCCATTTTTTCTATTTGGTTCTTTCCATCTTGTACATCTGTCTCCAGCGGATTACCATTCTCATCTAAAAAAACAGTCTTTGTCATTATCGTGTTGTATATTTTCCATTTCCCATTTTCGGGGCGCAACACATGATATCCGGTTATTTCGTTATTTTGAAACGCAGGTCCTTCGATTTTTATTGTTTTTTGTATAAACTTCACTTTTGCTTCTTTCTCCGATTTTTCCATCACTTCAACATTGGATATCTCTGTTTTTAATTTATACGCTTTGCTGATTTCCTCGAACAGTTTTTTGCTTTGTTCATAAAGAGGAGACTGTGTATGGATGGTTTCCATATATTTGTCTACATTTCCCTCATCAAACGCTTTGAAATTATCGTTAATAACAGCGATTAATTCTTTGTCGGACGGGATTTTTACTTGTGTTTTGCTTCTTCCCCCGATTTTTTGCTTCCTGTTTCCTCATGAGTGCATCCGAATAACACTAGGCTTATAAGCATCATGATGGAAACCAAAACGGCTCGGTATGTTTTCATGGTCTCTTCTCCTCCCTCTAGAAATGTTGATATATCAAGGCTTTTCGGCCTCTCAGGGGTGTCAAAAAAATATTTTTCGACAAAATCCCTTACATCCTTTTTCAGTTTTGTGGATATCTTACAGAACCAGGGTGCGCTTCGCGGCCACGTCTGGATACATTTTCCTGACGTGGGGAAGCGTATTCGATGCACCCTTGGATCTCCGCATCGCTGATGAGGACGAACCCTCCCATGTCTCCGGGCGTCTTTGCGCCAACATTCCCTCGTTCGGTCTCGTCATCAGGCGGAGGCCGGCCAAGCTTTCTTAGGGACTCGAGGTCGCATGGAG
>NZ_FOJS01000026.1 GCF_900111865.1 Parageobacillus thermantarcticus | reverse complement strand
TGGTGTTTGTTTGTCCACTGTTTATTCTACCAAAGGGGAAGCAACATGGCTCTTTTTCTATTTCCCTTTTTACACAATTATATGGACTTAACTCTGAAATAGTATATAATTAATGTTATACAAAGTCATCAGATGACCAGTTCACCTAATCTTTTCACTACCATGGTTGATACTACTTGGAAGGGGATTGACAATGAAAGTTTCCTTGTTTGTCACCTGTCTTGTTGACTTATTCCATACAAACGTTGGAAAAGCAACGGTAGAACTGCTCGAGCGGTTAGGTTGCGAGATTGATTTTCCAGAAGCGCAAACGTGCTGCGGACAGCCGGCTTACAACAGCGGTTATGTGAAAGAAGCGAAGGAAGCGATGAAACATATGATCCGCACGTTTGAGCATGCTGACTATGTTGTCACGCCGTCCGGCTCGTGTGCAACGATGTTCAAAGAATATCCCCGCATTTTTCAGGGAGATCGGGAGTGGGAGCCAAAAGCGAAAGCGCTTGCTGATAAAACGTATGAACTTACTCAATTCATCGTCGACGTATTGAAAGTAGAAGACGTTGGCGCCTCATTGCAAGGACGCGCGACATACCATACATCTTGTCATATGACGCGTTTGCTCGGCGTCAAAGAAGCTCCTTTCAAACTTTTGAAACATGTCAAAGGACTAGAAATCGTTCCATTGCCAAATGCCCATCAATGCTGCGGGTTCGGCGGAACGTTTTCCGTCAAAATGGGGCCGATTTCCGAGCAAATGGTCGATGAAAAAATCGAACATATTGAAGAGATCAATGCAGATTATCTAATCGGAGCAGATTGCGGCTGCTTGATGAACATTGGCGGGCGCATCGAGCGGCAAGGAAAGCCGATCAAAGTGATGCACATCGCTGAAGTGCTAAACAGCCGATAAAAGGGAGGGATCGGACATGCCGATGAAAATTGGGAACGCAAATTTCCGCGAACGAGTCGAAACAAATCTTCATAACACGTTTATGCGCGGCGCTGTCGCTGGAGCGCAAGAACGGCTGCACACAAGACGGCTCGAGGCGGCCGAGGAGCTCGGAAACTGGGAAGAGTGGCGTGCACTCGGGGAAGAAATTCGCCAACACACGCTAGAAAACTTAGATTATTATTTAATGCAATTAAGTGAAAACGTTGCTAAACGCGGCGGCCACGTCTTTTTCGCGCAAACCGCGGAAGAAGCGAACAATTATATCCGCGATGTCGTCATCCGCAAAAAGGCGAAAAAAATCGTTAAATCAAAATCGATGGTAACGGAAGAAATCAACTTAAACGCCGTATTGGAAGCGGCAGGATGTGAGGTCATTGAAACAGACCTTGGCGAATACATTTTGCAAATCGACGACCACGATCCCCCTTCCCACATCGTCGCTCCGGCGCTTCATAAAAATAAAGAGCAAATTCGCGACGTTTTTCGCGAAAAACTCGGCTACAAGCAAACGGAGAAACCGGAAGAATTGGCGCTTCATGCCCGCAAAACGCTACGCCGCGAATACTTAACCGCCGATATCGGCATCACCGGCTGCAACTTCGCGATTGCTGAATCCGGTTCGATTACGCTCGTAACCAATGAAGGAAACGCCGATTTAGTTACCGCCCTTCCAAAAACGCAAATCACCGTCATGGGAATGGAGCGCATCGTCCCGACGTTTGAAGAAATGGAAGTGCTTGTAAGCTTGCTAACGCGGAGTGCTGTCGGGCAAAAATTGACGAGCTACATTACGGTGCTGACAGGCCCTCGTGACGAAGGGGATGTGGATGGTCCGGAAGAGTTTCATTTAGTGATCGTCGATAACGGCCGCTCCAACATTCTCGGCACGGAGTTTCAGCCAATATTGCAATGCATTCGCTGCGCCGCCTGTGTCAATGTATGCCCGGTGTATCGTCATATCGGGGGACATTCATACGGCTCGATTTATTCCGGGCCGATTGGCGCCGTGCTTTCGCCATTATTGGGCGGATATGACGACTATAAAGAACTGCCGTACGCCTCCTCGCTTTGCGCGGCTTGTACGGAAGCTTGCCCTGTCAAAATTCCGCTTCACGAATTGCTGCTGAAACACCGCCAAGTAATCGTTGAACGCGAAGGAAAAGCGCCGATTTCGGAAAAACTGGCGATGAAAGCGTTTGGCTTAGGCGCAGCTTCTTCTTTCTTTTACAAGCTCGGTTCCAAAGTCGCTCCGAGCGCGCTGACGCCGTTTACAAATGATGACCGCATTTCCAAAGGTCCCGGACCGCTGAAAGCGTGGACGGAAATTCGCGAGTTTCCGGCGCCAAACAAAGAACGGTTCCGCGATTGGTTTCGCGAACATCAAAAAGGAGGCGGAAAATGATGCAGACTGGGACGATTCATAACCGCGACAAGTTTTTGCAAACTATCGCCAATCGGCTCGGGCGCAAGCAGCGCACCGCAGGGGTGTCCCGGCCAAATTGGCGCCACCAGCCGCAATGGACCGTATTTCAAGGCTATAGCCAAGATGAATTATTGGAAGCGTTGAAAGCGCAATGTCCGCGCATTCACACCGAATGCGTTGAAACAACATCCGTTAAGCTAAAAGAAACGCTAAAAGAAGTGGTCACCATGCACGGGGGCGGCCCTGTCGTGACATGGGACGATCCACGCTTTGACGAATACGGATTGACGCATTTACTACGCGACGAATGGCCGAAAGAACATATCGATGTCCACGTCTGGGACGCTTCCGCCGGCAGAAAAAACATCGACTTTGCTGAAAAAGCAAACGTCGGCATTACATTTAGCGACATCACGCTTGCCGAGTCAGGAACGGTTGTGTTATTTAGCGGAAACGGAAAAGGGCGAACCGTCAGCTTCTTGCCAAAAACGTATATCGCCATCGTCGCCAAAAGCACGATCGTGCCGCGCATGACGCAGGCAGCCGCTTACATTCATGAACAGATCGAAAAAGGAAATCTCGTCCCTTCATGCGTCAATTTTATCACCGGCCCAAGCAACTCGGCTGATATTGAAATGAACCTAGTCGTTGGAGTGCACGGTCCGATGAAAGCAACTTACATTGTTGTTGTGGACCGATGAGCTTTTCCACTTTCGTTTCGTTTTGAAAAAAATTTTCGGCTCATCGGATTATGTGGTGGAAACATATTGATAATTGTATTGGGACAAAAGTTTATCCCGGCAATGAGGGATTCGTTCAATAAGTAGTATTATATTTGTAACAGTAACAGAAGACTGGAGGAAATGCATGTTAGGGATAAAAGTAGAAAAATTAAATGATAACTTAGTGATTAGTTGGCTGCTATCGAAAATAGAAATACCCTTTTCTGATATTGTAGAAGTAACACTTGACGATACTTATGGTGGGGAGGAGAAAACAGCTATCAGAATTGGTACACCATATGGTGAAACGGATAGAGTTGTCATTCAAACATGTTCTAACACCTATATTTTATTTACGACTAATGCAGTCTCCATTAAAAATAAAATCTGCTCGTTTATAAACGATGAACTCAAACAGAAATGAAATTCTATTTCATGCCAAGTGTAAAAGCAAACAAAAGCAAACTTTTGTTTAAAATAAAACGACAAAACAACTTTCCACCACAAGATTCGAATACCCAAAATTTCAAAAACCGTAATCCCTTTTGATACCTATCTTATCGCCAACGGGCGCATCCGTTTCGGACGCGCCCGCTTTCAATATCCTCTCTGTACATCCACTTTGTTGCAAAGCGGTTCACCCGCTTCAATTCGCTGCAATGTTTGTAAAAAGCAATCTACCGCTTCCTCTGGAGATGTCAATGCGGCAATATGCGGAGTGATGATGACATTTGGATGCTGCCATAGCGGGGACTCCGAAGGCAGCGGCTCATTTTCGACGACATCCAAAATGGCAAGGCGAACATGGCGTCTTTCCAATGCGCTCCACAACGCGACCTCATCAACAGTCGCCCCTCTGCCTACATTAATAAAACTAGCGTTATTTAAAAGGGCAAAAAACTTCTCATCCAATACATGATACGTTTGTTTTGTCAAAGGAAGTGCCGCAATGACCCAATTCGCTTTTGGCAGCACTTCGCTTGCCTGATGCATCGGAAACACCGCGGCGAAATGCGGTTTCATCTGCCCGCTTCGCGAAATGCCAATCGGCTGAACATCAAAAGCCCGCAAATAGCGGGCGATCTGCTGCCCGATCTCCCCAGTTCCGCAAATGACGATGCATTGATTCCGCAACCGCTGCGGCGCGACCTGCTTCCACTGCCGCTGCGATTGATACCATCCATAAACGTCATGGCATTGCAAATCTCGAAGGATGTAGCTCAGACAATATTCGCTAATTTGCTCGCCAAACGAGCCGACCGTCCTTGTCAGCAACACGTCCTCTTTCCACTCTCTATTCCATAAAAACGCGTCTACTCCCGCCCCGAGAGAATGCACCCAACGAATGTTGCCAAATTCAAAGCAAGGTACTGGACGAAACCCTACATACGCGTCCGCCCAAAAAAAATCGTCGCGGCAAACCTCGTTTTCAGCAACAAAACGGAAATTTTTATTTATTTTCTTTTCTTTTAACAGCTGCGCCATTGCTAAATATAGCCGCCCTGTTACTAAAATATTTTGAAGCTGCATTACCCTTCTCCCCCTTTTTCCTTAAACCGTACTTACACTGTATGAAAGAAAAAGGGATATCTCCACATGGAGAAATCCCTCCGTTTACACAATCGTTCCTTCTTTGCTTTCCGCTCTTTTATTTGTTATATATCCAGCTGCTAGCACGAAAATCGTTAATCCGGCGCTAACGGCATACGTCAGCGGACCTTCCCGAAAATGGAGAAACCGCATAAATCCTTCGTCTTCCATCATCATTTTTGCGCCTGTCCATGCTAAAATACCTGAACCGACGTAAGCAATCCAGCGATATTTCTCCATGATTTTCATGATCGCTTTGGATCCGAAAATCATAATCGGAATGCTGATCGCCACCCCAAATGCAATCATGCCGATATGTCCTTCCGACGCTCCAGCAATGGCAACGACATTATCCAAGCTCATCACCGCGTCAGCCGCAATAATGGTGGCAATCGCTTTAATAAGACGGTCAGACGACTGAATGCTCTTTTCTTCTTCGTGTTCAATGAGAACTTTATAGGCGATCCAAAGCAACAGCAATCCACCCGCTAAATGAACGAACGGAATTTTTAGCAAAAACACGATGACCGTCGCAAATACGATGCGTAAAAGCACCGCACCTCCCGTTCCCCAAAAAATCGCTTGATTTTGCTGGTGCTTCGGTAGCTTCCGCGTCGCCATCGCAATGACAACCGCGTTGTCGCCGGATAAAATGATATCAATCGCAATGATTTTCAATAATGCCAACAACGCTTCCGAAGATATTGTCAAATAAACGCACCTCTTCTCCTTTTCTGAAACTATTTTTTCTCCTTTTTCTTTCATCTTACCGCAAATGCATTTTATCAGCAACTTCGCAAAACTATCTCCTGATCTCCTCTAATATCACAAAAAGTTGCTGATCTTATGCGTCATCGCGACTTTATTGTTACGTTCCCAATAGTTAACAAGCTAGAAAACGAAAAGACTCTTCACCAAAAGATGTACTTGATTTAGAAATGTGCTAGAGAATTGCTTCGATCAAATGGTAATAAAAGTAAAATGGATAACAAGATGTATTACATGAAATCAATTGTTTGTCAAGTACATTTTGCGGTAATAAATCAACGAAAAAATCATTTTACATTTATTTCAAAATGTGATATCACTTTAATATAAAATCGATATTAAGGAGAAGGATGCTTATGAAGGAAACAAAGGCATGGCATATGAACGGTTTTGTCGGGATTATTTGCATTGCCATATTGGTGGCGGGAGCGCTTGTTAGTTTGCTTCAGCAACAAATCGTTATTACTGTTCTATTTGCCGTTATTGCTGTCGCGTTAGCGAGCGGCATTACCATTGTGCAACCAAACCAAGCGAAAGTGCTAATTTTCTTTGGCCGTTATTTAGGGACGATCCGCGAAAGCGGTCTATTTCTCACCGTTCCGCTTACGATTCGGCAAAAAGTTTCTTTGCGCGTCCGCAACTTTACAAGCAGCAAGTTGAAAGTCAATGATGTGCAAGGAAACCCGATTGAAATCGCCGCTGTCATCGTATTTCGCGTCATCGACTCCGCGAAGGCGATTTTCGATGTGGACGATTACGAACAGTTTGTGGGGATTCAAAGTGAAGCAGCCATTCGCCACGTCGCCACGAAATATCCTTACGACACATTCTCCAATGATGATGAAATTACGTTACGAGGCAACGCGGACGTTATTTCCGACGTGCTTGCAGCTGAGTTGCAAGAACGCCTTAAAGTAGCCGGAGTGGAAGTGATCGAAGCGCGCCTTACGCATCTTGCCTACTCCCCGGAAATTGCCAGCGCGATGTTGCAGCGTCAGCAAGCGATTGCGATTTTAGCGGCAAGAAAGAAAATTGTCGAAGGCGCTGTCTCCATGGCGCAAATGGCGATCGAGCAGCTTGACAAAGAGGGAATTTTGGAGTTAGATGATGAACGAAAAGCCAATATGGTTAACAACTTAATGGTCGCCATTGTTTCGGAACGGGCGACCCAGCCTGTCATCAATACGGGCAGTCTATATTAACGGTTGTGGAGCACTATGGCAAAAAAGAAAAGCTTTCCTCTAAGAATCGATCCTGCTTTATACGAAATTATCGAACGCTGGGCGCAAGAAGAATTTCGCAGCGTCAACGCCCATATCGAATTTTTGCTGCGTGAAGCCGCTCGGCAAGCAGGGCGGCTGAAAAAAGAAAAAAAGAAAGAGAACGATTAATATCCCTCGCACATAGCAACAATGAGCAAGCTTTTTTAAGGCAAGACCGGAAGTGAACAAACTAGCATGTCTTAAGCACAAAAAGCCCGTGTTTGCATCGATCGTTTATTCACCGAGGTACTTTCAAGTAAAAGTGAAGGGGCATGGAGGCAAAGGCATGGGCGCCGGGCCGGTTTTGCCTTCTATATTTCGCCGCGGTTGACAAACATTTCCCACTATTTCCATTACGACTTCCCCTAATATTTTGATATGTTGATATATATTGATGAGAACAATAATTTCCAAGCATTCCTCGTTTGGATCCAATGGCGGAATAATATACGCCTCGCAATCAAAATTAATTATTTTGCATTCCACCGTTGTTCCCGCCGGTGCACAGAGACGAAACGTCTCGATTTCCGAAAATGGGAATGTGCATTTCTTGCATGCTCGTCCTTTTTGGTTAAAAAGCTCCACTGTTACAAATCCCCGCTTCAACACGTTAACTTTTTGGAGAAGGACGGACTTGCCATCTGGCAATGTGACGTTTATATTTTTTCTATCATTTTGTTGTCGAAGTTCTTCGCAAATGATGGAACGCGGCGCGGTAGGATCAAGCGGATTCCCGCATCGATCGGATAGAAAGCAATTCGTTTTTTTTAAATCAATACAATGACTTTCATTTTGAAACGGATTGAAATGAAGGACAATTTTTAATTCCCCTTCGCAAAAACTTGACTGACCAGATGGACCGTGACAAAGAACTTCTATCGAGCGCAAATCAGAAATGGTCGCGCCAAACGATGCCCCTTCCAGCAAAGAAATTAATTTTTTTCCATTTACAATGACATCCATTACGCCACCGCATCCACAATGAAAAGCGATATTTAGTGTTCCTGATATATTTTCAACACCTAACCCGCTCCAAATTGTGGAAGGAACCGTTGAGTTGCAGGGCACTTTAAAATCACAGCACAGCACATCATCAAATCTTTCTTCCATATTCCATTAATATTCGCTCCTTTTCATTTTTGATTAGTACATACTATGTGTCGATACGATAGCTCGTCTGTGTAACTGTCTGTGCATGCAGATGCCGGAAAATCGCTTTTTCCACCTAATTTTTTTGTTTATATGAACTGAGAGCGATGATCTGCCGAAAGTAGCTTTTGACACTCAAAAAAATGCATTGCGCGTAAGCAGCTAGCAAATACGATTTTAGAGCGATATACGATAATCCACGAGTCATCACATTATCATCATCTTTTTCCAAATAAATACTATTCGCTATTTACAAAATTTAACGTTAACGTTAATGTTATATTATCTACGATAATAACTATTACGATAATAAAAAAGCGAGAGGAACAACATGAAGCGTTTCAAAATTGACGACGTCGCCAAAGAAACAGGATTAACGAAACGAACGATTCGCTACTATGAAGAAATCGGACTCATCAAGCCACCTGAACGTAGCGAAAAAGGGACTCGCCTTTATACGGAAGAAAATATCGAACAGCTAAAAAAAGTGATTGTTGCTCGCGAGGTGCTAGGATTTTCGCTACAAGAATTGCATCATTTTTTAACGTTGAAAGAGACGATCGAATCCCATCGCTTCGAGTATCGCAACGCTGTCAATCAAGACGACAAAAAACAAGAACTGCAAAATATTGCTTCCAACCTTCGGCAACAAATTGACATGCTCGAGCAAAAGAGGAAAAAAATGCTTGAACTAAAAAATGAGTTAGAGCAACTCGAACAGCGGATTCAAACGATTTTGCAGGAAGAAGAAAGGAGAGGATAAACGATGGAGGAAGGAAGACAAACTCGCGCCCGCTGGATTACCGTGTTTGCAACGTTTTTAGCGTTCATGGGAATCGGCATTGTCGATCCGATTTTGCCGGTTATTGCGGAAAACATTGGCGCGACGCATTGGCAAGTGGAAATGTTGTTTACCGCATATATTTTCACGATGGCGATCATGATGATTCCATCCGGAATGATGGTGAGCCGCGTAGGAGACAAACGGATGATGGCCATCGGGCTTAGTATCGTTACCGTTGTTTCCTTATTATGCGGCTTATCCAACACAATCTCACAATTATCGATTTTCCGGGCTGGCTGGGGGCTTGGCAACTCGATGTTTTTTGCTACCGCGATGACGTTGTTAATCGCGTTAACGCCAGAAGCAAACACTGCCGTAGGCCTGTACGAAGCAGCCATCGGCCTTGGAATGGCGGGCGGTCCGCTTGTCGGCGGCCTTCTCGGTCAGCACTCATGGCGATATCCATTTATTGGAACAAGCATTTTCATTTTTATCGCACTTCTTCTTGTCGTCTTTTTTGTCTATGATCCGAATAAAGGAAAACCGAGAAAAGTACCCGGCATGAAAGAAATGCAACATTTATTAACATTCCCGTCTTTTTTGAAAGGCGCGATCGGCGCGATGCTATATTATTACGGCTTTTTCGTCGTGCTTGCTTATTCGCCGTTAATCATCGGGCTTTCAGCGATTCAAATCGGCCTTGTCTTTTTCGGCTGGGGACTTTGCCTTGCATATGGTTCGGCGATTCTTGCACACCGTTTAGAAGAAAAGTATACACCAAAGCAAATTTTGCCTTATAGTTTATTGCTGTTTGCTGTATTTTTGCTTCTGCTATTTATAACGCAAAGCACATGGTTGATGATCGTTCTTATTATTTTGTCTGGCCTTGTTTCTGGTTTAAATAACGCTTTGTTCACCAGCTATGTCATGGACGTATCTCCGTATGAACGCGGAATGACGTCTGGAATGTACAACTTCGTCCGCTGGATGGGAGCTGCGATTGCCCCTGTGCTATCGGGGATAATCGGCCACTCTGTTTCCGCCAAAGCGCCATTTATGGTGGCGATGGTACTGGCGTTAATTGCCTTTGCCTTTCTCAGCTTGCGCAAACAACAACCGTCCGTTCCCCAAACAAATTAAGGCTGGTATTAGGTGGATGCTTTCTACCTAACACCAGCCTTCTGTTCATTCTTTGACATATTGTTTTTCTTTAATCATAACTCCTCGTTTTTCCATTTCCTTGATGTAAATGTCACCCGGGACGATTTGCTCCGGCGGATAAACTCCCCGCTTTTGAATGACTCCGCTTCCGATCATTTGCGCAACGACCGAAATCGTATTGGCGGTAGTCCGCGCCATCGCTGTCACGTTGTTTTTGCGGTCTTTAAACGTTATCGTTTCATATTCCAACACCGTTTCCTTGCCGTTTTTGACTCCGCCGACAATGACCCGCAATAGCACGACATCTTCTTTATCTTTTAAATCCAAAAGCGGCGACAAAACCGCCAGCAGCACATCGCGCGGCTTCACTTTTTGTCCGTTTGCTTCCACTTCGTAATCGCTTCTCGTCAAATGCAAATCGATGAGCAGTTTAAATTTTTCCGCGTGGCCAGGATAGCGGATCGTTTTATATTCCAAGCATTCCAATTGCGGATAAGAGTGAGACAAGGTGGACGTTCCCCCTGATGTATGAAACGCTTCCAATGGGCCAAACTGATCAAAATAAATGGTTTCGATTTCCGATAACGACGGAATTTCTTGCTTTTTTCCATCGCGAATAATGAGGGATGGATCAGTATAATGATCAAGCAGCCCTTCTAGTGAAAATACATGGTTGTATTCGAGCGGCGGCTCCGGGCGTACAGGAATTCCGCCGACATATAGCTTAATCGATTTTAACTCGTCTAATTTGCCCGCACCGTACCCTGACAAAATATTGATCATTCCCGGCGCGACTCCTAAATCCGGAATGATCGTAACACCAGCTTGTTTGGCATTTTCATTCAATTGCAGCACCCTATCGGTGATATGGCCGATATGCCCACCCAAATCAACGGAATGCACTCCGACTTCGATCGCCGTTTTCGCTACGATTTCATTAAAACGATAAAATAACGCGTTAATGACAACATCGTGCTCACGCATTAGCGCCGCCAACTCTTTTTCATTCGCCGCATCAACTTGCTTTGCTTTCAATTTGTTAGAATGCAGCTGCCGGCAAACGGTCTCCGCCTTTCGTATATCGACATCGGCTAAAGTGACGGCGGAAACGCTCTCGCTTTGCCCTAAATCGCGCGCCGCCTCTTTTCCCATCAAGCCGGCTCCAAGCACTAACGCTTTCATGGCATGCGCCTCCTTATTCTTTCGCTGATGAATTCGATTATTCGTCAATATCGATTTGCGCCCGCTGCAATTTGCCGCTGAAATCAATATACACGCTTTTCCATTCGGTAAACACATCAAGCGCCGCGACGCCAGAGTCGCGATGGCCGTTTCCCGTTCCTTTCGTGCCGCCAAACGGCAGATGAATTTCCGCCCCGGTCGTGCCGGCATTGACATAGACAATGCCTGTATCTAAATCGCGCATTGCTTGAAACACTTTATTGACATCCCGTGTAAAAATGGAACTAGACAATCCGTAATCGACACTGTTGTTCACAGCAATCGCTTCTTCTAAACTGCTTACCGAAATAATCGAGACAACCGGTCCGAAAATTTCTTCGCGCGCAATGCGCATCGTTGGTTGAACATCCGTAAAGAGAGTAGGAGCATAATAATAGCCTTTTTGATACTCTCCATCCCGCAAAATATATCCCCCGGTTAATAGCTTTGCCCCTTCTTCCTTGCCGATTCGCACATAACGGTCAATTTTTTGCAGCGCTTCTTCGCTAATGACCGGGCCGACTTTGACGTTTTCGTCCAATCCGTTTCCAATCGTTAATGTCTTCATTGCTTCTAACAATCTATTTTCTAATTCTTCTTTCACCTTTTCATGAACAATGACGCGGCTACATGCCGTACATCTTTGTCCTGACGTGCCAAATGCGCTCCACAAAATGCCTTCTACCGCTAACGATAAATCGGCGTCATCCATGACAATGACAGCATTTTTTCCGCCCATTTCCAGCGACACTTTTTTCAAGCGGCGTCCGCACTTTTCGGCAATCATCCGCCCGACTTCGTTTGACCCGGTAAAGGAAATCACTTGCACGTCCGGATGCTCTACCAACGCATTTCCTGCCGTTGGACCGTCGCCGTGAACAACGTTGAACACCCCTTTTGGCAATCCTGCTTCTTCGAATATTTTCGCCAGCTCCTGGGCCATCAATGGTGTTTCCAGCGCCGGCTTCCATACGACCGCATTGCCGGCAACAATGGCCGGGAACGATTTCCATGTGGCGATCGCAATCGGAAAATTCCATGGAGTGATGATGCCGACAACTCCAACTGGCACACGAACGCTCATCGCAAATTTATCTTTTAATTCCGAAGGAGTCGTGTCGCCGAATAACCGCCTCCCTTCGCCAGCCATATAAAACGCCATGTCAATCCCTTCTTGCACTTCCCCGCGCGCTTCCTCGAGCACTTTTCCCATTTCCATCGTTAACAGTCTAGCGAGCTGTTCTTTTCTCTCTTTTAATAAATAGCCGACTTTATATAACACTTCCGCCCGTTTTGGCGCCGGTACGAGCGCCCACTCTTTTTGCGCGGCCTTCGCCGCTTTTACCGCCGCATCGACATCCGCTTCACTCGAAACCGTCACTTCTCCGATCGTTTCGCCGTTTGCCGGATTGATCACCGGAGCAAATTGCCTGCTCATCGACGCTTTCCATTCCCCATTAATAAAATTCAATACTTTCACAAGCCAGCTCCCTCCTTATCATTCATTTTCTATTAAAAAATCTATGCATCGACGATCATGGCTATTATGCAAATATTTACCGAGAATTCGACCGCTTTCGCAGCTCGTCGATCGTCGCGGTCACGGAAATTTGGTTTGGATCTGTCATGACTTCGATCACCGTCGGTTTTGTTTCCTTAAAAGACTGAATGAGCGCTCTAGCAAATGCCTCTTCTGTTTCTGCGCGAATGCCGTTGGCGTTTAAACATTTCGCCAATTCGGCAAACGACACATGCCCTAAGTCCGTCCCGATGACCCGTTTTGGAAAGTGAAGCTCTTGATGCATGCGGATCGTTCCATACATGCGATTGTTAAAAACGATGCTAATAATGGGAATATGATATCTAGAAGCGGTCTCTAACTCTTGCATCGTCATCATAAAACCGCCGTCTCCTGATAGAGAAACGACAACGCGCTCCGGATGTGCCAATTTTGCGCCAATCGCCGCTGGCATGCCGTATCCCATCGCGCCGGAAGTAGGACCGATATACATCTGTTTTTCAGTAAATTGGAAAAAGGTATGCAACCAGCCGGCGAAATTGCCAGCATCATTTGTAATGATCGCATCATTTGGCAAATGTTGTTGCAAGCTGGCGATGATCGCTTCATTAAAGTTCCGTTTTTCCGCCGGAAGCGCCGATGCTTGCTCATATTGTTTCCGTCTCGCTGCCGCCCAATCGCCCCAAGATGGCTCTACAGCAGTTTCCAGCAGTTTGGCAAGCGCCTCTTTGCAATCCGCTACAATCGCTGCAGCCGGCGGGTATACTTTTCCTAACACATCGCTGTCGATATCGATATGAATCAGCGTCTGATCCGGAGACAGCAAACGATAATCTTGCGTCGTCACTTCCGATAATCGCGTCCCAAGGGCGATCACGACATCGGCCTGTTGTACCGTTTCGATGATCGATTTGGGCGTTCCTAATCCAAGATGGCCGACATAAAGCGGATGGTCGTTTGGAAACACGTCATGCCGCCGGAAAGCAGCCATCACAGGAATGGAGTATTTTTCAGCAAATAACCGCAATAGCTGTTCTGCCTTCGCTAGCTTGACTCCTCCACCGGCAATGACAACTGGCCGCTTCGCCCTTTGCAATATTTCCTGCACGCTCCACACATCCTCTGCGCTTGGTGCAGGTCTCGGTATATCTATATCCGAAATTACCGCTTCGCCAATATCTTGAAGAAATATATCTTCCGGAAGCGAGATGACGACAGGTCCTGGCCTGCCAGTTTTCGCAGCGCGAAACGCCCGCTGCACCAGCTCCGGTATTCGTTCCGCCTCGCGAATTTCCACGGTCCATTTCGCAATCGGCTGGAAAAACCGGTCTAAATCGACTTCCTGAAATCCTTCCCTGCCGCGGAAATGGCGGTGCACCTGTCCTAACAATATGACCATCGGCGTGGAATCCTGTTTTGCTGTATGGACACCGATTGCCAAGTTAGCGCCTCCGACTCCCCGCGTCGCCAGCACAACACCCGGTTTTCCCGACGCTTTTGCATAGCCTTCCGCCATAAAGGAAGCGCCGCCTTCATGGCGGGCCGAAATCAGTTGAAGTGAAGGTTCATCAAAAATGGCATCCATCAGCGGCAAATAGCTTTCTCCCGGCACGCAAAATAGGTGAGAGATGCCCTCTTGCTTCAGGCAATGAACGATCGCTTTGGCCACTGTGATGTTGCGGATCGTCTGTTTCATCGTTTCTACGCCTCCCAATTGACTTGTTTCAACCGCTCAACCGCCTGCCGCAGCCGCTCTATCGGCGCAGATAAGGATAATCGGACATATCCTTCCCCCGACGGCCCAAACGCTGTTCCTGGAGTGACAATCACGCCCGCTTCTTCGAGCAGCTTCGCGGCAAATTGCGCGGATGAATATGCTTTGAAAATAGGAATCCATAGAAAAAATGTCGCTTTCGGACGCTGCACTTTCATTCCCAATGCTTGCAGCGCTTCGACCATCATATTCATTCGCTGCTCATAGATTCGGTTATTTGCTTGCACAGACTTGTGGTCGCTCATCAGTGCTGCCGCAGCCGCTTTTTGAATCGGAAGAAACTGGCAAGTGTCCGTGTTGCTTTTTATAATCGAAAGCGCTTTAATCATATCTTTGTTTCCGACGATATAACCAATGCGGCAGCCCGCCATGTTGTAGCTTTTCGACAAGGAGCCGAATTCGACCGCTACTTCCTTTGCCCCGTTTACTTGTAAAATGCTTGGCGCTTTAAATTGTTGGAACGTAACAAACGAATAAGCGGAGTCGTGGACGATGAAGATACGGTGCTTTCTTGCCAGCGAAACCGCTTCGGCGAATGTATCCATGCCGACAGTGGCCGTCGTTGGATTACTCGGATAATTTAAAAACATGATTTTGGCATCCTCATAAATGGTCGAAGGGAGCTTGGAAAAAAGAGGAACATAATCATTTTCTGCATCGAGCGGCAAATAAACGCTTTTCCCCCGTGCGAAATGCACTGCGGTGCGGTAAACAGGATAACCTGGGTCAGGAACCAATACAATCTCGCCTGGATTGAGCACAGCCTGCAGCAAATGAACAATTCCTTCTTTTGACCCGATTAACGCTAACACCTCGGTATCGGGATCCAACTGCACTCCATATTCCCGCTCGTAAAAATGTGCTACTGCTTCCCGATATTCCTTGCACCCCGCATACGGCGAATACGTATAATTGGTTGGCTCGTTTAACTCTTCTTTTAACTTTTCCACCACAAAAGACGGCGGCGGTAAATCAGGAGCGCCGATTCCTAAATCAATGACATCGATCCCCTTCTTGATCAACTCTTCTTTCTTCTTTTGAAACTGCGAAAATAAATAAGGAGGCATCGTTTGGACGATATCGGAAAACATATTCATCCCTATCCTCTCGCATAAAAAATCTCTTCCCTCTTAATCTATGCTTTTGCTCGCTTATTTCATTCATGGCGTCAACGTTGGCAAATATAACGGCAAACGGGGCAGGCGGCTAATCTTTTCCTACAAATAAAAACAAACAGCCAGTATTATCAAAATATGTTGGTGGAACTGGCCGCTGTCTACGCATGCAGATCGCCGATAAAGCTGCAATAGGCTGCGTGGTGTTTCATCATTCATACTTATACACTTTATGCGGCAAGGGATGTGTTCATGTGCCCTTGCCGCGGATGAATGCAGAAACGTTCAGTTACAAGGAACGGATTCCCATCGATACGTACTTCAATTCGACGAACTCGAAAATTCCTTCTTTGCCGCCTTCCTTTCCTAATCCTGATTGCTTCACGCCGCCAAATGGCGCTTCAGCCGTGGCCGGGAAAACATCATTAATGCCGACAATGCCGTATTCCAGCTTCTCCATCACACGATACGCGCGGTGAATCGAATCCGTAAAAATATAGGCAGCTAACCCATATTGCGTATCATTCGCTTGGCGAACCGCTTCCATCTCATCAGCAAACGGCTGCAGTGGCAAAAGCGGGCCAAACGTTTCCTCGTTCATCACTTTCATCTCTTTCGTGACGTTTGCCAACACCGTTGGTTCAAAGAAATATCCTGGGTACGCCCCCTTCCATCGTTTTCCCCCATAAAGAACGGAAGCTCCTTTTTGCACGGCATCGTCTAAATGGTCTTGCACTTTTCTTACCGCTTCTTCATTAATCAACGGCCCGATATCGGTCGTTTCATCCAACCCGCTGCCAATCGAAAGCTGGTGCACTTTCGCTGTCAATTTTTCCACAAACGCATCCCAAACCGTTTGCTGCACATAGACGCGATTGGCGCAAATGCACGTTTGCCCGCAGTTGCGGAACTTGCTCGCCAGCGTCAACTCCGCCGCCAAGTCCAAATCGGCGTCCTCAAATACGATAACCGGCGCGTGGCCGCCCAGCTCCAGCGACAGTTTTTTCACTTGATCAGCGCTTCCTTTCATCAACAGGCGACCGACTTCGGTCGAACCAGTAAACGTAATCAAGCGCACATCCGGATGGCTCATCCAACACTTTCCGATCGAAACGGCATCGCCAGTGACAAGGTTGACCACACCAGGAGGAAGCCCTACTTCTTCGAGAATCTTCACGATTCGATATGCGGTCAGCGGCGTCTCCGGAGCTGGCTTTAACACGACCGTGCATCCAGCGGCAAGGGCCGGCGCAAGCTTTCGCGTAATCATAGAAGCCGGGAAGTTCCATGGAGTGATCGCGGCGACAACGCCAATCGGTTGCGGAATGACCATCAGACGTTTATTTTTGTTTGAAGAAGGGATAATTTCTCCATACAGGCGGTTCGCTTCCTCAGCATACCAAAGAAAGTAGCTTGCCGCCGCGTCCATTTCCGCTCTTGCTTCTTTTAGCGGTTTCCCTTGTTCTGTTGTTAAAATGACAGCTAGTTCCTCCTTATATTCCAGCATTTTTTCATATGCGGCATATAACAGTTGCGACCGTTCTCTTGCCGTTTTCCCTGACCATTGCGGAAACGCCCGGCTTGCTGCGCGTACCGCTTGTTCCGCCTCCGTTTCATCGCCGTATGAAACTTCCGTAATCGTCTCTAACGTAGCTGGATTTTGTACTGGAAGCGTGTTGCCGTTATGCGCTTCTAGCCATTTTCCGTCAATAAAAATCGTTTTTGTATAATCGGAAAATTTACTCATGTTTCATTCCCTCCAAACAGAAAATCGTTTCTACATTCAATTTAATGAATTCTGAATAGTATGTAAATAATGATTCCATATCCCGCACCTTGTCATTCATCATGCGCAAACGCCTCTCCACAAGCGATCATGGCCAAGTCCTAGTGTTTGTGTAAAATTCGACTCTCAGTCGAGCAAACTTATGTCTCCGAAAAATAAAACATCTTTGTGTCCGCTTCTTTTTACACAAATTCCTGGACTTCATCAGCGATCATTGCATTTCCATAAAATATATGTTAAAAAAACGCGAAAAAATCACTAAAAACCAAAATAAAAAGCTAATTCATCCCCATTCCCATTCCAATGGGAGATGAATTAGCCATATATCATCTTTATCCAACGATGTTATTCAATAATATAAAATTTCTACGTAGTGACATTTGACGCATTTGCGCATAAACGGCGTCTCAAAAAACGAATGCCGGCAATTTTTTTGAATATGGGCGATTTGCTGTTCCAATTTAAAAATTTTCTCTTTCAGTTCAGCAATTTCCTTTTGCAACTCTTGAACGTCAACGATAGAGGGACGAACCATTTTCGACAAACTCCTTCGCTTTTTGTTTCATCCCTTCTTCTTTGACCGCTCGTTGCAAATCATGAGAAATTTTCATCGAACAAAACTTCGGTCCGCACATCGAGCAAAAATGCGCGACTTTCGCTGCCTCAGCCGGCAATGTTTCATCATGATACTCCCGCGCCCGATCCGGGTCAAGCGAAAGATTGAATTGGTCGTTCCAGCGAAACTCAAAGCGTGCTTTCGAGAGCGCGTCATCGCGCTGTTGCGCTCCAGGATGCCCTTTTGCCAAATCGGCGGCATGGGCGGCGATTTTATAAGCGATTACTCCTTCGCGCACATCTTCTTTGTTTGGCAGTCCTAAATGCTCTTTCGGCGTCACGTAACAAAGCATCGCCGTTCCATACGCGCCGATAAGCGCCGCCCCGATTGCAGATGTAATATGGTCATATCCCGGCGCGATATCGGTCGTAAGCGGACCTAACGTGTAAAACGGCGCACCTTTGCAAATTTCGACTTGTTTTTCGACGTTTTCTTTAATTTTATGCATCGGCACATGCCCCGGACCTTCGATCATCACTTGCACATCATGCTTCCAAGCGATTTCCGTCAATTCTCCGAGCGTCTCCAATTCGGCAAACTGCGCTTCGTCATTCGCGTCGGCAATCGATCCCGGCCGCAGCCCGTCTCCAAGCGATACGGCAATATCGTACGTTTTCAAAATCTCGCATATTTCTTCAAAATGCGTGTACAAGAAGTTTTCTTCATGGTGCGCTAAACACCATTGCGCCATAATCGAACCGCCGCGCGAAACGATGCCGGTCGTTCGATTTACCGTCATCGGTATGTAGCGAAGCAGTACCCCAGCGTGAATCGTAAAATAGTCGACACCTTGCTCCGCTTGTTCGATCAGCGTATCGCGGTAAATTTCCCACGTTAAATCCTCAACGACGCCATTCACTTTTTCGAGCGCCTGATAAATCGGAACCGTCCCGACAGGCACAGGCGAGTTGCGAATAATGTATTCCCTTGTCGCATGAATATGTTTTCCTGTCGACAAGTCCATAATCGTATCGGCGCCCCAGCGCACCGCCCACAGCATTTTTTCGACTTCTTCTTCAATCGACGACGTGACTGCGGAGTTGCCAATATTCGCGTTAATCTTCACATGAAAGCGGCTTCCGATGATCATCGGTTCGCTTTCTGGATGGTTAATGTTCGAAGGAATAATCGCTCTGCCCGCGGCAACTTCTTGGCGCACGATTTCCGGGTCTATATTTTCGCGAATCGCGACAAACTCCATCTCCGGCGTAATAATTCCTCGTTTTGCGTAATGCATTTGCGTAACGGTTTTCCCTTTTTTAGCGCGCAGCGGTTTTCTCTTGAAAGGCAGAACAATCTCTGATTGTTTTCCATTGCGTAAGCCGTTATCTTCCGGTTTCACTGGGCGTCCTTCGTATTCTTCCACATCTCCTCTTTCCAAAATCCAGCGTTTTCTTAATGGCGGCAATCCTTTTTGAATATCCGGCTGAAAATCAGGATCAGTGTACGGCCCACTTGTGTCATAAACGCGAACAGGTTCATTTTCAATGATTCCTGTTTCCGTTTTCGTCGGACTTAACGTAATTTCC
Source organism: Parageobacillus thermantarcticus (assembly GCF_900111865.1). GTDB lineage: Bacteria > Bacillota > Bacilli > Bacillales > Anoxybacillaceae > Parageobacillus > Parageobacillus thermantarcticus. Next base: position 23,194 of record NZ_FOJS01000026.1, on the reverse strand, counting down.
CTCATCGGAACGCGAATATCCGGCCGGGAACCTTCGATGTACACCTTTTTGCTGGCGGGGAATTGCATGAAAGATGCGATGTTTTGCATGTTGCTTCTCTCCTCCTTAAATGATAGTTTGGAGACCTGAAGTTGCACCAAAACGAGGGGGTGATGGGCGGGAGATATGATATGCGAAGAAAATAAAAACGGGCTCCCTAGGGAACCCGATGGAACGCAAATAGCCGAAACGTACGCAACAAACACATACACTCCCGCTATCTACTTCCCTACGCTGGCATAACCCAGATCAGGTTCAAAGGGTCAAAGAACTTAAGCGCGTTCTTTTCTCAGTCCAAGCTATTGGACTCCCCTAGTAGATAAGCGATGATACGTATTTAATTTTTCTTAATATTAACACATTAATACAACAATGTAAATACTCTTTTTACACGATTAAATCCGAGATATTTTCACTGAATGGAGAGCGAATTTTTACACGATAATCAGAACTTCGCCTTTTTACACGGTAAATCGTTTTAACATCGTTTGCATATTTTCCGCCATTTTGCTTAACGATGACGCCGATGAAGCAATTTCTTCGACCGCCGCCATTTGTTCCTGCGTCGCCGCCGAAATATTCGCCGATCCGGAAGAAGATTGTTCCACCATCTCCGCCATATCGCCAATGGAAGCAGCTACCCGCTTCGCGTTTTCCGTCATTTGTTCGATCGTCACCGATACTTGTTCAATTTGAACGTTGACTTCGCTGATCGATTCGCGAATTTGTTCAAAAGACTGCTCTGCCGTTTGCACAAAATGAAGCCCTTGCGACACTTCGTTGACGACCGTTTCCATCGATTCGATCGCTTTTTCCGTTTCTTCCTGAATATACGCAATTAGTTGAGAAATTTGTTGCGCCGACTGTGCGGACTGCTCCGCCAATTTGCGAACTTCATCCGCCACAACGGCGAAACCTTTTCCTTGTTCCCCGGCTCTTGCTGCCTCAATTGCCGCGTTTAATGCAAGCAAGTTCGTTTGCGAAGCAATGCCGGTAATCACCTGCGTAATTTGCCCAATTTCGTTTGAACGTTCGCCAAGCCCTTTTACGACTTGTCCAAGCGACTGGACATGTTCATAAATAAACCGCATTTGCTCTTCCATTTGTGAAATCGATTGCTTTCCGGATTCCGCTTTCGCTGATGTTTCACTTGCGTTTGTAGAAACGTGTCTTGTATTGTCAGCTACTTGTGTGAGAGTATCGGAAATTTCATTCATGGCCCGCGAGGTTTCTTGCGCCGTTTTCGCTTGTTGCTCGGAATTAGACACAATCGTTTCCATTGTCGATGCAATTTGTTCGGTTGCTTTCGTCGTCTGTTCGGCAATGGTTGTTAACTGTCCGGAAAATTGTGTCATCTCATCAGAATGGCGCTGAATACTGGAAACGACTTCCTGCCAAGTCTCCGTCATCTTATTGAGCGAAGTCGCAATCGCTTTTAATTGTCTCACTTCGTTAACAGGAACGCGTGTGGACAAATCCCCATTTGTCATTTTTCCTAAATGATGATTAATGACGGCAATAGGCGCGATAAAACGCCGATAATTCAACATAGCTGAAATAATACCGACCATAGCCCCCAATAATATGGTGGCTACAAACGTCCACCAAAATGCCGCGCCGCGGATGCCGTTCGCCAAGCATACAACAATGTTGATGAAAGCGGTTCCGGGAATAGCGATAAACATCGTGCGCAAAATATAGCTATGTAGCGACAATCTCTTTCCCTCCTTTTTTCTGTACTACTAAATTATATCACTTCCTTTCATTCTATTAAAATAAATTTTTTATCAAATTTTCTGATAAAAAACTTGTTACAAAAGATATATCAGTTCCTTATTTATTTTCTTAACATAATAATTGAAGATGCAAATCAAAACGATAGAAAATCATTTTCTCATTCCTGTTTGCTTGTTGAATAATTTCTTTTACTATCACAGATCATATAGAATATAAATTTGACCATAAAAAACGGGCGTCTCTTTTTAGACACCCATTGAGGATCAAACTTCTAGTCACTTACGCTAACTTCTCTGTCGTCACATACGTCCCGGCGATAAAATCGTGAATCGAACGTTTATCTTCGCGCGCCGCCACCATGATAGCACTAATAATCAGCGCAATGCCAAAGGTGATGAAATAAACGAGCCCGCCAACAACGGACCGCAAAAACATCGTCCCGATTCCGACTTTCCCGCCATTGACTTTGGCGATACGGATGCCTAGAAGCCTTTTCCCCACCGTATATCCAGACCAAAGCGCCGGCACTACTATGGCGTAAATAACATTCGCCGCCGTAGTAAACCAGTTTTCCTCCCAGCTGTTCGTCACCAAATATCCGATCAGCGCAATGGGAAGACCGACAATGATGCCATCTAATAAATTAGCCGCCAATCGCTTCCAAAATCCCGCCGGGTTCCTCACCATCCACATTCCCCTTTCTTTTTCGTTCGTTACTGCAATAAATATTCATTTCCATTACATCTGATTCATGGAAGATGCCCTACTTTCATCATACCGGTTCATCTCTTTATTGACAACACGTAAATTGCCAAACTTGTAAAAAACCGCTATACCCCTTGCCGCGGTTAATGCAGCTTCGCCACGACTAAGGAAATATCATCGGTGAATTGATACTCTTCTTTAAACATTTTATGCATACGTGTTATCATGCTTTTGTTCTCTAAATGGATAAACGATTTCAGCTTTTCCCGAAACATCTCGATGTTCGTTCTAACAGAACTATTAGGTCCTTCGATCACTCCATCCGAGTATAACACTAACGTCGCCCCAGGAGCATAATTTAATTTTCCTGTTTCAACATGAAGATGCGATAATAACCCGATCGGGGCACACCCTTGATCGAGCTCCTCCACTAAACCGTTTTGATGGAACAAAAAACCAGGTGGATGGCCGGCAGAAGCATATTCGATAAACCTTTTTTTTGTGTTTACCATCACGTAAACGGCGGTGAAATAATACGTATTCATTCGTCCATCTTCATGGTATAATAGCCGCATATGTTTATTTAACTCATGAAACACTTCTTTTGGATAAATGCATTTTCGAATGACCCCGTTTAATAATGAGCGGACCGACATGCAAATAAGTGAAGCGGCCACTCCATGCCCCATCACATCCATCAAAAAAATTCCATATCGGTCATTATCAATCTGATACCAAGCGTACATGTCCCCTCCCAATTCTTCCGAAGGAACGTACATCCCGTATATATCAATGCTTTCCGTTTTTAGCGGTTTGCTTAATACGCGTTTTTGCACTTCCTGCGCCAACTTTAAGTCATCTTTTAAGTTTGTTGCGGTCTTTTCGTTTTCAGAAAATATAAAAAGATAGAAAATCGGGTGTCCTTCTTGATCATGAATCGCTGTAATCGTCGTTTGCTGAACATACACTTCACCATTTTTTCGACGCCCTCGCAGCCTCCCTCTCCATTGACCTTTTTCTATGACCGTTTTCCGAATCGTTTGATAAAAGTTTTCATTGTAGTAACCGGAATGTAGAAAATCTAATGACAACCCGATTGCTTCCGATCCATATCCCGTAATTTCCGTAAAAGCGGGATTAATAAATTGAATGAACCCATTTTCATCCGTGATTAATATAGCCTGTTGCACATGTTCATATACTTTTTCTGCAAGCAAAAGCTTTTCCCTCATTTTCTTTATCTCTGTAATATCCGTCACCACTCCGCTTAATATCGCGGGTTTCCCATTTTCATCAAACGCGGGAAACGTTTGGTCAAGAACCCAGCGAACGGTCCCATCGCGCTGATGAATAATGCGATATTCATGTTCAAAACTATTTCCTTTCCAAAGCACCGATCGCTTTTTCTGTATCTTTTCGCGGTCTTCCGGATGAATGATTTTTTTCCATACCTCTACATCCTGATAGAAAGCTTCCGGCGGCACCCCGCAAATTTTTTCGCAAGACGGCGAAACAAAAATAAACCGCCTTTCCGCCAAGTTAACTAGCCAATAGGCTTGATCCGCTTTATTATAGAGTGCGTTCCATTCGTCAAGAAGCTGCAACAAATCTTTTAACGGAATGTTTGTATCTTTCTTCGTCTTTTTCAAAAGCTTATGAATCATATTCATTCTCCATAAAAATAATTGATCGCGTCTTTTTCCGTATCGAAAAGTTTAATAAACGAAGCAAACTTAACGATATGAAAAATTTCTTGAAGCGAATCTTGAATCCCGGCGATGACTAACTCCTTTCGCTGTTTTCGCGCCGTCATAACGCTATCGGCAATGATGCCGAGGCCAGCGCTATTAATATATTTCACTTGTTCCATATTTAATATGAGATACTCCGCTGGATTTTGGATAAATTTGGCCATCGCTTTTCGAAACTGCTCGGTATTGTTCAAAGTAATATCTTCATTCCATACGAAAACATCAATGAGTTCATGCTGTGTCCCCATATTTCGTTCCTCCAACAATCGTCAATGATCTTTATATTTGCACATATAAAACAATACGTTATTCCCCTTTTGTTCAAGGTAAACATGGTCTACAATATGAATGATCAGCTGCAATCCCCTTCCACGTGAGCCTTTGTTGACCACATCCCTTCTTGTAATGTCAAACTTCTTTCCATGCTGCTTCACAACAATAACCAATTTTTCTTTTCCGCATTTCCAAAACACTTCAAAAGGCAATTGGTTTGTTTTTTGGCAATATTCATACGCGTTCATGCACGCTTCCTCCGTCGCCAAACGAAGAAAGAGGCACTCACGCGGCAAAAATCCCATTTCACTTGCAATCTGTTCCGTAATATCCATCGCCTTCATAATATCAGAATCCACCATTACTGTTATATTTCTCCTGATTATAACATTCTCCATTGATATTCCCCCTATTTATTTATACGTGTGCTAACCGGTACTTCTGTAAGTACAATAACCAAATGAAATATATAGCACTTTCTCTTCATAGGGGATGAGCATCGTTTGAACAACACAGCAGTAGCGTACCATTGTTCGTTTTTTTATATTATTATAACTCAACATCTAGTTCTTATGTACTATTTATGATTTTGATTTTCTATATAGACTCGTCCCATTCTCTATTCCTATATACAAAATATTTCCACAAGAATAAGCAGAAAAAATAAAAAAGGAACATCATTACCATCGCTGCGGCTAATGATGTTCCTCATTGATATCTTTGCGGTTATTTAACTGATATACAAGAGCGATTAGCTGTGAACGATCGTTTACCCCAATTTTTTGAAAAATATTTGTAATATGATTTTTCACTGTATGAATACTAATAAACAATCGGTCAGCGATTTCGCGGTTACTGCATCCTTGAACTAGTAAGTTTAATACATCCATCTCCCGGCTCGTTAAACGTTCCGAAAGCATATCCATATTCAATTCCTGCTTTGGTCCGTGATAATTGTTTTGCTTCATAATCATCGTGCTGATCCCTATTAAAGCAGTGACGTACACTTCCGCTTCTTTTGCAGCCTCGAGATGCTTCATATGCACAGCCATCACTCCGTGCATATGTTCATGAACCGAAAACGAAATTTCCATTACAGTTCCAAACTTTGTTTCACGCAGCTTTGGGATCGTTTCGAGTAGTTTTTCTTCAGTGAAGAAGTAGCGTTGGCAAACATCTTCATAATATTCTGTTACTTGCCGTTCCGAAATCGCACCGCAATGAACCTTCACTTTTCTTTTATGATCCGCTAACACGGTAAAGACGAAATCGCCGTACGCTAGCTCCGCGACAAAATCCGTCATCATCCGTAAAATTTCATCCGTGTCTTTCACGACATTCATCGCGCGACTAATTTCTATTAACATCGATAATCTCATAAAATGGCGGTCCATTTTGACATGGGCCAATTCATATTCCGAATATAATTGCCAATACTTAACAAGGATAGTGCCGATTTGCACTACCTCTTTCGACAGTGAACGTTTCGTTTGACTGCCGATGACGATCCATCCTTCTATTTCACTATCATGCAAAACTGGATATGCAACGACAGCGCTCGGCTTTACTCCATGTGTCACGAAAAATGCAAAACGAGGGTCAAGCGCGGCATTTTCAAAATAAACAACGTTGCGCGAATGAAATAGGGAGTTTGATAGCGGAGGAAAAGCGGTTTTTACTTGTTTATTCCAAAGCTGTTCTGCCTTTTCTCCAACAGCGTTCGCAACAATCCATTCGCGATCTCGCCGTTTTATATACAAAGAAAAATCAATATCATCGTCTATCTGCTGAAACATATGTAAAAAATCGTTCATATGTAAAGAAAGCCGTCGCGCGCGATCCACCGCCGTATCCAATAAATGAAAATAGTGTTTATAATGTTGTTTTTGTCTATCATTGCTAATATATTCTCCACAGATTACCGCCATTTTTTCAATATCGCTTAACTTTTTTTCGACCGTGGATATCGTTTGCTCTTTCGTTTGTTCGATGACTTGAAGCCATGTTTGTGAATTAGGAAACCGAGAACATTGCTCCTTGATGATCGGCTTTGTCTCTTCTTCAATAAACGCACCTGCCCAAATCAAATATTCGACTTTTTGTTCGACTAACACAGGAGCGACAATCGCCTTTATTCCCCAATACCCTGTCTGAACGACCATCGGACGTTGCCATTGGATATCGTCATCCAGAAAACCCGAAGGAGGAAACGGCTTATCTGGAGAAAAAAGCACAAGTTCCGCTAATTCCGTGATATTTGAAACTTTTGTAACAGGTTGATACTGTAAATCAAGCATAACGATGCTTAGATCTGTAAGTGCTGCGTACGCATCTTGAACATGTTGCAAAAAATCTTTTATATTCAATTCCTCCTCAACTCACTTACTTTTATTTTTTACCTTTATCTATTATCTACGGATAAGAATAAAGAAGTCAAGTTTCGGAAAATGAGGGGGAGTTCAACTAAATTTTGATGATATACAAAAAAAGCCCGGCATGTTCGCCTCATGCCAGGTTATTTGTTCCGCCGCTGCTTTATCCATGGTCCGGTTTGATGCTTGACTCTTTCTTTTTCTTTTTATAATCTCGCATATATACAAGGAACAACGAACTTGCAAACCATGAGATTAGGCCGAAAATAAAACTTCCCCACCAATTGCGTGTAAATTGTAAAGAAAACAACACCGTTAGCGCACAAAGCAAACAACCAATCATTCCATAAACAGATCCTTGCGCTATTTTCGCCGCTTCTTTCGATCCCTTCTTCATTCCAACCATCATTACCGCAACAACCATAACAGCTGGGAATGCCGCAAAAATTCCCCCGATGACTTCCCATGGCAGCAGTTTTGCCGTTACATAACTTAGTACAACTGCAGAACCGCCAAATAAAAAGCGGAAAAATAAATCGCGTCCATCCATAAAATCACCTTAACAACTATTATTAGAAATACTTTGAAATAAAAGCATAAACCATGGAAACAAGAAACCATCCAGCTAGCGACTGTGTAAGCCCGCGTTTCCACCCTTGTTTAGCACAAAGATAAACAACCGCCATTGCGCACATAATATTAATGAACATTCCAACAACGGCACCTTGAGATAAAACGATCGATTTTTCCACTAATTCATTGCCTTTTGCATCTAACCGAAGCGTCAACAATGCCGCTAAAAATACAGCGGGAAATGCCGCAAAAATCCCTCCAATTTTTGTACCTATTTTTCTTGAAACAATAGTTGAAGCGACAACTGCGCCTCCCCCTAATAAAAATCGAATAACAATTCCGAGCATTGACATTGTCTCCAAGCTAGATTCATCCTTTCTATGATGCACCATCCAATACAATAAATATTATTGTTATATATTTATTTGTGATTGTTTTCACGTATATATTGTAAACAACGATAGAACAAACATTTATGAACTTTTATTTAATTTTTTTGCAGCGCTTACATTTTCAACAATCCGACAATTTGAACCCCCCTCTAACACGAAAGATCAAGTCTTGATTATTGTGCAAATTTTCACCACTTGGTTCGGCAATGACAAGCCCGCAAAATTGCGCAAAAACAAAATAATCAAAGGCAGTTTTATCTTTCCGCAATTCCAAGCTTACTGTACTGGCAGTGGAATTTTACACCATAATTTGGACTTGACCTAGCAAATGGGCGTTTTGAAGAAATCAAACTGCTTTTTCCACCAAATTTCGGACTTAATCACGCTAAAAAATCCCTCATTCCAGTTTGCCTTTACTAGAATGAGGGGATGAACAAAACCATTTATCACTTAAATGTTATTCACTCAATGTGATGAAGAGGGTGCCCCAACAGCAATGGGACACCCTTTTGTGTTACCGTATATACAACATCGAACGATAACAGGAACTTACATGTCGTATCTGTTTATGGTCCAACCACCTTTTGAATCATCCTTATTCACTAAATGTGATGACCGGTTTAATTGTTTTTCCTGCGTTCATATCATTAATTGCATCATTAATATTTTTAAAAGAGTAAGTTTTAATCATTTTATCAAAAGGAAATTTGCCTTTTTTATAAAAATCGATAAGTTTAGGAATAAATAATTTTGGAATGGCGTCTCCTTCTACTACCCCGACAACCGTCCGATTCGGCGGAATTAAATCATCGTGGATATGTATCGACGTTTTTCCGCCTACGCCGACGACAGCAACTACGCCTCTTGATTTTAAAGAATGAATCGACTGGAGGACAACCTCCGGCACCCCGGTTGATTCAACCGCATAATCTACTCCGCCACCCGTAATGGAATAAATTTCTTGAACGACATCCGTTTTTTTACTATTAATCGTATGGGTAGCCCCCAATTCTTTTGCTAGCGCTAGGCGATCGTCATTGATATCCACCGCAATAATATTCAAGCAAGGAGTTAAATTTGCAGCCATCACCGCGCTTAATCCAACGCCTCCGCATCCAAAAACAGCGATGCTTGAACCAAAAGCTGGCTTCAACTTGTTTAAAACCGTTCCTGCCCCTGTTTGAATCCCGCACGCCAATGGGCCTAAGATCGTTAAGTCCACATCTTTATCTACTTTCACCAAATTATTCACATGCGATACTGCATACGTCGCCAAAGATGACTGACCGAATAACGTCGCTACCTCTTTTCCATCCTTTTTTAACCGGGTGGTACCATCGAGCAAACAGCCTCCAAAATTTAATTTGCCTAAATTTTCACATGCCGCTGGATGCCCTTCTAGGCAACTTCTACATTTGCCGCAATAGGAAAACGAGATAACAACATGGTCTCCCGGCTCGAATTCGGTAACGCCCGGCCCGACTTTTTCCACGATCCCGGCCCCTTCGTGCCCTAGCACAATTGGCAAAGGGGTTTGAATATGTTGATGTTGAACTCCCAAATCCGTGTGGCATATTCCAGTTCCAACTATTTTTACTAAAACTTCATTTTCTTTTGGCTCGTCTAACTCGACTTTTTCAAGCGCAATATTTCCTGCTTTTTCATGAACAACGGCTGCTTGAATCTCCAAAGCAATCACCCCTTATTAAAGTGGTACAATATTATTGTATAATTCATCACTTATAGTAGCCACCACTATGTTAAAATATTCACAAAAAATCAAAAACAATGGGATAAATTTCCTTCCTCTATGAAAATCCCCACTCCCCGGCCAAGTCGGTATACGCTCTGATCGGGCCGGATATACCGAAAAATGGCCAAAAAAGGCAATAGGAAAGCAGAGGTGCCCGATTTTCGAGAGGGGCTTTTATTTGTATTCATTAACCAAATACGAAGACTAGATAGATAAAAACGACAAATAAGAAAAACAAAGTCACTAAGGCGATACCTAACCACACAACTTTTCCAAAAATTTTTATTTTCTTGTCCGAATTACTTCTAAACGTTACTAAAAAATAGCACCAAAAATTATCCCTAAGAAGCCTCTATATAATGTGTTAAACCAAGTAACGTGATCATTTGGCCCTGCTATTAATGTACCTAGTGCATAAATAAAGAAGATTATAGATAACCCGTGGTGCTAGTTGAGTTCTAACGCTCAACTAGCACCACGGGTTATTTTTATTTTTTAGTATTGGATGACTAATTTAATGTGTTAAAATTAAGAAAAAATAATGTTTAGGTGAGCAAATTGGAAAAGAAAGGTTTCTTAGAAGAATTATATCTCGCAAATAAAACATATCCCGAAGCAAACATCATTCAGCGTCTTTCCCCAAAAGAATATATAGAAGTTCTTATTCTTCATGCAGCAAAGCAGCTTGGTGATAAATTTAAGCGCCTCGCCGAGGAAAACCGTTTTGATGAGATTATCCAGCTGACAGAACACATTTCCAATTTAGTATCCGACCACCGACAAAAATTTTCTCTGCCGCTTTCGATGATTACATATAATTATTCCAATAGGAAATTGCCCGTTATGGAAGATTTGTTTTTATCAAGATTGAACTTGCTGCATAATGACAAACACTCGATGAAAAACTTTTTTAAAGCGCTTAAATATGAAATGTTGACGGCCGATTCTGTCGATTTTATGGTCAGTTTCATTCGCATGTCGGGATTACAACTCATCATCCGGCCGCTATTAGAGCTGGAAAAGCGAAATATACCGGTTCGCATTATTACCTCTACTTACTTAGGAATCACAGAGGTCAAAGCGCTCCAAAAACTCATGGAATTTTCCAACGTTCAAGTAAAAATCATCGATACGCAAAAAGAATCGTTTCATACAAAAGCGTATATGTTTCATAGAAATTCAGGCTTGAATACAGTGATTATCGGCTCTTCCAATCTTTCTCATTCCGCTTTAATGAATGGGCACGAGTTAAACGTTAAACTTCCTGATACGAGCTTTCTCCCGATTTATGAACAAACAAAACGGATATTCGACCAAATCTGGAACAGTGAAGAAACAGTTGCGCTTGATAGCGAATTTGTTCATTATTACAGTGAATTTATCGAGGCAAAACGAAACCTCGAAAACTTCAGAAACAAAGAAATGATAGCGGCCGAAACAAAAAGAGATTATCAAATTACACATAATAACATTAAACCGAATGCCATGCAGGAAAAAGCATTAAGAAACCTTCAAAACACAAGAAAAAACGGCAATAACAAAGGCGTCATCATTGCAGCAACTGGAACGGGAAAAACGTATTTGTCCGCATTTGATGTGAAAGCATTTAATCCGAAAAAGCTTCTCTTTATCGCTCATCGGGAAGAGCTTTTAGATAATGCGATAAAAACATTCCAGCAAGTGATCCCGAAACAAGAAATTTTCGGAAAAATTACTGGAACGGTCAAAGAATTTGATAAACCTTACCTTTTCAGCACGATCCAGTCCCTGCATAAAGACGAGATCTTGCAACGATTTAAGAGGGACGAATTTGACTATATCATTGTCGATGAATTCCATCATGCCGAAGCACGGACGTATCGAAAAGTGATTGACTATTTTCAACCAAAGTTTTTACTAGGCTTGACCGCTACACCGGAACGAATGGATGGACGAGATGTTTTAGCGCTTTGCGATCATAACATCGTCTACGAAATTCGCTTAAGAGAAGCACTAGAGGCTAATTTGCTCGCACCGTTTCACTATTTCGGTGTATCAGATCATACCGTCGACTACAGCAAGATTCCTCTTAAAAACGGCTTTTTTGAGGAAGATGCTCTTGTAAAAGCATTAAAAACAAATGAACGAACAGATTTTATTATTGAGATGATTAATACATACGGCTACCACGGTGACCGAATGATTGGACTGGGCTTCTGCGCGAACATTGAACACGCGAAATATATGAGTGAGGAATTCAACAAGCGCGGATATCATACAACTTATTTAACCGGTGAGCACAGCATCGATTACCGCGAAAAAGTCATTAAACAGCTAGAAGATGAAAACGACCCTCTAGAGTTAATTTTTACCGTCAATATCTTTAACGAAGGCATCGATATTCCAAAGTTAAATCTAATTCTTTTCCTTAGACCAACGGAATCTTCTACTGTTTTTATTCAGCAGCTTGGAAGAGGATTGCGGAAAGTAGAAGGGAAAGAGTTTGTCACCATACTAGATTTCATTGGCAACTACCAAAAGTCGTTCGTCGTGCCGCTCGCTTTGTCAGGACAAATCAATCATAAAGCTTTTGACAAGGATTCGCTCCGAGTCGCTATAACACATGAGTTTGCCGATTTGCCGGCCGGTTCTTACGTTGATTTAGATCCGATTACACAAAAAGAAATTTTAGATCGTATCGATTCGATCAAAATGAATTCAACAGACATGTTGAAGTCCCTATATCAACAATTTAAAAATGAACTTGGACGAGCGCCAGAAATCTTGGATTTCTTATATTATGAACAATCGCCAAGCCTAACGTTTTTCATTCACAAATATCAATCATGGGTGAAAACAAAAGAAAAAATGAATGATATAAATGAACTAGATCGGAAAATTTTGGACCATCCGTTAATGAGTGAAATAGTAGAACGGCTGGAAAACCAGTTGCCGATCAAGTGGCCTTACGATTTCATTATTTTAGAATTGGCTTTTTTACAAAAAAAGGTTTCGTATACAAATGTCATCAAACAGTTAGAAAAGAGATTTGCGACAAAAATTGATTTAGAAAAACATAAAACGCTTATCGGACAGGCAATGGCCCGCCTAGCAAATCCTTATAAAAAACAAAAATGGTCGTTTGGCAAAGTCGTTGGCGACCAATTTGTGTTGAATGATGATATTCTTGAAGTAACGCAAGACGCCGAGTTTTATCAATATTTAAAAGATCGCATTGATTATGGAATTATCGAATTTAGACGAACACATCATCCAGAACGATTTCTCGCAAAAGGCGAAAAGCTTGTTCTTTATCAAAATTACACGAGAAATGACCTAATCTTCTTATTTGAAGCAGGGGTAAAAGAAGGCTCTTGGAGAGAAGGGGTAAGCCGGGCAGGCAATCATTACTTCTTGTTCGTCAACTTGAACAAATCAGAAAAAGTGGAAAAGCACTTGCAATATAAAGATTACTTTATCGATCAACGCCATTTTCACTGGCAAAGCCAAAATCAAACGTCCCACGAGTCTTCTGTCGGTCAAAATTATATTTATCATAAAGAAAGAGGCATCCATATTCATTTATTTGTGCGCAAGTTTGATCAAATGCACGGGATGACCTTGCCATTTATGTATCTTGGCGAGGTGGACTATGTATCCAGTTATGGCGATAAACCAATGAACATTAAATGGCGGCTGCACCACCCCGTACCAGAAGACTTATACATCGACCTGATCCGCTAAACATAGGGTCTGTCCCCCGCTTGCGCTAAAACATTAAAGCGATGAGGGACAGATTTCTTTTAATAACGCCTCTACAGTTGGAATATCGGCGGGCGCCCATTCAAGAGAGCGCAATTTTTGAAGCGGCATCCATTTTAATTCCGCATGCTCTTTTGCTTTCGGCTCCCCTTCAACGATTTTCGCTTTGTATGTAAGCAAATTAACAATCACACTCGGATATTCATGATGCACTTCTTCGATTTTTTCATGCACTTCAATCGTACATCCTAATTCTTCTTGAATTTCTCTCACCAACGTCTCTTCCGGATTTTCTCCCTCTTCCATTTTTCCGCCTGGAAACTCCCATAGATTCGGAAGCGACATTTCCGGAGAGCGCAGCGCACACAAAATTTCATTCCGCTCATTATAAATGACCGCACCAACTACACGAACCGTTTTCTTCACGACAATCCGCTCCTTTTCCGTTGCATTCTAGTTTATTTTAGCAAACAATTGGATGATGTAAAATGAAAAAAAGCCTGCCAACACCCGGATGCTTTTAAACAAAAACCGTGCAGTGACAGGAGCATCAATGGCACATCTTTTCAATCATCGATAGCTTTTCACCACTGCGAACAAGTACACCATAGAAAATCGCTAAATCCCGTACTTTTCAATTTACCTATAACCTAAATAAAAACCTTAGTTCCCTATATGTGTAGTGGAACTAAGGTTTTCAGGCTTTCTTCTATAATCTATCATGTACCTTAATTATTTAAATTTAACGCACGATATAAGAACACTGCAAATTCAGCTCGTGTCGTTTTAGAACGTGGATCAAACATTCCACCTTTTCTACCAGTTGTTACCCCATTTTGATAAAGGATTTTTATATTTTCTTGATGAGCAGGCGAAGCGGATTTTAAATCAGATAATTTTACTTGAACATGGTTTTGAGCTTTTAAAGAAAACGCACGAACTAAAATAGTCGCCATTTGTTCACGGGTTAATACATCATTAACACCAAATGTTCCATCTGCTTTTCCCTTAAAAATGCCTTTTGCTTTTGTTGCAGCAATTTCTTTAGCATATGGATGATTTTCATTCACATCTTTAAAAGCGTTTAAATCAGTTGGAATCTCAAGATTTAATGCACGCTGCAACATAACAGCTGCCTCAGCGCGTGTAATCGCTTTGTTTGGATAGTAGTTTCCTTTATCATCTAGAGAAATGACATTTTGACTGATTAAATGTTGAATTTCATTATAAGCAAATTGACCCTCTTTCATATCGGCAGGAGTTTGTCCTGTTTTTGGTTTATTCACTTTTTTATTTTCTAAAATGTCAAAAATAATTTTCGCATGATCAGTGTTGTCAATTTTACCAGCAAAACGTTCAATTTGCGGTCCGTATCCATAAACCGCTACATCTTCTCCAGTATGACCGCCTGTTGTCCAACCAGTAACAGAACGGGTATTAAAAATTGCTTCAATCGCATCATCAATTGTTCTAAGGTCTTTCGTTTGCGCAGCGTCTTCTACGGATTTAATTTCTTCTTCCGTTAAATCAAGAGCAATATATTTCTTTAATGTTTCTCTCACATTTGCACCATTGACGATTTTTTCTGCCATAAAATCAGGTGTTCTTTTCGCTGCTTTGATTGGCTCTGGGAACCAGTTATAAATACCATTAGCTCCTAATGAGAATCCCCCTGTAGAATGGTCTGCTGTTAATACGACTAAGGTTTCACCGTCTTTTTTCGCAAAATCAAGAGCTACTTTAAAAGCTTGTTCGAAATCTTCCATTTCAGACATTGCCGCTACAATGTCATTATCATGTCCAGCCCAGTCAATTTGGCTTCCTTCAACCATTAAGAAGAAACCATTTTCGTTTTTACTTAAACGTTCAATCGCTTCTCTTGTCATTTCTTCTAGATCCGGAGTTTCTTCAGTACGGTCAATGCGTTTAGGAAGACCGCCTTCAGCGAACAATCCTAAAATACGTTCGTTATTGTCTTTTAACAATTCATCTTTATTTGTCACAAAACTGTATCCATCTTTTTTAAATTCTTCGACTAAATTCCGATCTTCACGAATGAAGTTCTTAAGCCCTCCGCCTAACATGACATCAATCTTATGTCGGCCATTAATTAATTCGTCATAGTAGTCATCCGCAATCGCATTCATGTTCTTTCGGTCTACATCATGGGCACCGTAGGCAGCTGGTGTTGCGTGTGTAATTTCTGATGTCGCTACAAGACCTGTCGACATTCCTTTTTCTTTTGCTGCTTCCAATACCGTTTTTACTTCCGTCTTATCATTATCAACCGCGATAGCCGCATTATACGTTTTAATACCGGATGACATCGCTGTTGCCGCAGAAGCAGAATCCGTGATATTTTGATGTTCATCTTCTGGATATGTAGATTGCATACCAATTAAGTAATCATCAAATGTTGTATTCTCGACAACAAATGTATTAGGATTATCTTTCATATAACGATGTGCTGTTAGGTAAGGAACACCCATTCCGTCCCCTATCATAAAAATGATATTTTTAACTTGCTTCGGTTTTGTTTCAGCTTTGACAACATCATGATTCGTTACTAAGCTGCTTACTCCTAAACTAGAAGCTAACGTGAACGCCGTTAACCCTCGAAAAAACTTCTTCTTGTCCAAATGCAAAACCTCCTTACAATGTTTTATATCAATGATAAACATACAACGATTGTATTAATTGATTATGAATTCTTTATTAATATTTGTAAAATTTATGAAAATATAAATATAAAACAATTAAGTTAGTTCTAGCCTATAAAAATTAAACTTAACTAGCTGTATGAAAACTATTCATTCTAGACGCAATGTTTCAAAAAGGATATGCAATTTTACACTAATTTACATTCATTTAATTTATATTAAAGGAAAATTCACATTTCTTCATTATCATAAACTTATGCTACTGAAAAATTCCGTTTTAGGAGGAACACGAATGGTGAAATATGTTCCATTGATTTTAAGTTTTATGCTGTTATTTGGATGTTCAGCCAATCAAGATAAAAAAGAAGAAATAACTCAGGCAAAAGCTGCTAATCAAAGCGAAATAAGAGAAAACGAAGCAAATAAGACCGATTATTCAAAGACAGAATATAGCGGTAATCCTCAAGTTACAGACGATTCGTCATTACAAAAAGTCGGTGATTCATTTTGGGATGAAAAAGGAAAATTGATATTAGAAGACATAAAAGAGGTGAACAAAACGTATAACATCGGTCCTATGGAGTTAACCATATTAGATATCAAAGTACTCCATTATCTTCCAGCATATAACTTAATTGACTTTTTCCATGGATTTACACACGAAGCAGAAGAGTTTGATTTTGTAAGAGTGCAGATGAAGATTAAAAATACGACAAATGAAGAAGTATACTTCGCACCAATCGCTTTATTAGAAACAAGCTCAGGGGAAAAGATGACTTGGGAAAATGATTTTTATCTTGAAGAATTAAACGGCATGTATAGCGGCAACGAAGAGAAGATAGGCAACATGGGATTTCCTTTAAATAACCATGTTCATGGGCAAGAAGACAAAGCTAAGAGTAATCATTTAGAATGGATTAAACTAATGACAAGTGAAGTGCTAAATAAAGAACATAAAGAAATTGCCGGCAAAAAAATAATAAAAATAAGATTTTAACTTTGAAAAGAACAGTGAAGTTCATTGATCAGCCTGAAAGTTGAAACTTGTTATAGTAATTTAGCCAAAAAAATCTGTCATCTTTCCGTCAGAATGAATCAGCTTCGGACAAGAGAGGACTCTTCCCCCTCTCGATTGTCCGACTTACTCATCCTCTTTTGCATAGATCATCTACAACTGGCTTTTTCTAAAAAACGGTGACATTGGAATATGAAATGTTCTGTCTTTTTTGCATTTAAATTGCGAATAACTCCATTCGAAAAATCCATCAATGTTTGTTGAGCAGCAGAACTCATTACTTATATAGTTCTAGTTTTCGCCCGTTTTGCATTTATGATAATTTTCTTTGTAACAGTGATATTTTTTAGTTTCGAAAAAGTGTTGTTAAACAGAATCAAAACCGAAAAATAAACTTTTGACATGAAAAAGGAGAAAGGGCTTGAGAAATAAAGATTTCCCTTTCCCCTTGTTTCTCGCAAAACGTTATTTTCATTTTCGCAAGAGTTTATTTATGCCTTACACCTTCAATACCAGTTTTGCAACACTTTCAACATGCCTTGAGTGGTGATCGCAGACAACATATGGATGTAGCAGTGTTTGCCATAAAATATATTTATTCCTTAACTTACTGTACAGTACATTATCAATAAATTGATTTGCATCTGCAACCCTTTTATTTACAAATTCTTTTTTCAGCTCACGAAAATTGGTTAACAAATTTCCCCATGGCCATTTTCAGGAATATTGATCAAGTCCGCGAAATTGTGTAAAAACAAAACGGTAAAAAGCGATTTTATTTTCCCGTAATCCAAGTCTACTGTACTGGCAATGGAATTTTACACAATAATTTGGACTTGACCGACATTGCCAAACAAAAACATTATGCGTCAATGGTTGACGCACGAGGTCGGGTGCTGAAGAAGCCGTTTCCTGTGATTCAATCGAGATCCGGATTTGAACAGTTCTATGCGTCGATACAAGAAGCGATGAAGGAATTTGGCAAAACCGAAGTCATCGTCGGAATCGAGCCGACCGGACATTACTGGTTGAACCTCGCCTACTTCCTCGAGGAAAAAGGGATCCCGTTGGTGATGGTCAACCCGATGCATGTCAAACGGTCAAAAGAGCTCGACGACAACTTGCCAACGAAGCATGATGCCAAAGATGCTCTGGTCATTGCGAAACTGGTCAAAGACGGACGCTTTAGCTATCCACGTATTCTCCATGAGGTGGAGGCGGAATTGCGGGCAGGAAGTACGTTTCGAGAGTCGTTGACAAAAGAGTTGAATGCCGTCCAAAATCAAATGATTCGTTGGCTCGATCGTTATTTTCCTGAGTTTGTGCAGGTGTTTCCGTCGTTTGGCAAAATGGCATTGGTGGTGTTAGAGAAAACGCCATTTCCGATGGACATTGCGAATCAGACGGTAGAGGGGCTAATGGAGCGTTATCGGCAAAGCGAGACGCTAAAATGCCCACAGAAGCCGAAAGTGCAAAAGCTGTTAGAGGTAGCCCGCCATTCGATTGGGATAACGGAAGGACAACAGATGGCCCGTATCGAAATCGCCACGCTTGTCCGCCGATATCGCCAATTGGAACAAGAGATCGCAACCCTCACAGAAGAGTTGACGGCACTCGCTCAAACAACCGCCGAATACGAATGGCTCCAAACGATCCCAGGGCTAGGAGATGCGACGATCATTGAACTGTTATCGGAAATCGGAAGCTTTGCCCAGTATCAAGATCCGAGGCAACTCATCAAATTAGCGGGCTTGACACTGAAGGAGAACTCGTCAGGGCAATACAAGGGGCAAAAACGAATCTCGAAGCGAGGACGAAAACGGCTACGCGCCCTTCTATTTCGGGTGATGATGCCATTGATTCGCCATAATGAGGCTTTCCGTCAATTGCACGAGTACTATACGACACGCCCAATCAACCCGTTGCGTAAGAAGCAATCGATCGTCGTGTTATGTGGCAAGCTATTGAAAGTACTATACGCGGTTTGTGTGAAACAGCAAGCATTTGATGGGGAACGAATGATTCAAGATATCTTTTCCCAATCCCAAGCGCAGGCAGCCTAGAGTCGCCTCCTTTCGCAAAAAGAACTGTCTGAACAACCAGATGACACGGAGAAGCTGGCACGATTTCATCCATTCGACCTAGAGTCCCTTAAGGAGCTTAGCCGGCCTCTGCCTGGTGAAGAGACCGAACGAAGGAATGTTGGCACAAGGATGCCCAGAGACATGGGAGGGTTCGTCCTCATCAGTTGTGCAGAGATCCAAGGTGCGTCGCATACACATCCCCCCACTGGAGTGAAAAATACAAAAATATCCAGTGGCCGCGAAGCGCACCCATGGACTGTTAGATATCAACAAAAATTCAAAAGTATGTGATGAGTTTTGTCGAAAAATATTTTTTTGGCACCCCTAAGATGCCAAGAAACCTTGATATATCAACATTTCTAGAGGGAGGATACCCAACTCATTGGCCCAAGATTGAACTTTTCTTGGATAGTTGCCGGACCATTTTGACTCAATATAAGCTATCTAGACAATTTTTGTACTTGTTCCATATGTATAAGAAATATAAGGCATCTTCAAGACGTTTCCAGCCTCAAAGATGCCTTAACACCGAAGAAAAACAGAATATATTGAAGCATTAGCAACAACCCCAACGGCTAACTAGATTACCACAAGGAACGCTTTTGCTACGCCCCCACAATATCTTCTGAATTTCTGTTAATCTCATCGATAATGCTAATGATCCTCCGCGCGTCGTCCATGTTGTCTTTAAAGAGTTCAACAATGCTGCCGACGGTTTTAAACGGTTCTTCCTGCAGCACCCGCTTGTCCATGACTCCGTTTTTCACAAAGTAATCGACGATCAATTTGATAAAACGGCTTTGTTGGATGTTCAACCGTTCGCTTGATAAAAATTCGGAAAACGCTTCGTTGGCTGCCTGCGGGTCAAGGCCGACGATTTGGCGGACGAGCTTTGTAATCGGTGTGTCTCCGAATTCTCTTTTATAATCTTCCTGTGTGCCAAGCTCATTCCAAAGAATATGCTCCAACGTTTTTAAGTCTTGGACGGTTAGCTTTTTATTATTTCGCAACTTGTAAATGGCCATCTGGTCGCGGTGTTCGTGCAGATAATGTTCCACCTTTTTCCGATAATTTTTCAGATCATTGACATTAAACATCGGGCCGTTTTCTTTGACTTCTAAGACTTGGTCTTTAAAGTTCGTATAGTAAATTTTTTGCGTTTCTTTTTCAAGGAATTTCACTAAATCACGCAACGCTTCGCGAACGGCTTCCAATTCGAAAATATCGGCTTCGCTCCAAAATTCTTCCGTTTGTACTTTTTCGATGATGTATTTTTGTTCCATCACTTGAGGAATTGAACCGAGCTTAGATAACGCCTCTGCGGTGCGAATCACACTCCGAATCGGCTTTGTGGCATTTTTCGTTTGCAGTTTTGCCAACTCAATCGTGTACATGAGTAAATCAAAACGTTTCGCAAATTCATCATCATTCAACGGAACAATCAGCGGCGAAATATGTTCTTTGATTTCATTAACATCTATCGCCGTTAAGGAGTCCCATTTAGTCCGGTTTTTAAATTTTTTCAGTTCCCTTCGAGCAATTAATGGACCACAGCTGGGCCGATTAATGCTGCTGGTTTTTCCCCTAAAGCCAGCTTGCTTATATTTGCATAGCTAATATGTTTATATGAATGCAGCAATTGTTTTAATTCCGGAAATCTTTTATCTGCTTTCAGTTTTTCGATTTCCTGATGATAGATAGACAATACATAATCATCTTGGAATTTCGGTTGGAATTTACCTGGGTCTTCATCCATTAGTAAAGAGCCCATATATTGATATCCATACTGTAATTGACGGGTCAAATGGATGATATTTAAAAATTTCCGATAAATGGATGGTGTTGTTGCCTTTAAGTTTTCGATAGCGGTTTGTGCATTTTTCAACTCATCGTAACTAGAGTCTATTATCACACTATATCATTCCTTTGTTCCGTATTAATCCCACGGTTTATTCAGTGAAAGTCTGGCCACGAGTTCATTATTTTTTTGTCTTTTTAGCTTGCGAATCTTTTCACGTTCTTTTCCTGTTTCGTAAAGATATTTTTCTTCCTCAGTTTCTGGAATAACTGGCGGTACTTCCAACGGTCTTTTATTTTCATCCAGGGGAACAAAAGTGAAAAATGCTGTAGCTGCAATTCTTCGCTTTCCAGTTTCCAGATCTTCTGCAATTACTTTACAGAAAATCTCCATGGATCTTTTCCCTGTATAGCTAACAAACGATTCAATACAAACCGAATCACTCACCCGGATCGGTTCAAGGAAATTAACGGAGTCAACCGATGCCGTAACACATTCCTTTACCCTTGTATGCCTGCGGGCGGAAAGCGTCGCACATGCATCCATCTTTTTCATTAAAACTCCGCCAAATAATGTATGATAATTGTTCAAATCATTAATGAGTACTTGATCGGTTTGAACAACACGTGTCTCTTTCATTTTTTTTGCTTCCATTATGATCACCTTATATATAACAATACTTTTGAAGCGTACGCTTCATCTGCATTAGAATTTTTACAAAAAGAATTATAATACAGCTGGTTTCAAAGATACAATGCCAATCCTATATACAATTCATTACAAAATAGTATGGAAGCGCTCTTTAACCTATATAGATGCAATTTGAAGTTTTCACATTGGTAGCTTTTACTGAGCATTGGATCGACAGTCGAAAAATCGATAAGTGGCTTTTCTGTCAAAGATATGTTAAACGTTTTGGTTGCACCTATATACACAAAATAAAAAGCTTCCCCTTAACAAGAGGAAGCCTTCTTATTGTTGACTCAATATGGATTAGGAATCCTGGCCGGGATTAGCTGTCGACAGCTTTATTTTTGCAAATCGGATAAATTCTTTCGCAATCTGTGATAAATTTGCATCCTTTCTCCAAATCATTGCCAGATTCCATTCAATGTCCGGATTGGTGACGGTGATCGTTTGAAAATCATCTGATAGTTCTAAACATGTACTTTCAGGCAGCAAAGTAATACCTATATTGTAAGCAACCAATTCTTGAATAAACTCTAATTGTGATGTTTCCGAAACAATTTTCGGTTGAAAGCCAGCTTCTCTACAAGAATTGATGACAAGATTCCTTAACTCAAAATCGCGGTTGAACATGATAAAGTCCTCATCTTTCAATTCCTGCAATGACACTTCCTGTTTTCCGGCAAGACGATGAGAGGAGGAGACGACTAGTTTTAACTTTTCATTCACAAACTTAAAGCTGTCGAGATGTTCATTTTTTTCGGAAAGAACCACTACCCCAAAATCCAATAAATTATTGAGAACCTTCTCTTCTACTGGCTTTGAACCATCCTCTTCCAATAGGAATATCACCTCTGGATATTCTTCATGGAACGAAGCAATCAGTTTTGAGAAGAAAATCGAATTGGTAATCGTAGGAAGACCGATGCGAATTTGCCGTTTTTTTAGCATAAACATTTTATCGAGTTCCGCATCCAATTGCTGCAGCTGATTTTCAATTTTTAAAGCATGTTTTTTTAAAATACGGCCTGCATCCGTTAATATCAGCTTCTTTCTAGTACGGATGAAAAGCGGTACCCCAATTTCATCCTCCAACGACTTGATAATTCTACTGAGAGCAGGCTGCGTCATGAACAGATTCTCAGAGGCAGTGGTAAAATTGCCAGTACGTGTAACCTCAAGAAAACACTTCAATTGCTTAATTTCCATTAAATCAAACACCTTATGACATTTTAATGATAATAAAGTTTACCATATTTTTGACTGTAGCACTTCACATTTGTTTTGTCAAATAAGCGCAACAAAGCCGTAAACAGTTCGGCGAAGACGTTTTGCAAGGCTCGAAACAAATCAAGTTCGATCTCTTTCCATGTCAACGAATTTGTGGTAAGATGTTGTTGAATATTCATGGGACTCTCTCCTCCTGTTTGATAGTGTGGTCAATGAATATCTTACCAGGGAGAGAGTCCTTTTTTCATGTTTCCTGCTTGGGATCCTACCGCGCTTCGCTTGGTGGCCCCGATGAGGGGGATTGCGAACCTACGTTCCCAACCCCCTCATCGGGGAATTCTAAGAATTTCTCCCACAAACATTTTACTCACACTGCCGCCATTT
>NZ_FOJS01000036.1 GCF_900111865.1 Parageobacillus thermantarcticus | reverse complement strand
GACCCGAAGTTACGCTCAGGGAGACGAAAGGTTGCTCTCGTCGTGGAACTGAGAAGCTCCCACTTCAAGCAAAGCTAAGTGGGAGTAGTTCACTTTGTGGCCAAACAATTTTTTTGTTCCTGTTTCTATCGCTTTTCCCTTTTCGCCGCATTGACGATCGGCGGTTTTTTTCCGTTCCGCAGCTGGGCGAGGGTAAGGCCGAACGTGTATTGGAAATGCGGGTAGTCTTTAAAGCGCCGCCAGTCCCCGCCCCATTCAAGACCGAGCGATTTCCCGATCTGCCCGACGCGGTGCCAGCGGCGGTCCACTTTCCAGTTTGGCACCAAGTTTCCCTTTACGACATCGCACACGCAAACATCAAAAGCGAGCCCGAAATTATGGTAACTGTATCCGCCGCGCGCGTTTGTGACGATTTTTCCAGGCTTTGTTCTTCCTTGCGCGTAAAGGCGGTTTTGCTCTTCGATCGTCCGCAGCCCTTGCGTGATAATGATCGGTATCCCTTCCGCGCATGCTTTTTTAATCAGCTGGCGCGCTTTTTCCGCGACGACGGGATGCAAGCCGGAAAGCTTTTTTTCCGCTCTTTTCAAAAGAACGGACGCGTCCATCGTCTCTTGCCCTCCTTTCTATCCGTTTGGCGAGTTTCGGCTCAAGGCGATCGTCAAGTCTTGAATCGATTTTGTCAGCTGATCCAGCTTCGTTTCCATCCGATATAGAAGGTATATCGATACGAGGATCGGAAAGGAAACTTCGCTGATCATCGAAAACAAATCCATGGCTCGTCCCCCTTTCCTGCTTAAAAACGGAAGGCGAAAAACCTTCCGTTTCTACGGCAGTTCGATATCCTGCGTTTCGCGAGAGATCACGCGCGCGCTTTTCGGGCTGACCAAATCGCCGTTTGGCGATTTGAACACGTCCGTCGTAACGAGCTGGTTCATCACCGCTTTCACTTGCGCCGGATCGATCGGCTCTTTCGGATTGCGGATCGAGATTCTCGCCGTCCCAAACTCCGCGTTAAATGTCAATTCCAACGTTTTCATTGGATTCCCCCCTTTTTTAGTTTCGTTGATCAGTTCATGATATGGCTTGTCACGGTCGTTTCGACTCGGCTTAGCGTTCCGCCGCATAAGCTTGCGATCGCCGCAGCGGCGTCATACAAGCTTTGAATGTCGGCATCATACTTGATGTTAGAGAACGACTGGTTGCGAAAAATGTCTTTTCCTTCGCTGTCTTTTCCTTCGTACAACACAACGACAAGCGTCCGCTTTGTCACCAATTCAGTAGCCGCCATCTTCCATCTCCCCCTTTCGATTTGCGACCATCATAGCATTCATCCATACGTAGAAGCAAAACGGCTATCGAAGGCAAAGAAGGTCAGAACGCCGGCATTTTCGCGATTTTTCGCGCAAATTGGGCATAAAAAAAGCGCGCCGCGAATCACAGTGACAAAATTTCGCATGGCGCGGCACCGCTAATGATCCATCGCCGTCGATGCGGCTCGTGAATTTCTCCATAGCACATTTCGATCCATTTGGCGTTTTTCAATTGATCAAGGCAAAATTTTTGCGAGTGAAACACGGGAATGTCGTGGCTGGAGAGCTCAACGATGGTGATGTGGGAAGATTTTTTCCGGAACCGCTCGATTTCCCTTGATACAAACCAGCCGATGCGGCTTTGGCGGCCGATCGGTTCCCTGACGTTGAACGGAATGAGCGTGAATCCATACGACAGTACGATCGGAACGAGCTGCTTTTTCCCGACCAACTCCCCATATCGATGGCGGTTGATCGCGGCGCTCGTTCCAAAAAAGGTAAGGAGCTGCTTCAAAAATAAGTCGGACCGCATATCGAGGCATCGCGTCGTTCCATCTCGAAAAAACAGCTTCACCGAATCGCCTCTGTTTTCCAGATTCACCGGCACAAAAGCTTGTCCGAGCGCAGCGAAATGCTTCACTTCCTTCCAATCCATTTCCCCCATCCCCTTTTTTCGTTTTCCACCGTCAACGCTTAGCAGAAAACTTTGATTAAGTTCAATATATACTTTTTTGGCAAAAAAATCAAAAATAAAAAAAGCGAATCGGCGCGCGGAAAACGATGTTTTTCGCGCGGTTTTCCGCCGGATTGATAGGTTTTCGCTAAGGCAGGCGGCGTTTTCCCTGCGAAAAGCGCTTTTTTAAAACAAATTAAAATAAAAAGCCTCTTTCTAGACGTTTCATCTAGAAAGAGGCTCTTGCGGCTTTTACTTTCAGCTTGCCGATAAAACCCCCGCGGCTTTCACGCGGACGCGGGCGGCATTGCCGGGCAAATAAGCTAAAGGAACGTCTTCCATATCCACGATTTCGATGGTTTCCGGGTTTGCCCCCGCTTTGATGGCCTCGTCGATCGCCATTTTTTTCGCCAATTCCAACGTTTTTTCTCTTCCTAGTTCATCAAGCGCGAAAACTCTTTCCACTTGGCCGCTAACTTGCGCGATCGCGGCTCCGATCGCGTTGGCAACTCCAAAATGGTCCGGCCGAATCACTTTAGAAGCGCCTTTCAACTTATCAGGCAAAAGCACGCTTCCTCCCCCGACAAGAATGACGGGAACAGGGTCTGCGCTTGTTTTCATTTTATCTATCGCTTCTTCGACCATTTCGACCATTTGATGATAAATTCTGTTAAGCAATTCTTTATCTAAATGGGCAACTTTTTGCGGATCCCCAATTTTCGCTTTTCCTAATGCAACTACGACGTCTGTGGCCGTTAAAGTATCTCCGCCAAACACCATCCCTTTTTCAGGGAGTTTGTATCCTACGCTATCCGGGCCAATGGTGAAACTTCCATCTTGATGAATGCGAATAATCGTTCCCCCGCCTAATCCAATCGATACTAAATCAGGCATGCGGAAATTCGTGCGCACGCCGCCGATCTCGACGGCCAAAGAAGATTCTCTCGGGAACGAATGAATCAAGACGCCTATGTCTGTCGTAGTTCCCCCTACGTCCACGACTAGCGCGTTCGATAATTGCGCGAGGTAGGACGCTCCACGGATGCTGTTGGTAGGGCCGCAGGAAATAGTAAGAATCGGATATTTTATCGCGTACTCTACGTTCATCAATGTTCCGTCATTTTGGCCAAAGAATACTTTCGCGTTGATGCCTTCCGCTTTTAACGCGTTGATAAACCCTTCTGCGGCCGTTTTGGCGACATTCACAACCGCTGCGTTCAAAATCGTGGCGTTTTCCCGCTCCAGCAAACCAATGCTTCCGATTTCGTGGGAAAGCGAAATCGCAACACCGCTTCCTAATACTTCCCTTATGATTTCGGCGGCTTTCAATTCATGATCTTTCGATACCGGCGAAAAAACGGAAGTGATTGCCACGGAATCTACTTTTCCTTTGATTTCGTTAGCAATGCGATACAGATGCTCCACATCAAGCGGCGCGATTTCCCGTCCGTCAAATTCATGTCCGCCTCGTACGATGTAAACGTATTTTTCCAAGTGGCTGCGCAAATCATCCGGAACCCCGACTAAAGGCTTCACCGCCAATGTGGCGGGCGCGCCAATTCGAATAACAGCAACTTTGTTTAGCCGTTTTCTTTCCACGATTGCATTAGTGCAGTGAGTTGTTCCTAACATCGCATAACGGATTTTTTCACGTGGAACCCCTGATTTTCCAATCACTTCCCGCATCGCTTTATAAATGCCGGTGCTTACATCGGCGGTGGTAGGGGTTTTTGTTTCGGATATCACCTGATATTTCTCGTCTAAAAGTACCGCGTCTGTATGTGTTCCGCCTACATCGATTCCTATTCTGTAACTCACTTCATCGTCGCTCCTTTCTTGACTAGCTCTTCTACAGGTGTGTATTCAACGTCATAGCCAAAATAAGCAGGCCCGCAAGTTTCGATTCCTTTTGGCGTGCGCCATTTTGGATTGCACGGAATGCCAATGACGACCGTGCGCGCTCCGTACCGCAAGCCTTCCGTTGTAATCGGGAGCCCTGTCTCGCTATCTAACACCGCGATTAAGTCAGGGGTGACGCAAAGCAGGCGATCTTCTGTTTTCGCAAGCAAATGCTCGTTTTGGAAGCGAAGTTCTAAAGTTTCCCCTTTGTATTTCTCCAATCCCTCGATTTTCGCGGTTCCTCTTGCAAATCCGGTTTCGGTCTTCCGGTTCACGTCCACCACTTTGCCGCGGAACAGTTCAAATCCATTCGTTAATTGAAGAATTTCTTCGATAGGGTCGCGATTGTTTTCTTTCGCTAGGCGAATGGAGCGGCCAATTTCCTCCTCTAATCGCAAAATATTGTGAATGCCGCTTTCTTTCAGGTTTTTACCGGTCATCGGATAAATCGCGAACATAACGGATCCGCCTTTTTGGACGGTGGCGCTTCTCGCAATTCTTTCGGCCCACAAATTATCAATCGTATTCAGCAACGTCACATTTCCTTTTTCATCCGCGATCACCATCGGTGTGGCAGAAATTCCGTCTAAATAAAACGTCACCATTTGTAGTTCCGGAAAAGCCCTTCCCATGCCGTCGACATCGACCACCGGCAATCCGAGTTGCGCCGCCAACGCCAAAGGCAGCATGGAGTTTACTCCGCCTGCTTCAATCGGAAAAGTAGCGAACACTTTTTTTTCCAAATATTTCTCCAACGTTTGAAACGCCACCTTCGCTTCATGGCCGCTAGGAACTTTCTCTACCAATACGGTCGGCGCCCCCATCATGCCTGACGATACCACTAAGGCGTCTTCCGGAACTTCATCCACCGACAGCAAAGGAATCGGCCCGAATTCTTCAATGGCTTGCAGGGCCATCAACTTTCCTACATAAGGGTCTCCCCCTCCTCCGGTGCCCAATAACGCCGCGCCTACCGCAATGTCCTCGATTTCTTGTTTTCCTAAAAGTCTCACGGTTTCTCCTCCTCTTTGTATGATTTTTTAGTTAACATTCTCGTTTGTTTCCAAATTGCTTTGTTTCGACGTATCGAACATTTTCATTCCAAGGAAATACACGATTCCGCTTACGAGCAGAGAATTTAACGAAGGGATGCCGGATTGGACGAAATATCCGGCTAAAAATCCTAAAGCCCAAGCGATTAACGTGACTGGATTAATAGACTCCGAGTATTCCGGCAATCGGCCTTTCGTTCTACTTTCGTCCAGCCATTTTCTGCCTCGTTTTAGAATAAAATAGTCTACCACCATAATTCCTGCGATTGGCGGAATCCAAACTCCCAAGAAAACGAGGAAGTTTTGAAATTTTTCGAGAATTCCTAGAACGGAAAGCACCGTTCCGATGACTCCGATGATGAATGTAATCAATCCTCTGTTGATTTTTTTGTTAAATACGGAATCGATTAAATTGGACAGTCCTAAAGAAGCCGAATAAAGATTCAGGTCGTTAATCTTGACCGTAGCGAAAATGACAATCGCCGCACCAAGCCAGCCAGCCGTTTGCAGCACAATCGTGACGACATCGTCGCTTCCTACCGCGTGCGCCATCAATACGGCGATCATGTTTACTCCTAGTTCTCCAACAAACGTTCCGATTAACGTCATCCAAAAAACATCTTTGCCGTTGCGGCAATATCGGCTCATATCTGGGGTGATCACCGCCCCGATCATAAACCCTCCGGCCACCATAGTGGCGGCGACGCCTAAAGAAAGATCCGGCCCCGGATGAGGGGAGTGGATTAATTCGATGAAAGAGTGATCGCGCAACACTTGATATATGCCGTACCCGATGACGGCCAGAAAGCCGGGAACCGCAATTTTCGCCGTCCAGCTGAGCCATTTAAACCCGAAAATGACAATCGCAGTGACAAACAATCCGGTTAACGTCGCCGCTAAAGGGAATCCTAGCGCCCCGTTTAACGCTTCATCGATCCCTTTGGCAAACACGGCGTTTTGGATGCCAAACCACCCAATTAATCCAATCGAAATGACGGCGCCGATAATGCTCGATCCGTACTTGCCAAAGCCTGTCCAGCGCGCCAATAAACTCGTGGACAATCCTTCCCTCGCTCCCGCGATCCCCATCAATAAACTAACGATTTCCAACACCACGCTCCCGAGCATCGTCGCCCAAAAGGCTTCCCAAAAGGTCATTCCGTATCCTAACGCGGCCCCGAGCATAAATTGCGATAACGCCGTAAGCGCACCAATCCTGACTAAAAGTACTTCCCACATTGGCAGGCGTGCTTCCGCCGGAACTCGAGAAAGCGAAAAATCATCAGTCGAACTTTTCCCTGCCATTGATCCTCCCTCCTTAAATTAAAAAATGTTTTGATTTTTTAATAGAATAATGTTTAATAAGAATAAATTTCGCGTGATCGCAGTCTACATTCCCCCTTTCGAAGAAAGCGATAATGTGCCGATGACCTTGACTCTCACCCTTAACGCCTTGCTCGGAACATACGCTAAAGGCATCGTTTTCGCTTCTTGAACGGCAACTGTTTTTGGGTCCGCCCCGGCGCTTATAGCCATATGTTTCGCTTCGTTGATCGCCGAATGCAAAGCTTCCCTTTGATTGAAATCATCCATCCAAACCATCCGGTCGATATAGCCGCTTACCGGAGCGATGCAAGCTCCGATGGCATTAGCGTATTGATAGTAATCGGGGACGACGACATCCGCCCACGGATAATGAAAACGCTCGGCCAGCTTTTGCCCGCCGCCTCCCACAAAAATGATGGGAAGCGGCTCATATCGGGGCTGAAATCGCTGGACGGCTTGATATAATTTTTCGAGGAATTCCTCGCTGCCTATCTGCTCTGGATGAAAAGGAATGGAAATCATATCGGGCATCGGCACGTTTACCCGTACTCCATCGATGACTTGATTTCTCCTTTTTTCTTTTGGGAACCCGTTTTCCAATAGCGCCACACGAACGGAAGAACCGCCGACATCCACGACGACGCCGTTTTTCAATCCGGTGAGAAAGGACGCCCCAAGCAAACTGTTGGTCGTTCCTGACCATAATGTTCGTATAGGGTAGCGCAGCGCATATTCATAAGACATAAGCGATCCATCGTTTTGCGTGAAATAAATATCGCAATTGATTCCAAAATGCTTAAACAATAATTGTAATCCATTCAGCGCGCGGTTCATCGCTTTAGATAATAAAGCGTTAACGACGGATGCGTTCTCTCTTTCGATAAACCCGATACTTCCAATTTCGTGGGACAAAGTGATCGGAATTTCCGCTCCGACTATGTTGCGAACATAACTTGCGACTATGTTTTCATGTTCTGGGTTCATCGGCGAAAACGTTCCTGTAATCACCATCGCCTCAACGTCTTTGGCGCGCAAATGGGAAAAAAATTTGTCGATTAGCAAATAATCAATCATTCCTAAAGGTTTTCCCGTTACTTCGTGCCCCCCGTCTATTTCCAAATGATTTTGCATCACATAGCGGCGAAGTGAATCATTTCCTTCAAACAACGGGGGAACTGCGTTTTTTCCGCTTCCGATGCGGATTACGCAAACGCTGGCGAGATTTTCTTTTTTCATTAAGGCTTGCAAGCAATGGGTCGTCCCGATCATGACAGCGGCAATATCCTTTGGGTTCGTTTTTTTGCGATCGATGATTTCTGCCAAAACAGCGCGTATGCCGGACACAATATCGGGAGAAGCAGGTTTTTTCACCGTTTGTACAATTTTTGAATTTTGGTTCAGCAAAACGGCGTCGGTATTCGTTTCGCCCACGTCAATTCCCAACCGGTACATCTCCTATCCCTCGTTACCATTTAGTTTCAGTCTTTCTTCGATTGGAATAAAATTTTCCGCTATACCGAATTGCATAGGGCCCACTACGTCAAGCATTTTTGTGGTTTGCAACAAGAACGGGCCCGGGATTGCGATCACCCATACTTTCACGTGATTTTCCAATTCTTCAACAGATAACGGGTAGCCCGTTTCTTCATCCAGTACGCAAATCAAATCCGGCACGGTCGCTAAAGTGGTGTCGTTTTTTTTGATCCATAAATATTCGTTGTGGAAGAAAACCGATAAATATTCGCCAATGTATGATCCGCTTCCTTCGACAACAAGCGAACCTTTCAGCATTCCTTCGATGATGTTTCTTTGCAAATCGACAATTTTGCCTTCGATCAGCTTTACCGGTTTTCCATATATCGACTTTTGAAAGACTTTTTGCATCTTTTCCATGACGTCGTGAGCGTCCATCGCATCGGCGGATAACGCTTCGCCAAGTCGTATGGTTAACGTATACGTTTGGAGAATGCCCGCTTCCCTCATTTGCCATCCTTGCATCGGATAGCAAGCGATCGCCGCCCATCCTCCTAAGTCGGTGACAAGCTTTCTCGCTTGCTTTTCGATTTCCGTGTTTTCGTCTGATGAAAGGAGATACGTTTTGTCGGGGCGGTTCGAAATAACGGCTGGGCTCGCTTTCATCCCAAAGCCGTGGTATGTCGTCATTTGCAACTCCGGAAACGCCCGCCCCATTCCATCGGCGTCCAGCAATGGAAGATTGGTCAACGCGGCGGCGATGACCGGTGATATGGCATTCATTCCGCCGATTTCAATCCCTGTAATTGCTGATGCTGCTATGTTTTTTTCTTTTTCGATCGTTTCCACTACTTTCTTCAGCTCATTTCCCGACGGTAGCCGTTCGCTAAAAATAGTAGGCGACCCCATTACAGCCACTGGTATGACCCATTCTTCATCCGGGAAACGAAAAGGAGATATTAAAGGAATAGGTCCATTTTCTTTAATTATCCGCTTGGCCATCAGCTCCATTAATTTAACGTCTCCACCGCCGCCTGAACCTAAATACATGGCTCCGCGCGCAAGAGAAGAAACGGTTTTTTCGTCAATGTATCGTTTCATCGTTTCCTCCTGTGTTAGTTAGAATGCAAATATCGTGCCAACATTTTAAAACGAAAAATAATAAATTTTCTGACTCGTTAATGGGATAAATTACAATTATTTGAATATATAGAAAATTTATCGGCTATCTCCGCTTGTTTAAAAACGAATATTATCTCTATATTTCTCTTAAATTCTCGATTTTTCTCATGATTTCTCATAATTCTCATTTTGAGAATTGGCGCCGGCGTTTCATCTTTTCTAGTCTTCGATAAAGGGTGGCCAAACTAATTCCTAACGCTTCGGCCGCTTTTCTTTTTCCTTCCGTGCTGGTGCCAAATCGCTGCAACGCTTGGATGATCAGCTGTTCTTCCATTTCATTTACCCTGTACAGCGACTTGGAGAGATGATTTAATGTTTGTGGCTCTTGTTGTTCTTCCGCCATATCGCGATTTTCATCCTCGGACATTTCTCGGATCGATGCGGGAAGGCTGCTGACGGTGACGAGATCGCCGATTTCCAAGTTGACGATATATTCCACCATATTTTCCAATTCCCGGATGTTTCCGGGCCAATGGTAGTCAAATATTTTTTTTAAGGCTTGGGAGGAGAAACGTTTTGGCTCTTTTCCGAAACGCTTGCAAAATTTGTGCATGTAGTATTGGATTAACTCGTATAAATCCTCTTTTCTTTCCCGCAACGGAGGGACGTAAAGCGGAATGACGTTTAAGCGAAAGTATAAGTCCTCGCGAAATTGGTTGTTGGCGATCATCGATTCCAAGTCTTTGTGGGTGGCCGCTATAATCCTTACATCGACTTCTATCGCTTTTGTGCCTCCGACCCTTTCGATGCGCCGTTCCTGCAAAACGCGCAGCAATTTAGCCTGCAAATATAAAGGCATGTCGCCTATTTCGTCGAGAAATAGCGTCCCTCCCTTCGCCAATTCAAAGCGCCCCGGCTTCCCGCCTTTTTTGGCTCCGGTAAACGCGCCTTCCTCATATCCGAACAATTCGCTTTCCAGAAGCGATTCCGGTATGGCGGCGCAATTGATCGCGACAAACGGGCCTTTATTTCTATGGCTTAAGCGATGAATCGATTGCGCGAGCACTTCCTTTCCCGTGCCGCTTTCTCCCCGGATCAGCACGGTTGATTCGCTTTTGGCAATCTTCATTACTTGTTCCTTTAATGCGACAATTGCTGGGCTTGAGCCGATGACATCATCCAGTGAAAACCGCGTTCCATAGCGGAATGATTTTTCCTGTTCTTGGCGCAGCGCCGGCTTTGTGAAAAATAAAATCGCCCCTTCCACTTGCGCATCGACAAGCAATGGATGCAGCCGGCAGGAAAAATCGAGATGTGCGCCTTTGGAATTAATCATGTTTACGGCAAGATTAGCCACAGGCTTTCCTTGATGAATATATTTGGAAAGCGATTCGGATTGGACAAATTCCGTGAAATGTTTGCCGATCATGATGATTTGGGAACGTTCTAAAATTTGTTCCGCCGCCGAATTCGCATGGACGATTTTTCCTTCGGCGTCGACGACTAAAACAGGATCAGTAATATAAGACAAAAGCCCCTCCACTTCCCTAAGCAATTTGAGGCGTTCTTTTCTTGCCATTTGCAAATTTCGATTACTCATGCTTGTCACCTCTCGGATTGAATGTCTATCGCGAATGATTGCGTAAAACTTCGCTTTTGTTTTGGCGAGCTTAAGTATATGCGGAAAATGCACCCTGCATTTCTGCATGCGCAAATCGCCGAAAAGGGCCTGTGTTTGTGTTTATATATAAAAATATCACGTTGAACAAGCAAAGGAAATCTAATCGGAAAATCGCAGGAAATAAATGAATATTTTCATCAATCAACCAATCAACCTATAAAACAATTAATAAATTAATCAACAAACCAACGTTTATTTCTTCTTTTCTTCCTAACAATATTTCTTACAATCTACCTTCCACAGACCAAAAAGGGCGTGGCGCCGCCCACGCGAAGCGCACATCCAAGAGGACGCTTGCTGCGCCAAAAAAGAAACAGCGCGTTAAACGCGCAAAAACGGATTAAGTTCGAGATTTTGTGTAAAAAGAAACGGCAAAAAGCTGGTTAATTTTCCTAAGGCCTAAATTCGCTGGACCAAGTGCGAAATTTTTCACAATAATCAGGACTTGGCCCAAAAACGGCGCTTACAGCCGTTTTTGCTTTTTGGAATAAAAAAATATGCCGATCAGTTAAAACGCATTTACGGGCGGATTGGAGCGCTTATGGCCAAGTCCAAGTTATGGTGTAAAATTCCATTGCCAATACAATAGACTTGGATTACGGGAAAATAAAATCCTCTTTACCGTTTTGTTTTTACACAATTTCGCGGACTTGATCAGCGCTTGTTCCATGCTTTTTATCTCTGGCTGGCGCATGATGAAAAAGAAACATTTATTGTCTGACGAAAAATTTTTCTATGAAAATGCTCGCCTTTGGAGCGGACATTTTCATGACGGATGGAGAGCAAAGCGCGCCCATGGAGTTTTTCTGTGAAAATAACGAATTCATGAGCGGTTATTTTCATGCTTGGGTGGCGAGTAAAGCTTACTCATGGATGTTTTGTACGTCAGAAATTCCATCGTTGTATCAAACATTTTTATATTCGTTTCATGTTCATCAACCGCAATTTTGATTGCAGGATTTTCAAAACCTCCGTAGAATAAATATATAAAGAAAACAATAAACAAAGAAACGAAGAAATGAATATTGGAAGAAAGAAAGGAGGGTTCGAAGGTTGGCGATCACGATCACGATGGGAATTCAAAAAGGCGGCTGCGGCAAATCCACCACCACTGGGATTTTAGGATATTTGCTAAGCCAGGACGGGTACAAGGTGCTCGCGGTGGATATGGATTCGCAGGGGAACTTGACGGAGCTGCTTTCCAAGAAACCTTCGAACGAATTTGTGCAAAAGTCCGTGCTTGAAGCGATGCAACGGCTCGATCCGACGGAATACATCGTGCCGGTCGGCGACAATTTGGATTTATTGCCTGCCAATAACTTTTTGGCGACGTTTCCGCGCTGGATTTACACAGGCGTGACATATTTAGGAGAAAAAATCCGCTTTGAAGGCAATCCGAGCATGATTTTAGATGAAACGTTGGAAAAGGTGCGAGACGATTACGATTTTATCGTCATCGATACTCCTCCTTCGCTGAGCGAACAAACAACGAACGCGTTATGCGCGAGCGAATACGTCGTCGTGTTGTTTGAATGCTCGAACTGGTGCTATTCGGCGATCCCGAATTTCATGGACTCGGTGGACGGGGCGAGACGGCACGGAAAGCGAAACACGAAGGTGCTTGGCATTTTGCGCACGATGAACGATGTCAGAAGAAGCGACGCCAAAGCCTTCAACGAAATGATCGCAGAAGATTATCCGAACGAAGTATTCAAGACGATTATTACGCGCAAAGCTCCGATTGGCCGGCTGTCGCTGTACGGTTTTGACGAAAACGCCGAGCTGAAGCAAGCGTTGGACCAATACGAAAACTTTTACAAGGAGCTGATGGAGCGTGTCAAAGGTAGATGACATCAAAAACTTAAAACGCCAGCAAAAAACGATCACGCCGACGCAAGTGTTGGTGGAAGCGGTCGGAAATGAAAACAACGTTGTTTCGAGCGAAGAAAACAACCAAGAAAGAAAGGAAGAAAAGAAGGTGGAAAGAAAGCGGGTATCCTTCGACTTGCGCACAGATCTACATAAAGAATTGAAAATGCAGTCGATCTTACAGGAAAAGAATATTTATTTACTTATTGAGGAAGCGTTGGAGAAGTATCTGAATGAATTGAAAAATAATTAATCAAGTGCTGCGCCGGTCTTCGCCGCTTTTTGCTATGGCAGCCAAGCTGTGTAGCGTTTGAAGACCGGCGTTTTGTTTTGTTCGGGGAAAGACTGACGGGCAGCCCCATTCTGCGGTCGCGCGGATCGTGTTCAAGCAGCGCCCGTTTCCCCTACTTCAAATCTACAAATCAATAAATAAATGAATATTTTCATCAACCAATCAATAAATCTATAAAACAAGAAATAAATGAATCAACGAACCAACGTTGATTTCTTCTTTTCTTTCTAACAATATTTCTTGTAATCTACCTTTATTCCTTACAATCTACCTTCCGCAGACAAAAAAGGAAGCGCACTTGCTACGCCAAAGAAGAAACATCACGTTAAACGCGCAAAAACGGCCCTTACAGCCGTTTTTTTCTTTTTGAAAAAAATAATGCCCGATCGGTTCAAACGCATTTACGGACGAATTGGAGCGCTTA
This sequence comes from Parageobacillus thermantarcticus, assembly GCF_900111865.1. Lineage (GTDB taxonomy): Bacteria > Bacillota > Bacilli > Bacillales > Anoxybacillaceae > Parageobacillus > Parageobacillus thermantarcticus. The sequence goes on along the minus strand of NZ_FOJS01000036.1, from coordinate 14,983 downwards.
TTTCATGTTTTTTATCTCTGGCTGGCGTAGATGAAAAGAAGTAGAAACATTTATTGCTTGACAAAAAAGATCGATGAAAACAAGCCTCTCATTCGCCGCCGCGCTTTCGCTTCCTTTTGTTTCGAACCGTACCTCTCGCCCGGCAAACTCTCTAGCAAGTTGGAATTAAGTCCTTAACCATTTTCTTTAGTGTAGAACTTAATAATGCTTACGATAGAAATCAAAATCATGGCAATGACATTAGCGGTCACGACAACCTGTTCATGCTCAATAAACACATTGAACAGCCAAACGAGAAAAAAAAATAACTAATAAAATGTCTTTATATTTCTGTTTGATTCTTTTTTTCATTCCACTTTTCCTTTCTTTAACTAGCCATTGATCGCCGCAAATCGGTGACCCGGCGGGCGATTTCTTCGCCGATCGGGAGGCAAGCGGTCGCGGCGGGCGAAGGGGCGTTCAGCACATGGACCATGCGTTTCGTATTAATGATGTAAAAATCATCCACGAGCGTGCCGTCGGAGCGCAGCGCTTGGGCGCGCACGCCCGCGGTCGTCGGGATCAAATCATCCATTTCGACTTCCGGAAGCAAACGCCGCAAGTTTTTTAAGAACGCTTTTTTGCTGTAGGAACGGACCATCTCTTCGAGCCCTTCGCGCCAATACTTAAAGGCAAGCTTCCAAAATCCTTTAAAGAGAAAAATGTCCATGACGTCTTTTGCGTCAATGTCCGTCTTTTTATACCCTTCGCGTTTGAAACCGAGCACGGCGTTCGGCCCAACTTCGACTTCGCCGTTGATCATCCGCGTCAGATGGACACCGAGAAACGGAAATTGCGGATTCGGGACGGGATACACTAAATTTTTCACAAGATAGCGTTTCTCAGGGCGCAGCTTGTAGTATTCGCCCCGGAACGGGACGATTTTCAAATCGGCGGCGATTCCGGAAGCCCGCGCGATGCGGTCGCTATGGAGCCCCGCGCAGTTGACCGCGAAATCAAACGTTCGGACACCGCGGTTGGTGATCACGTCAACTGTCGTTCTGTTTTCCACGATTCGTTCCACTTCTGTATTTAACAGCAACTCGGCGCCGGCGTCTTTGAGCAATGACGCCATCGTCTCGCAAACTTTCGGATAATCGACGATGCCCGTTTCTTTCACGCGGATAGCTTTGATGCCGCTGACGTGCGGCTCCAACTCCCGCAAGCGGGCTTGATCGATTAACTCGAGATCGAGCCCGTTTTGCAAGCCGCGGTGATATAAATTGTCCAAAAGCGGAAGCTCCTCTTTATGCGTCGCCACGATCACCTTTCCGCATCGTTCAAAAGGAATGCCGTATTGCCGGCAAAAATGGATGAGCATTTCCCCGCCCAATCTCGCGAATCGCGCCTTGTAGCTGCCTGGCTTATAGTAAATGCCCGAATGGATGACGCCGCTGTTATGTCCAGTTTGGTGCGCGCCCCATCGATTTTCCTTTTCGATGATGGTTAATTCAACGCTTGCGTCCGCTTGTTTGAGGGCATATGCGGCAGCCAATCCGACGATACCTCCACCGATGACGGCTATTCGGCTCATATAGATCCCCTCTTTTCTTCGTTATTTAGTGGAGAAAATGCAAGAACATGGTCGTTTTGGAACGATTGGAGACATGTCCAGCGCCGGCTTGGGACCGGGCTTTCCACCGTTTCTATCAGAAATATCCGCGTCTAGCCGCCCCCGGATTTCCATCTCCGCCCGGACCAGCGGCGCACGTGGTTTACGCCATCCTCGCATATTACACCGGCAGAGACTAATAGAATCGGCTGACGCCAATGTCCCGCCATCTTTCGCAGTCGCGCATTCGTCCGATTGATGACGATGATGGCGCCATTGCGGAGGCCAGCTTATGCGGAAGCACCGGCGCTGCCCCGGTCTTGCCGCTGCGCAGAACCGGAGACAAGCCTCCGTTTCCGCGGATCCCGGCTTCCATATGCTTCGATCGGCCAAGTCCTTTAGCGAATTTAGGTATTGGGAAAATCCGTGTCTTTTTGCGCAAAATCCCGGACTGAATCCTTTGCCCGCATGGTGCCGGCAACAAGAAACGGGGCCGCGCCCCGTTTTCCGCAATGCCTCGCTCCAACAAGCGGAGACAGCCGCATGGGCGTGGGCGCCCGGGCGGATGAAAGCGGCTTTTTATGCTCTTCCGCCGTCTCCGCGCCCGCTTGCCATTTACTTTTTTGGCTGAACGGGCGCGTCAAAAACGGTTTCGCCCAAACACGTTAAACATGCTTCGATGAACATTTGGATGGACGGGCGCACCAAATGCGGCTCCGCCCAATCGCTTCCGCCTCTGCTGATTAATGGGAGCTTCCCAGCAGGCGGCCGACGCCGTGGATTTTCTCGAGAATCAAGATCAGCACCACCGAAATTATAATGACGACGCTGGACACGGAAGCGACGATCGGGCTGTACGCATCCTGCATGTTCGAAAAAATTTCAAGCGGCAGTGTCCGCATGTCGGAAGAAATCATAAACAGCGAGACCGTGACGTTATCGAACGAAGTCAAGAACGAAAACAGAGCGCCGGACAAGATCGCCGGACGGATCAGCGGCAGCGTCACCCGCCAGAAAACGGTGAGCGGGTTGGCGCCGAGAATCGCCGCCGCCCGTTCCAACGTGTAATCAAAACCGCTTAGCCCGGTCAGCACAAACCGGATCACATACGGAACGCAGATGACGATATGCGCGATCAAAAGCCCGGTCGGCGTTCCCGCCAACAGCATCGGCGTAAAGTAAACGAGCAAGGCGATTCCCAATACCAATTGCGGCACCGTCAGCGGGGAGGTCAGCAGCGACACAAGATAGCTTTTCCCCGGAATGTCGTATTTGGCGATCGCGATCGCTCCGAGAGTTCCTAATAGCACGGAAAAGAACGCAGCTAGGAAGGCGAATTTGACGCTGTTCCAGAAAGCCTCGACAAACTCCGGTCGTTCCAATAATTTTGTGTACCACTGCAGCGAAAAGCCCTGAGGCGGAAAACTAGGATAGCTCGCGCTAGTGAAAGAAGCCGGAATGGTGACAAGCAACGGGATCAAGATATACACCAAGCTGAGCAAAGCGACCGCGACCCTGATTTTTCCGAAAATCTTCATTAGCGAAACACCTCCCGGTACCGTCCTCTTTCCATCATTCTCGTAAAAATCGTGACGATCGCCAGCGTGATGCCGAGCAATACGTACGAGACGGCCGACCCGTACGTCCAGCGCAACAAGTTGATGATCTGGTCGTACGCCACCACCGGCAGCATCGGCACATTCGCTCCCCCCATCAAGGCCGGAGTCACGTAAGCGCTCATCGACATGCTGAAGACGAGCACGATGCCGGACACGATGCCAGGAAGGCTGAGCGGCAATGTGATCGATACAAATGAACGGAGCGGTCCGGCGCCGAGAATGGCGGCCGCTTTTTCGAGCGACGGGTCAATGTTATATAAGCTTGTGGCAATGGATAAAATCATAAACGGCAAATACGCGTTCGACAATCCGATGACGACCCCCGCCTCCGAAAACAACAGTTTCGGCGGCGATTCGGTGATGCCGAGGCTTGTCAACAGCTGATGGATCGTGCCGTTTGGCAATAAAAGCAAATACCAGCCAAAATTGCGGACGACGATGCTGATTAAAAGCGGCGACGCCACCAACAAGGTGAGCAATCCCCGGACGCGGGGAGAACATTTCGCCATTGTCAGCGCCACCGGATAGCCAAGCAACAACGACACGATCACCGTGTACAGGCTCACTTTGATCGTCAGCCAGAGCGAATGCAAGTAATACGGATCGGTGAAAAACTGGATATAGTTGCCGATGCTGTAGACCGCGTTCGTTTCGCCTTTCATTTCAATAAAGCTCAAATACAGGATGTAAAGCATCGGCACGACAAAGAAGCCGAGGATAAACAACAACAGCGGCAGCAACAGCAGCCCGGCGTACAAATACTTTTTCCAATTCCTCCGTTTTCTCGCCGCAGCCGGCTGCAGCGGCAAGCTGATTATTTCTTGACGATCATCATATCTGACGGGTTCCATCCGACCATCACCTCAGTTCCTATTGTCCATCCCGATTCGATGGAAGGGCGCAGCACCTGCATCCGTTTGCCTAGCATCGACACTTCGATTTCCCAAGCGGAGCCTAAATAATTCAGCTGGACAATGGTGGCGGCGTGCGCATTGTAGTGCGGAGCTTCGTTTTCCGCCGCCTGGATCGTCAACTTTTCCGGGCGGATGTAGAGCTTGACCGCGTCCCCCACCGCGCAGGAGCGGTCCGAGCCCATCACATTTTCCGCTTCGACGAGCACTTGGCCGCCTTCGGCCAGTTCGACGCAGATCATCCGGCTGTCGCGCGATTTCACCGTGCCTTCCAACTGGTTCGATTTTCCGATAAATTGAAAGACGAATTCGGTGCGCGGGTGGGCGTAGATTTCCGTCGGCGTTCCGACTTGTTCGATTTTGCCTTTGTTCATCACGACGATCCGGTCGGACATGGAGAGCGCCTCTTCTTGGTCGTGCGTGACAAAAATCGTCGTGACGCCCACTTCTTTTTGCAGCCGTTTGATCTCGGCCCGCAGCTCATGGCGCAACTTGGCGTCAAGGTTGCTCAATGGCTCGTCGAGCAACAACAGCGTCGGTTGCACCACGAGCGCCCGGGCGATGGCGACGCGTTGCCGCTGGCCGCCGGACAGTTCGCGCGGATACCGGTTTTCCAAGCCGGTCATTTTCACCAGCTCCAGCGCTTTTTGGATGCGCCGCTTTTTCTCGTCTTTCGCCACTTTGCGCAAGGACAAGCCAAAATCGAGATTTTCATATACGGTCATATGCGGGAACAGCGAATACGTTTGGAACACCATTCCCAAGCCGCGCTTGTAAGCGGGAACGTCCGTCACTCGCTGTCCCTTGATAAACACATCGCCCTGATCGATGTCGAGAAAACCGGCGATCACGTTGAGCGTTGACGTTTTGCCGCAGCCGGAAGGGCCAAGCAAGGTGAGCAATTCACCTTGCTTGACTTCCAAATCAATGCCGTCGAGGATGACGTTTCGGCCGATTCGTTTATAAACGCCACGGATTTCCACGTCATTCGCTAGCGCCTGCATGCTTCCGCCTCCCTCTAGAAATATTGATGTATCAAGGCTTTGTGGCCTTTCATAGGTGTCAAAAATATCGACAAAATCCATTACATTTTTTTAATTTTGTTTATATATAACAGTACATAGGTGCGCTTCGCGGCCACTGCTCCTTTTCTTTATTTTTTCACTTTCTTGCCTAATTCCGGCGTGACTTCTTTTGCCCATCTGTCCGTCCATTGCTCGCGGATTTCCGCCATCTTCTTGAAATCCGGCCGGAACACAGGGTCGCTTTCTTTCAGGCCGATCGACTTTTCATATTTTGGCGCCGCTTTCATTCCTTTCAAAACAGGATAGAACCCGTTTTCCGCGATCTGTTTTTGCGATTCTTCGCTGATGAGGAAGTTGATAAAATCCATCGCCGCTTTTTTATGCGGGGCATTTTTCACAACCGTCGCGCTAAACGCTTGCAACGGCGCCCCTTCTTTCGGGATCACCATCTTCAGCGGCACGCCGGAATCGATCAGTTCGGCGATCGCGTAGCTGCCCATTACCGTTACGTCCGCCGCCCCTTGCTGCATGGCCGGCATCATTTGCGTGGAGTTTTTGTAGAACGTATCCGAATAGCTGGCGAGTTCTTTCGCTTTTTTCAAGCCTGGTTCCAGATTATCAAGGCTGCCGCCGTTCGCGTTTGCGAGGTTATAAAGCAGCGCGAAGCCCCAGTCATTGGCGATGTCGGCAAACGCTGTTTTTCCTTTGTAATCCGGGCGAATCAAATCGTTCCAAGACGTAATCGGTTTCCAGCCGTTCTTTTCAAACGTTTTTGTATTGTATGCTGGCGCGATGACTAGCCCGAACGCAGGCACGCCAATCTTATCGACTGCGACAAAGCGCGGGTCGACTTTCGTCATGTTTGGAATCGCCGACGGATCCAATGGTTCGGCTAACCCTTTGTCCGCCGCCCGTTGCACGTCAAGCGGCACGTAAATCGCGACATCGTATTGAGGAGCGTTTTTCTGCAATTCGACTTTTGACAAAATTTCTCCCGACAATCCCGGTACGAAGTTCACTTTGATGCCATATTTTTCTTCAAATTTCGGTGCAATCACTTCGCGGATCGCCTTTTCAATTTTGCCGCCGTTTCCGGCAACCGTAATTTCCGTCGCATTGTCCGACGACTTGTTGGCCGGTTTCGCTTCCCCCGGTTGTTTCGCGTTAGGAACTCCGCAGCCGGCCAGCGCTGCCATCATAATCATCAGTCCAATCATAATCCACCGTTTCATGACACCATCCCCCTTGTTTCATTCTTTTAGTTCCGACAGTTTTTTTCGGACATTTTCGAGGTGCCGCCTCATGCAGGCGACCGCGCCTTGCGCATCGCGTTTTTCAATGCGGGCGAAAATCTCTTTGTGCTCTTGCAGGACGCTCCTTCGTTTCGCTAAATTTCCGATATTTTGATGGAGCGTATAGGTCAGGCTTTGTTTCATCACTGGCGACAAACTGTCGATGACTTGAATCAAAACCGGGTTTTTCGATGCGATGGCGATCGCCCGATGGAAAGCGAAGTCGGCGTCGACTCCCGCTTCCCCTATTTCCAGCTGGTACTCAAAATCAATGAGCGCCTTCTTCATTTCTTTCAAATCGCGCTGATCGGCCCGCAAAGCGGCCAATTCAACAGTGCCTAGCTCGATAATTTTGCGCGTTTCCAGCAAATGCAGCGTTTGTTCCTTTTTCGCGACGATCGAAAGGGCTAACGGGTGAATGTAGTCGCTGAGGTCGACTTTGCGCACAAAGGTGCCTTCCCCTTGCCGCGTTTCGATGATCCGGGCGGCCGCAAGCATGCTCAGCGCCTCGCGGATGCTAGAACGGCCGACGCCAAACATGTCGCTCAATTCTTTTTCTGAAGGAAGCTTGCTGTCTAGCGGAAGCTCGCCTTGTTCGATCCATCGCTTGATTTCTTCGACGATTTCTTCTGATATTTTTTTTCGGCGGATCGGTTTGACTCCTCGCATGGCAACCTCCTTTCCTAAAAGATGGCGGCTTTTGGCAAAACCGCTCCGGCGCGCTTTGTTTTGGAAGCGGTTACAAAATAATTGTCATCGCTTCCAGAGCGTCGCTTTTCAGCCGCGGATCCACGCGGAGGCGTGGGCGCTGCTCTTTTTGGATGTTAGTCAGAAGAGCGGATAAACTGCCTATGGGGAATCTGTTATCAGACATCTGATGTCCTTATATTTATATTTCTAACCAACATCTGATATCCCCCCTTAGTTGTGATAATTTACTAAAAATTCAGTCTAATTGGTAGAGATGTAGCTAAAGCTTTCGTGCGTTGATCCGTGCCGCCATCTGTAGGGGCGGATGTGGCGGACTTTCATCCACGGAAGTTTTTGCGTTTTTCCCTTTGCGGCTTTAGCTTTTTTCGCTGCCGTAGAAAGGCTCCTTGTTCTTGATGCTGTTGATCTTGATCCAGTTCTTAGCGAGCCAATCAAACTCACTAGCCTTGTGTCTGTCCACGATGCGATGAATCGATCCCGCACGCTTCGGCCAGCAGTTCGACGAGGTGGACCGCCTTCATGCGCCCGTTGAGCCCCTCTTTAATGATACCCGCCTTCATTTGCAGCAGGCATCCCGGGTTGGTCGTCACGACCACGTCCGCCTTCGTGCCTTTGATGTCCGCCATCTTGGCGCCGAGAATGTCCATCGACTCTTGAAAATGAACCAAATTGTAAATCCCGGCCGATCCGCAGCAAACATTCGGATCGTTCAGCGGAATCCACTCGATGCCTTTGATCGAACGGATCAGCTTTTCCGGCTCTTTTACGACTTTCTGGACGTTTGTCATATGGCACGATGGCTGATAGGTGACGCGGTACGGCAACGTTTTTTCCGGTTTCCATCCGAGCATATCCAAAATGACGCTGATGTCCGCCGTTTTTTCGGAAAAGCGCGCCGCCCGCTCCGACCAGTCCGGATCATCGGCGAACAGCCGGCCATATTCTTTCAGCATCGCCCCGCAGCCGCCGGCGTTGTTTACGATGTAATCAAAATCTTCGCTTTCAAACGCTTCGATGTTTCGCTTCGCCACCATTTTCGCCGTCTCTTCTTCGCCGGCGTGGGCTTGCAATGCGCCGCAGCACGTTTGCTTATCGGCAACGACAACTTCGCAGCCAACTTGTTGCAATAAGCGGATGCTCAGCCGATTGATCCGGTGAAACACGGCTTCCATGACACAGCCGGTGAAAAACGCTACTTTCAATACCGGACGTTCCCCAGCCGGGGGATACCGCCGGCCGTCATTCCTTTTAAAAGGCGGTTTCGCTTCATCCAGCCCCTTGTCGAATAATGCGAGGTTTTCCGGGAACAAGCGGCGAAACGGCTCCATATGGGCGATTTTTTTGGCGCCTGATTTTTGATATATCCATAAAAGGCCGCCGAGTTTGTTCATCACGTTTTTCCGCGCAAACATTTGCTTGAAGACCACATCTTCGCAAAAACGGCGAAACGGGGACGCGGATTGCTTTTTATGATGTTGAATGGCGGTTTTCGCAAGCTCGAGCAATTTCCCGTATTGCACGTTGCTCGGGCAGACTTGTTCGCACGCGCGGCAGCCGAGGCAAAGGTCGATCGGCCCGCTTAATTCGTCCAAAGTGATGCGCCCTTCCGCCGCCATGCGCACAAGATGGATGCGCCCTCGCGGAGATTGCGTTTCCGTTTTCATTGTCAAGTATGTGGGACAGGCGGGCAAGCAATAGCCGCACCGGACGCAATCGTAGGCCAAGTCTTCCGCTTTTTTTAGATGCGTTTTTTCTTCCACGTTCATTGCCTTAACACCAGCCTGTCGTTCGGTTTCGGGAAAATCTTTCCCGGATTCATGATGCCATTCGGGTCCCATGCCTCTTTGATACGCTGCATCATTTCGAGTGAAAAATGGTCAAATTCCATTGGCATGAAGGCTTTTTTCATGATCCCGATGCCGTGTTCGCCGGAAAGCGTTCCCCCAAGGTCGATGGCGGCTTCAAAAATCGCGGCCACCGCCTTCTCCACTTTCTCCATTTCTTCACGGTCGCGCTGGTCGCAAAGAATGTTCGGGTGCAGATTTCCGTCTCCGGCATGCCCGAAGACGACGAGGTCAATGTCGAATTGATGCTTGATGTCCCGCAGCCGCTTTAAAAAGGCCGGGATTTGGCTTCGCGGAACCGTCGCATCCTCGGAAATTTTCGTTGGCTTATGTCTTGCGATCGCCGGGGATACGAGTTTGCGCGCCTTCCACATTTCTTCTTCTTCCTCGCTCGTTTCGGCCTTTTGGACGCGGAGGGCGCCCGCTTTTTCCAGCAATTGATAGACGGAATCGGCTTCGTCCCGAATCGCCAACGGGTGGCCGTCCAGTTCGATGAACAGGACAGCTTCGGCGTCGATTGGCAATCCCATTGGATGGTAGTTTTCCACCGCCCGGATGGAAGATTGGTCCATAAATTCGATTTTCGCCGGAAGAATGCCCGAAGTCAGCACATCGGTGATCGCGTGCCCGGCTTGGACGATGTCGCCGAAAACAGCCATGAGGGAAAGCGTCGCCGGCGGCCGCGGAATGAGCCGCAAAATCGCCTCTGTAATAATGCCGAGCGTCCCCTCGGAACCGACGATCAGTTTCGTCAAGTCGTAACCGGTTACATTTTTCACCGTCCGCCCGCCCGTGCGGATAATATGGCCTTCCGGCGTGACGACTTGCAGGCCAAGCACATAATCTTTCGTCACTCCGTATTTTAAGCAGCGCGGCCCGCCGGAGTTTTCCGCAAGGTTGCCGGCGATGGTCGACACGTTGGAACTGCTCGGGTCGGGCGGATACATCAGTCCGACTTTTTTGGCGGCGCGATCGATATCCGCCGTGATCACGCCGGGGGAGACAATTGCGATCATGTCGTCTTTATCGATTTCCAGCACGTCGTTCCATAAGGAGACGTCGATCACGATGCCCCCTTCCACCGGCAGCGCTCCCCCGCTTAAGCCGGAAGCGTGTCCCCTTGGCGTGACCGGGATTTTTTCTTCGTTCGCCAGTTTGACGATCTCCGACACTTCCTCGACGCTCTTTACTTGGCAGACGACATCGGGAACAAAAAGCCCGAAAGACGCGTCGTACGCGTAACTCAACAGGTCGGTTTTTTGCGTCAGAACTCGATCCCCGCCGCCCATGATCCGGATGATTTTTTCGATCGTTTGTGAGGTCAAGGGCACGTTCATCACTCCTAAAATGGCAAACTCAAAAGCTGCCGGATCGGCTTTGCGCGCCGCCTCCAGCGATGCATGCAGCGAAAAATGGCAAAGCTTTTGCCGCTTAATCAAGAAGTTGATGTGCGGCATGGGGATGCGCAAACTGTTCCCAGCAAGGCAAGTTTGGGAATTCGCGTCATCATTCTTGGCTTTGCGGAGCAGCATCACGCAATTTCGCTCAAACGCCGCTTTTCAGCTTAGCGTTTCGGTAGCGAAAAATGACGCTGTCAAGGTGATGGCGCATCGCCCGGCGCGCTTCCATTCCATCCCCTTTCAAGATCGCTTCGCAGATCGCGCGGTGTTCTTCCAGCACATCTTTCGGATTGCCGGCACCTGCCATCGTATTGACCGTGTTTTTCGTCACCGATCTCAGCAGTTTGTCGGAAATAAGCTCCATCGTTTTGAAAAACAAGATATTTCCGGACATCTTAGAGATTTGCATATGAAAGGAAAAGTCCGACTTCGCCGGCAGCTTTTTAGATCGAACCGCTTTTTCTAGTTCTTCGAATAGTTGACGCAATTTTTGTTTGTCCTCCAACGATCCGCGCACCGCCGCGTAGTAGGCGGCTTCCACTTCCACTGCCTGCCGGAACTCCATCAGCTCGTCGATCTCGGCACCGTTGTCGGCCAAAATGTCATTCAAATCTTCGTTCAAATTCTCGCTCGTTTTTCGCACAAAGGTCCCGATGCCTGTGCGGATTTCCAGCACTCCGATCGCTTCCATAACGGTGATCGCTTCTTTGATCGTCGTCCGCGAGACTTGGAATTGTTTTGCCAAGTCCCGCTCGGACGGCAGCCGGTCCCCCGGCTTTAATTGGCCGCTTCGGATCGCCGTTTGGATTTGTTCAATAATTTCGTGATACACTTTCTTTTTTTTAATTGGTTTGATCTCCATTCCCTTGAACTCCTCAATCAATCTATCCTATTGGCATATGGTTTAGTGTATCAGTGGCTGGTCCACTACACCACAAATGTAACATGAAAACGGTTAATTTGTAAATATATTTTCTAATTATCTGAAAAGATTAAAATGACACGCAACTTAACTCATTATATGTTATTCTGAAAGTATCAATTTCAAAAAATTAGAAACAATGGAGATGGGAAAACGATTATCGCAGTAAAAACACCCCAAAAGGGGAACGGAAACCATGAAAAAGGAAAAGGCTACGCTTCGCAAACGTGGCTAATGGGCCTTGCCTAAATTCTGATAAAGCGCTCCGCTTTCTTGATGGTAATCCGAAACACCCGTCACTCCGAAAGAAGAAATTGGAGATGGTAGATGAATGAAAAAGATACTAACTTTATTGATGCTGTTTCCATTAATGAGCGCTTGTTCTACAGAAGCGCAGGAAAATCACAATATTGAACTCCCTCAGGCTGATGCTTCAGCTTTAAGTGTACTAGAACATCATCATTCCATTACTATTCATCAATTTAGCCTTATCCTTAAAGAATATTTAAAGAACTATCATTCATCGAGCAGTTCTAATCGATTATACTTAAAAGGAATGGCAGATCTTTATCTTGCACAAAATAATCTATTTATACCTAATATGTATGAAGAATATAATATTGGTAATTTATCAAAAGAAGAACAAAACGATATTCAAGAACTTTATAAAAATTGTCGCGCTTTCGCAGATTTAATATCGAAATCGCTGGATAAAAATGTTCCTATATCCGCAGACAATAAAACGATCAAGGAGTTAATTCAATTAGCTGATGATATTAAAAGCCAAAATCCTTATGAAGATGGGAAGACAGATTTGATCGTTAAGATGAATCAACTCATCAAAAAGATCATGAATGATAATCGGTAAACTTTTTAGTATCAGAAGCGGATAAACACATGGATGACTTCCTTACAACCTAGTCACGGCGCAGCTGTCATTATCTTCGTTTACCATCATTTCCATTAGTGCCAGTACCAGTGCTTGTTCGCTTCGTTGATACCGTTGGAACCGTTCCGTAGAGAACTCCCCATCTCTTGTTCGTGGAACACGCAAGATCAACCGTCCTACCCGGGTTGTCAGCTGGAATGGATACGAACCGTTGCGATAGCCTTTTCGTTCTTCCGTTCGCTCATCACGGCGGGCTCCCAGCTGTTCTTCTACTTGCTTTTCGTGGATTTGGTTGAAGACTTGTTCCAGCAGCTTCGCTAATCCCTTATCGCTTGTCGATAGCCTGTACAAAAGAGTATGAGCCATGTTGCCTTCCGCGTTTGTCTGTTTATTGTTTACCTTGCCAAAGTGGAAGCAATATGGCTTTTTTCTATTGACTGTCTCTGACGTTTTCGCTCTGTTTGTTCTTGTTTAACAATACTTGTTTATATACTTGTTTATACCTGTTTATACTTGTTTACGGGCTTCTGGATCCCTTGGGCGGCAAGGGATTGCGGATTTAAAACACAACAAAATTGGGGTGAACGCACAACAATTTTGGGGCGAACGCATAACAAAATTGGGGTGAACGCATAACAATTTTGGGGTCAACGCACAACAATTTTGGGGCGAAAACAAACAAATTTGGGGTGAACGCACAACAATTTTGGGGTGAAAACAAACAAATTTGGGGTCTGAAAAACAAACATTTTTGGGGTGTCCGCAAACGAAATTGGGGCCGCAGCGTTCCTTATGAATAAATGGAACGGCTCAAGCCTTATCGGCAAAGGAAATGGCATGCACAATCAACAGTTTTGCAGGTGATTGATTTCCTTTCGGTTCGTTTCATGTTAAATGCAAACAAAAATAAAAAAATGTTTGCTTTTATTTTTTTAGCTATTTTATAATAAATATGTAACTATTTTTTGCCATATGGGGGATAGAGAGGTAATCAACATGTACGATGAAACAAAACCTCTTGTTTTTAACCAATTAAACTTAGTGTCTAAATCCAATTCGCTCGTTGAAGCGCGTTATAAGTTGGGAACGATGGAACAAAAGGTGATTGCCGCCATTGCATCCAATATTTCGCCTGATGACAAGGATTTTCAAACATACACCTTTTCCATAAAAGAATTTAAAGAACTCATCGGTTCGAAGTCGAAAAATATTTACCATGAGATCGACAAAGTTATGACCAAGCTTATGCAGCCGTTCAATTTCATTAATGCGGAGGGGAAGCCGACAAAAATTGCTTGGCTGTCCAAAGCCACTTATAACGTTGGCGAAGGGACGGTCACGGTTCGCTTTGATCCCGATTTGAAACCTTTCTTTTTGTTTCTTAATGAGAAGTTTACGAGATATAAATTAGGGAATATCATTCATTTGCGAAGAAGCTACTCGATCAGAATATACGAATTGTTAAAGAGTTACGAAGGATTGGCCGAGCGAACATTCACCCTAGAGGAGCTGCGAAGCAAATTGGGAGTAGAAAACAAATATCCGCATTGGATCAACTTCCGGCAAAGGGTGTTGGACCCTGCAAAGGAAGAACTAGAGGAAAAGACGGATATTATGTTTACATACGAGCCCATCAAAAAAGGCCGTTCGATCGAAAAAGTCAAGTTTATCATCAAGCCGAATCCGAAAAATAAAACGTTGATGACGAATATTGTGGAACAATTAGAAAAGGTGTTAGAAAACGAAGATGTGCTGGAAATTCAAGAAAAAGGAAAAGAACTAGGATTGGCATTGCCTAAAAAATTAGTTCAAGAATGGCTGAAATACGGAAAAGAAAACGTAATGGAGCTAATGGAGTCCATCCAATATCGCGGCGATATAGAAAACAAGATTGGCTATATCTCTTCCGTTTTGCGAAAAAAAGCGGAAAGCGAAGAGAAAATGGCGGATGTGGACCAAGTGCAAAAAAAGATTCGCGAAGTCATTCATTATTTTACACCTCGTCAAGGAGCGAGAAAAGTAGATTTGTTGCCTGAGTGGCTGGTAAAAAGCACTGCGGTGGATATATTTGCAAAAGACATGACGCCGGAGGAAGCAGAACAGCTTTGGGAAGAAAAAAGAGATGAAATTATGGAGGAAATCAATAACCGAAGGCGCAAAGTGACCACGTGAACGCCCTTTTTCAGAGTAATGGTTTGGTATTAGAGCGCACATGTTGGCGTTCTGCTACATTCTAAAAGAATCGCTGCTGATCTAGCAAAGAAGCTAGGTGGCGAACTTATAGTCTTTAACGCGAGAGGCTTGGGGATTCCGCTATGGAGGAATGATATAAAAATGCGGAAAGAGGCTGTCCCAAAAGGTTGCTAAAACGACCTTTTGCGGACAGCCTTCTTATTCATAATAAAGGAAGATAATATAAAATACAAACAACAATCTTTTCTTATATAAAACAGTGCATTTCTATGAAAATGTGTCCTTGGAGCGGCCATTTTCATGCCGGGTGGAGAGCAAAGCGCGCTCATGGAACTTTTTTAATCTAATTGGTCCAACTCCATTGTATATAGCTGAGAGCAGACCAAGTACCAACAGCTCGAACTTTTGTATCGTGGAATACAGTAGCTTTTTGCCATCTTATACCGATATTTAATTCAAAATTACCTTCGACATTTCTAATATAATCAAAGTTAACCCGTGGTGCTAGTTGAGCGTCAGCGCTCAACCAGCCCTAGTGTGACCAAGGAATAAGCCAACAAGATGCCATCGAGTGCCACTTCAAACC
>NZ_FOJS01000004.1:14678-126168 GCF_900111865.1 Parageobacillus thermantarcticus | reverse complement strand
CCGTCCCACCCGGGTTGTCAGCTGGCGTGGATACGAACCGTTGCGATATCCTTTTCGTTCTTCCGTTCGTTCATAACGGCGAGCCCCCAGCTGTTCTTCTACTTGTGCCTCGAGGATTTGATTGAGGACTTGTTCCAGTAGCTTAGCTAATCCTTCATCTCTGGTGAATAACCCGTGCAGAAGTTCATCATTTAGGGTAATATGATATTGAGCCATGGTTGCATTCCTCCTTATGTTTGGTGTTTGTTTGTCCACTGTTTATTCTACCAAAGGGGAAGCAACATGGCTCTTTTTCTATTTCCCTTTTTACACAATTATATGGACTTAACTATGTGAATATGTAAAAACGATGTTCGAAACTTATCCACATATTCGTAAACGTAGCAAAAATCTTGGGGCGGTTGACATTTTGTTAGATTGTTCAATATAATTAGAAAGACTGCCCGTAACAGTTATTCCTCAGGGAGGTGTCATAGATGAAACGGACGTACCAACCAAATAGACGGAAACGTAGCAAAGTTCATGGGTTCCGTGCGCGCATGAGCACGAGAAATGGTAGAAAAGTGCTTGCGCGTCGTCGCCGTAAAGGAAGAAAAGTATTATCCGCATAGGCCACTGAAGTTTCAGTGGTCTTTTTTCTCAGCGATGTCTGGATATGAAAAAAAGATGGAGTGTTTCCGTGATATGAAGAAAAAGTATCGCATAAAGAAAAACGAAGAATTTCAAGAGGTGTTTCAGCGCGGTACGTCGATGGCGAATCGGCAATTTGTTATTTATATGCTTGACCGGCCTGGGCAACCGTATTTTCGAATCGGATTATCAGTGAGTAAAAAGCTTGGGAAAGCGGTTGTAAGAAACCGAATTAAGCGTTACATCCGACAAGTTTTTTTGGAAATGAAAGACGATATTTTGCCGGGAAAAGACTATGTCATTATTGCTAGGATTCCGGCCGCGGACATGACATATTTTGAGGTGAAGAGCAGTTTGCTTCATGTATTGCGCAAGGCGGGCGCGCTAAAAAGAGAGATAAAATGAAAAAGAGCGCCCATTTTGTTTGCAATGATGTTAAAATACATATTTAGGATATGCGAATTTGTCGGTTAGGAGGAAAAAGATGGTGAAGAGGCGAATTTGGTTAACGATTTGGTTAGCGGCGTTGCTTACATTCATATCAGGCTGTACGCAAATTAATGAACCGATTACGCCAGAGAGCAAAGGTTTTTGGAATGAGTATATCGTATACCCGCTCTCTTGGTTAATTAAATATGTTGCTAATGTTTTAGGCGGAAGCTATGGATTGTCGATTATTGTCGTCACGATTTTCATTCGTTTGCTTATCTTGCCATTAATGATCCAGCAAACAAAAAATGCAAAAGCGATGCAGGCATTACAGCCGGAAATACAAAAGCTTCGAGAAAAATATAGCTCTAAAGACATGCAAACGCAACAAAAGCTCCAACAAGAAATGATGTTGTTGTTTCAAAAGCACGGCGTAAACCCGATGGCGGGATGTTTTCCTATTCTTATTCAAATGCCGATTTTAATCGGATTTTATCACGCCATTATGCGGACGAGAGAAATTGCCGAACACAACTTCTTATGGTTCGACCTCGGTGAAAAAGACCCATATTATATTTTACCGATTGTCGCAGGGATTACGACATTTATCCAACAAAAAATCGTAATGGCTGGCGCAGGGCAACAAAATCCGCAAATGGCGATGATGCTTTGGATGATGCCAATTATGATTGTGATTTTCGCCATTAATTTTCCAGCTGCTTTATCGCTTTATTGGGTAGTTGGAAATATTTTCTCTATTGCGCAAACGTATTTCATTAAAGGACCGACTATTGACTCTGCCCGTTCAGGAGGAACGAAAAAGTGAAAGAAGTAACCGCGACCGCCGCTACTGTTGATGAAGCTGTGCAGTTAGCGCTGCAGCAGCTCGGTGTTTCGAGGGACCGTGCCGAAATTATTGTGCTAGAAAAAGGGAGAAAAGGATTGTTTGGAATTTTTGGGAGCAAACCAGCGGTTGTAAAAGCAAAACTCATAGCAGACCCGGTTGAAGAAGCGGAGTTATTTTTAAAAAATGTTGTAAAACAGATGGGAGCAACAGCGGTAGAAATCGAGAAACAGCAAAACGGCAACCAAGTCACATTCATGATCACGGGAGAACAAGTCGGTTTGTTGATCGGAAAACATGGACAAACATTAAATTCGCTGCAATTATTAACTCAGCTTGTCGCAAACCGCTACGCAAAAGAATATGTTTCCATTATCGTTGACGCGGAAAACTATCGAGAAAGACGGAAAAAAGCGCTTATTCAGCTGGCGCAAAAGTTAGCGGAAAAAGCGATAAAAACAGGAAAAGAAATAAAACTGGAGCCGCTTCCAGCACATGAACGAAAAATTATTCACACCGCGTTGGCGAACAATGAAAAAGTGACTACTTATTCGGTTGGGGAAGAGCCACGCCGTTATGTGGTAATCTCTCCAATCAAATGACAAGTCATGTCGATGAAAAGGGGCTATCTCTTGAACAAGCGAGGCAGCCTCTTTTTCTTCTTTTTTAGATTGAGTTTAACGCTCGTGTTTTTAGCTTTCCGTATAAGCACTTCATATTGTTATTCACATGTGGATAAGTTAAAATTGAAATGATTAACGAAAAATTGTGGATAGATCGTTATTGGCAACGGCAGTTGTCTAACATATAGATAGATCAGTTTTTTTGTCTGTCAGCAAAGAGAGGTGAGAAAGCGATGGAATTTGATACGATCGCCGCGATCTCCACACCGATGGGAGAAGGAGCAATCGCGATTGTCAGACTGAGCGGCGATGAAGCGATAACCATTGCCGACCGCATTTTCCAAAGCCCAAGCGGGAAACATCTTAAGGATGTTCCATCACATACGATTCATTACGGTCATATTGTTGATCCAAAAAGCGGCCAGACGGTCGAAGAAGTAATGGTATCGGTCATGCGTGCGCCAAAGACGTTTACGAGGGAGGACGTTGTCGAAATTAACTGCCACGGCGGGTTGGTTTCTGTCAATCGCGTGTTGCAGCTTGTATTAACGAACGGGGCGCGGCTTGCCGAGCCAGGAGAATTTACGAAACGCGCGTTTTTAAACGGAAGAATTGACTTATCGCAAGCGGAAGCGGTTATCGATTTGATTCGGGCGAAAACGGACCGGGCGATGAACGTGGCGCTGCAGCAAATGGAAGGGCGCTTATCGAAACGAATTCGCGAATTGCGGCAGACGATTTTAGAGACGCTCGCCCATGTTGAAGTGAACATTGATTATCCCGAATACGATGATGTCGAAGAAATGACGCCACATCTGTTAATGGAAAAAGCGCAATACGTACGCGAACAAATTGAAAAATTGCTGCAGACCGCACAGCAGGGCAAAATTTTGCGAGAAGGTTTGGCGACGGTCATTATCGGCAGGCCGAACGTTGGAAAATCATCGTTATTAAACGCGCTTGTGCATGAAAACAAAGCGATTGTCACGGACATTCCCGGAACGACGCGCGACGTGATCGAAGAGTACGTGAATGTGCGCGGTGTTCCGCTTCGATTAATTGATACGGCAGGGATTCGCGAAACAGAAGATATTGTCGAGCGCATCGGCGTCGAACGCTCGCGGCAAATGTTGAAGGAAGCTGATTTAGTTTTGCTTGTGTTAAATTATCATGAGCCGCTGACAGAAGAAGACGAAAAGCTTTTTGACATGGTCAAAGGAATGGATTTCATCGTTATCGTGAACAAAACCGATTTGCCGCAAAACATCGATATGGATCGGGTCAAGCAATTAGCGGAGGGTCGTCCGATTATTACGACATCTCTGCTGCATGAAAAAGGAATGGAAGATTTAGAAACCGCTATTTCCGACATGTTTTTCAGTGGTGCTGTCGAAACAGGCGACCTTACGTATGTTTCGAATTCACGCCATATCGCTTTGCTTCAGCAAGCAAAAAAAGCGATTGAAGATGCAATTTCCGGCATTGAATCCGGAATGCCTGTTGATCTTGTACAAATCGATTTGACAAGAGCATGGGAGCTTCTTGGCGAAATTATTGGCGATACGGTGCATGAGAGCTTAATTGACCAGCTGTTTTCGCAATTTTGTTTAGGAAAATAATGAAGGAGGAAGTAGCTATGGACTATCATGGAGGTTCGTATGACGTCATCGTTGTCGGCGCCGGCCATGCTGGATGCGAAGCGGCGTTAGCGGCGGCGCGCATTGGCGCGAAAACGTTAGTGATTACATTAAACCTTGATATGATCGCATTTATGCCATGTAACCCGTCGATCGGCGGCCCGGCAAAAGGAATCGTCGTCCGCGAAATCGACGCGTTGGGCGGGGAAATGGCGAAAAATATTGATAAAACATACATCCAAATGCGGATGCTCAACACCGGAAAAGGTCCAGCGGTGCGGGCGTTGCGCGCACAAGCGGACAAAGTGCTGTATCAACGCGAAATGAAAAAAACGCTTGAAAATCAAGAAAATCTTACATTATTGCAAGGAAAAGTGGAACGTTTGATCGTAGAGAACGGCGTATGCAAAGGCGTTATTACCCATACGGGAGCGCATTATTACGCAAAAACGGTCGTGATTACAACAGGAACGTTTTTGCGCGGCGAAATTATTATCGGCGACATTAAATATTCAAGCGGACCGAACAATCAGCAACCGTCGATTAAATTGTCGGAGCATTTAGAAGAGCTCGGGTTTAAGCTTGTCCGCTTTAAAACAGGAACGCCTCCGCGCGTCAACAGCCGCACGATTGACTATAGCAAAACGGAAATTCAGCCAGGGGACGATGTGCCGCGGGCGTTTTCCTATGAAACGACGGAATATATTACCGACCAATTGCCGTGCTGGCTCACGTATACGACGCCGGAGACGCATCGCATCATTGATGAAAATTTGCATTTATCGCCAATGTATTCCGGGATGATCAAAGGGACAGGCCCGCGCTATTGTCCATCGATTGAAGATAAAATCGTCCGTTTCCACGATAAACCGCGCCATCAAATCTTTTTAGAACCGGAAGGGCGCGAAACGGAAGAAGTATATGTGCAAGGATTGTCGACAAGCTTGCCGGAACATATTCAGCGGCAGTTGTTAGCGACGATTCCTGGCCTGGAAAAGGCGCAGTTAATGCGGGCGGGCTATGCGATTGAATACGATGCGATCGTGCCAACGCAACTATGGCCGACGCTGGAAACAAAGCTGGTGAAAAATTTGTACACAGCTGGGCAAATTAACGGAACGTCCGGGTATGAGGAAGCGGCAGGACAAGGAATTATGGCGGGGATCAACGCGGCGCACCGGGCGCTTGGAAAAGAAGAGATTATTTTAAGCCGTTCCGATGCGTATATTGGCGTGTTGATTGACGACCTTGTCACAAAAGGCACGAACGAACCGTATCGATTGTTGACATCCCGTGCCGAATATCGCCTATTGCTTCGTCATGACAATGCCGATTTGCGTCTAACAGAGCTTGGATATAAAATCGGATTAATTTCTGAAGAACGTTATCAAAAGTTTTTGGCGAAAAAGGAAGCGATCGAAAGAGAGAAAAAACGGCTTCAAACTTATATCATTAAACCAACTCCGGAAGTGCAAGAAGTGATTCGCAACGCAGGCGGCAGCGAGTTAAAAGACGGCATTCGCGCTGCTGATTTATTGCGGCGCCCGGAAATGACATATGAACATATTAAACAGCTTGCTCCAGCTGAAGAAGAGATTTCGCCGGAAGTGGCGGAACAAGTGGAAATCCAAATTAAATACGAAGGATATATTCAAAAATCGTTGCAGCAAGTCGAACGCCTCAAAAAAATGGAAAATAAAAAGATTCCGGAAGATATCGATTATGACGCCATTCACGGCTTGGCAACAGAAGCGCGGCAAAAACTAAAACAAGTGCGGCCATTGTCGATTGCACAAGCTTCGCGCATTTCTGGAGTAAATCCTGCTGATATTTCGATATTATTAGTGTATTTGGAACAAGGAAGAATCGCGCGCGTGTCGAATGAATAAAATAAAGGAAAGGATTGACATATGGATACAGCACAGTTTCGGGCTATGCTTGAGGAGAAAGGCGTTTCGCTTTCTTCTCAAGCATTGGCACAATTTGAACGGTATTATGAGTTGCTCATCGAATGGAACGAAAAGATGAATTTAACTGCGATCACGGATAAGCCCAGCGTATATTTAAAGCATTTTTTTGATTCCATTTCTCCGGCTTTTTACTATGATTTTTCCCGATCTTTGTCGCTTTGCGACGTAGGCGCGGGCGCGGGGTTTCCAAGCGTTCCGTTAAAAATTTGCTTTCCGCATTTGCGATTATCGATTGTCGATTCGTTGCAAAAGCGCATCAACTTTCTCCAGCATTTGGCTGCTGAGTTAGGATTGACTGATGTCGCGTTTTATCACGATCGCGCTGAAACGTTTGGGAGGAACAAAGAATTCCGCGAATCCTTTGATGTCGTCATCGCAAGGGCAGTGGCGCGCATGCCCGTATTAAGCGAACTATGTCTTCCACTTGTCAAAGCAAACGGCACCTTTATCGCCATGAAAGCCGCTTCGGCACAAGAAGAATTGGATCAAGGCAAAAAAGCGATTCACGTGCTTGGCGGAGAAATTTCCGCCATCGAGCGGTTTACGTTGCCGATCGAGCAAAGCGAACGAACGATTATTTTCATCCGGAAAGTGCGAAACACGCCAAACAAATATCCTCGCAAACCGGGAATGCCGAATAAGCAACCGATTGAATGAGCTTTTTACATTAGGGGAGAGTTTTTAAAGGTGGTGTAGGGGAATGAAACATCCTTTCTCTCGCTTCTTTAGCTTTGGCGAAAAGGAACAGGAAGGAATGGGAAAACGAGAAAAAGAAGAAATAAGAAAAATTCCGGTTTCTAAAATTATTCCGAACCGTTTCCAACCGCGGACGATTTTTGACGAGGAAAAAATTGAGGAACTAGCGTTAACGATCCATACGCATGGCATTATCCAGCCGATTGTTGTCCGCGAATGCGAGGATGGAAAGTTTGAAATTATTGCGGGAGAACGAAGATGGCGCGCCGTTCAAAAGCTCGGTTGGTCGGAAATTCCAGCGATTGTCAAAAATTTAAACGACAAAGAAACCGCCTCGGTAGCATTAATTGAAAATTTGCAGCGGGAAGAATTGACGCCGATTGAGGAAGCGATGGCATACGCGAAGTTGCTGGAGCTGCATAATTTGACACAAGAGGCATTGGCGCAACGGCTTGGAAAAGGGCAATCGACGATCGCAAATAAATTGCGCCTATTAAAGCTGCCGCAAGAAGTGCAGGAAGCGCTTTTGCAGCGAACCATTACGGAGCGTCATGCACGCGCATTAATCGTCTTAAAAGATAAAGAAAAACAATTAAAATTGCTGCGAGAAATTATTGAAAAACAATTAAACGTCAAACAAACGGAAGATCGCGTATTAAAACTGCTCGAATCGATGAATCGAAAACCGAAGCCAAAACGAAAAGCGCTTAGTAAAGACATGCGCATCGCCGTCAACACGATCCGGCAGTCGCTCACGATGGTGGCAAACAGCGGCGTAGCGGTTGATTCCGAAGAAGAAGAATTTGAAGACTATTATCAAATTACGATTCGCATTCCGAAAAAATAAATGGATCCAAAAATGTTTTACCTCATCAAGTTGCCTTTGATGGGGTTTTTTCTTTCTGCGTTTATGTCGTAACCAATGTTCAAGGTCCGCTTTTTTCGATGAAGACTCCTGTATTAGGAAATAGCAAATGCGATTTAGTTTTCCAGTGATCAGATTGGATCGAGAGTGGATTTTTATGCAATAATTACGACTTGATCCTTTTTTCTTTACGTGCATAGAAAACAAGCCGATTTCATTTGTTTCATGTTAAAATAAACATATGAGTACCAATTAGAGGTAGGTGGCATCGTGGGCAAAGTAATTGCGATTGCAAATCAAAAAGGCGGAGTCGGAAAGACGACAACGGCGGTTAATTTAGCGGCTTGTTTAGCGCATATTGGAAAAAAAGTACTGCTTGTTGACGCCGATCCGCAAGGAAACGCGACAAGTGGGATCGGAATTGAAAAAGGGGACGTCGATGAGTGCATTTATAACGTTCTGATCGGAGATTTAAAAGCGAAAGATGTGATAAGACCAACCAATATTGAAAATCTACATATTATCCCAGCAACCATCCAGTTAGCGGGGGCGGAAATTGAACTCGTATCGGTCATTTCCCGCGAAATCCGCTTAAAAAATGCGCTTGATCCGCTTAGGGAAACATACGACTTTATTATTATCGATTGTCCTCCTTCGTTAGGGCTATTAACGCTAAACGCGTTAACGGCGGCCAGTTCTGTCCTTATTCCCGTGCAATGCGAATATTATGCGCTCGAAGGGCTTAGTCAGCTATTAAATACGATTCGGCTTGTACAAAAACATCTAAATAACGAGTTGCGGCTTGAAGGCGTTTTGCTAACAATGCTGGATGCCCGCACGAATTTAGGGATTCAAGTGATTGAAGAAGTAAAAAAATATTTTCGCGAAAAAGTATATAACACGATTATTCCGCGAAATGTCCGGTTAAGCGAAGCGCCAAGCCATGGAAAGCCGATTATTTTGTACGACGTAAAATCGCGGGGCGCGGAAGTATACTTAGAATTAGCAAAGGAGGTGTTAGAGCGTGGCTAAAGGACTTGGCAAAGGGATCGATGCGCTGTTTTCTCATTTAACGTTAAAGGAAGAAGAGACGATAAAAGAAGTGGATATTCGCCAGCTTCACCCAAACCCTTATCAGCCGCGGAAAACGTTTCATCAAGAAGCGATTGAAGAATTGAAACAGTCGATTTTGCAGCACGGGATTTTGCAGCCGCTCATTGTGCGGAAAAGTATAAAAGGGTTTGAGATTGTCGTCGGGGAACGGCGTTATCGCGCCGCAAAAGAAGCAAATTTAGAAACCGTTCCGGTCGTCGTCCGGGAATTAACGGATCAACAGATGATGGAATTCGCTCTGTTGGAAAATTTGCAGCGTGAAGATTTGAATCCGATCGAAGAAGCAATGGCGTATAAAACGCTAATAGATCAATTGCAGCTTACGCAAGAGGAAATTGCCAGCCGCGTCGGGAAAAGCCGCCCCCATATCGCCAACCACCTTCGTTTATTATCGTTGCCAAAGGATGTACAAAAACTGATTGTAGATGGAACGATTTCGATGGGGCATGGGCGTGCGCTGTTAGGGCTGAAGCACAAACATAAGATGAAATTCGTTGTTGACCGTATTATTCGCGAACAGTTAAACGTTCGCCAGCTAGAGAAACTCATTCAGGAAATGAACAAAAATGTTTCACGTGAAACACCGAAGCGAAAACCGGTGGAAAAAAGCGTTTTTTTGAAGGAAAGCGAATCATTGTTAAGGGAAAAACTCGGAACGAATGTGACGATTAAACAAACTCGAAAAAAAGGGAAAATCGAGATTGAATTTTTCTCTTCCGAAGATTTAGAAAGAATATTAGAATTATTGAATGTGCGATTTGATGAATAAGCGAACCATCATATTTGGTGGTTTATTTTTTTGTGGCATGATAGGGGGAAACACATCATGGTGCTATTAGGGACGATTGTAAATGGGATTTGTATCGTGATCGGATCGTTGTTAGGAAAATTATTTGATCATATTCCCGAGCGGGTAAAGGAAACGGTCATGGGCGGAATCGGACTTGCCGTAGCGCTGCTTGGGATTCAAATGGGGATGAAAAGCGAACAATTTCTCATTGTCATTTTTAGTCTTGTTCTTGGTGGAGTGTTAGGAGAAATATGGGATTGGGATCGCAAGTTAAATCAACTGGGAGAATGGATCGAGAAAAAAATGGGAGGAAACAAGCAAAGGAATATTGCAAAAGGGTTCGTCAGCGCTACATTATTGTTTGTCATTGGCGCCATGGCGATTGTCGGCGCGCTTGACAGCGGATTGCGCGGCGATCATCGCGTTTTGTACACGAAATCGATTTTGGACGGCTTCACGAGCATTATTTTGACGACGACCCTCGGTATTGGCGTTATTTTTTCGGCGGTTCCCGTCATGATGTATGAAGGGGGGATCGCGCTGCTTGCTACGCAAATTGAGCGATGGGTACCAAAAGAAATTGTCGATTCGTTTATTGCCGAATCGACCGCAACGGGGGGAATTTTAATTATTGCAATTGGTTTAAACATGATTGGTGTCACGAATATACGTGTAGCGAATTTGCTGCCTAGCATTATTGTAACTGCTTTGGCCGTTTCCGTTCTTTATTTTTTTTGAAAACAAATCCCCTTCTTTTTGTTCATCGAAACAAGGAGGGGGATTTTTGCTAATTAGAACGGCTGGTGGCGTTTTTTGAAAATGGATGTATTTTCCATATATCTTTTTCGGCTTAACTGTCGATCTGCTTCATCGATGCCGTTTGCGATCGCTTTTGCCATGTTCATGACAAGATGGAGGCGGGTATTTTGCAAAACGAAAAATTCCATAAATCCGCTAACATTTACTACTCCGGTAATATGAAAATCGCCAACGGGAGGAAGCTGTTTATTCACTCCGGCGCCCGGCCGCACCGGTCCTTTCGCAATTGTAATAGCGCCGACGCTTTTGAGCCTTCCTAAGCAGGCATCAATGGCGATCATCAATGCGTTATGATGAATAGTGCGAATCGCGGTGATTTTTTCTTCTAGGTTTACAGCGTGGATTGGCTCTTCTAATGTTCCATATACATGAAAATGAGAAAGATGTTTTTCTTTTAACATAGTGCCAACAAGCGGTCCAAGCGAATCTCCTGTCGAACGGTCTGTTCCGATGCAAACGATGGCGGCAGGCTGCGACAAAGGAAAAGGAAGCAGCGAAACAAGCCGCAGCGCTATTAACGAAGAAGCTCCTTGCTCATCATGAAAAATATGCTCTCTCTCATCTTTTGACGAGAAAAAAATAGATGATATACTCATCATACTCCACTCCTAAATTTTCTCTTCAAGTATTAATAGTATACGGAAAATACGAAAATGATATACATTAGCGGTCTTATTTTGTTTATTACTACAAATTGATTGACGATCTTGCTAAAATAAAAGGGATGAAAGTGCAAAACGATGTAGAGGTGTGAACAACATTGGATACAGTGAAGAAGATTTTGGACCGTTTGTTCGGATTCGCCACTAACGAAGAGTTTTGGGTGAAATTAGGGGCGGGAGCGCTTAAAATCATCATTATTTTAGTGTTATGTTCTATTCTTACAAAAATTTTAAAAATTGCTGTCCATAATGTTTTTAAAATGCGGCAAAAGGCGCCGATCCGCATTTCGGAACGGCGGGAAGCGACATTGGCAAGGCTGCTTGATAATGTGATCACGTACGCATTATATTTTATTGCGCTGATTATGATTTTAGATACGTTTGGCGTGGAAGTAAAAGCGATTTTGGCGGGCGCCGGAATTGTCGGACTTGCTGTTGGTTTTGGCGCGCAAAGTTTAGTGAAAGATGTCATTACTGGATTCTTTATTATTTTTGAAGACCAGTTCGCTGTTGGAGATTACGTGCGAATAGGCAATTTCGAAGGATATGTTGAGGCGATTGGTTTAAGGGTAACGAAAATTAAAAGCTGGACAGGGGAAGTTCATATTTTGCCAAATGGAAGCATTACGCAAGTGACGAATTATTCCTTAAATAATAGTATTGCAGTGGTCGATGTCAGCATCGCTTATGAAGAAGATATCGAGAAGGCGGAGGAAGCGATCCGCGAACTTCTGCCGCAGTTACCGGAAAAATACGAAGATATGGTTGCTCCACCTGAATTGTTAGGCGTGCAAAATTTGGCTAGTTCTGAAGTAGTGATGCGCATTATTTGCGAAACAAAACCGATGCGCCATATTTCGATTGCAAGGGCAATTCGCAAAGAAGTAAAAATGCATTTAGATGAAAAAGGAATCGAAATTCCATTTCCACGCCTTGTTTTGTATAATCGTCAAGGCCAGGAAAATGAACCAGCTTCGCAAGCGAATAACGCCTAAGCAAAAGGTGGGGGTGAGCGAATGGATAAAGAATTTGGATTGTATGATATCGTCGAGATGAAAAAGCCGCATCCGTGCGGCACGAACCGATGGAAAGTGATCCGTTTGGGCGCCGATATCCGCATTAAATGCGAAGGATGCGCCCATAGCGTGCTGCTGCCGCGGAAAGAATTTGTGAGAAAGATGAAAAAAGTGTTAGTCAAGCATGAGGAATAACGACCTCATGCTCTTTCTGTAGCGAAAAAGGAGAGGAGAGTTATGGAAGAAATACATGTCACATCGTGCCCGTTAAATTGTTGGGATGTGTGCGGATTAAAAGTAACCGTTCAAGACGGAAAAGTGGCAAAAGTCGACGGGGACGAAACACATCCGATTACGCAGGGGAAGATTTGCGCCCGCGGCCGCATGCTTAAAGAGCGGACAAATTCGAGCGAACGCCTTTTGTATCCGTTGAAAAAGGTGAATGGTCAGTTTACCCGAATTTCATGGGAGCAGGCGCTCGATGAAGTGGCGGATAAACTGAAGGAAATAAAAGACCGCTATGGAACAACCGCTGTCCTGCATAGCCACGATTACGCAAATAACGGGCTGTTAAAAAATTTAGACAAGCGGTTTTTTAATTGTTATGGCGGTGTGACAGAATTAACGGGGAGCTTATGCTGGGGATCCGGCATCGAGGCGCAAACGTGGGATTTCGGCAATTCTTATAGCCACGCTCCGGAAGATATTCAAAACAGCCGCCACGTTGTCATTTGGGGACGAAATGTGGCGCGGACGAATATGCATTTGTTTCAGCATCTTCTTGCCGCTAAAAAACGGGGGACAAAAATTATCGTCATTGATCCGCTGTTCCAGCAAACGGCGCAAATCGCCGATATGTATGTATCCGTCAAACCGGGGATGGACGCGTTTTTAGCGATGGGAATTATTAAGGAAATGCTGCGCCTAGGCTTAGAAGACCGCGCGTTTATTGCGCATCATACCGTTGGGTTTGCCGATGTCGAAGCGATGCTGGAAAACGTAACGATGGAAAAAATTGAGCGGCTTACCGAAGTAGACCGCGGCGTGATGACAGAGTTAGCCGTCATTTACGGAAACCGCCCGACTGCGACGTATTTGGGGCTTGGCATGCAGCGTTACGCCAATGGCGGCAATACGATCCGCTGGATTGACGCGCTTGTAGCGATAAGCGGCAATGTCGGCATTCCGGGAGGCGGGGCGAATTTCGGCAATTTGCAAGTCGGGCAATGTTTTGATATTGACGCGCTCGCGCTTCCAGAGCGGAAAACAGCGTCCCGCACGTTTACGATGATGAAGCAGGCGGAAAGTATTTTGCAGGCGGTAAATCCTGATATTAAAATGATCATCGTCACATGCGGCAATCCGCTGACACAAGTGCCGAACACGAACTTGGTGAAAAAGGCGTTCCAGTCTGTGGATACGGTCGTTGTATTTGAACAGTTTATGACTGATACCGCTGCGCTTGCTGATTACGTATTGCCAGTAACGACCGTGTTTGAAGAAGAAGATGTTTATTACTCTTCCATGTATCACGCTTATGTTAATTATGGGCCGAAGCTCGTCGAGCCGCCGGGTGAGGCAAAGCCTGACCTTTGGATTTGGACGGAACTGGCGAAGCGGCTTGGCTTTGCCACTGATTTCGCTTATACAAGGGAAGAATTTTTAAAAATGGGGTTAAAGCCGTTGGAACGATACGGGATTACGCTCGAACGGCTGAAAAAAGAAAAGCATCTGCTTCTTCCGGTTCAGCCCGTTCCATGGAGCGATTACCGTTTCCAAACGCCAAGCGGCAAATATGAGTTTACTTCCGCGCTGGCGCAGCAAAAGGGAATGAACGGCAAACTGCAAATGATGTATCCGACCGAGTCGGAAATCGTCAATCCGCTATTAGCGAAAAAATATCCGTATCGTTTGTTGACGATTCATCCGCTTCGTTCCAATCACTCGCAGCATTACCATCTCGTCGAATCGATTCAATCGCTTAAAATTGAAGTATCAAAAGATGTTGCCGAAGAGAAAGGATTGGCGGAGGGAGATAAAGCGAGAGTGTTTAACGATCGCGGCGAATTGATTGGAACGGTAAAAATCCTTGCCAAAGCCCATCCAAAAACGATCAATATCGATGAAGGACAATGGGCGAAATTTGGCGGCGCAGTCAATGTGTTAACATCGGACCGCGAATCAGATAACGGGCGCGGCAGCACTTTATACGATTGTTTAGTCAATATTGAAAAAGTGGAAAATGACTAGCGCATGAAGGCGCTTGTCATTTTCTTTTGTACTCACTATAATGAGGAAAGACGTGAACGGAAGATCAATTCCTAATTATTGTGATAAATTTTGCGTTCAGTCCATTGAACTTTAAAATCGCTTTTTGCCGTTTTCTTTTTTATATATGATTTTCTGGGTTACCATGCGAATGAAAAAGAGGAGTGGAAACGATGGGATTAACAGCAGGAATTGTCGGTTTGCCAAACGTCGGAAAATCGACGCTGTTTAATGCGATTACAAAAGCGGGGGCAGAGTCCGCCAACTATCCTTTCTGTACGATTGAGCCAAATGTCGGCATTGTTGAAGTGCCAGATGAACGGTTGAAAGTGTTGACAGAAATGTTCAAGCCAAAACGTACAGTACCGACCGTGTTCGAATTTACCGATATCGCCGGCATCGTCAAAGGAGCGAGCAAAGGCGAAGGGCTTGGCAATAAATTTTTGTCGCACATTCGCCAAGTGGACGCGATTTGCCAAGTTGTCCGTTGTTTTACGGATGAAAATATCACTCATGTGGCGGGAAAAGTCGATCCGCTCGCCGATATAGAAACGATTAATTTAGAGCTTGTTTTCGCCGACTTAGAAACGGTCGATAAACGTATAGACCGCGTTGGCAAAATCGCGAAACAAAAAGATAAAGACGCCGTTTTTGAATACGACATTCTCACGCGCCTAAAAGAAACATTTGAGGCAGGAAAACCGGCGCGCACGCTTTCCTTTACAGAAGAGGAAATGAAGGTGGTCAAGCAGCTTCACCTATTAACGATTAAGCCGATGTTGTATGTCGCGAACGTTGGCGAAGAAGATGTCGCCGATCCAGATGCTAACCCGTTTGTTAAACAAGTCCGTGAATTCGCGCAAAGCGATAATGCCGAGGTGATCGTTGTTTGCGCCAAAATTGAGGAAGAGATCGCGCAATTGGATGATGAGGAAAAAGAGCTGTTTTTACAAGAACTTGGTATTGAACAATCGGGGTTAGACCAATTAATTCGCGCGTCCTATAACTTGCTCGGATTGGCGACATTCTTCACCGCAGGAGAACAAGAAGTGCGCGCGTGGACGTTCCGTCGAGGGATGAAAGCGCCAGAGTGCGCGGGAATTATTCACTCGGATTTTGAACGGGGATTTATTCGCGCGGAAACGGTTTCCTACGAGGATTTAGTCGCGGCTGGATCGATGGCGGCAGCGCGCGAGGCAGGAAAAATTCGGTTAGAGGGAAAAGATTACGAAGTGCAGGATGGCGATATTATTTATTTCCGCTTTAATGTTTAATATTGCTTATCGTTTTTTGTCGTGATATAATCAAAGAACGTGAGTAATTGTTTTACTCCTTGCCCTTATCGAAAGGGCCGCTTAGACCAAAAGGAGGTGAACGAACGTGAGAAAATACGAAATTATGTACATCATCCGCCCAAATTTAGACGATGAAGCGAGACAAGCATTAGTGGATCGTTTCAATAATATTTTAAAAGAAAATGGCGCGGAAATTACAAATGTGACAGATTGGGGAAAACGTCGCTTAGCGTATGAGATTAAAAAATACCGCGATGGTTACTACATGATTATTAATGTGGTATCCGAACCAAAAGCGGTGCAAGAATTCGACCGTTTAGCGCGAATCAGCGATGATATTATCCGTCATATTGTCGTAAGAGAAGAAAAATAATTTTTTTTAAAATTAAGAGGTGGTTCTGATGATTAATCGCGTAATTCTTGTTGGAAGGTTAACGAGAGACCCGGAATTACGCTATACTCCAAGTGGGGTGGCTGTTGCTACGTTTACGCTCGCTGTCAATCGCCCGTTTACAAACCAGCAAGGTGAACGGGAAGCGGATTTTATTAACTGCGTCGTTTGGCGACGTCAAGCGGAAAATGTCGCGAATTTCTTGAAAAAGGGAAGTTTAGCCGGAGTAGACGGTCGTTTGCAAACCCGCAGCTATGAAGGTCAAGATGGCAGACGTGTGTATGTGACGGAAGTGGTTGCTGATAGCGTCCAGTTTCTTGAGCCGAAAAGTAGCACAGAACAGCGCGGCATGACAGCAGGCGGCTATTATGGGGAGCCATTCCCATTTGGACAAAATCAGAACCATCGCAACACAAACGAAAATGATTTTAGTCGCATAGATGAAGATCCTTTTGCCAACGACGGACAACCGATTGATATTTCAGACGATGATTTGCCGTTTTAATCGAAAAGTAGAAAGCGCCTTGATCGGGTAGACGACGAGGAAAGGAGGATACATGATGGCAGGACGTAAAGGCGGACGCGCAAAACGCCGGAAAGTATGCTATTTTACAGCGAACGGAATTACGCATATCGACTATAAAGATGTCGATTTGCTGAAAAAATTTATTTCCGAGCGCGGCAAAATTTTGCCTCGCCGTGTTACCGGCACAAGCGCGAAATATCAACGCAAATTGACGGTTGCGATTAAACGCGCTCGTCAAATGGCGTTATTGCCATACGTAGCAGACGAATAAAATAGAAAAGCAGTAAGGGGGGAACCCTTACTGCTTTTTCTATATATGTTGCCTTTTCCTTAAGTGTGTGATCGTGTAAAGAAGGAGGCTGGAAAATTGAGTGGGGCGCGCATGATTACGGAGGCGGTGGTTCAACTTGCGCTGTTTGCCGTTTTGTTTTTAGTTTCCTTATATGTACCATTATTAGGTATGATTGCTACATTTTTTTTGCCGCTGCCGTTTATCATTTTTACGATGAGGCACGGTTATACATACGCGCTTCTTTTGCTTGTTGCTTCGCTTATTGTTTCGATGCTGGTCGGTTCGATGTTTTCTTTGCCTGTCGCGTTGATGTTCGGCACGGCAGGGATTACCGTTGGGGCGTTGCTTAGAAAAAATAAAAGCCGTTATGTCATTTTATTAGCCAGCGCGTTCGTGTTTCTGATTAACATGATCATCGATTACATCATTTCCATAAAATTTTTTGAAATGGACATTATTCAAGAATCATTTTCGGCGCTTCGCGATTCTTTTCAAACAGCGATGCAAATCATGAAAGGAATGGGGCAAGAGCCGCCGAAGCAATTGCAGGAACAACTTGAACAAGGATTGGAACTTGTCAAGTATATAACCCCGACGTTGTTTGTCCTTGCCGCTTTTTTGCTCGCATATGTAACGATCGCTGTATCTGTGCCAGTTTTAAAACGATTAAAGCTGCCGATCGGCGCATGGCCGCCGTTTCGTGATTTTACGTTGCCAAAAAGCTTATTATGGTACTATTTGCTTATGCTCATTGTTTCATTCTTTCCATTGGAAAAAGGAACGTTTGCCTATCTCGCCGTTTTCAACATATATTATTTATTACAGCTGCTGTTTATCGTTCAAGGCTTTTCCTTTTTACATTATGTTGCTGATAGAAAAAATGTGTCGAAAGGCGTTGTCATCGGTGGCACGATACTATGCTTGTTCCTTCCTTTTCTACTTTATCTTATCGCGATATTAGGTATAATTGATTTAGGGCTTGAGTTGCGAAAACGCATATGATCATCGCAATAAAGTAGATTATTTTATTGGATTATTTCGATGTAGGAGCTGACTTGGATGTCTCATTTTTATGAAAGGAAAGCGCACCGCTATCCCTTATACGCTTTTATTGTCCTGTCGGCTGTTTTTGCGGCACTTTTGCTTTATTTTCAATGGATATTGGGGATAGTTAGCTTTTTGCTCCTTGGTTTTGTGCTTTATTACGTTATAAAGTCACAGCGGTCGTTATATGCAGAACTTGAACAATACATTTCCAACTTGTCATATCGAATTAAAAAAGTCGGTGAAGAAGCATTGATGGAAATGCCCATTGGCATTATGCTTATTAACGATGAATATGAGGTCGAATGGGCGAATCAGTTTTTAGCTTCTTGCTTTGGCGAACAGACGCTCGTAGGCCGATCGCTATACGATCTTGCCGATTCGTTAATCCCTTTAATAAAGCAGGAGCAAACAACCGAAAAAATCATCAACATTCGCGAAAGGCTTTTTAAAGTCATTATAAGACGCGAAGAAAGGCTTCTTTACTTTTTTGATGTGACGGAACAAATAGAATTGCAAAAGCAATATGAGGCAGAACGGTTAGTGTTGGCGGTTATTTTTCTTGATAATTATGACGAGATTACACAAGGAATGGATGACCAGGCAAAAAGCCAGATGAACAGTCATGTGACGTCGATTTTGAACAAATGGGCGCATGATTACGGAATATTTTTAAAGCGGACGTCGTCTGATCGGTTTATCGCCGTCTTGAATGAGCACATTCTTGAGCAATTGGAAAAAAGCAAATTTTCGATTTTGGACGAAGTTCGCGAACAGACAATGAAATATAATGTTCAGTTAACGCTAAGTATTGGGATCGGCGCCGGCGTTTCTTCTCTTCCAGAATTAGGGGCGCTGGCGCAGTCCAGCTTAGATTTAGCGCTGGGCCGCGGCGGCGACCAAGTCGCCATTAAGCAAGGCAACGGAAAAGTGAAATTTTATGGCGGAAAGACGAATCCGATGGAAAAGCGCACAAGAGTCCGCGCCCGCGTTATTTCTCACGCGCTTAGGGAATTGATCGCGGAAAGCGACAAAGTGCTGATTATGGGACATAAATATCCGGATATGGACGCGCTTGGAGCGGCGATCGGAATTTTAAAAGTGGTACAATTGAATCAAAAAGAAGGGTTTATCGTCATTGATGCGGAACGGACAGATTCTGGAGCGCAACGTTTGATTGAGGAATTGAAAAAGCATTCGGAGCTATGGTCAAGGTTTATTAAGCCGGAGCAAGGGCTGGAGTTGATTACAGATGATACGTTGCTTATTATCGTTGATACGCATCGCCCTTCATTAGTAATAGAAGAAAAGTTACTATACCGCACCGATCATATTGTTGTGATTGATCATCACCGCCGCGGCGAAGAATTTGTGGAGAACCCGATTCTTGTTTATATGGAACCATATGCGTCTTCCACTTCTGAACTTGTGACAGAACTGTTAGAATATCAGCCGAAACGCATGAAGCTGGCGATGCTGGAGGCGACAGCGCTTCTTGCGGGAATCGTTGTCGATACAAAAAGTTTTACGTTTCGAACAGGTTCGCGGACGTTTGATGCGGCTTCTTATTTGCGCGCCCAAGGTGCGGACACCATTTTAGTACAAAAGCTGCTCAAAGAAAGTATCGCCAATTATGTAAAGCGGGCAAAAATGATTGAAAATGCGTCCATCGATGCGAGGGGGATCGCGATTGCCAAAGGAGATCCAAACGAAACGTACGATCAAGTTTTAATTGCGCAAACGGCTGATACGCTATTGACGCTAAGCGGGGTCGTTGCTTCGTTTGTCATTTCAAAGCGCGCTGATCAAACGATAGGCATTAGCGCCCGCTCATTAGGAGATATCAATGTTCAAGTCATTATGGAAAGCTTAGGAGGAGGCGGCCATTTAACCAATGCCGCCGCGCAGCTTTCCGACGTCACGATCGAAGAGGCGGAACAGCGCCTGCAAGCGGCAATTCATGATTATTTAGAAGGGGGAAAAGAATCATGAAAGTAATTTTTCTTAAAGATGTAAAAGGAAAAGGAAAAAAAGGAGAAATTAAAAACGTTGCCGACGGATACGCGAACAATTTCCTTTTTAAACAAGGACTTGCGATTGAAGCAACGCCGGCAAACATAAAAGCATTGGAAGCACAAAAACGAAAAGAACAGCGGCAGGCGGAAGAGGAACTTGCAAAAGCAAAACAGTTAAAAGAAAAGCTGGAACAAATAACGGTGCAACTGGCGGCGAAAGCCGGGGAAGGCGGACGTTTATTCGGATCGATTACAAGCAAACAAATCGCCGAAGCTCTGCAAACGCAACATCAAATTAAAATCGACAAACGGAAAATTGAACTGGAAGATGCGATTCGTTCATTAGGCTTTACAAATGTGCCTGTGAAACTTCATCCGGAAGTGACGGCAACATTAAAAGTGCATGTGACCGAAAAGTAAAAAATCAAGATAAAATGGTCATATCGCTAGCATGAAAATAAAATGTGATTTTATGAGGGCGTTTTTCCTCATAATAATCACATTTTTCTTATGACATGAAAGAAGAGACGGGGGAGAAGGTGGTGAATAACATGAATGATCTATTTTCGGAACGAATTCCTCCGCAAAGCATCGAGGCAGAACAGGCTGTGCTAGGCGCTGTATTTCTTGATCCTTCCGCCTTGACGTTAGCTTCGGAAATTTTAATTCCGGAAGATTTTTATCGCGCTGCCCATCAAAAAATTTTCCACGCGATGCTTCGCGTTGCTGATAAAGGAGAACCGGTCGATTTAGTAACGGTGACGGCCGAGCTTGCTGATACGCAGCAATTGGAAGAAGTCGGCGGTGTCTCGTATTTAAGTGAACTGGCCGATTCGGTGCCGACGGCGGCAAACGTCGAATATTACGCGCGCATCGTCGAAGAAAAATCGATTTTACGCCGTTTGATTCGCACCGCTACTTCCATCGCCCAAGACGGATATACAAGGGAAGATGAAGTAGACGTTTTGCTAGATGAAGCCGAAAGAAAAATTATGGAAATTTCGCAGCGGAAGCATTCCGGCACGTTTCAAAATATTAAGGACGTGCTCGTACAGACGTACGATAATATCGAAATGCTTCATAATCGAAAGGGAGAAGTGACGGGGATTCCGACGGGGTTTACCGAACTTGACCGCATGACAGCGGGATTTCAGCGCAGCGATTTTATTATCGTCGCCGCGCGCCCTTCCGTCGGAAAAACGGCGTTTGCGTTAAACATCGCGCAAAATGTCGCAACGAAAACGGACGAAAACGTCGCAATTTTTAGTTTGGAAATGAGCGCTCAGCAGCTCGTGATGCGGATGTTGTGCGCAGAAGGAAACATTAACGCGCAAAATTTGCGGACGGGGAGACTGACGCCGGAAGATTGGGGAAAGCTGACGATGGCGATGGGAAGCTTATCAAACGCCGGCATTTATATTGACGACACGCCGAGCATCCGCGTTAGTGACATCCGCGCCAAATGCCGCCGCTTAAAGCAGGAAAGAGGTCTTGGCATGGTCGTCATCGACTATTTGCAGCTCATTCAAGGAAGCGGCAGAAACAGAGAAAACCGCCAACAAGAAGTTTCGGAAATCTCCCGTTCTTTAAAAGCGTTAGCTCGTGAATTAGAAGTGCCGGTGATCGCCCTATCCCAGCTTTCTCGAAGCGTCGAGCAGCGTCAAGATAAGCGGCCGATGATGTCTGACATTCGCGAATCGGGAAGCATTGAGCAAGATGCCGATATCGTCGCGTTTTTATACCGCGACGACTATTACAATAAAGACTCGGAGAACAAAAATATTATTGAAATTATTATTGCAAAACAGCGGAACGGCCCGGTCGGAACGGTGCAGCTCGCGTTTATTAAAGAATATAATAAGTTTGTCAATTTGGAGCGCCGCTTTGATGATGCGCAAATTCCACCGGGAGCGTAACGAAACAGGTGCCGACTTTTTGAGCGCGGCACCTTATTTTTTAAAAATACGAATAAACAAATGATTAATATATATAAATGTTCGTGTTTTATTGACTTTCCCCTGAAAAACTGTTACACTTACAATGTTTACATCGAGTATAATGGAGGTGCTCGCCATGTCGTCAGTCGTCGTTGTCGGGACGCAATGGGGCGATGAAGGAAAAGGAAAAATTACCGACTTTCTATCAGAAAACGCGGAAGTGATTGCGAGATATCAAGGGGGAAACAACGCGGGACATACGATCGTTTTTAACGGGGAGAAATACAAATTGCATTTAATTCCATCGGGAATTTTTTATAAAGATAAAATTTGTGTCATCGGAAACGGAATGGTAATCGATCCGAAAGCGTTAGTGGCGGAGTTAAAACATTTGCACGACCGCGGCGTTTCAACCGATAATTTGCGCATCAGCAATCGCGCGCACGTCATTTTACCTTATCATTTAAAATTGGACGAATTAGAGGAAGAACGTAAAGGGGCGAACAAAATCGGCACGACAAAAAAAGGCATTGGGCCTGCGTATATGGATAAAGCGGCGCGCGTCGGCATTCGCATTGTCGATTTGTTAGACCGCGAAGTGTTTGAAGAAAAATTAGCGCGTAATTTGCAAGAAAAAAATATCCTTTTTGAAAAAGTGTACGGTGTTGAAGGATTTAAATTAGAAGATATTTTGGATGAATACTACGAATATGGTCAGCAAATTGCCAAATATGTTTGCGATACGTCCGTTGTGTTAAATAATGCGCTTGATGAAGGGCGCCGTGTTCTTTTTGAAGGCGCGCAAGGCGTAATGCTTGATATTGACCAAGGAACGTATCCGTTTGTTACTTCATCGAATCCAGTCGCCGGTGGTGTGACGATCGGTTCCGGTGTTGGGCCAACGAAAATCAAACATGTCGTCGGAGTGGCGAAAGCGTACACGACTCGTGTTGGCGACGGTCCGTTTCCAACCGAATTGCATGATGAAATCGGCGACCGTATCCGTGAAGTCGGCCGCGAATATGGAACAACGACGGGACGTCCGCGCCGTGTCGGTTGGTTCGACAGCGTCGTTGTTCGCCATGCTCGTCGGGTTAGCGGCATTACGGATTTATCGCTAAATTCGATCGATGTCCTTACCGGCATTGAAACATTAAAAATTTGCGTCGCTTATCGTTATAAAGGAAAAGTGCTCGAAGAATTTCCGGCAAGTTTAAAAGTGTTGGCGGAATGTGAGCCGATTTACGAAGAACTGCCAGGATGGTCAGAAGATATTACCGGCGTTAAAAGCTTGGATGAACTGCCGGCAAACGCCCGCCATTATGTCGAACGCATTTCGCAATTAACAGGCATTCCATTATCGATTTTCTCGGTCGGTCCAGACCGTTCGCAAACAAACGTCGTTCGCAGCGTATATGCGTAAAATATGCATAAATATTATAATAAAAGCGTAGATGCAGCGATGTATCTATGCTTTTCTTTTTGTTTCGCCTCTAAATGGCAAACGGTAATGAGTGAATTCATTCCAATAACATGATAAATTAATAGTGTACTTATTTCGATTCCATCGCAAAGGAAGGATGTGAAGAAAGATGGAAAAACGAATTCTCGTTGTTGATGACGAAAAGCCGATTGCTGATATTTTGCAATTTAATTTGCAAAAAGAAGGATATGAAGTGATTTGCGCTTACGATGGGGAAGAAGCGTTGCAAAAAGTGGAGGAAGTAATGCCTGATCTTATTTTGCTTGATATTATGCTTCCGCAAAAAGATGGAATGGAAGTTTGCCGCGAAGTCCGGAAAAAATACGATATGCCGATTATTATGTTAACGGCGAAAGACTCCGAGATTGACAAAGTGCTTGGGTTGGAATTAGGGGCGGACGACTATGTCACAAAGCCGTTCAGCACGAGAGAACTGCTGGCGCGGGTGAGAGCGAATTTGCGCCGCCATTCGCAAACCGTTGCCCAAGAAGAAGCGAACGATACGAATGAGATTATCATTGGTTCTCTTGTCATTCGTCCCGATGCATATATCGTTTCTAAGCGCGGAGAAACGATTGAATTGACGCATCGCGAGTTTGAATTGCTTCATTATTTGGCGAAGCATATCGGACAAGTGATGACAAGGGAGCATCTATTGCAAACAGTATGGGGATACGATTATTACGGTGATGTTCGCACTGTAGATGTGACGGTGCGCCGGCTTCGCGAAAAAATCGAAGATAACCCATCGCATCCGTCATGGATTGTTACACGACGGGGAGTCGGATATTATTTGCGCAACCCAGAACAGGAGTAACGAAGGTATATGAAAAAAGTAGGTCCGTTTCGTTCGATTCACTTCAAATTTGTTGCGATATACGTTTTGCTTATTCTTGTGGCAATGCAAATCATCGGCGTCTATTTTGTGAGAAAACTGGAAACAGAGTTAGTGCAAAATTTTAAAAACTCGCTGAATGAACGGGTGACACTATTAGCGTATAACGTGGAACAAGCGATGAATAAAGAAAGAGATTCGAAAAGTCCGACGTTGGAAGAAGATATCCGCTCCCTCCTTCATGATTTTGTTTCCCAAGACATTTCCGAGATCTACGTCATCGATAATAAAAGCAAAGTGTTGGCTACCTCCAACCCTTACATGCAAAACATTGTCGGAAAGCGAACGACCGTGATATATGTGAAGCGGTCGCTCGTGACAGGAGAAATTGTCGATCAAATGCTCCTTGATCCGAAAACAGGGCACCGTATGTATATTTCTTCGACGCCGATTAAATCGAGTGGGGAAATAAAGGGAGTTATTTACATCATCGCCTCGATGGAAAACGTGTTCTCACAAATGAAACAAATTAACACGATTTTAGCGACGGGAACAGGGATTGCCCTCGCTATTACGGCGATACTAGGGGTTCTTTTGTCACGTACGATTACTCGTCCGATTTCCGACATGCGAAGACAAGCGTTGGCGATGACAAAGGGAGATTTTTCTCGTAAAGTAAAAATTTACGGATATGATGAAATCGGACAATTGGCGATGACGTTTAACAATTTGACGAAAAAGTTGCAAGAAGCCCAAGCGACGACAGAAGGGGAACGGCGCAAGCTGGAATCCGTGTTGACGCATATGACAGACGGGGTGATTGCCACAGACCGCCGCGGCAGAATCATACTGATTAACGATGCCGCTTTGAACATTTTGAATGTTTCACGTGAAACAGTGCTGTCGAGTTCAATTGTCGATGTGCTTGGAATCGGTGATCAATACACATTTGAAACATTGCTGGAGGAACGGGATTCGCTCATTTTAGATTTTAGTACTGATGAGGAGCTATATATTTTGCGCGCATCGCTTTCTGTGATTCAAAAAGAAACGGGATTTATTAACGGGTTGATTGTCGTATTGCACGATATTACGGAACAAGAAAAAATCGACCGCGAACGGAGAGAATTTGTCGCGAACGTTTCGCACGAACTGCGCACGCCGTTAACAACAATGAAAAGTTATTTAGAAACGCTCGCGGAAGGAGCTTGGCAAGATAAAGCGATCGCTCCGCGATTTATCGAAGTGGTGCAAACAGAAACAGAACGAATGATTCGTTTAGTCAATGACTTATTACAGCTTTCTAAACTGGACAGTAAAGATTACAAGCTGAATAAATCATGGGTCAATTTTTCGGAGTACTTTCATAAAGTAATTGATCGTTTTGAATTGACAAAAAGCGAAAATATTACGTTCGTGCGAAAAATCCCAAAAGAAGCGATTTTTATTGAAATCGATGAAGATAAAATTACGCAAGTGTTAGATAATATTATTTCCAACGCCATCAAATATTCCCCACAGGGCGGAAAAATTACGTTTCGTGTTAGGGAGCTTGCCGACGAAATTATCGTCAGCGTCAGCGATGAAGGTGTCGGCATTCCTAAGGCGGATCTCGCAAAAGTGTTTGAGCGGTTTTATCGTGTCGATAAAGCAAGATCGCGCAAACTTGGCGGCACGGGGCTAGGATTGGCCATTGCAAAAGAAGTGGTGATCGCCCATGGAGGAACGATTTGGGCGGAAAGTAAAGAGCATAAAGGAACGACGATTTTCTTTACTTTGCCGTTGGAACGAGATCAAAAGGATGGCTGGTATGATGTATGAAACGGTAAAAACAGTCGTGTTGACATTGTTGATCTTAGTGAGCATTGTTTTAACGTTTGGGTTATGGACGTACCATCCAAAATACGACGTCCTGCAAAATGACGAGTATATCCAGCACGTTTCCGTCAGCAACACGCAAGTGGATACGGCTATGGTTGTCCAACCTTCGCAGCTGTTGTTCCATAAAAACAGTGCGCATTATGGAATTGTCGATGAGGAGAAAGTAAACCAGATTTTAAAAGAAATCAAAAAATGGAGTATAGATGATTTCGAGAATATTTCCGATACGATCCCGAGAGGAAAATTTTTATCGTTTTTGCGCGAAAAAGAGAAATTAGAGCTTATTTATCCTGACAGCATTCCAATTGACGTTTATCGTTCTATTTTTCAAATTGAAGACAAAGGGGTCAAAGACATTAGTTTTGACCGTATTATTATCCCGTTAGGGAATAAGGACGAACTTCCCGTTTATTTTATTTTTACGGAAAGACGAAAAGTATATAAAGCAATTGCCACTGACGTATCGCTTTCCGAAATTAACAAATTGAGCAGGGAATTGGAAAAATATCCGCGTTATTTTCCTTACGTCATTAATGAAACGAAGCAAATTTTTTTGCCGGAAAAGAAAGTCACGATGAGCCGACTGCAATATTATACAGATGAACTTGATCCGGATAAATTTAAAGAAGCGCTGTTTAGCGATCCTAGTTTTGTGAAAAAAGATTTGATTACATTTGGCGAGGAATAT
Organism: Parageobacillus thermantarcticus; assembly: GCF_900111865.1. Classification (GTDB taxonomy): domain Bacteria; phylum Bacillota; class Bacilli; order Bacillales; family Anoxybacillaceae; genus Parageobacillus; species Parageobacillus thermantarcticus. The sequence continues at coordinate 99,419 of NZ_FOJS01000004.1, read as the reverse complement.
ACGGATGGGTCGCGGTTAATGGACGTCGATTTTTTACAGCGGCTATTGTTATATGTAAACCCGGCGGCGCGAACAGCGAACCGTAATGACAATCCGGAAGATGATAATTTAATTCAAAAGAGCATTGATTTTGTCAATGAACATGGCGGCTGGACCGATATGTACCACTTTGCTAGATGGAATGAGGAAGAGCGGAAAGTCGTGTTTCGCCTGATGGTAAACAATCATCCCGTGTTTAACGAATATGGCATGTCTGAAATAGTACAAACATGGGGAAGCAGCGATCTTGTGAAATATCAACGCCCTTTATTTCGCTTGGAAATCGCTGACCGTGTAAATGTGCCAAGAACGTTATTGTCCGGCCATGAAGTAGTTAAAAAATTGGAAAAGATGAAGGAGATAAGAAAAGAACTAGTAAAGGATATTGTTGTAGGGTATGAACTGATAAAAGATCCAGAACGAGAAAAAATGATCATTTTAGAACCGGCGTGGTTTTACTTGTATGATCAAACGTGGAAGAAAGTACCGTTAGACAAGCAAGATGTGGAAAAAAGAGGAGGGAACGTAAATGGATTGGAGTAAAACAAAAACGATTTTTATTATTACGTTCCTGATCCTCGACTGTTTTTTAGGGTATCAGTTTATGGAAAAGCGAAATAGCAGCCAGCTCGACGTTATTTTGGAAACGACGATCGAAGAACAATTGGAGGCAAACGGCATCACTTATGTAGAACTGCCAAAAGAAATAACGAAAGCCACCTATGTCAGCGGGGAAAGCAAAAAGTTTACCGACGAAGAAATAAAAAAATTGTCCGGGCAAAAAGTGACGGTAAACGATAAAACTGTTTTGGAAGGAACGTTCATTCATCCGATATCGTTAAATTTTAAAGATCCGTATCGGCTTCAAGAATTTTTACAGCGGCATATTATCGACGGAAAAAAGTATACATTTTGGTCGTTTGACGAAAAGACAAATACTGTCGTTTGCTACCAAACGTACGGCGGAAAAGTCATTTACAACAATGAAAGCAGCAAGCTGTTGATACACTTAAATGAAAAAAGTGAAGCGGTATCGTATGAACAAACAATGTTGGACGATTTACAGAAATATGAAAGAAAACAAGATATCGTTCCGGCGATTAAGGCGATTGAAACATTATATAAAAAAGGGTATTTACAGCCTGGGGACAGCGTCACATCGGTGAAATTAGGGTATTACGGTCTTGTTCAGTTCACCGCCTCCCAAGTATTGACGCCAACGTGGCACATTGTCATTAATGGAAAAGAAGATTATTTTGTTAATGCATTTGAAGGACAAGTCATCAATGATGAAGGGAAAATTTTGGAGTGAGGAAAATGGGGATGCAGTTTAGTGTTTTAGCAAGCGGCAGTACGGGAAACGCGTTTTATATAGAAACAGAACAACATCGGCTGCTTGTCGATGCTGGATTGAGCGGAAAGCAATTAGAACAATTATTCGGGCAAATCGACCGCGATTTGCGCGACTTGACAGCCATTTTAGTGACGCATGAACATAGTGATCATATTAAAGGATTAGGGGTCATTGCCCGAAAGTACCAATTGCCTATTTACGCGAATGAAAAAACGTGGAAAGCGATGGAAGGGATCATTGGCGATATTCCCACCGAACAAAAGTTTATTTTTCCGTTAGGACAAGTGCGTTCTTTTGGCGATCTCGAGGTCGAATCGTTCGGTGTCTCACACGATGCGGCGGAGCCGATGTTTTTCGTCTTTCATCATGAAGGAAAGAAACTTGCGCTCATAACCGATACAGGCTATGTGAGCGATCGGATGAAAGGAATTATTAAAAATGCGGATGTATTTATTTTCGAAAGCAATCATGATGTGGAAATGTTGCGAATGGGAAGATATCCATGGAACGTCAAGCGCCGCATTTTAAGCGATGTTGGCCATGTTTCTAACGAAGAGGCAGGGCTTGCGTTGGCCGATGTGATTGGAGACCGTACGAAACGAATTTATTTGGCGCATTTAAGTCAAGACAATAATATAAAGGAACTGGCGCGAATGACCGTCGCGCAAACGTTGGCGAACAGGGGATTGACGGTCGGAGATCAGTTTGATTTATATGATACAGACCCGAAAATAGCGACGAAGCTTGCGTATGTATGACCGCTATTTTGGCAAAAATAAATAAATATGTTTGGCGCAAATACGCCGGTGTTTATATGAATAATGGATTTTTCGTTCTTGAAAAGAGTATAATGGGGAATAGATATGCCTTCTGTTTGAACAATGATCGTTGTTGAAAGGGGTGATGCGCATGGGATATTACGATGATCACTACGGGCAATACCGTCAGGAGCAAAAAGGAAACCGCCGCGGTTGGTTTTTGTCCGCATTCGTTGGCGCCATTTTAGGAGCATTGTTAGTTTTCATTTCCATTCCAGCTCTTTCGGACGTACTTCCTTATGATATTTCAAGTGAAAGCGGGCGAACACAAAATGGAGAAACCGCAAAAGAACCTACGATACAACAAAACGTTTCGGTCAACGTGACGAGCCAATTGACAAAAGCAATTGATAAAGTATCCGACGCGGTTGTCGGCGTTGTAAACATACAAGAGGCGAACTTTTGGTCGCAAGGCGGCGAAGAAGGGACAGGCTCGGGCGTCATCTATAAAAAGGAAAATGGCAAGGCGTTTGTTGTGACAAACCACCATGTCGTCGAAAACGCCAGCCAATTGGAAATCAGCTTAAAAGATGGCACGAGGGTGCCAGCGAAGCTGTTAGGAAGCGATATATTAATGGATTTGGCAGTGTTGGAAATGGACGCAAAGCATGTCAAAAAAGTGGCCGAATTTGGCAATTCAGACACCGTCAAGCCGGGAGAGCCTGTCATTGCGATCGGAAATCCGCTTGGACTGCAATTCGCTGGTTCTGTTACGCAAGGAATTATATCGGGAACGAACCGAACAGTGGAAGTGGATTTAGACCAAGATGGCGCCCCGGATTGGAATGCGGAAGTATTGCAAACGGATGCTGCCATTAACCCGGGCAACAGCGGCGGAGCCCTTGTCAATATCGAAGGACAAGTGATCGGCATCAACTCAATGAAAATTGCGCAAGAAGAAGTAGAAGGAATCGGTTTTTCGATCCCGATTAATTCAGCCATTCCGGTTATTTCTGATTTAGAAAAGTATGGGCAAGTGCGCCGCCCGTATATGGGAGTAGAACTTCGGTCGTTAAGCGACATTTCCTCTTATCATTTGCAAGCGACGTTGCATTTACCAAAAGATGTGACGGAAGGCGTAGCTGTCATTCAAGTTGTGCCGATGTCTCCGGCGGCGCGAGCTGGATTAAAGCAGTTTGACGTAATCGTTGCGTTGGATGACCAAAAGATTCGCGATGTTTTAGATTTAAGAAAATATTTATACACGAAAAAATCGATCGGCGATAAAATGAAAGTAACATTTTATCGAGATGGGAAAAAGCACACGGTTACGATGAAATTGGAGAGAGAATCATTTTAACAAGGAGCGCTTATATTCGCTCCTTCTTCTTTTTCCACAAGTGGATAAAAAGGGGGGATGAGAACATGTTTGTCTGTTGTGAAGAACATATCGACATAGCGATAGATATGTATGTGGATAAAATGGAGCAAGCGCCAAACATTTCGTTTATTTCTGTGGATAAACATGAGAAATTGTGCGATTTTTGCGCAAATAAAGCCGTATATATAGTGGGGAACTAATGTTTTTACACAATATGTGGATATATATTGTGTATATGTGGATAAATACTGTGGATAACATGTTTATAAGGTGGGGATGAATTGTGCATATTCATATTATTGCTGTTGGTAAATTAAAAGAAAAATATTTGACACAAGGAATTGCCGAATATGCGAAGCGGCTGTCCAGCTATGTGAAAATGGACATAACTGAAGTCCCTGATGAGAAAGCGCCGGAGCATTTAAGCGAGCAGGAAGCGGAGCAGATTAAACAGAAAGAAGGGGAACGCATTTTAGCGAAAATTCCTGATGACGCGTACGTTATTGCTTTGGCGATCGAAGGAAAAATGAAATCATCCGAACAATTTGCCGCCAGCCTAGATAAGCTTGCCACCTACGGAAAAAGCAAAATTGCGTTCGTTATCGGCGGCTCGCTCGGCTTGAGCAAACAAGTGATGGAGCGCGCCGATGAGGCGTTGTCGTTTTCGAAAATGACTTTTCCCCACCAGCTGATGCGCCTTATTTTGCTAGAGCAAATTTACCGCGCGTTTCGGATTATTAGAGGGGAGCCGTACCATAAATAGAGGCGGAGCAAAAAATAGAAGCAACGATAATGATTGCGCGCTCGCATACTGCAAGATCCACTCATTGCAATTTTATTTTTAAGATGATGGCGGCATAGTTCGCCGCGCCATAAACAAGATTTGCATTAATGATGGAATGAGAATCGGTAGCGCCGAATCCCCTAGTCGCGGATTAACATTAAGATAGAACGGGCGGGCACATTGGCGAAAGCAGTAACCTTTTAAGGAAAGGGATCAATGACCAAATCTTAAAAAAATCCTCCGGCGTTATGTACAAGCCGGAGGATTAACATTTGTTTTTAACGAATTGCCAATGTCGCAATCGCGCTTAATAAGCCATCAACAAATCGTTTTTAAAAAATTTACTTTACACCTTTCATATAGCCTTCAATTTTCGGCGATAGCGCGAAGAGGAGAATGCCCAAGAAGATGGCTGCTCCACCAATGACGCCAAAGTACATCATTTCGGTCTCAGGTGTATAAAATTTGACAATTTGCGCATTAATCGCTTGCGCGGCGGCATTGGATAAAAACCATAAGCTCATCGTTTGCGCCGAGAAAGCGGCAGGCGCCAATTTTGTAGTGGCTGATAGCCCTACAGGCGACAAGCATAATTCGCCAAATACAACAATTAAATAGCTAAGAACGAGCCATAACGGATTCACTAACGAATCGTTGCCGCCGAGGTAAGCTGGCAAAAGAATAACAATGTATGATAAGCCTGCGAACAATAAGCCTAAAGAGAACTTTTTCGGGATCGATGGCTGACGGCTTCCGAGCTTCACCCATAACCACGCAAACACAGGGGCGAACAGGATAATAAATAACGGGTTTAATGATTGAAACCAAGCAGGTGAAAGATGAATTCCCGCAAAGTCTAATTGTGTCCGTTTATCCGCGTAATTGGCAAGGATGGTCGATCCTTGCTCTTGAATAGCCCAGAACATAACAGAAGCGATAAATAACGGAATATACGCAATCACGCGTGAACGTTCTATTGCCGTTGTTTTCGGGCTGCGGTACATCACAATGAAATAAATTACCGGAATGACGATGCCGAGAATTCCCACAAGAGCAATAAAGCTATCAAATGTCAGCAAATCCATTGGAATTGCGATAGCAATCAAGACAGCAATAAGAGCGGCCCCAACGCCAATCAAGGTGAAAACTTTTTTCTTTTCGGCTGGTGACAGCGGATTTGCTACAAATGTACCGGCAAGGCCAAGATTTTTTTTCTTGGTGAAAATAAAAACTAACAATCCTAAAAACATGCCGACAGCGGCGATGCCAAAACCTAAGTGGAAATTGTATTTCATTCCGACCGTTCCTACAATTAATGGAGCGAGGAATCCGCCAAGGTTGATTCCCATGTAGAAAATGCTGAATCCCGCATCGCGGCGATTGTCTTCTTCGCTGTAAATATCCCCTACAATGCTGGAAACGTTAGGCTTCAACAATCCTGTGCCAAGCACGATCAAAACCATGGAAACGAAGAACATCGTTAAGTTTCCAGGTATCGCCAAAGCAATATGGCCAAACATAATTAATATGCCACCGTAAAACACCGCCTTAGAAGTGCCGAATATTCTGTCAGCCAGCCAGCCGCCGATGATACCGGACATATACACTAGCGATCCGTAAATCGACATAATGGCGAGAGCAGTGGTTTCATCAAGCCCCAATCCGCCTTTGGATACTTCATAATACATATAGAAAACAAGGATTGCCCTCATTCCGTAATACGAGAAACGTTCCCAAAATTCGGTAAAGAAAAGGGTGAACAGTCCCTTAGGATGGCCAAAAAAACCTTGTTGGGGAACACTCGCAACAATTTTTTGCTTGTTTGAATCTGACATAAAATAACCTCCTTTATTCTAATATAATAATTTTTCTTTTCTGTATTGTCGAAATATTTTTGAATAATTGGGGTTGAAATGTTTATAATACTCAATTATTTTAAAGTAAATAATAAGAAAAGTAAATAATAAAATTTTTTAGAATAATAAGTGAATTATAGCGAAATTTCTATCATTTTTTAAAAGTTGAAAAAGACCGATGATTCCTTGTTAGCGAAACGCCGGCACCAATGCGATATTTGGCGTTCTTTTTTGCAATCGTGATAATTAAAAAGACAGTTGCTGAGATGATTAGTAAAATGTAATTGTAAGTATTGTATTGATGAAAATTTAGAAAAGAAGGGAGAAGCGTTGTATCCATTTACGAAAGAGTTAGCGCAAGAAATCGTCGAACGGACGATGAACATTTTAGGGAGAAACATTAACGTGATGGACCGGAAAGGCGTTATTATTGGCTCTGGCGACAAAGAGAGAATCGGAGATGTGCATGAGGGAGCATTGTTAGCGCTAAAGGAGAATAAGGCCGTTGAAATTGATGAACGGGCCGTACGGCAGCTAAATGGAGTAAAAATGGGGATTAATTTGCCGATTCATTTTCTGGGGGAAACGGTAGGAGTGATCGGCATTACGGGGCATCCTGACGACATTCGGGAATACGCGCAGTTAGTGAAAATGGCGGCGGAACTCGTATTGCAGCAGTCGTTCTTTTTAGAACAAGGGCAATGGAAGCAGCGCCTCACCGACGAAATCATCAATCAGCTCATTTATGATGACTATATTGAAGAAGAGCATTTTCTCAAACGGGCAAAGGCGCTCGGCATTGACTTATCTCTTCCACGGGTTGTGATGGTGATCGAAGTTCCCGAACAACAAATGCGTTTTTTTCGGACGCTTACGTATGAATTGGTGCAGGAAGATGTGGTGGCTTTTACATACGCTTCCGAAATTGCTGTGCTAAAGTGGGCGCCGTACAAGGAACAAAGTATTAAGGATGCGGTCAACGTAGCAGAAAGGTTGGCTCGAAAGGTGACTGGCGGAAAAATCGGCATCGGTCCTTATGGCGTCGGTATTCGCGAACTAAAATATTCATATACATTAGCAAAGCAAGCGATGAAGGTGGGCCGGAAACTCCATCCTAATGACCGCGTCTATTACTATGAGAACATTGCCTTGGAAATATTATTGTCACATATTGGGGAGCTGCCGTTGGCAAAGCAAGTTTTTTCATTTTACGAAAAACTGCTTTTTCATGATGAAACAGGAGAACTGCAAGAAACGCTGCGCACGTATATTAATGAAAAAGGAGAATTGAACAAGACGGCGAATAAACTGTTCATTCACCGCAATACACTGCGTTATCGTTTAGAAAAAATTCGCCGCATTACAGGAAAAGATCCTTATAACGCAAAAGATTTATTGCAGCTTTACGCGGCCTCGATCATTTATCGCTTATATTGATTTGTGCATTTGCACAATGGCAACGCAGCCTTTCGTCTGAAAATTTTGAATGAATCCACAATGAAACAGCCGCTGGCAGCGCTTACAATAAAGTGTATAAAGGAGGAGCTGTTTATGGATGTTCAAGTAAGCGCGTTAGGAGCGATCGCAGCACTAGTTGTTGCCATTGTGCTGATTTTGCGAAAAGTTTCCCCTGCTTACGGAATGATCGCGGGAGCTTTCGTTGGCGGAATCGTTGGCGGAGCAAATGTGGAGGATACGGTTGCGGTCATGATGGATGGAGCGAAAGGCATGATCCCTGCCGTATTGCGCATTTTGGCAGCGGGCGTGTTAGCAGGTGTTTTAATTGAATCGGGGGCAGCGGCCTCGATTGCCGAGACGATCGTTCAAAAACTTGGAGAAACGCGGGCTTTGCTTGCGCTTGCGGTGGCGACGCTGCTGCTGACGGCAGTCGGCGTATTTATTGATGTCGCGGTTATTACCGTCGCGCCAATTGCGTTGGCGATCGCACACCGCGCCGGTTTATCGAAAACGGCGATTTTGCTTGCGATGATTGGCGGCGGGAAGGCGGGAAACATTATGTCACCGAACCCAAATGCCATCGCTGCCGCGGATGCGTTTCATGTTCCGTTGACGTCATTGATGGCGGCTGGAATCATCCCAGCGGCATTTGGACTGATCGTTACGTATGTTATCGCCAAAAAACTCGTGCGGAGAGGAACGTTCGTTTATGATGTGCAGGAAAGAGAGAAGAGAGGGAAAGTTCCTTCTTTTTTTACGGCCATCATTGGTCCGCTCGTTGCGATATTGTTGCTCGCGTTGCGGCCGTTGTTCAATATTGCGATTGACCCAATGATCGCCCTTCCGATCGGCGGCATTGTTGGCGCGATAGTGATGCAAAAAGGAAAGAAGTTGAATGATTATGCGGTATCTGGACTAGAGAAAATGTCCGGCGTTGCGATTATGTTAGTCGGCACAGGGACGTTAGCGGGCATTGTCGCCAATTCTTCACTCAAAGACGTGATCATTGCCGGTTTGGATCATTTCGGATTGCCGGCATATGTGTTGGCGCCAATTTCGGGAATTTTGATGTCTGGCGCGACTGCTTCGACGACAGCAGGTACGGCTGTTGCTAGCAGTGTGTTTGGCGGAACGATTATGAGTTTAGGGATTTCCGCGTTAGCCGGGGCAGCGATGGTTCACGCCGGCGCGACCGTATTGGATCATTTGCCGCACGGCAGCTTCTTCCATGCAACGGCAGGCAGCGTTCGCATGGAGATCAAAGAACGGCTTAAACTAATTCCGTATGAGTCGCTTATCGGATTGACGCTTGCTGTCATATCGACGCTTATTTTCGGTGTCTTTCGTTTATTTTAACGATCGCATGGGGGATGGTGAATAAGATGAAAGTCATTATTGCGCCTGATTCGTTTAAAGAAAGTTTGTCCGCGCTTGCGGTGGCGAACGCGATTGAAAAAGGGTTTCGCGACATATTTCCCGACGCGGAATATGTGAAAATTCCGATGGCGGACGGCGGGGAAGGAACTGTTCAATCATTAGTCGACGCGACAGATGGGCGAATTGTGGAGGTGGAAGTGACAGGACCGCTTGGGGATCGCGTCCAAGCTTTTTTTGGCATGCTTGGTGACGGAAAAACGGCAGTCATTGAAATGGCAGCTGCTTCTGGATTGCACCTTGTTCCGCGTGAAAAGCGAAATCCGCTTGTGACGACAACGAGAGGGACAGGGGAATTGATTCTCGCTGCGCTGAACGAAGGTGCCGAACATATTATTATCGGCATCGGCGGAAGCGCGACAAATGATGGCGGAGCCGGCATGATTCAGGCGCTCGGCGGCCGCCTTTTAGACCGGTATGGAAAGGAGATCGGTCCCGGAGGAGGAAGTTTGTCCGAGCTTGCCGACATTGACTTGTCTAGGCTCGATGCGCGGCTAAACCGCGTGAAAATTGAGGTTGCGTGCGATGTTGATAATCCGTTGACAGGAGAAAAAGGCGCCTCGGCGGTTTTTGGTCCGCAAAAAGGCGCGACGCCGGAAATGGTCGCGACGCTAGATCAAAATTTACAACACTACGCCGATGTTATTGAACGGGTGTTAGGCAAGCAAGTACAAGATATTCCAGGTGCCGGTGCGGCCGGAGGACTCGGCGCTGGATTGCTTGCTTTTCTCCATGCCGAGCTGAAACGCGGTGTCGAGATCGTGTTGGAGACGGTGAAATTTGAAGAGAGGATTCAAGGTGCGTCGCTAGTGATTACCGGAGAAGGACGCATCGATAGACAGACGATTTTCGGGAAAACACCGATCGGAGTAGCGAAAGCGGCGAAGCGGTACAATATTCCGGTCATTGCGCTTGCCGGCTCCATTTCTGATGACAGCGGCATCGTGCTAAGCCACGGAATTGATGCGCTTTATAGCATCGTGCCGGGAGTGATTCCGCTAGAGAAAGCGCTAGAAAACGCGGAACATTACGTTGCCCAAACGGCTCGAAACATTGCGGCGGCTTGCAAAATCGGCAGAAATATGGGTTAAAAAAGTGGAAGCTCTCTTAATCAAAGAGGGCTTTTATTTTTTATGTTTGTCAGTTTTTTGTTTTAACCGTTCTTCAACGGCGCGATGGCAGATTTCACGAACAGCGTCGCCAAGCTGGCAAAAGGTGTTCATTTTGATAAGGCGGGCTTTTTTGTAGAAATAAAAAAGCTCTTCTCATTTCGAGAAAAGCTCATCTTTTCGCCCAAACTGGGAAGCTGTATGTCTTTCATATTTAGCCTTGCAAATCGAGGAAAATCGGTTCAGATGTTAGTTTTTTAAAAAATGCGCCGTCTTCCGAATCTTAAAAGGAACAGTGCAACAATTAAAAAAAATGGGATAAATCTTCTTCCAAAGCCGGTGCGCAGAACCATTCCCCCTCGTACGGGATCCATTCCTTCTACTACTCCTCTATGCACTCTTCCATAACGATCTATAATCTCAACAGGCTCTCCTACTAAATTTGGCATTTTACCTCCCTCCTTTCTGACGGAATATGTTTTTGGAATGGGAGCCGCGATGAACTAGCTTCATTGAATGTTTGGCGAAGGTACCTTGCAAGAGCCGCAGAATAGCGATTTTGCGCGATGAATCGGAAAAGTTTGGGATAGGCTTGTTTCCCACCATTTGATGTTTGTCCAAATCGCTTTTTTGAAAAAGGACAGATCATTAACGATCTGCCCTCTTTCTTTTCAACTAATCATCGGTTTAAAAGAGGGTCCGGTTGATGGATTAATAACCGCCAGCTCCTCCAAAACCCATGCAAGAACATCCGACAATGATGAGCAGGATGAATAGGACGACAATTAAGGCAAAGCTGCTCATATATCCCACCTCCTATTGAGTATTGGGGATAGCTAATATGCAATCCTCGCTTTTAAAATATGTTCTTCATAAAGAATTAGATTGGACAAACTCATCATCTAATAGAAAAATACGTTTTTGTCCATAATAAACAATCATGTAAAATGGTATGTTATATTAGAAAAAGAGCCCGGATCTAGTTTGGCTTTCATCATACTTCGTCGGCTTTGGCGGGAAACGGAGGGATTCTTTATTCCCATAAATTTTTTGTTACAAGAAAATTTAAAATATTTTATAACGATTACATTATAAAGATATTTATCAGGGGGGATGAATGTGGAAAAGTTGGTAGAATGGCTGAACAGTATGATTTGGAGCCCGGCGCTGGTCTATCTTTGCCTGGCAACAGGTCTTTTCTATTCATTGCTCACTCGCTTTTTGCAAGTGAGACATATGAAAGAAATGATTAAACAAATGTTTCAAGGCAAAAGCTCGGAAGCAGGAATTTCTTCTTTCCAAGCTTTGTCGCTCGCATTGTCCGGGCGGGTTGGCACGGGCAACATCGCCGGTGTTGCGACCGCCATTGCGTATGGGGGACCTGGCGCCGTGTTTTGGATGTGGCTCATCGCTTTCGTGGGGGCGGGTTCAGCGTTTGTGGAAGCGGCCCTTGCACAAGTGTATAAAACGAAACAGGATGGTCAGTTTCGCGGCGGGCCGGCCTACTATATTGAAAAAGGGTTAAAAATGAAATGGTATGCGGTATTGTTTGCTATTGTTACGGTGTTGGCGACCGGTGTGCTTTTGCCGGGTGTGCAAGCCAATAGCATTGCCGCAGGCATCGAAAACGCGTTTGGCATCGACCCGGCTATAACGGGAATCGGGATTGTCGTTCTTTTAGGCGCTATTATTTTCGGTGGCGTAAAGCGGATTGCCCGTGTAGCTGAATTTATCGTTCCGTTTATGGCGCTCGGATATATTTTAGTGGCTTTGTTTATCGTATTGGCAAATATTAACGAGCTGCCTCATGTGCTTAGCTTGATTTTCCGAAGCGCTTTTGGCATGGACGCGGCGTTTGGAGGAATTGTCGGTGCCGCGATTTCGTGGGGAGTCAAGCGGGGAATTTATTCCAACGAAGCGGGACAAGGAACCGCTCCGCACGCAGCCGCCGCTGCGGAAGTATCGCATCCGGCGAAGCAAGGATTAGTCCAAGCGTTTTCCGTCTATATCGATACATGGTTCGTTTGTTCGGCGACTGCATTTATGATTTTAATTACCGGCATGTATAATGTAACGCCGGAAGGAAGGGCGCCGATTGTGCAAAAACTTGGCAATGTAGAGCCAGGGCCTATTTTTACGCAAAAAGCGGTTGAAACCGTATTTCCAGGCTTCGGTGCCCCATTTGTCGCAATTGCTTTATTCTTTTTCGCGTTTACGACCATTATGGCATATTACTACATGGCGGAAACAAATTTGGCGTATATTACGAGACGAATGAAATCGAGTTGGCTGCTATATGCGCTAAAAGCGGCGGTTTTAGTGGTAGTGTTTTACGGAAGTGTCAAAACGGCAAAACTTGCTTGGGCGCTCGGCGATATCGGCGTTGGAAGCATGGCGTGGCTGAACATTATTGCGATTCTTTTATTGACGAAGCCAGCATTAAAAGTGCTTAAAGATTATGAAGAACAGAAAAAAGCAGGGAAAGATCCAGTGTTTGATCCAGTGAAACTGGGCATTGACGATGCAGATTTTTGGGAAAAAGAATATCCAGCTTCCCGCGCGATAGCAGGCGATAAATGAAAACTAATTTGTATCTAACAAAAAAGAGTTGTCTCCTGTTGTCTCCTGCGGCTGAGACAACTCTTTTTTGCATTATGGGCGCGGCCATGAGACGATCGCTTGGAGTGTCCCGTTTACAGAAAAACGCCCAAATTGATACGGAAGAATGAGATGGTCCCCTTTCATTAGATCGTATGAACGCCCTTCTGACATTAGTTTTCCTTTTCCATCAAGAACGCTGACGATAAGGAAGTGTTTTGTTTGGTCCAAGTGGGCGGTCCCATTAATCTCCCATTTTTGTACGCCAAAGTAATCGGATTCGATAAATGTTGTAATCGTGGCGTCGCCCACTTTGATGACGTTTGGCTGAACATCCGCGTCGCGATGCGGGACGGTAATGACGTCGAGCGCTTTTTCTAAATGGAGTTCGCGTTTCTTCCCGTTGTTGTCGACGCGGTCATAGTCGTAGACGCGATAGGTCGTGTCGGAACTTTGCTGCGTTTCTAAGACGAGCGTGCCTTCACAAAGGGCGTGAATCGTGCCGCTAGGGACATAGAAAAAGTCGCCGGGCTTAATCGGAATTCTGCGCAGCAGCTTGTCCCATTGCCCGTTTTCCATCATTTCTTTCAATTCTTCTTTTGTTTTTGCGTGATGCCCGTAAACAAGCTCTGCACCTTGTTTGCAGTCGATAATATACCAACATTCCGTTTTGCCGAATTCGCCATTTTCATGCTCTTGTGCGTACGCGTCATCAGGATGCACTTGCACCGATAAATCGGCGTTCGCATCTAAAATTTTCGTCAATAGCGGAAAGCGGTCTGCTGGGAAGCGACCGAATAAGTCATGCCGTTCTTCCCAAAGTTGCCCAAGCGTCATTCCTTGAAACGGCCCGTTTTTAACCACCGTTTGTCCGTGTGGATGCGCGGAAACCGCCCAGCATTCTCCTGTATGTTCCGACGGGATGGAATAGCCGAATTCATCTGCCAATTTTGTACCGCCCCAAATTCGCTCTTGAAAAATCGGAGTGAGAAAAATTGGCTCGGTTTGCATGGGAATCACTCCTTCTGTCAAAATATACAATGCTTCTGATTTGATTATATAAGAAAGGAGAAGCGCTTGCACTTATCGTAAACGCAATTATTTGCTTGCGTTTTCATCATTGGCGGTTGCAGGAATAACAAAACAAAGAGCCGCTCCATAAGACGGCTCTTTTGTTATGATGGATCGTCACTGATTTTGTTTAAAGGCTGCTGAGCCGGCCCTTCGACGACATCGCCGTGAATGGAAAAGCGCGAGCCGTGACACGGGCAGTCCCACGTGCGGTCGCCGCTGTTCCATTCGAGCTCGCATTTCATGTGGGTGCATGTCGTATCGACGATGGACAATGTCCCATTTTCATCTTTATACGCGCCAGCACGTTTTCCGTTCACGATGACCACGGCGCCTTCGCCGTTTGCCAAGTCTTCCGGTTTGCGGACGACCACCTCTATTTTTCCTTCGACGAGATGTTTTGCGACATCGATATTTTGCGTAAGAAAATGTTTGACGCTTGGGTCGGCGTAAAACCGCGATGGCGTATATAAGTCGCGGTAGCGGTTGTCGCGCCCCATGACTAAGTCGCTAAGCAACAGTCCCGCGACTGTTCCATTCGTCATCCCCCATTTCCGATATCCTGTCGCGACATAGATATTCGGTGCGCCTGTGGTCATGTTTCCGATGTACGGTACTTTATCCAGCGTCGTTAAATCTTGCGCTGACCAGCGGTATGGGATGTCAGTGACGGTAAATAGCTGTGAGGCGAAAGTTTGCAATGCCTCGTAATGCTGCATCGTTGGAACGCCCTGTCCTGTTTTGTGGTTTTCTCCGCCGATTAAAATTAAATTTTCCCCGTTCATCGTTGTATAACGGATCGAGCGCTTTGGCTGATCTGCGCTTAAATACATGCCGCCAGGATAGGTTTCAGCAATTTTCACGCCTAATACGTAAGAGCGTTCCGCGTACATGCGCGAAAAGTAAAAACCGCCGTCGTAAAACGGAAAATGAGAGCAAATGACGACATGTTCGCATGCAACACGCTTTTTATCACGGGTGATGACCGCAAGCGCCGAACCTTGTTCAATGTCGGCGGCAGGAGTGTGTTCATAAATGCGCCCGCCGGCTTGGACGATGGCATTTATTAGTTTTACTAAATATTTCAATGGATGAAATTGCGCCTGATTTTTCATCACTACAGCGGCTTTTACAGGGATTGGAAGCGGAATCGATTCGATGAACTCCCCGTCAATGCCGAGCTTTTTATACGCTTTCCATTCGTTTATCAACTTTGTCAGCGATGAGGAAGAATCGGTGTATATATACGCGTCTTGTTCCATAAAATCGCAATCGATCGCTTCTTGTTCGGCTGTGCTTCGAATAAAGTGCAATGCTTCCATGCACGCTGAATAATACAGTTTCGCTTTTTCTTTCCCAAAGTGGCTGATCAGCTCATCATAAATGACATCATGCTGGGCGGTAATTTTTGCCGTCGTATGCCCTGTCGTTCCGTTGAGAAGACGGTCCGCTTCCAATAAAGTGACGCGCGCTCCTTTTTTGGCGAGCAAATAGGCGGTCGTGATTCCAGAGATTCCTCCGCCGATAATGGCGACATCGGTGCGGATATGTTCTGATAGTTTCGGAAACGACGGCAGCGCGACAGATGTCCGCCAATACGGTTCTAGTGATGAAGGAAGAGATGGCATCTGTACGAAAGCCTCCTTGATTGAGTGTTAATATTAGTTTTGCACGTTATTGGGCAAACTATCCGCCTGCGTTCTGACGCGCGATGAAGTCCGAGAATTTATGTAAAAGAGAACGGCCCCCAGCGGCTCTATTTTCCGAGACATAAGTTCGCTAGACTTGGGAGCCGGATTTTGCCCAAATATCAGAACATGGCTTTGACGCGCGATAAATGAAGTCGAAAATGACTTAGAAAATCTGTCTATGATAAAATAAAGAAAAAAGCAGACTTGTGGGAAACAAGCGAGAAGTGCGGCTATGCCCACAGGAGAAGGGTAGTTGATACAATGGAAATATGGCGGAATATGGAATTGTGCCTTTTGATGAGAAGGCTATGGAAAAAAGACAAATTGACGTTTTTGCATTCGTATCGTGTCACAAAAATATTGATGTCATTTGTTCGTTATGCTGAGATCGAGACGGAGAAGATAAAAAATTTAGAATTAGGTTCTCTACTTCACGATATTGGAAAAATAAAAGTGAGTGCGGCGATTTTGCAGAAAAAAGGAAAACTTCTTGAACATGAATACGAAGAAATGAAAAAACACCCGCAATTGGGCGCGGAGATTTTGGCGAAATATGCGCTTCCAGAAATGGTGGAAAAAATGGCGCTTTCTCATCATGAACGGTGGGATGGAAATGGATATCCATACGGATTGAAAGGAAAGGAAAGGAAATTCCGCTAGAAGCAAGAATATTAGCGCTTGCCGATTCGTTGGAGGCGATGACGGGGATTCGCCCGTATCGTTCTTCGCTAAGCTGGGAGGAAGCGTACGAAGAAATCATGAAAGGAAAAGGAACACAATTTGACCCCGAACTGGCGTCGCTGTTTCTCAAATGGATGGAACATGAGCAAATTCCAATCGAATACAGCTTACGGGCATTGCTAGAAAACACTATATATTAGAATAAGCAGATGTAGCGTTAGCCATCTGCTTTTTTCTTTTTTACTCTTACATGCAATAAAAATGAAAGATGGTACAATAGAAGCGAAGATCATAGCGAAGCGTTGCGATTAAACGCTAGCGACCGCTTCGTTCATTTGAGGAGCTTCTCCACTCTACATGTAAGAGTGGGGAAAATTCAAAAAATAATAGTTAAAGGAAGATCAGCAGTGAATAAATATTCAAGTTTTTACGAGGGGAATTCATCTGTGTGGCACGATAGTTCCATTTTGGAACATTACGGATTAAATGAATTAAATTTCGATTCGATTAAAAATTACCGAGAAAAGTTTGCAGCTGTCAAGCCAAATCATCCGTGGAACGGGTTGGAGACGAAAGAATTTTTATACAAAATCGGTGCATGGGGGAAACTGCGGGATAGCAGCAAAGAAGGGGTTACGTTGGCAGGATTGTTAATGTTTAGTGAGGAACGCGTTATTACAGAAGTTTTGCCACAATACTTTCTTGAATACCGTGAGAGTTTGGATGATATAGTAACGAACGATTGGATAAAGCGATTCACCTCTCAAGACGGGACATGGTCTGGCAATTTGTACGATTTTTATTTTAAAGTGATGTCACAGCTGCAGCAGCATGATATGGACCGTTCCGTGCAAACCGCGCTGCATGAGGCGCTTGTCAACGCAATTGTTCATGCCGATTATTTAGGAGAAGGCGGTATTATTGTTGAAAAAGAAAACGGTGTGTTTCGTTTTGCCAATCCCGGCTTATTTCGCATTCCGATCGATGCAGCGCTTTCAGGACATATGAGCAATCTCCGCAATCCGAATTTATTTAAAATGTTTATTTTGATCGGCCTTTGCAAGCGGGCTGGATTTGGGTTGAAGCATATTGTCGCAACATGGAGCGATCCGCAATGCAAGCAGCCTGAGTTTATCCAGCATTCAAATCCGGAGCGAACTGTTGTGATATTATATCCGTTCGATTTTCCAGATGAAACGGCTGCATCGAATAAAACAGATGTGTATCGAGATATGGAACAGCATGATGATGGAGAAATCGATCTTACGTTTATGGAAGAAAATTCGAGCTCCGTAAATAAACATCCCAACTCCTTAAATAATGAGTTTTACTTCGTAAATAACGATGAAAACTCCGTAAACAAACTTCCAAACTCCATAAATAAACCGTCAGACTCCGTTAATAGCGGAGTTGACTCCGTGAATAACGATACTAACTACGTAAATAAAAAAGCAGACTCCATAAATAAAAAAATCTACTCCGTAAATAATGAACCGTCTTTTTCTGATTCGAACAAAGAAAAAAGTGAAATCGATGAAAAATTATGGAACATTGCGGAGTTAGCGAGAAAGAAAAAACGGTTGCCTCCAAGCGTGATGGAAAATATTATTTTGCAGCTTTGTGAGCAAAGACCGCTGATGTTAAAGGAATTAGCGACTCTGCTGGAAAGAACGCCGGACGGTTTAAGGAACAACTATTTAGGAAAGTTGATAGAGGAAGGAAAAATTCGTCTGAAATATCCAGATCAGCCGAATCATCCGAAACAAGCGTATATGAAAGCGACGGAATAGAAGGCGCTATCAGGCAGCCTTCTTTTTCTGTCACATTGAATTTGCGAAGAATAGAATGATAATTTATATTCTTCAAGTTTTAAGGAAAAATAACGTTTGGATTATGGTCTGGACTCATTCGTTCGGCCGTTTCGTTATCGGGCATCGTAGCATTTCTGTCATTTGGCAGCATACGCAACCGAAAAAAAGCTGCGGTGTCGATGCAGACAATCACATGTCAACAGCTAGGCCTTCCTCCTTGTGTGAGAACCGTGAACGTGTGCGCTGAAGGCGGCAATAAAAAACACCATCCCCTAGATAGCAAGGGGATGGATGTCCCGTTTAACCGACTTGTGTTTTGTCCACGTCTTTGATATGACGCTTATGCATGCCTTTTGCGTAATAGACGACAACGAGCAAGATAAGCCAGGCTGGCCCGATGATGAGCGCGATTCGCGTATCTTTGAAGTAGCCCATTAAAATCGCGACTCCGATAAGGAAGGCGAGAGAAATGTATGAGCTGTAAGGATAAAGCGGTGTTTTATATTTTAATTGTTGTTGTTTTTCCGGGCTTAAGTTTTTGCGGAACCGCAATTGCGCCAGCAAAATAATCGCCCATGTCCAAATTGCGCCGAATGTAGCGACGCTTGTCACCCATTGGAAAACTTTTTCGGAAACGTAGTTTAAATACACGCCGACTAACATCGCTAACGCTGTGACGATAAGGGCAACGCCCGGAATTCCGCGCTTTGTCAGTTTAGCGAAGGAAGGCGGCGCTTCCTTTTGTTCGGCCAAGTTAAAGAGCATGCGGCTTGTGCTGAAAATTCCGCTGTTGCACGAAGATAAAGCGGCCGTTAAAACGACGAAGTTGATGATTCCCGCTGCGGCGTGAATGCCGATTTTTTCGAACGTTAACACAAACGGGCTTCCTTTTTCGCCGATTTCGTTCCAAGGGTAAATGGACATGATGACAAACAATGCGCCGACATAGAAAATTAAAATGCGCCAAAATACGCTATTGACTGCCTTGGTCAACGTTTTTTCCGGATTTTTCACTTCGCCGGCCGTAACGCCGAGCATTTCAATTCCTAAGTAGGCGAACATCACCATTTGCAGAGACATTAACACGCCGGTAATGCCGTTTGGGAAAAAACCGCCATGTTCCCAAAGGTTGCTAATGCCGGTGGCGACTCCGCCATTGCCGATTCCGAACAAAATCATGCCGAAGCCGACGACAATCATAAATACAATTGTAACAATTTTAATGAGGGCGAACCAAAATTCTAATTCCCCGTATGCTTTAACAGCGAGGAAATTGATCAATGTCATTAAAATTAAAGCGGCTAGCGCCCACATCCATCTTGGCGTGTCCGGAAACCAAAATTGCATATAAATGCCGACGGCCGTAATCTCCGCGATACAAGTAACGACCCATAAAAACCAATAGTTCCAACCGGTTAAATAACCGGCAAGCGGTCCTAAATAGTTGTGCGCATAGCGGCTGAATGAACCGGCCACCGGGTTTTCCACCGCCATCTCTCCGAGCGCGCGCATAATAAAGAACATGACCGCGCCGCTTATCGCGTATGCTAGCAAAATCGCTGGTCCCGCTAGTTTGATGGCGTTTGCCGAGCCGAGAAATAAGCCGACTCCGATTGCCGCGCCAAGAGACATAAGAGAAATATGTCTTTCCTCTAATTCGCGATGTAGTTGTTGCTGATGTTTGGGGGGTTGCATCGTCACTTCCTCCTATCGATCAACGGGAATGATTTATAAAAAAACGCTTACATCTAATATAATAGTACATACTATGTCAGGAATAAATGATATTTAATATTTTTACGTTATTTTGCGTTTGCTCGCATTACGGAAATTTTGTACAATGAGATTCGCTCTAGGCGCTAGGCAATATAGAAAACGAAGGTGATGACAATGAACGAGCAAGAAGCAAAAGCGTTCATTGAACAGCTGCAAAAAGAAGGGTTGTTAACGGAAGAAACGCGTCTTATTTGGGAAATGATTTTACCGGAACGGTTAAAACGAATGTATGACGTACTCCAGCAGCGGACGCGCTATGTTACGGTGTTGACGGAAGCGGTCGATGATCCGCATAACCAAGCGGCCGTATTGCGCACAGCGGAAGCGTTTGGCGTGCAGGATGTGTATGTAGTGGCAGGAAGGGCGCCGTTCCAGCCGAATCCGCTTGTGACGCGGCATGCCGATAAATGGCTGACGCTTCGGCAACAATCGGATATTGTAACGGCGATTAAAGATTTACAAGCAAAGGGCTATCGCGTTTACGCTAGCTATCTCGGCGAAGGAACGCTTCGCCTTTGCGACATTGATGTGTCGCAGCCGACGGCGCTTCTATTTGGCAACGAGCATAGCGGCGTGTCGCAAGAGGCGATTCGCGCCGCCGATGCGACGTTTATGATTCCGATGTACGGGTTTGTCCAAAGTTTTAACATATCGGTAGCGGCGGCGCTGGCGCTGTATGATGTAACCGAGAGGGCGCGCCGGCAGGCAGGCGAGCGCTATTATTTATCATTTTCAGAAAAAAAAGAGCTATATGAAAAGTGGATGTGGCAAACGTTAAATCCGCGCACTCGCGAACGGATGAAGGCGCGGCTTGGCCGTTCTTTTTAGCCTTCCCTAGTTATGGGGAAGGATTATTTTTTCTTGAAAGAGCTGTTATTGGCTAATTTTCATTTTTTAGTCATAATCGTGAATATTTATTGAAAAAATGTTGAATGGTTTGTGACAAATATGTTTCGAATTTATGAATTTTTGTTTTTGTTGGTTTCAACAATTTTTACTTTTGATATGGTAGAAATAAATGTTGTTTAAAGGAGGAAGCGTGCCGATGAAGCATGAAAAGCAGCGGGGACGGAAATGGTTTTCATTGCTTCCCCTGTCATTGTTGCTTTTCTTAAGCGGTTGTAGTGAAAAGATAGTGGTATTGAATCCGAAAGGACCTGTCGCGAAAGCGCAATACGACTTAATTATGTGGTCGATTGGCTTCATGTTATTCATTATTATTGTTGTTTTCACATTGTTTGCGGTTGTGCTCATCCGATACCGCGAAAAGCCGGAAACTGCCGATTATGAGCCACCGGATGAAGAAGGGAATAAGCTGTTGGAAATCGTATGGACAGCGATTCCGATTATTATTGTCGCTGCATTGGCAATTCCAACGGTAAAAGCGACGTTTGCGCTCGAAAAACCGCCGCGTCATGATGTCAAGCCGATAACGATTCACGTTACATCGGCAAACTGGAAATGGATTTTCAGCTATCCAGAACAAAACATTGAAACGGTGAATTATGTCAATATTCCGGAAGATGTTCCAGTGAAGTTTAAACTGACATCCGCCGGTCCGATGAACTCGTTTTGGGTGCCGGAGTTAGGCGGGCAAAAATATGCGATGGACGGTATGGAAACGCAATTAATTTTGCAAGCCGACCATCCGGGTTCTTACATGGGACGAAGCGCCAACTTCTCCGGAAGACAATTTGCCCATATGGAATTTGAGGTTGTCGCACAAAAGCAAGACGAATTCGACAAATGGGTAAAAGAAGTACAACAAACAGCGCCAAAGCTAAATAAAGAAAAATACGAGGAAATTTTAAAACCTGGGTTAGTCGGACGGATGACGTTTTCGAATACGCATCTTGAATGGATAGATCATGCGGAACAAAACAGCCATCATGCGAACGATGAAAAACATAACGATCGCCATGAAGACATGGAAAGCGATCACCATGAGCATTAATGGCGGGAAAGGAGGAACCGTAGTATGAAGTGGAGCGAATTTTTCGTCACTGGTGAACCGCTCATTTACGCGGCGGATGTCGCGATTGTGCTGACCATTATTGGCATTGTTTTTGTGTTGACGTATTTTAAAAAATGGAAATGGCTTTGGGATGAATGGTTAACGACGGTAGACCATAAAAAAATTGGGATCATGTATATTATTTGCGCCGTGCTGATGTTGTTCCGCGGCGGCGTGGACGCGCTGTTGATGCGGGCGCAGCTGACGGCTCCGAACATGAAATTTCTCGATGCGCAGCATTACAACGAAATTTTTACTACGCATGGTACGATTATGATTTTATTTATGGCGATGCCGTTTCTGATCGGATTAATGAACATTGTCGTACCGCTGCAAATCGGGGCGCGCGATGTCGCGTATCCTTATTTGAACGCGCTAAGCTTTTGGCTTTTCTTCTTCGGCGCCCTGCTGTTTAATATTTCGTTTGTCATCGGCGGTTCCCCGGATGCCGGCTGGACGGCGTATTTCCCGCTTGCCAGCAACGAATTTAGTCCGGGCGTCGGAAACAACTATTACGCGGTCGCCTTGCAAATTTCCGGGATTGGAACATTGATGACAGGAATTAACTTTTTGGTGACGATTTTAAAAATGCGGGCGCCGGGTATGACGCTGATGCGCATGCCGATGTTTACATGGACTGTTTTAATTACGTGCGTAATTATTATTTTCGCGTTTCCAGTGTTTACGGTCGCGTTGGCGTTAATGACGTTTGACCGCTTGTTTGGCACGCAATTTTTCACGATGGCAAACGGCGGTATGTCGATGCTTTGGGCGAACTTGTTCTGGATTTGGGGACATCCGGAAGTATACATCGTCATTTTGCCGTCTTTCGGGATTTTTTCCGAAATTGTCAGCACATTTGCCCGCAAACGTTTATTTGGCTATAAAGCGATGATTGGTTCGATCGTTGGTATCGCCTTTTTAAGCTTTATCGTCTGGGTGCACCACTTCTTTACGATGGGAGCTGGCCCGGCGGTGAACTCGTTCTTCTCAATTACGACGATGGCGATTGCGATTCCGACCGGAGTAAAAGTGTTCAACTGGCTATTTACGCTTCGCAAAGGGAAAATTCGTTTTACGACGGCGATGCTTTGGTCGCTGGCGTTTATTCCGAACTTCGTCATCGGCGGGGTTACTGGCGTTATGCTCGCGATGGCGGCAGCGGACTATCAATATCATAACAGTTATTTCTTAATTGGCCATTTCCATTACGTGTTAATTGCCGGAACGGTGTTTGCTTGCTTTGCTGGTGTTCATTATTGGTATCCGAAAATGTTCGGTCATCTGTTAAACGAACGTTTAGGAAAATGGGCGTTCTGGCTCTTTATGATCGGATTTAACATTTGCTTCTTCCCGATGTATTTCTTAGGGTTAATGGGAATGACGCGACGCATGTACACATACGCTGCTGGGCTTGGCTGGACGCCGCTCAACGTTGTCGCGACCATTGGCGCAGTGCTAATGGGAATCGGCTTTATCGTATTTTGCTATAACATTTATTACAGCGCGCGTTACGGCGAGCGCGACATGACCGGGGACCCGTGGGACGGCCGCACGTTAGAGTGGGCGACAGCTTCGCCGCCGGCGCATTACAATTTCCCAGTTGTGCCGGAAGTAACGGATTTGGACGCTTATTGGGCGATGAAGAAAAACGGCAATGGGTATGAGGTAAAAGAAGAACAGCTAGAACCAATTCATATGCCAAGCAACTCTGGCCGCCCGTTCTTGATTTCGATCGCGTTTTTCATCGCGGGCTTTGGCCTTGTCTTTAAATGGTTTACGCTGGCGATTATCGCTGCGATTTTCATCATTCTTGGTTTAATTCTCCGCTCGTTTGATGATGATGACGGCTATTACATTAGCGTCGACGAAATCAAGCGCACGGAACGTTTGGCACGGAAGGGGGCGTAACGGATGGCAGAAGCAGCTCACCGCTATGATGAAACGATGCCGCTCGAGTATCGGACGCAAGAAAGCCGTTTAAATATTTTAGGATTTTGGATTTTCCTTGGCGCCGAGGTCGCGTTGTTTGCGACCTTGTTCGCCACATATCTTGTATTGTTCCAGCGCACGGGAAGCGGCCCGACGGCGAAAGAGCTATTTGAAGTAAAAGACGTGCTGATCGAGACGTTGCTTCTTTTGACAAGCAGCTTTACATGTG
Source organism: Parageobacillus thermantarcticus (assembly GCF_900111865.1). Taxonomy (GTDB): domain Bacteria; phylum Bacillota; class Bacilli; order Bacillales; family Anoxybacillaceae; genus Parageobacillus; species Parageobacillus thermantarcticus. The sequence continues at coordinate 75,443 of NZ_FOJS01000004.1, read as the reverse complement.
GGCTCGCCGTTTTTGAAATGCGCCGCGGTCGCCTTAGCGGTTTATTGACATGGCTGTTGGTGACGCTCCTTTTAGGCGCAGGGTTTATTACGTTTGAAATTCGTGAATTTATTCATTACGTGCACGAAGGCGCGACGATGCAAACGAGCGCGTTTCTATCTAGTTTTTTCGTTCTTGTCGGAACGCACGGAGCGCACGTCAGCCTTGGAATTGGCTGGATGATTTTAATTATCATTCAGCTTTTGCAGCGCGGCTTGACGCCAAGAACCGCCCGCAAAGTGTTTATTGTCAGCTTGTACTGGCATTTTCTTGACGTCGTGTGGATTTTTATCTTTACATTAGTTTATTTGACTGGGATGGTGATCTAAGATGGGTGTAAACAATCACCATGAAACATTTCCTTGGAAACATATCGTCGGATTTATTTTCTCGCTTTTATTAACGTTCGCAGCGCTATGGGTCGCGCTGTCTTCCGGCTTATCGGCGGGAGCGATCATCGGGATTATCGTCATTTTGGCGGTAATTCAAGCAAGTTTGCAGCTATTTATGTTTATGCACATGACGGAAAGCGACAGCGGCAAAATTCAAACGATCAATATGGCATATAGCTTTTTTATCGCGGTCGTCGTTGTTGCCGGTTCGGTTTGGACGATGTCATTCGTGTTGTAATGCAAAACGCTGGCTCCTTTCTTATGAAGGGGAGCCAGCTTTATTATGTATTGACGGAACGTAAAGCGACATGAGAGCAAGGCATCCGTTCATCCATTTGCCGCGAAGTTACATAAACTTTTGTAAAATAACTTGATCAAACTATTTGTAGCGAAAACGGATGAAATTCCGAAAGTGTGAAGAAAATGTCAAAAAGTCTGTTCAGTGATCCGATACAACCGAACGGGAATGGGAAACTTTGCGATCGGAAACGTTCGATAAATGTCAATATATAAAATATTTTGTTAGAATAATTAGAAAAGTAAAAATTATTATTGTTAAAATAATAATTTTTCGCTATGATGGAATGGAGAAAAGACAGCAAAGAAAGGAGAGAAAACGTTTTGGTGTTCGTTTCTGTCGCGGCGTATATGATTGGGATGCTTTTGATAGGATATTGGGCTTATAAGCGGACGTCGAACCTTTCCGAATATATGCTTGGGGGAAGGACGCTAGGCCCTGCCGTTACGGCGCTCAGCGCGGGGGCTTCCGATATGAGCGGCTGGTTATTGATGGGGCTTCCGGGAGCGATGTATTTACAAGGGGTAAGCGCATCGTGGATTGTTATTGGACTTACGCTCGGAGCGTATGCGAACTGGCTATACGTTGCGCCTCGTTTGCGTGTGTATACGGAAGTGGCGAACGATTCCATCACGATCCCAGAATTTTTGGAAAATAGATTTGGCGATACATCGAAGTTGCTTCGATTGATTTCCGGTTTCGTTATTATGATTTTCTTTACTTTTTATGTATCTTCCGGTCTTGTATCCGGAGCCGTGCTGTTTCAAAACTCGTTTGGCATGAGTTATCATACGGGATTATGGATTGTCGCTGGTGTTGTCGTTGCGTATACATTGTTTGGAGGATTTTTGGCCGTCAGTTGGACCGATTTTGTGCAAGGAACGATCATGTTTCTCGCTTTGCTTCTCGTTCCGGCCGTAACGCTTTTCCATACGGGCGGAGTAGGAGATACGTTGGCAACGATTCGGAGCGTTGATCCGAATTTGTTGGATTTATGGAAAGGAACGAGTTTTCTTGGCATTATTTCTTTATTTGCGTGGGGGCTTGGCTATTTCGGGCAGCCGCATATTATCGTCCGCTTTATGGCGATTTCTTCTGTCAAGGAGATGAAAAGCGCCCGCCGCATTGGAATGGGCTGGATGATTTTCTCGGTAGTTGGCGCCATGTTAACGGGGCTGTTTGGGATCGCTTATTTTTTACAGCGCGGCGCTAAGCTCGATGACCCGGAAACGGTATTTATTCAACTTGGCGAAATTTTATTCCATCCGCTCATTACCGGCTTTTTGCTTTCGGCGATTTTAGCGGCGATTATGAGCACGATTTCCTCGCAGCTTCTTGTGACGTCCAGTTCCTTGACGGAAGATTTATATAAAGTGTTATTCCGCCGTTCGGCTTCGGATAAAGAGCTGGTTTTCATCGGCCGCCTTGCCGTGTTCATTGTCGCATTAGTGGCGTCCGCGTTGGCGTATACGAAAAACGATACGATTTTAAATTTAGTCGGTTATGCGTGGGCGGGATTCGGCGCTTCGTTTGGTCCAGTCATTTTGTTAAGTCTGTTCTGGCGGCGCATGACGAAATGGGGAGCGTTTGCCGGCATGGTGGCGGGAGCGACGACCGTCATTCTTTGGACGCAATCGGAATACTTGAAAAGCTTGCTGTATGAGATGATTCCGGGCTTTGCCGCAAGCTTGCTTGCAATTGTTGTCGTTAGCTTGCTGACAAAAGCGCCGGAAGAAAAAATTGTCGAGCAGTTCGACAAATTTAAGGCGTCGCTATAAAGAAAAACCCGAGCAGAAAGATGATGCTCGGGTTTTTCTATAGGCTCATTTACTTCCAGTCCGGATACAAGTCGGTGCGGCGGTCGCGCCATGTTGTTACAGCGCCTTTTTCGCGCACTTTGTACAACAGCGACAAGTCAAGGTCGGCGGTGACCACCATGTCGTCGTTGATTTCCCCTTCGACTAAAATGCCGCGCGGCGGAAACGGAATGTTGTTTGGCGTAATGACCGCTGCTTGGCCGAAGTTGGCGCGCATGAAGTCGACGGTCGGCAGCGAACCAACCGTGCCTGTCGTGACGACATACACTTGGTTTTCGACGGCGCGCGCGTGGCAACAATAACGAACGCGATGGAATCCGTGGCGGTCATCAGTGCATGACGGACAAAAGATGACGTCCGCCCCTTTGGCGCGCACGATGCGAACGATTTCCGGAAACTCAATGTCATAGCACGTCAATAGCGCGATCGTTCCTTTTTCCGTTTTAAACACATTGATGCTTTCTCCCGGAGCGATGCCCCATTCTTTTACTTCTGTCGGGGTAATGTGCAGTTTTGCTTGTTGGTGAATTTGTCCGTCTGGTGTAAATAAATGTGCGGCGTTGTATAATTTTCCGTTTTTGCGGATGACATGGGTGCCGCCAATTAAGTACATGCCTGTTTGTTTCGCCAATGAAGTGAATAGCTCATAATACGGTTCTGTATAATTCGGCAAGTCATCGATGGTTGCGCCTTTCCCTGAATCGGTCGGAATCGATAATAGCTGGGTTGTCATAAATTCAGGAAATAAGACGAATTCCGCTTCGAACTCTTGCGCGGTTTTGACGTAATGGGTTACTTGGTCAGCAAACTGCTGGAATGAATCAATGGTATGGAGATGGTATTGAACGGCAGATACTCTCAATCGCTTCACACATCCTTCTTTCATAATCGTTTTGCCCTTATATTATCATGTTTATTGCATGATGCAAAGAAAATAGGCAGGACATGTCTCCTGCCTTATTGTTGATGATAGCGGCGGTATGCGGCATGGTTTGTCGGTCCGACGTATTCGTTAAGCGGGAAGGAATGGCGGATTGCTTCCGTAATGAACGCTTTCGCTGTTGCGATCGCTTCTTTTACTGGTTTTCCTTTCGCAAGTTCCGCGGTGATCGCAGCCGAGAACGTGCAACCTGCACCATGCGTATACGTTGTGTCAATGCGGTCGGATTCCAACAGTTCGAACGTTTTCCCGTCGTATAAGACGTCAACCGCTTTTTCATGCGGAATTTTGCGGCCGCCTTTTACGATCACATATTTTGCGCCAAGCTCATAGATTCTTCCCGCCGCTTCTTTCATGTCTTCTACCGTTTCGATCCGGCTCAGCCCGCTTAATTGCGCAGCTTCGAATAAGTTTGGCGTCACCACTGTCGCTTTCGGCACGAGCACTTCGCGGTAGCATACGGTATTTTCTGGATGAAGCGGTTCGTCGGCCCCTTTGCATACCATCACTGGGTCGATGACGACGTTAGTCAATTGATGTTTTTCAATCGTTTTTGCGGCAAGTTCGATGATATCTGTCGTTGGAAGCATGCCTGTTTTCATGGCATGCACCCCGACGCCGACGATAATCGTTTCAAGCTGCGCTTCGATCGTGGCGAGATCGACCGGAAATACTTGATGGAACCAGCTGTTATGCGGATCCATCGCCACGATGGTGGTAATGGCTGTCATACCATATACGCCAAGTTCTTGAAATGTTTTTAAGTCTGCTTGAAGGCCGGCGCCGCCGCTGCTGTCGGAACCGGCGATCGTTAATGCTTTATAAACCGTCATAAACAATTCCTCCTTAAAGTAAGATAAAATTATGTATGTATTATTTCATCATAGCACAAATGAACTGGATAAGGTAGCAAGTAAATATTTGCTAAGTTGATCATCGATGTGACACGCAAAAACGCAATACCGGTACTGCGCATCGTACGCAGTACCGGTATTCGCTCAGTTCGATGTCAATTGTTTTCCTAACGCTTCTTCGACAGGGACATAGTTGTATCCAAGGTCGCGCGCGACCGCTTCGTAAGTGATTTCGCCGTTTGCGATATTGACGCCGAGCTTTAGCGCTGGGTTGTCCAAAATCGCTTGCTGAACGCCTTTGTTGGCGATTTGCAGGGCATATGGAATCGTTACGTTCGTTAACGCGAGCGTCGACGTTCTTGGCACTGCCCCAGGCATGTTGGCGACCGCGTAGTGGACGACGCCGTGTTTGACATATGTCGGGTTGTCGTGCGTCGTGACGCGGTCGCTTGTTTCGACGATGCCGCCTTGGTCAATCGCGACATCGACGATGACGGAACCTGGTTTCATCGCTTTAACCATTTCTTCTGTCACAAGTTTTGGCGCTTTGGCGCCAGGAATTAACACGGCGCCGATCACAAGATCCGACTCTGCGACCGCTTGAGCGATGTTCATTGGATTTGACATCAACGTCGTAATTTGATGGCCGAAAATGTCGTCTAGTTCGCGCAGACGATCTGCATTTAAATCGATGATCGTTACGTCTGCGCCTAACCCGACTGCGACTTTTGCCGCGTTCGTTCCAACGGTGCCGCCGCCGATGATCGTCACTTTGCCGCGGCTCACTCCTGGAACGCCGCCGAGAAGAATTCCTTTTCCGCCTTTTGGCTTTTCTAAAAATTGCGCGCCGATTTGCGCCGCCATGCGTCCTGCTACTTCGCTCATCGGCGTAAGAAGCGGAAGCGTGCGGCCGACTTGCACGGTTTCATATGCGATCGCAGTCACGCCTTTTTCTTTAAGCGCGCGTGTCAATTCTGGTTCTGCGGCAAGGTGCAAGTAAGTGAATAAAATAAGTCCGGGCCGGAAATAACCGTATTCGCTTGGCAACGGTTCTTTTACTTTCATGATCATATCTGCTTTTTCCCATATGTCTTGTGCTTGCTCGATGATTTGCGCGCCAGCGTTCGCGTAATCTTCGTTTGTGAAACCGCTTCCAATCCCTGCGTCCTTTTCCACTAATACGGTATGACCTGCTTGAACGAACGACATCACGCCCGCTGGAGTGATGGCGACGCGGTTTTCGTTATTTTTTATTTCTTTTGGTACACCAATAATCATCGGTGCAATCCTCCCTTATATTGTAGCCTTAATTATAGTATAAACAGTTGTAACGCTTTTTTCTTTGTTAGGAAGAAAAAAAGAAACGCTATCATTTTGTGGATTTCCACAAATTAATGTAGCGCTTCGTATTTGGCAAGTTTAATATCGATATATAGTTTTACCTTTTGATTGATATCATGCAGGTCAATTTCGCCAATTTCGGCGATGCGTTTCAGCCGGTAAGCGAGCGTGTTTGGATGAATGTTTAGCGCTTTCGCTGTTTCATTGACGTTGCAGTCGCGGTCGAAAAAAATTTCAAACGTTTCGACTAGATCGGTATGGTGTTTTTCGTCATATAATTGCAATTTGCGCAAAGCCGAGTTGGCAAACTCCCCTTGTTGTTTTTTCTGCAATAATAGATCAAAAAATTGATAAATGCCCAACTGTTCATATCCATGAACAGAGTGGATTTGCGCGGGAAATTTTTCTTTCATTTTCAGCACCGTTAAAGCTTGTTTGTAGCTTTTTTCGATGCATGTATACGTTTCGTATATGCCACCGAAGCCGCTTTGGATGCTGCTGATGTGGAATCGCTCTTTCATTTTCGTCGCAAACGATTCGATAAAGCAGTTAAACTCTTGCAACGGCTGATTTGCTGTTTTCGGTGCTGCCAATAAAATGACGTCGCTCTGGTCTGTCGTATACAGAAGCAGTTGGATTTGCTGAGTTGTTTGCAGCAAATAAGAAATTTGCTTTTCAATTTCTCTCGTCATTTCGTTGGCGAAACGAAAAACGATGATGGAAAATAACGGAGCGGTCGGGATTTGCATCGCTTTGAAGCTTTCTTTAATTTCTTCCTCTGTCGCTATATGCCCCGTCAGCAGCTTCCAAAAAAATTCTTGTACTCGTTCTTCTTTTTTGTTTTTGCGCATATGCAGCTGCAATACTTTATTTTTCGCCGCTTTTGCCGCTTTTTTTAGCAATTCCATATCCTCTTTCGATAGCGCTCGGTCCGTTTCTAGCGCCCAAATGAATCCGATCACTTCGTCGTTTTTCCAAATTGAGACGGCGACGCGACTGCCGAGGCCGACTTCGGAGATGGAAGCGACGCGGACAGGGTCGCGGCTACTTAATAGAGCGGGGATTGCCCCTTGCTTCCATAAGCTGTTAATCACTTTTTCCGGCACGCGACGGCTGATAATTGTCGCGGTCCGCGCCGGGTCGGTATAGTCGTCGTGAGCGCTATAGGCGATAAGACGATGATTGGCGTCTTCAATCGTAATCGGGCATTGCAAAAGGTCGCTGATGCGGTCGGCGAATTCTTCGAGGCTGTCGAAATTGCCGCGGAAAGGGTCATCGTAATGCATCATATTTGTCCCTCATTTCGTCACATGAAATGGATGGGAAGGCGTAAGTAGTCGTTTGTTTTTATTGTAGCGGTTAACGAAAAATTTGTGAATGAAACGGTTTTTCGCGAAGGCAGCCGACAAAAGGCAGGAAATTCGTCAAAATTTATCGAATTATATGTGCAGACTAGTCGCTAAGATGGCGGCGGACGTTCGGTTCTAATTACTCTAAAGCTTTTTTGAGAGACGTGAAAATAGAAGGAGGATCGATATGAAGCAATTGGAAATAGCAGTTATTCCCGGGGACGGAATCGGCAAGGAAGTCGTGCCCGCCGCTTTAGACGTGCTGCGTACGATCGCCGAAGTGCACGGCGGCCTGCAATTTACGTTCGTCGAGTTTCCTTGGAGCTGCGATTACTATATGGAACATGGAAAAATGATGCCAGATGACGGCTTGCAAATTTTGCAAGGATTTGCTGCGATTTTTTTAGGGGCTGTCGGGAATCCAAAATTAGTGCCTGACCATATTTCGCTTTGGGGATTGCTGTTAAAAATTCGCCGCGAGTTTGAGCAGGTGATCAATATCCGCCCAGCGAAATTTTTCCGTGGGCTGCAATCGCCGCTGGCGAATCCGAACGATTTTGACTTCATTGTCGTCCGTGAAAACAGCGAAGGGGAATATAGCGAAATCGGCGGGCGGATTCATCGGGGCGACGACGAAATTGCCATCCAAAACGCCGTGTTTACCCGCAAAGGAACGGAGCGGGCGATGCGCTATGCGTTCGAATTGGCGAAAAAACGGAAACGGCATGTGACGAGCGCTACGAAATCAAACGGTATTTTTCATACGATGCCGTTTTGGGACGAGGTGTTTGCGCAAGTCAAGCAAGATTATCCAGAAGTTCAGACGGACTCGTATCACATCGATGCGCTCGCTGCGTTTTTTGTAACGAAACCGCATTTATTTGATGTCGTCGTCGCTAGTAATTTATTCGGCGACATTCTTACCGATTTGGGCGGAGCCATCATGGGCAGCATCGGCATTGCCCCGGCGGCGAACATCAATTTGAACGGAAAGTATCCGTCGATGTTTGAGCCTGTCCACGGTTCCGCTCCGGATATTTACGGGAAAGGCATCGCCAACCCGATCGGGCAAATTTGGACGGCAAAACTGATGCTTGATCATTTTGGCGAAGACGAATTAGGCAGCGTATTATTAAAAACGATCGAAGATGTGACGGCAGACGGCATAAAAACCCCTGACATCGGCGGAAAAGCGACGACCCGCGAAGTGACGGACGAGATTTGCCGCCGCTTAAGACAATTGGCGTAGCTGAGAATGTGAAATGATCATGAACTTTATGCGTTGTTCTTTGACAAATTCCTCATTTCCATTTACCCTAAATATGAAAAAGCGATAATGCGGGATTGTGACTGCGGATGCAGGCAAGACCTAAAACGTATGAAGGGAATGGCAGATGTGTTTCTGCCATACATGCCCTTTGTATGTTTTAGGTCTTTTTGCTTTTCGTCAAAAAACATAAAAGGAGAGGTGGTTATCAATGAATTACGAATATGTCGCAAAACAACTCATTACGTTGTTAGGCGGAAAAGAGAACCTCATCAGCGCCGCCCATTGTGCGACAAGGCTGCGCTTAGTATTAAAAGATGACAAGAAAGCGGATACAAAAGCGATCGAGAACATTGATGGGGTGAAAGGAGCGTTTTCCAGTTCGGGGCAATATCAAATTATTTTCGGTACTGGCGTTGTCAATAAAGTGTACGACGCATTTGTAAAAGAAGCGGGATTGCAACATGTAAGCACAGATATGCATCAAGAAGCAATCAAGCAAAAAATGAATCCGTTAGCGCGATTGGCGAAAACGTTATCAAACATTTTTGTTCCCATTATCCCTGCGATTGTCGCCAGCGGTCTGTTGATGGGGCTATTAGGAATGATGAAAGCGTTCAAATGGGTTGCACCTGACAGCCCATGGTATGTGTTGCTCGATATGTTTTCAAGCGCAGCGTTTATCATTTTACCGATCTTAATTGGTTTTAGCGCGGCAAAAGAGTTTGGCGGCACCCCGTTTTTAGGGGCGGTCATCGGCGGGATTATGACACATCCCGCGCTGTTGAATCCTTGGGGATTGGCAGAAGCTAAACCGGAGTATATGCATTTTCTCGGTTTTGATATTGCTATGGTTGGCTATCAAGGGACGGTCGTTCCGATTTTACTCGCTACTTATGCCATGTGTAAAATCGAGCGCGGGTTGCGGAAAGTCGTGCCTCACGCGGTCAGTTTGCTTGTTGTCCCATTTGTGACGGTCATTTCCACTGGATTTATTACGATTTTAGCCATCGGCCCATTAGGCAATTTGCTTGGTGATGGAATTACGACGGTGCTTAACTTTATTTACCATTACGGCGGGGCGCTTGCCGGACTTGTTTTTGGCGGCTTGTATTCGATGATTGTTATTACCGGTGTACATCATAGTTTTCATGCGATCGAAGCGAATTTATTGGCGAAACTTGGCGTCAACTATTTATTGCCGATTTGGTCGATGGCCAACGTCGCGCAAGGTGGGGCAGGGCTAGCTGTATTTGTGAAAGCGAAGCGCGCAAAAACAAAAGAGGTGGCTCTTCCATCCGCATTGTCAGCCTTCCTTGGAATCACTGAACCGGTAATTTTCGGGGTGAACTTAAAGTATCGTAAGCCGTTTATTGCCGCGGCCATCGGCGGCGCGTTAGGCGGGGCGTATGTTGTATTTACAAACGTTGTTGCGAACGCCTACGGATTAACGGGCATTCCGATGATTGCCATCGTCGCCCCGGAAGGCATGCAAAATTTAGTAAACTATTTAATCGGGTTTGCCATCGCGGTAGGCTCTGCGTTTATCGCAACATTATTGCTCGGATTTCGCGAAGAAGAATGAATCAGGCAAGATGCCTCTTGCCTGATTTGCTGCGATAGAGGTGAACAACAATGAAATCGGAAAAAGAACAACAACTGATCGAACAAGCATATGCCGAGATAGAAAAATATCGAGACATGGTAGAAAAAGACTACTATCGCCTTCATTATCATTTAATGCCGCCGGTCGGGCTGATGAACGACCCGAACGGATTGATTCATTGGAATGGGGTTTACCATGTGTTTTATCAATGGATGCCGTTTCACACTGGGCATGGCGCTAAATTTTGGGGACACTATACATCTTGTGACCTCGTTCATTGGAAACAAGAAAAAATCGCGCTTGCCCCAAGTGAATGGTTTGACAAAAACGGATGCTATTCCGGAAGCGCCATTGACAATGATGGTATATTGACATTATTTTATACAGGAAATGTGAAAGATGAATATGGCAACCGTCAGACGTACCAATGTATAGCTATATCGAAAAACGGCATTGATTTTGAGAAAAAAGGAGTTGTCGTAACGCTTCCTGACGGCTATACGGCACATTTCCGCGATCCGAAAGTTTGGAAAAAAGGCGAAAACTGGTATATGGTTGTCGGGGCTCAAAGCAAAAATTTGGATGGGCGTGCGGTGTTATTTCGCTCAAAAAATCTCTTTGATTGGGAATACCTCGGCGCGATTGCCGGAGGAAACTTGAATCAACTAGGTGATTTTGGCTATATGTGGGAATGTCCTGATTTATTTGAATTGGATGGACAAGAAGTGCTCCTTGTTTGTCCGCAAGGGTTGAAAGCAGAAGGAATGAAGTATCATAACGTGCATCAGTCTGGTTATTTTGTCGGGCGTCTTGATTACGAAACGGCCCAATTTTTTCACGGATCGTTTACCGAATTAGACCGCGGTTTTGAATTTTACGCTCCGCAAACGATGCTTGATGAAAAAGGAAGACGGATTTTAATCGCTTGGATGGGAGTTCCTGACCAAGATGAGGATAAGCATCCAACCGTTGCCCATCGCTGGATTCATGCGCTTACATTGCCGCGTCAGCTGAAGCTGAAAGATGGCAAACTATATCAGACGCCGGTGAAAGAATTGCAAATGCTGCGAAAGGATAAAATCGCATATTCCGGTGTCACAATCGCGAACGAAGAAATAATGTTAGAAGGAATTAGCGGGGATGTCATCGAACTTCATTTGGAGAATATTCGTCTATTAGGGGACATGGAGATTGCTATTCGTAACGCGGCACGCCTGATTTACAATAGCGGTGAACGTGTGTTGACATTAGAGCGCAAAAGTTTCGCCAACGGGCTGACCGAAAAAAGACAATGCCATTTGGAATATTTGCATTCGTTGCACATGTTTTTAGACACGTCCTCAATCGAAGTATTCGCGAATGATGGGGAAGAAGTGTTTACAGCACGGTTCTTCCCATATAAAAACAATCAAACGATTTCATTTGCCGCCAATGGGCAGCTTGTTTTTGACATCGAAAAATGGAGTTTGTAACGCCGCGTACGCCATAGGGCGCGGCGTTATTTTCTGCTAAAATAAGGGAGGACGATATGAAAAATGGGGGATCGAAATGAAATGGCAGACGCCGCAACAATTGAAACAATTGCTTTGTCGTTTAGTCGAATATCCAAGCATCAGCGGAACGAAAGCGGAAATATCGCTTGCGAAATTTATCGCAGAACAGCTGCGTTCCATTGATTATTTCCGGGAAAATAACGAGTTTGTGCGATTGCATCCGACAGGAGATGGGCGTTATTTTGTTACCGCGCTTGTGAAAAAAGCGGAACAAGTGCGCGATACCGTCATTCTTATCAGCCACTTTGATGTGGTCGATGTGCAAGATTACGGAGCGTGGAAGGACATTGCATTTTCGCCAGAGGAACTGACGAAACGGTTTTATGAGCAAAAACAGCAGCTTCCTTCTGACGTGCAAACTGATCTCGAAAGTGGAGAATGGCTGTTTGGCCGCGGCGTGATGGATATGAAATGCGGGATTGCTCTTCATATGGCGCTGATCGAGCAAGCGTGCCACGGAACGTTTGCGGGAAATTTACTTCTCCTTACCGTGCCGGATGAGGAAGCGAATTCGGCCGGGATGCGCGCGGCTGCGCCAGTGCTCGCAGAAATGGCAGAGAAATATGAGTTAACTTATCGGCTCGTCATCAATTCTGAACCGATGTTTGCGCGCTACCCGGGGGATAAAACGAATTACATTTACGCCGGCTCGATCGGGAAAGCGCTGCCGGGCTTTTATTGTTACGGAAAAGAAACGCACGTCGGCGAGCCGTTCGCGGGGTTAAATGCTAATTTCATGGTGGCGCAAATTGCAAATGAACTAGAGCTAAATACCGATTTTTGCGAAGAGTTTGCCGGGGAAGTCAGCCCACCGCCGACCAATTTATTGCAGATGGATTTAAAAGAAGAATATTCCGTGCAAATACCACATCGCGCTGTGGCGTTATTTAATTTATTTTTGCAGAAAAAACCGCTCGATGACGTGACGAACTCGTTAATTGCGGCCGCAAAACGGGCGGCGAAGTGCATCGAAGAACATTATGACGGCGAGGCGTCCCGTTTTGCGAAATTTGAAAAATCGGCGCCGAAACCAATGTCGATAAACGTATTTACTTTTGCGGAATTAAGAAAGAAAGCGGTCGACATGTTTGGACCGAAAAAAGTCGAACAGCTTGAGGCGAGCGTCTTATCGATGGAAGCGGCGAAAGATGACCGGGGGAAAACGATTGCGCTAGTCGATCGGCTCGCCATGCTTTGTAAAGATTTCGCACCGATGATTGTTCTGTTTTATGCGCCTCCGTATTACCCGGCTGTCAGCGCCGGCAGCGATCCGCTTGTTCAGCGCCTTGTTGCGAAGCTGCAAAAATACGCGCAAGAAAAACATGGCATTTCGCTTGTGCAGCAACATTATTTCCCTGGAATTTCCGACTTAAGCTACGTCGGCTTGCAACAATCTTTCGCTTCTTTACAAACGTTTATTGAAAATATGCCGATATGGAATCGCGGCTATCAGTTGCCGCTTAGCGCGCTGGAAAAATTAAATGTACCGATGCTCAACATCGGTCCGATCGGACGTGACGCCCATCAATGGACGGAGCGCCTTAACGTTCGCTTTGCGTTTGAGGAGCTAAAAGAGTGGCTGGAATATACAATTCATGAAGTATTTACGGAGTAAGGGAAGAACATAGTGGTGAGAGGATAGGCAGGTAAAGTGCCTATCTTTTTTATGGGTAAAATAGACATTTAATGAGAAAGAAATAGTTTATTTGTCATCAATAACGAGCAGATTGATGCGATAACGGAGAAGTTTTTATATCTTTGCATAAGATTATATCTTATATTAAGATATATTGTTAGATAGGAGGGGGAACGGATGCAAATTGATGACATTATCGAATTGATTAACGAACAATGGACTGATATTTATTACTTATTACACTATGTCCATGAAGATAATATTACACACCAAGCGGTACGTTTGTTACAGTACATTGAAAAAAACAAAGAAGCAACGATTGGAGATTTAGCAAAACATTTAGCTGTCTCTCATAATACTGCTTCAGAACATATAAAAAGACTAATAAAAAAAGGGTTGGTTACGAAAAGAAGAAGCAGTGTAGATGAGAGAAGAGTGCTAGTTGTATTAACCGAGGAGGGGAGACGAGTATTATATCGGCATACCCGATTAGACAAAGACAAACTAAAAGAAATTTTTAAACAAATGGATCAATCTGATATAGAACTCATACAAAAGGCATTTACCATTCTTAGTGAGGGAGCGAGAAAATGTTTGCGCTAGTCAAGGTCGTTGTTTCCGCTATTGTGATTGGTGGCGTAACAGAAGTGGCTCGGAGATACCCAGCCTTTGGAGGCATCATCGCGGCATTACCGTTAGTCAGCTTATTGAGTTTATTCTGGTTATATTTTCAAGGAGAAGAGATGGAAATTTTGAGTAAGTTTATTTATGGAGTGTTATGGGGATTCCCGGCAACTGCTTTTTTATTGCTCGTTATAGGTTTATGTTTAACCGCTTCTTTGCCATTCATTGGATCCACCGCGCTAGATCGTCGGTTGGGGAATGTTTCTTGTGATGCAAACCATTCTATTCAAAAATATATAAAATTCATATGGCAATACACAATCTTTGATTGCATCATTTCGCAAATCCTCCTATAATGATGGAAGAAGGTGTCTTTACACTTGTAAAATAGGAGGATTGACATGAGTCAACAAACGATTTCGCAGCGGAAGTTGTTGGGAGTCGCCGGGCTTGGCTGGATGTTTGACGCGATGGATGTTGGCATGTTGTCGTTTATTATCGCGGCATTGCAAAAAGATTGGAACTTAAGCGCCGAGCAAATGGGATGGATCGGCAGCGTCAACTCGATCGGTATGGCAGTCGGTGCGCTGCTATTCGGATTGTTGGCCGATCGCATCGGCAGAAAAAACGTGTTTATTATTACACTATTATTATTCTCGGTAGGAAGCGGCCTATCTGCCTTAACAACGACATTGGCAGCGTTTTTAGTTTTGCGCTTTCTCATAGGCATGGGATTGGGCGGCGAACTGCCGGTCGCTTCAACGCTTGTGTCGGAAAGCGTGCCGGCGCGAGAACGCGGGAAAGTCGTGGTGCTGCTGGAAAGTTTTTGGGCTTTCGGATGGTTGTTATCCGCATTCATCTCGTATTTCATTATTCCGACGTACGGCTGGCAGATGGCGCTATTGCTCGCGACGATTCCGGCGTTATACGCCCTGTATTTGCGGTGGGGGCTGCCTGATTCGCCAAGGTTTACAAGTGCGCATAAAGAAAAAACGGTGTGGGACAACATCGTCAAAGTTTGGTCATCTTCTTACCGGAAAGAAACGTTTATGCTTTGGGTGCTTTGGTTTTGCGTCGTATTTTCCTACTACGGCATGTTTTTATGGCTGCCAAGCGTGATGGTCATGAAAGGATTTAGCTTAATTAAAAGCTTTGAATATGTCCTTATAATGACGCTGGCGCAGTTGCCCGGCTATTTTAGCGCCGCGTGGCTCGTTGAACGGGCGGGGCGAAAATTTGTGCTCATCACGTATTTAATCGGTACGGCTGCGAGCGCCTATTTCTTTGGCAATGCCGATTCGCTCGCGCTGTTGATGGCTTCTGGAATTTTGCTGTCGTTTTTTAACCTTGGCGCATGGGGAGCGTTATACGCTTATACGCCGGAGCTTTACCCGACTTCGATCCGCGGCACGGGAGCCGGAATGGCGGCGGCGTTTGGGCGCATCGGCGGCGTTTTAGGCCCGCTTTTCGTCGGTTATTTTGTCGGCAATGGTCTCACCGTTACAACGATTTTTGCGATTTTTTGCGTTTCCATTTTCGTCGGCGTTATCGCGGTATGGGCGCTCGGAAAAGAGACGAAACAGCGGGAATTGGCATAAATATTTGACAAAAACGAAAAGGAGCTATACCTTTAGGATAATTGCTCCTTCTTTTTTTATGTATGCAAGAGAGGCGGTGAGTGAACCACTTGAATGCTTTTGTATCTGTTGTCATTCCGACATACAATCGGCCGTACCCGCTTGCCGAATTATTGGAATCGCTGAACAGGCAGACATACCGCCATTTTGAAGTCGTCGTTGTCAATGATGGAGGCGAACGCGTTGACGATGTTGTCGCGTTATATCCGGAACTCGATGTTCACCTTATTCACTGCCGCGACAATGTCGGACATGTCGAGGCGAGAAATATCGGCGTCAAAGCGGCAAAAGGGGAGCTTGTCATGCTTTGCGACGATGACGATTTGCTGCTTCCTTGCCATATGGAGCAAATGGTTGCGGAAATGAACAATGCCGATTTCGTTTATTCGGACGTCGAAATTTTTCATTATCGGACTGAAAACGGGCAGCGTATCCCGACAGACCGCTTTTTATTCGCTTATGAATATGACCGGGAAGCGATGCGGAAATTTTCGACATATGTTCCGTCGGGAAGTTTATATCGCAAATCGATTCATGACCATCTCGGCTATTTTGACCGAAATGTTCACCATTATTGGGATTGGGACTTTTTTTTGCGCGTATCCGGGTCGTTTCGCGTCAAGCGCGTCGCGACAGCGAGCGTGTTATACGCTTTTGCCGACGACGGGGACAATTTGTCGCGGCAGATGGACGACAAGCGGCGAATGTATTTAAACAGGCTAAGCGAGAAGCACGGGCTCGGAATTTTGCCGATGAAAAACTTTTGGCTGCTGCTTGACGAACCGGAAGTGAAAAAGCGAAGAGCAAAAAGCAAGATTGTTTGGGACGGGAAGCCGATCATATCGAGACTGTGGCGTTTGAAACACCATGTGTAAAAAATGTTTTCAAGCATTGACGAGCGTTTTTCAATTTTGCTATTATAGTTAGCAAAATAGGATATTGGCGTAACGATGATGGATCGATAGTAGTTAACCCTCTCTTCCGTAGCGAGCCGGGGACGGTGGAAGCCCGGTGAAGATGGTTAATGAAACGGCAGTCCGGAGTTGCTTTCCTGAAAAGTGGATGCGCTAGTCGCATCAACTAGGGTGGAACCGCGGGAGCCACGCTCTCGTCCCTAGGCGCAAGGCCTAGTGGCGAGAGCGTTTTTGTTTGTCTTAAAAACGGTAAAGGAGGAAGCAGTCATGTCAGTGACAATGGAGCAAATCGTTGCTCACGCCAAACATCGCGGCTTTGTGTTTCCAGGCTCGGAAATTTACGGCGGCTTGGCAAACACATGGGATTACGGCCCGCTCGGAACGGAATTAAAAAACAATATTAAGCGGGCATGGTGGAAAAAGTTCGTTCAAGAATCGCCTTATAACGTCGGCTTGGATGCGGCGATTTTAATGAATCCAAAAACGTGGGAAGCGTCCGGCCATTTAGGCAATTTTAATGATCCGATGATTGACTGTAAGCAATGTAAAGCGCGCCATCGCGCTGACAAGCTGATCGAAAGTGCGCTAGAAGAAAAGGGAATCGAAATGGTCGTCGATGGCCTTCCGTTTGAAAAAATGGAAGAACTGATTAAAGAGCATAACATCGCTTGCCCGGAATGCGGCAGCCATGATTTTACGAACGTTCGGCAATTTAACTTAATGTTTAAAACGTATCAAGGAGTAACGGAATCAAGCGCGAACGAAATTTATCTCCGTCCGGAAACGGCGCAAGGCATTTTCGTGAACTTTAAAAACGTCCAGCGTACGATGCGGAAAAAGCTGCCATTTGGCATCGCGCAGATCGGAAAAAGCTTCCGCAACGAAATTACGCCGGGAAACTTCACGTTCCGCACCCGCGAATTCGAACAAATGGAGCTGGAGTTTTTCTGCAAGCCCGGCGAGGAATTGAAATGGTTTGATTACTGGAAGCAGTTTTGCAAGCAATGGCTGTTGTCGTTGGGCATGAAGGAGGAAAACATCCGCCTCCGCGACCATACGAAAGAAGAATTGTCGCACTACAGCAACGCCACAACCGATATCGAATACAAATTCCCGTTTGGCTGGGGCGAGCTATGGGGCATTGCCTCACGCACAGATTACGATTTAAAACGACATATGGAATATTCTGGCGAAGATTTCCGATATATCGATCAAGAAACGAACGAACGTTACATCCCTTATTGCATTGAGCCATCCCTTGGCGCAGACCGCGTGACGCTGGCGTTCATGATTGACGCCTACGACGAAGAAGAGTTGGACGATGGCACGACGCGGACGGTGATGCGCCTGCATCCGGCGCTTGCTCCTTATAAAGCCGCCGTATTTCCGTTATCGAAAAAATTGGCGGAAAAAGCGCGCAACATTTTTGCCGATTTGTCGAAACATTTTATGGTCGATTACGACGAGTCCGGTTCGATCGGCAAACGTTATCGCCGCCAAGATGAAATCGGCACGCCGTTCTGTATTACGTACGATTTTGATTCCGAGCAAGACGGCATGGTGACGGTGCGTGACCGCGACACAATGGAACAAGTGCGAATTCCGATTTCTCAGTTAAAAAGCTTTTTAGAGGAAAAAATTCAATTTTAGCCATTGAAAAGAAGAGCGCCTTTGCTTGGATAAGGCGCTCTTTAATTTTGGTATGATGAAAAATCGGAAAACGACAGCAACATTTTCGGCGGCAGATGTTTTCTCTTTGTTTCCAACATGTTGTGCTTTTTCGCGATTTTCCGTAATAATAGAAATAGGTTGTATAGTTTATCGTTGTCTCGATTACCGTCACTGTTCCACCTCTTTAGGCAAGTTTACAAATAACATGTCCGTGTCTTACAATATTACGGAAAAAGGAGAAGCGAAATGCAGACATGGAAACGGCGAGCGAAGGAGCTAAAACGAGAATTGTTTGTTTTGTATTTAGCGTATAAAGACCCTCGGGTTTCTCGGTGGTTGCGGTTGTTTACGCTATGTGTCGTCGCTTATGCCTTCAGTCCGATTGATCTTGTTCCCGATTTTATCCCGATTTTAGGGTATCTCGATGATTTGATTCTTGTTCCTCTCGGCATTTATCTCGCTTTGAAATGGATGCCGAATGAGGTCATCGCTGAATATCGCGCCCAAGCGGCGGAATTGGCGAAGAAAGAAAAGCCAAAAAACTGGCTTGTCGGCGGGTTGATCATTTTTTTGTATGTGGCGCTGTTCGTTTGGCTGCTCCAGTTTCTCGCTGAACGGTTTATATGAAATTGGTTATGATACATTAATGATGAACAAACGAAAGGGAGTTTTGGCTATGGCGATTTTAAAAAACGACTGGGCTCCACTGCTCGAAGAAGAGTTTCGCAAGCCGTATTACATAAAGCTGCGTGAATTTTTGAAAGAAGAATACCGCACGAGAACGATTTACCCGGATATGTATGATATTTTTAACGCGCTTCATTATACGCCATATGCGCAAGTGAAAGTCGTTATTTTAGGGCAAGATCCGTATCACGGGCCGGGACAGGCGCACGGATTGAGCTTTTCCGTCAAACCGGGAGTTCCGTTGCCGCCGTCACTAGTCAATATTTTTAAAGAGCTTCATGACGATTTAGGCTGCTACATTCCAAACAACGGCTATTTAGTAAAGTGGGCAAAGCAGGGAGTGCTATTGTTAAACACGGTATTAACCGTAAGACGCGGGCAAGCAAATTCACATAAAGGAAAAGGATGGGAAATTTTTACTAACCGCGTGATTGAGCTTGTGAATGAAAAACAAGATCCCGTTGTCTTTCTTTTATGGGGGCGGAACGCGCAAGAAAAAAAAGAGCTCATTACCAATCCGCACCATTATGTTATTGAAGCGCCGCATCCAAGCCCGTTTTCCGCTGCGCGCGGCTTTTTTGGCCACCGCCCTTTTTCGCGCACAAATGCCTTTTTGCAAAAAGTGGGGCGCGAGCCGATTGATTGGCAGATCGAAAATATTTAATGGTGGAAGCTTTTCTGTCGGAGCCAGAAAACGCTGCGCGCGGCAAGCCTCATCTTGTTCCCTTCCCTTTTTTCTAAAGTGTGAATATGAAATAGAAGAAAGCGAACGGGAAAATGACGGAGCCAAACGTTCATCGCAATTTTATGTAGAATAGGAGTGAAAGTGTTGAATATACCGATTGCTGCCATTTTAACGAAAATGGAAGAACAGCTACGGCAAGCAAAAGTCGCTGCCAGCCCGCAACGTTTGCGCGAGCACGTCGCCGCCGTTCGCGCTTTGTGTGATTTAGTGCTGGAAAAAGAAGAAGAAAAGGAAACGACGGTCACTTCTGTCGCGGCCACGGCGCCGCTTTCCATTCCACAAGGGAAAAGCGAGCGAATCGACATCGGAGATGATGCGAACGGACCATCGTTATTCGATTTTTAAGTGTGATTTTTTCTTTCATCATCGATAGGCAAAATCCAGAGACATCAGCATGCTGGATTGATCGTCGACGGCCCTTCTAAAACAGAGGGGGTTTTTCTTTTATGCGGAAATACGTTATCATAGTGATGGAAAATTGTTCATGAGGGGACGGAGGTAAATGAAAACGTTTGTGCTTCTTGGAGCGATTAACGCGTTTTTATCTGTTGCGCTTGGGGCGTTTGGAGCGCATGGGCTGGAAGGAAAAATTCCGGATCGTTATTTTGAAATATGGAAAACGGGCGTACAATATCAAATGTTCCACGCGCTCGGTTTGTTTGTCGTCGGATTGATGCTCGGCAAGTTTCCGAATATAAACTTGTTGACGGCAGCCGGCTGGATTATGTTTATTGGCATTGTATTGTTTTCTGGGAGCTTATATGTTTTAAGCTTGACGCAAATCAAACCGCTCGGGGCGATCACGCCGTTTGGCGGCGTTGCGTTTTTGATTGCGTGGATACTGATCGGATACGCGGCGGCGAAAGCGTTGTAATGGGGCAGGCAAGCGTCTGCCCCGTGCTGTTTTCCAGTAAAAGGGGTGCCACGTGGTGCAACATTGTTTGCGTGCGAGGGATTTTTTGGAAGCTTTATCGCGGAGAATAGGTGCTTAATCCCGCGGTCGCGCCGGCGAACGGATATTCGTAGGCAATTTCCCCCTCAAACACGATATAATCAAGGTAGATCATTGGCAGTAAATAGCGCATTCCCGTTTGCGGGTCGCTTAAAATCAAATGGTCGCGTCCCGCCGCTTCGATGACGCCGCGGAATACTTTCGCGTTCCATTCTCGATTGTTTTCAAACGTCATATATACGGTAACCATTCTTCCTTTGTTGAGGCGCAAAATGTTTTCAATGTACGATTGTTCAATCGGAAGCATGCCGGGGATGGACGGCTGGCTTGCCGTTGTCGGCGTTTGCGTTGCGAAAGAAGGAACTTGAGAACTAAATGCAGGAGCTGGCGCCATCATTGGTTGCTGGTAGTATGGATAAGCGGTCGGATAGTATGCTTGTGGATACATGTATCCATATAGATACGGATAATAAGGTTGTTGACGTTCGTCCTC
This sequence comes from Parageobacillus thermantarcticus, assembly GCF_900111865.1. Lineage (GTDB taxonomy): Bacteria > Bacillota > Bacilli > Bacillales > Anoxybacillaceae > Parageobacillus > Parageobacillus thermantarcticus. Next base: position 54,628 of record NZ_FOJS01000004.1, on the reverse strand, counting down.
CAAAGAGTTAAACGTATTTTCGTACGAGTTAGCGGACATAAGGAAGAACCTCCTTCATCAAATTTAATATACTCTTGGGCAATCGCTTGGTGTCGGCGCATAAAAACAATGCGATTTATAACGGCCGGCGTTCCATTGGCCAAACCATTGTGGCGGACAATCCGCCCCCTCTGGAGGTTTAAAAAACCAGAGCGCGTAGGTGGCGGGATGGTATCGCCAGCCGCGAATCACTTGACGGGCTAATTGAATGTCGATGTCTCTTGCTCTTTGGTAGAAATAGCCTTTTTGCACCGCCTCAAACCCGCCCGGGCTTTGAAACACCATTTGGCGGATCGTGCGCAGCCCCCGAAAGTCAAGGCAATTGGCGATGACGCGGTTTACGCCGACGTTTCCGACCATTAACATGCCAAGTCTTCCGTCGCCTTCTGCTTCTGCCCGCATCAGCCTCGCCAACAATTTTACGTCTTCATCTGTGCATGCCACAACAGCCATATTGTCACCTCAACTGTCTTTGTTCTCAACAATATTAGGCTATTGATACAAGTGAAAAATGGTGACAATGGACAATAAATTTTTGAATGCGAATTTCTGATTTTATATTTATGGGAGAAAAAAGCGGGATATGACAAAAAAACGAGGTTTGTCCAAAAAACAGGAGCGCAAAGACAAAAAATTCCCGCTTCTTTTGGAAAAGAAGCGGGAGAATAGATTAAACGTGGAAAAATAACGGCACTTTTTCCACCGTTAAACGGTTTCCGACAAAGAATGATCCAAATTCCCCATAGCGGGCGCTCACTTCGTCAAAACGCATTTCGTAAACGAGCTTTTTAAATTGCAATGCATCGTCGGAGAACAATGTTACGCCCCATTCAAAATCATCCAAGCCGACGGAGCCGGTGATAATTTGCGTCACTTTGCCGGCGTATTTCCGACCTGTCATGCCGTGGGCGCGCATTAAATTGCGGCGTTCTTCCATTGAAAGCATGTACCAGTTGTCATTGCCTTGGCGGCGCTTGTCCATCGGATAGAAGCAAATGTGCTTCGTTTTCGGCAAAATTGGGTAGAGACGGCGGCGCACTTCCGGAATTTGATAAGGGTCCTCATTTCCGGAGGCTAAGTAGTTGCTTAACTCGACGACGGAAACGTAAGAATAGGCTGGTACTAAACATTCGGCCAGTTTTGTTTTGTTTAGCGCCGTTTCGATTTCATTCAATTCTTCGATCGTCGGCCGCAAAATCATAAACATAATGTCGGCTTTTTGCCCGACGATCGTATAAACCGCGTGGCTGCCTTCTTGTTTGTCTTCCGTTTCCTGCCATTTTTCGATTAATGATAAAAACTCGCGAATGGCTGCTTCACGCTCATCGCTCGTTAACGTTTTCCAAGCGCTCCAATCGACCGAGCGGAAATCGTGAAGGCAATACCAGCCATCGAGTGTTTGTGCCGCTTCACTCATTTTCCTCACTCCTTATATGTAATTTACAGTTTTACTATACCATAGTTTAACCGAGAAACGCTCGAATGTCGCATATAAAAGGCAGTAAACTGAATTGTTTTAATAAAGCGACTTTTTATTGTAAGTGCTTAACTTGGTTGCGTTTCTACATAATAAGAGTATCCTAGTATATAGGGCATTTCATACATTGAGGAGGATTCGTTCGTGAATAGCGATTTATTTTCTGCTTTAAAAGAAAAAGTGGTGGGAAAACAACGGAAAATCGTGTTTCCGGAAGGGCTTGATGAGCGTATTTTAACAGCGGTGAGCCGTCTGGCGAACGAGCAAATCGTCGCGCCGATTGTCATCGGCAACGAAGAAGCGGTAAAGCAAAAAGCGAGCGAGCTTGGATTGACGCTTCCGAATGTTGAAATCATTGACCCGCATCAGTACGGGGAAATGGACGAGCTTGTTGCCGCATTTGTCGAACGCCGCAAAGGAAAAGTGACGGAAGAAACGGCGCGAAAGCTGCTTCTTGACGAAAATTATTTTGGCACGATGCTCGTGTATATGGATAAGGCGCATGGGCTTGTCAGCGGCGCGGCGCATTCAACGGCCGATACGGTGAGACCTGCGTTGCAAATTATTAAAACGAAACAAGGCGTCCGCAAAACGTCGGGCGTGTTCATTATGGTGCGCGGTGATGAGAAGTACGTATTTGCCGATTGCGCGATCAACATTGCCCCGGACAGCCAAGATTTGGCGGAAATTGCTGTCGAGAGCGCCAACACGGCAAAAATGTTCGACATCGAACCGCGCGTGGCGATGTTGAGCTTTTCGACAAAAGGATCGGCACAATCGCCGGAAACGGAAAAAGTTGTCGAAGCGGTGCGGCTTGCAAAAGAAATGGCGCCGGACTTAGTGTTGGACGGCGAGTTTCAGTTCGACGCGGCGTTCGTTCCGTCCGTCGCGAAAAAGAAAGCGCCGGATTCCGTTATTCAAGGAGACGCGAACGTATTTATTTTCCCAAGCTTAGAAGCGGGAAATATCGGCTATAAAATCGCTCAGCGCCTCGGCAATTTTGAAGCGGTTGGTCCGATTTTGCAAGGGCTCAATAAGCCTGTGAACGATCTGTCGCGCGGCTGCAATGCGGAAGATGTGTACAAGCTGACGCTTATTACCGCGGCGCAATCGCTACAATAATTCGGGAAAGGGTGACGAAGAGTCACCTTTTTTCTGTTTATGGTATAATTTTTGCAAATGATTTCGTTAAGGAGAAAAGCCATGGTTCACGAATTATTGCAGCAGGCGAAATGGCGCATTATTGACCAGTCGCATTTCGGCCCGATGTTTGACGCAAAACAGTCGTTTGCGATCGATGATACACTTTGTACATCGGTAGGAAAAGGGATGTCCGATCCGGTCGTTCGCACATGGGTTCATTACAATACAGTTGTGTTAGGGATTCAAGATACGAAGCTTCCCCATTTGCGTGACGCCGTGTCATTTTTAAAAACGCAAAAATACAACGTTATCGTCCGTAATTCGGGGGGGCTTGCCGTCGTGCTGGACGATGGAGTGCTTAATATATCGCTCATTTTTCCAGAAACGACGAAAGCGATTGATATTAATCAAGGATATGAAGCGATGTGGCAGCTGATACAGGCGATGTTTTCGGATTACAGCAAGGCGATTGAAGCAAGAGAAATCGTTGGTTCGTACTGTCCGGGAAGCTACGATTTAAGCATTGCCGGAAAAAAATTCGCCGGCATTTCGCAGCGGCGCGTGCGCGGTGGCGTTGCGGTGCAAATTTATTTATGCATCAACGGCAGCGGCTCGGCGCGCGCGGAGTTGATCCAACGATTTTACGAACTTGGGTTAAAAGGAGAGACGACGAAGTTTGCATACCCAACGATTGTTCCGAGCACGATGGCATCGCTTTCTGAATTGCTTAACGAAGAGTTAACGATATCGTCAGCCTTACTTTTATTGTTTCGCGCGCTGCAATCGTTTGGCGGCGAACTTTATTCGTCCGCTTTGACGGCAGAGGAGTTATCGTTATACGAATATTATTGGGAGCGGATCGTCAACCGGAATGAGAAGTCGTTGATAACGCAATAAACGGCTGCCTCGTTAAAAACGGGCAGCCGTTAGTTATTCTGCGATTTTTTCCAAATTTCCGTTTTGGTCCATTCGGAATTTAAGCGCTTGTCGCTCTTCTTCCTCTTGCAAGACAAGCTTGCGGGCTCTATTGATAATTCTTACCAATGTTTCATAATCTTCTTGAATCGTCGAAGAGTTTTCTTCCAATTTGGCAATTTTCTTTGCCAATTCTTCATTTTTCGCGCGCATTTCTTCATTTTCTTTTCGTAAACGCTCGTTTTCTTTTACTAATGATTCGTGATCACGATGAACTTTTTTGAATGTTTGTAAAAAGGAGATCACGTGATCGAGCGTTATGGACGACGTCTCATTGGAAGAAGGTACAACCGCTGGCAATTGGACGATTTCTCCTATTTCTTCCAAAGAAGGAACAGGTGGATTGTACAAGCGCTTTTTGCGTGCCGCTTGCTGCTTTCCGAGAAGCCGTTGCCGTTCTTTCCGCTGCCGCTTGGCTAGTTGCAGCGCTTGTTCATAGCGCCGGCGGACGACGGCATTCCAGCGGAATCCGCAGGCGGCGGACGTTCGGTTTAATTTATCGCCGACTTCTTCAAACGCGTTCAGCTGCGTGCTTCCTTCCCGCACGTGCCGCAGCACCGTTTCTGCTAATAGTAAATCATCTTCTTCTGTCCATGCATCTTGACGTTGTTTCATCATTCTCAACTCCCTTTTTCTTATTTGCTAGTAGAAGCATGGACAAAAATAGGAAGTTTTATACTATTTTTTAGTTTCCATGAATAAAAAGTTGCAAGAGTTGCTGATTAACTCCGAGATTTTGTCTAAAAAGAAGCGGCAGAAAGCAGTTTGATTTTCCTAATCGAAATTCGCTGGAGCGAGAGCGAATTTTTACACAATAATCACGGATTGACAAGGGGTGCTTCCTATGTAGAGGAAAACTTGTTAAATTTTTTTGTGTGAAACATAGATGAGGGAAACGAGAGTGAGTAAGCAAACTTGCATTGCCAGTAAAGAAGCGTTAGAATACACGTTAGTGCATAAATCTGCCGAGCGAAGAGAAAGGGTGACGAGAGATGGCGAATGAATTTCGCGTCTGCGCCGATTGCAAAGCGCCGAATTTAAAAACGTTGATTCCGCGTTTAAAAAAGCTTGACCCAAACGCGACGATTAAAATCGGTTGCCAGTCGTACTGCGGTCCCGGCCGCAAAAAAACGTTTGCGTTTGTCAATAACCGTCCAGTCTCCGCGCTGACGGAAGATGAGCTGATCGAAAAAATTGCCGAAAAATTGAAGAAAAGCTAAAAAATCGCCTTCATAATTTTTAGGAAGAAGGTGATTTTTTGTTTCTATATTTAGGAAATAATGATAGATAAATGAGGAAAAATCGAGTATTTTTTTATCGCCGAAAACGGCTTATAATAGATTCAGTCAGAAATGGAAGAGGGGATAACATGGCATATCCCGGCGGGCAGCTGAGCGAGGAAAAAGTATTTAAAGATCCTGTTCATCGATATATACACGTTCGCGACAAAGTCATTTGGGATTTAATCGGAACGAAAGAGTTTCAGCGATTGCGCCGCATTAAACAGCTCGGCACGACATATTTGACGTTCCACGGCGCCGAGCATAGCCGCTTCAACCATTCCCTTGGCGTCTATGAAATTATTCGCCGCATTATTGACGATGTGTTCGTCGGCCGCGAACATTGGGACCATAGCGAACGGCTTCTTTGTTTATGCGCGGCGTTGTTGCACGATTTAGGACACGGGCCGTTTTCTCATTCGTTTGAAAAAGTGTTTCGGATTGATCATGAAGATTTCACCCAGGCGATTATTTTAGGGGATACGGAAGTGAACGCCGTGCTTCGCCGCGTGAGCGACGATTTTCCGAAAAAAGTGGCGGAAGTCATTGCGAAAACGTATCCGAATAAGCTTGTCGTCAGCTTAATTTCGAGCCAAATTGACGCCGACCGAATGGACTATTTGTTAAGGGACGCGTATTATACCGGCGTCAGTTATGGCAATTTTGACATGGAGCGGATTTTGCGCGTCATGCGCCCGCGCGAAGACCAAGTCGTCATCAAGAGGAGCGGCATGCATGCGGTGGAAGACTATATTATGAGCCGCTATCAAATGTATTGGCAAGTTTATTTCCATCCAGTGACGCGCAGCGCCGAAGTCATTTTAACGAAAATTTTGCATCGCGCAAAAAAGCTGTATGAAGAAGGATACAACTTTCAAACGAAGCCGATCCACTTTTATTCGTTCTTTGCCGGAAAAGTGGATTTGCAAGATTATTTAAAGCTTGATGAAGCGGTCATATTGTTTTATTTCCAGCAGTGGCAAGACGAGCGTGATGAGATTTTAAGCGACCTTTGCCGCCGTTTTGTGAATCGCCATTTATTCAAATATGTCGAATTTAATCCAACGAATGAACAGATGACAAAGCTGATCGAACTGACAAGCTTGTTTAAAAAAGCGGGCATTGATCCGGAATATTATTTAGTTGTCGATTCTTCGTCCGATTTGCCGTACGATTTTTACCGTCCGGGCGAAGAAGGGGAGCGGCTGCCGATTTATTTGCTGATGCCGAACGGAGAGCTTCGCGAGCTGTCGCGGGAATCGGTGCTTGTCGATGCGATTTCCGGAAAACGGAGAACCGACCATAAACTATATTTTCCAGCTGATTTTATTTACGACTTTTCGACGAAGCGAACAACAAAGAAAAAAATTATCGAAATTTTAGAGGGTTAGGAGATGACGGGGAGTGTTCACTGAACATGCAAAGGTGATGAAGGCGTTGGCGGCAGCTGGGGAAATCGTCGGCCGCAAAAAGCTGCAAAAAATGATTTATATCGCGAAAAAATTGCAATTTCCGTTTTACGAGAAATTTGACTTTCATTTTTATGGGCCGTACTCCGAAGAGTTAACGTGCCGTGTGGAGGAACTTTGTAATTTAGGATTTTTGCATGAAGTAAAAGAAAAAAAAGGCGGCTATTTCCAATACCGCTACACGCTGACGGAAGCGGGAGAGCAGTTTTTAAACCATTATGATATCAAGATGCCCCATCTACAAGAATGCATGCAAGATATGAACGAGCAAAACTCGCGATTTTTAGAGCTCGTCTCGACGGTGCTTTATTTTGAGCATTTGACGAAAGAAGAAGTGAAAGAAAAAGTGTTTTTATTAAAAAGCAAGCAGCGGTATACAGAAGAAGAAATTGAGCAGGCATATATGTACATAGAGAAATTGCGCGCCAAAGTAAAAAACGAAGTCCACGCATGACGGGACTTCGTTTTTTATGCCTGTTAATGCGGCAAAAAGGCAAGTTGATAGAAGAAAAGGACGGCGAAAATGTAAACGAGCGGATGCACTTCGCGCCATTTGCCGCGCGTGATTTTTAACAGCGGGTAAGAAATGAAGCCGAGCGCGATTCCTGTTGCGATGCTTGAAGTGAGCGGCATGCTTAAAATAATCAGGAACGCCGGGAACGCTTCATCTAATTGATCCCATTGAATGCGGGCGATGCTGCCCATCATTAAGCTGCCGACGATAATAAGCGCCGGCGCGGTAATCGCGGCGATGCCGGAGACAGCGCTGACAAGCGGTCCGAAAAAGGCGGATAAGGCAAATAATATCGCGACCGTCAGCGCGGTAATTCCGGTGCGCCCTCCGGCAGCGACACCTGAGGAAGATTCGATGTAAGCGGACGTTGGGCTAGTGCCGAACATCGCGCCGATCGTCGTTGCGACGGAATCGGCAAGCAACGCTTCGCGGGCGCGCGGCATCGTTTTTCCTTTCATCAGCCCGGCTTGCTGGGCGACGCCGATCATCGTTCCCGTCGTGTCGAAAATCGTCACAAGCAAAAAGGAAAACACAACGGCATACAATCCGTAATGGATGACATCGCCGATCGCAGTAAACGGATTGGCGACGACTAGCCCTTCCGGCAGTGATGGCATGGAAACGAAGCCTTTATCAAATTTTAATTGGCCGGTGAAATAAGCAATCACTCCGGTGATGACCATCCCGAAAAAGAGCGCGCCGTTGACGCCGAGCGACATAAGCACGAGCGTCACCGCCAAGCCGATGAGCGTCAACACCGCCGATGGCGAATGCAAATCACCCAATGCGACTAAGTTTTGCGGATGCGCTTGAATAATCCCGGTTAAACGAAGGCCAATAAAAGCGATAAACAAGCCGATTCCCGCAGTAATGCCGTGTTTTAAATTTTCCGGAATCGCTTCGATCAGCTTGCTGCGAAACGGCGTCAGCGACAAAATGACAAAAAGGATTCCGGCAACGAACACGGCCGAGAATGCGACTTCATACGAAATATTGCCGTGCGATCCGACGACGGAGTAGGCAAAATACGCGTTTAATCCCATCCCCGGCGCGATCGCGATCGGATAGTTCGCAAATAACGCCATCCATAGCGTTCCGATGATCGTCGCGATAATCGTTGCGGTGAACACTTGGGAAAACGGAACACCGGCATCCGACAATACGACAGGGTTTACGACGATGATGTACACCATCGTTAAAAACGTCGTACATCCGGCGATGATTTCTGTTTTTACGTTCGTGTTATGTTTCGCCAAATCGAACATCGTTTACCTCCAAAATACGAACATTTTGAATTACACATATAATAATATTCGTTTTTTAGAAAATTTGCAATGAAAAAAGCAAGGAACGATAAAAAGTTCCTTGCTTGCGCACTTATTATTCGTCGCTTAAACGTTTTCCGGCGATCGCGTAATGGTTTTTCGACATTTCTTCAATAAACACGACAATTTTGTCTTTCGAGGCGCCTGTTGTTTCGGCGACCGCTTCTGTCACTTTTTCAACAAGCGCCTTTTTCTGCTCGTCCGTGCGTCCCTCGAGCATTTTGATTGTAACGTAAGGCATGGGTTGTCCTCCTTTTGCGCGTCGTTTGTCGCGTTTATTATATCATGAAAAAGGGAACTCCCGTCCACTTTTTCCGTATAATCATGTATACTAATTAATAAACGATTAATGGAAAAAAGGAGCTAAAAAGAGTGGAACATTTATTGCCTTATTCGTTTCAAGAGATTCCATATGTGTTCATGGCGCTCGCGATTGCTTTTTCGGTTCATGAATTTGCCCATGCGTACGTCGCTTATAAGTTCGGCGACCCGACGGCAAAAAACGAGGGAAGGCTGACATTAGCCCCGCTTGCCCATCTCGATTTGCTTGGCACATTGCTTATTTTTCTTGCCGGGTTCGGCTGGGCAAAGCCCGTTCCGGTGAATCGGCTTAACTTTGCCAATCCGCGCCTTGCCGGGATTCTTGTGTCGGCTGCGGGGCCTTTCAGCAATCTTCTTCTTGCCGCGCTCGGATTTCTTGTGTGGTATAGCATGGTTCGTTTCGGCGTGATGGCGGCGATTCCCGATTGGTTTGCCGCGGGGTTCGATTTGTTCTTTCAAATTTTTATTAGCTTAAATGCGGTGTTGTTTATCTTTAACTTGCTTCCATTTCCGCCGCTCGACGGTTACCGGATTATCGAGGATTTGGCGCCACAAGGCGTTCGCGCAAAAATGACGCAGTGGGAAAGTTATGGGGCGCTCCTTTTTCTGATTCTTGTGTTGACGCCGCTTGACCGTTATACGATACAGCCGCTTTTCAATGTGGCGATTCCGTTTGTCTTGGAAAACTTGCAATCCTTTTTTTCTGCATTATTCTTTTAAATCATGAAGGGGGCGTTTAGATGGAGAAAAAAAAGAAAAATATCGGATTTAATATCATTAAAGATGACCCGACGGACGGCCACGGCGGGTTTGGCGCGGGAGTGTTAAGTTTGGAAAATGTTTCACCGGTCATTATTGATGTCGAAGCGGGGGAAGCGTTCGTCGATATGGGAGCGATGCATGCCCGGAGCGTCGTGGAACGGGGAATTAAATTTACGCCGAATCGCGAGGAAGTGCCAAACGGAAAGCCGTATTGGATCGTATGGGTGACGATTGAGCGAAAAGAAGAAGGTCCGTATTATGCCGGGGTAACGGCGTGCGAAATGACAGTCGACCGGGAGGCGCGCCGCGGCTATAAGCTGCTTCCAGAGCATGTGAATCGTTTAGATAAGTCACTGAAGCATCGTATTATCGTCGATCATATGGACGAAAAATCAAAACGGGTGCTTGCCGACTTTTTAAAACAACACGATATCGAAATGTGGAATCGTTCGAGCGAGGAATTGAGAAAAGGATTGGAAGGCGGAGAATAAAAAGGAGAGAAAACCACTGCTTTCATTAATTTCCATATATGTGACGTTTTTGTGAACGTCATATGGCGAGTACTTGTCGTTTCGTAGGAAACAAGGTAAACTAAAGCTGCATGTATAACACAATAAAACTAGGACAAGGAACCCCCCAAGCGAGACCGCTTGGGGGGTTCCTTTTAAAACCAAGGAAACCATTTTTCAAACCAATTTTTCTTTTCTTCCGTATCCTTTGATTTTTTGCGATGCAAATGGTCGGTGCAGTAGTCGGTCGGTTCTGTGCCGGCGATATAATAAGTGAGGCGTTTTACCGGGCATGATTTTGTCGCGAGCTTGCCGTTGTCCGGGTCGACATAGACGCCGACGACCCCTTTTGTTGGTTTCCATTTTTTCTTTGGCTTTCCTCGTAAACTTTCTTCCATAAACTGCACCCAAATTTGTTTTGCATATTGTTTCTCCGCGATTTTATCCATCGTTTCCCCGCGGTCGTAGCCGGTCCATACCCCGGCAACTAGCTGCGGGGCAAACCCGATCATCCAGCTATCCGTTTCGGTCGTTCCTGATTTTCCCGCATACGGGCGTGTGATCTGTTTGCGAATCGATTGCCCGGTGACGGTCGTGTAGTCGTTTAACTTCGGGTCGAACATGCCCGTCATCAGCTGGGCCGTTACGTATGCGGCGTCCGGATCGAGCGCCTGCTTGCTTGATCGTTTATATTCGTAAATCGTTTCTCCTTTATGATTGACGACTTTTTTTATAAAAACCGGCTCGACTTTTTTGCCGTTGTTGGCAAATGCGCTGTAAGCTTTCACCATGTCGATCACTTTCACCGGCGACGTACCGAGCGCCAGGGAAGGCACCGCTTTTAATTTGCTTGTAATGCCAAGTTTTTTCGCCGTTTCGACAAGTTTGTCCTCGCCGATAAATAAGTGCGTTTTGACGGCGAATACGTTATCCGACAAGGCGATTGCCTGAGCGAGCGTAATCTCCTCATTCGCATAGTAATCATTATAGTTATGCGGGGTATATGTGGACTTGCCGTTATCAAACGTAAACGTCGTCAGTTCGCTTCGCATTTGCGTCGATGGCGTGAATCCTTGCTGAATGGCCGCATAATAAAGAAACGGTTTAAATGTCGAGCCCGGCTGCCGCTCCGCTTGCACGGCGCGGTTAAACGGGCTTTTATCATAATTTCGGCCGCCGACGAGCGCTTTTACTTCTCCCGAACGCGGATCCATCGCGACAAGCGCAACTTGAATGTTCGAACGAGGGTCAATGATGTCATCAATTTTTCGTTCGGCAATTTCTTGCATTTTTGGATCAAGCGACGTATACACGCGCAATCCGCCCGTTTCGATCATGCGTTCATCTAGCCCTAATTGATTGCGCAGCGCATATTTCACCACATCTTGAAAATAAGGGGCGATTTTTTTCTTTTTTGCCTCGTGATGGCGGAAATAAACAAGCGGTGTTTGATACGCTTGTTCCGCTTCTTTTTCGCTGATGTATCCGGCTTTGGCCATCGACGAAAGCACCGTTTTTTGCCGCGCTTTCGCCCGCTTTTCGTCAATAAATGGCGAATAATAATACGGGCCTTTCGGGATTCCGGCCAGCATCGCCGCTTCGCTTAATGTCAGCTTTTTTGCCGGCTTTCCGAAATAATAATGGGAGGCCGCTTCGATTCCGTAAGCGCCATGGCCGTAGTAAATGGTGTTTAAGTATCCTTCTAAAATTTGCTTTTTGCTGTAATTCGCTTCGAGGCGAATCGTATATAACGCTTCTTGCAATTTTCGCGTCCATGTTTTATCGTGGTTTAAAAATAAATTGCGCGCGTATTGCTGGGTAATGGTGCTTGCTCCTTGCACTTTCGCCATCGCCTTTATATTCGCGACAACGGCGCCGATAATCCGCTTTATATCAAAGCCGTGATGTTCATAAAATTTCCGGTCTTCTACAGCGATCGTTGCCTGTATGATATAGGGGGATATATCATCAATGTCCACCCAGTAGCGCGTTTGCCCGTTATCGCTTTCGCCGATTTTCGAGCCGTCATCCGCGTAAAAAATCGTCGTTTGCGGAACGGCTAGAGGCGGGGCCCCTTTTAGTTTGGCGAACGCGATTAAACCGGCAAGCATAACGGCGAAAAAGATTGCTAGGATCAAACTGATGAAGACGAACGCCCGAATGTATTTCCACGTTCCGCGAAACCGGCTGCTTGGCATGATTTCCAACGTCCATCACCTCATGATCGTATTTGTATTAGTATGAAAAAATTTTTTCTATTTTAAACATTTTTCTATCAAGTTTCACTTGCATTTTTGCTAGATTGCTCTATACTTTTTCATGTTTGGTTTTTTCTTCGCTAGGGAAAGATGAAAGTAGCGTTTGTATATAGCTGAAACGTGTAAAGAAAGGGTGTTGAACATGGAATTATGGTTTACAGAAAAGCAAACAGAGCACTTTGGCATTACAGCGAGAATTAAACGCACTTTACATACAGAGCAAACCCCGTTTCAAAAGCTGGACATGGTCGAGACAGTGGAATTCGGCAATATGCTTATTTTAGACGGAATGGTCATGACAACGCAAAAAGATGAATTCGTGTACCACGAAATGGTTGCGCACGTTCCGCTTTTCACCCATCCGAATCCGGAAAACGTGCTTGTCGTTGGCGGCGGTGACGGCGGTGTTATTCGCGAAGTGTTGAAACACCCGAGCGTAAAAAAAGCGACATTAGTAGAAATTGACGGAAAAGTCATTGAATGTTCGAAAAAATATCTTCCGGAAATCGCCGGCAAGTTAGATGACCCGCGTGTAGAAGTAAAAGTCGACGACGGCTTTATGCACATCGCAAAAAGCGAAAACGAATATGACGTCATTATGGTCGATTCGACAGAACCGGTCGGTCCGGCCGTCAACTTATTTACGAAAGGCTTTTATGCCGGCATCGCCAAAGCGCTGAAAGAAGATGGCATTTTCGTTGCGCAAACGGACAACCCTTGGTTTAAAGCGGATTTAATCCGCAACGTCTACCGCGACGTGCGCGAAATTTTCCCGATCACGCGCCTATATACGGCAAACATCCCGACATATCCAAGCGGGTTATGGACGTTTACGATCGGTTCGAAAAAATACGATCCGCTTGAAGTGAGCGACGAACGTTTCCATGACATCGATACGAAATATTACACGAAAGAGCTTCATAAAGCTTGTTTTGTTCTGCCGAAATTTGTCGCTGATTTATTGAAATAGGGGAGGGCGCGAAAATGCGATTTGATGAGGCGTATTCGGGCAATGTCTTTATTAAAAGCCATCCGGATTTTGCGGAAAGCGAAGCGGTCATTTACGGGATGCCGATGGACTGGACGGTAAGCTACCGGCCTGGTTCCCGCTTCGGCCCGACGCGCATTCGCGAAGTGTCGATCGGATTGGAAGAATATAGTCCGTATTTGGATCGCGAACTTGGGGAAGTAAAATATTTTGATGCGGGCGATATTCCACTTCCGTTCGGGAACGCGCAGCGCAGCTTGGACATGATCGAAGATTTCGTGGATAAAATTTTAGCGGCCGATAAATTCCCGCTCGGCATCGGCGGCGAGCATCTCGTTTCGTGGCCGGTCATTAAAGCGGTGTATAAAAAATATCCTGATTTAGCGGTCATCCATATGGACGCCCATACCGATTTGCGCGAACAATACGAAGGAGAGCCGCTTTCCCATGCGACGCCGATTCGCAAAGTCGCGGAGCTCGTGGGTCCGACAAACGTATTTTCGTTCGGCATTCGTTCAGGCACGAAAGAAGAGTTTCAATGGGCGAAAGATAACGGGATGTACATCGCGAAGTTTGAAGTGCTCGAGCCGTTAAAAGAAGTGCTTCCGAAGCTTGCCGGCCGCCCTGTCTATGTCACGATTGATATCGACGTTCTTGACCCTGCCTGCGCGCCGGGAACGGGCACGGTGGACGCCGGCGGCATTACGTCGAAAGAATTGTTGGCGGCGATTCATGAAATCGCCAAATCGAACGTCCGCGTCGTCGGAGCCGATTTGGTGGAAGTAGCTCCGATCTATGACCATTCGGAACAAACCGCCAACACGGCAAGCAAGCTCATTCGCGAAATGATTCTCGGTTGGGTGCAAAAACGCAACGCGTAAGCTGGCGCAGCAAAAAGCGTTCCTTCTGGATGGCGAGATTGTTTCGTATCCACTGGTTGCAGCGAAAATTTTTTACGGTGATTGCGTTTATGATGAACGTGTTGCAAAGCAGAATAACGCACTGGAGGCGGCTTCTTTCAAAAGGGAGCCGCTTTTTCTTGTTTGCTGGCAACCGATGTTGAAGCCTCTTGAACATTAGGAAATGATTCCATTATACTTAATAAAGTTATTACTCTTGTTTTTGATCGTAAGGGTGTGTCCTTGATGGAAAAGCAAACCGGAATCCCTATTCGCCTTAAGCAAATTACCGATATTCGCGACGGAGTTCGCAAAGAAACGGTCGCTTTAGAAACAGAAGGATTTTGCTACGTAAAAGAAAATGCCGTCTATTTGCAATTTACCGAACAGCAAGAGCTAGGCCAAATCAACACGGTTGTGAAAATAACGGATCGCGAAGTTGTCGTGATGCGGTCCGGAGCGGTTCGGATGCGCCATGTCTTTCGCAAAACCGAAGAGACAACCGGGCAGTACGATACTCCGTTCGGACAGTGGACGATGAAAACGAAAACGGACAATATCGAATTTCGCTATAATGAAAAAAGAAAACAAGGGCACCTGTTTTTATCGTATCAATTGGAAATGCAAAACGAACAGGCAGGACGCCATGCGATGACGATTATGTTTAAGGAGGCACGATTATGAATATTGTCGAACAAATGAAGGAACGCATGAAAGAGGAAATTAAACGCGCTGTCGTAAGCGCAGGGCTTGCCAAGGAGGAAGAAGTGCCGGACGTCATTTTAGAAGTGCCGAGAGAAAAAGCGCATGGGGATTATTCGACAAATATGGCGATGCAGTTGGCGCGCATTGCCAAAAAACCTCCGCGCACGATTGCTGAAGAAATCGTCAAGCATTTCGATCAAACAAAAGTGGCGGTGGAAAAAATCGACATTGCCGGTCCGGGTTTTATTAATTTTTATATGGATAACCGTTATCTTGCGGAACTCATTCCGATGATTATTCAAGCAGGCGCATCTTACGGTGAAACAAATGTCGGAAAAGGGCAAAAAGTCCAAGTGGAGTTTGTTTCCGCGAATCCGACCGGGGACTTGCATTTAGGGCATGCGCGCGGCGCGGCGGTCGGCGATTCTTTATGCAACATTCTAGAAAAAGCCGGGTTTGACGTAACGAGAGAATATTATATTAACGATGCCGGAAACCAAATTTACAATTTGGCAAAATCGGTGGAAGCCCGCTATTTCCAAGCGCTTGGGATCGATAAAGAAATGCCGGAAGACGGCTATTACGGCGACGATATTGTCGAAATCGGGAAAAAGCTCGCCGAGGAGCATGGCGATAAGTATGTAAATATGGATGAACAAGAACGTCTCGCTTTCTTCCGCGAGTATGGACTCCGTTACGAATTAGAAAAAATTAAAAAAGATTTGGCAGACTTCCGCGTGACGTTTGACGTTTGGTATTCGGAGACATCTTTATATACGAGCGGGAAAATTAATGAAGTGCTCAACATATTGCGCGAACGCGGACATATTTACGAAAAGGACGGCGCGACATGGTTCCGTTCGACAACGTTTGGCGACGACAAAGACCGCGTCTTGATTAAACAAGACGGCACGTATACGTATTTGTTGCCGGATATCGCCTATCATCAAGACAAGCTGCGCCGCGGTTTTACAAAAATCATTAACATTTGGGGCGCGGACCACCACGGTTATATTCCGCGCATGAAGGCGGCGATTGAGGCGCTTGGCTACGATCCTGACGCGCTCGAAGTCGAAATCATTCAGTTGGTTAATTTGTATCAAAACGGCGAGAGAGTAAAAATGAGCAAACGGACCGGAAAAGCGGTGACGATGCGCGAATTGATGGAAGAAGTCGGCATTGACGCGACGCGTTACTTCTTTGCGATGCGCTCAAGCGACACTCATTTAGACTTTGATATGGATCTTGCCACGTCGCAGTCGAACGAAAACCCGGTGTACTACGTGCAATACGCCCATGCGCGCGTCTGTAGCATCCTTCGCCAAGGGGAAGAACTTCAGTTATCGTACGAAGGCGATTTGCAGCTTGATTATGTCCAAACGGAAAAAGAAATCGAGCTATTGAAAAAACTAGGCGAATTTCCAAGCGCTGTTTCGGAGGCGGCGCTCAAGCGGATGCCGCACCGCATTACCGGCTATGTTTTTGAGTTAGCGTCAGCGCTGCACAGCTTTTACAACGCCGAAAAAGTATTGGATCCGGAAAACGTTGAAAAAAGCCGCGCGCGGCTGGCGTTGATGAAAGCCGTCCAAATCACGTTGCAAAACGCTTTAGCACTCATTGGGGTATCCGCTCCAGAAAAAATGTAGAAGACGAAAGACCGGTTTTGCGGCCGCGACCATGGTGAAGCGTCGCAAGCTAATGGCTTGGATCTAAAATTGGACCAGCGTGAAAGGCAGGAGACGTTTTTGGGCAACAATGATACAATAGATGCGGGATAGAGGGGGATTTTTTCGAGTGCCCCCTCTTTCTTATGGGCATAATGACAATAAAACAAACACGGAGGAAAACGAAATGAAAGAAGTGGTTTTATCATTAGTAACAGGCATCGTAGTCGGCTTTTTATTTACGCTGTTTCGTTTGCCAATTCCCGCTCCACCAGCTTTAGCGGGCATCGCCGGCATCGTTGGGGTATACTTAGGAATGAAAGTGTTTGAATGGGTAAGTTATTTTTGGAAATAACACATGTTGAGGGCAGTGCTCTCAACATGTGTTTTTAGAATCAAACGCTACAGCCATGCGGAAAGGATGGACGATAGCGATTCTTTGCCGCGCTGCCATAATGTCCGCTTTTGCCAAAAGTCGAGCGTCATCTGTTCCGAGCGGGCGAGATCGCGCTGGATCGCTTTTTTTACTTGCTGAACGAAGGCGCGATCATAAACGTAACAATTCATTTCGCTATTTAAAAACATGCTTCGTTTATCAAAGTTCGCTGTACCGATATCACAACATTTGTCGTCAATCACCATCGTTTTGGCGTGATAAAACCCTTGATAAAACCGATAAATATGCGCTCCGGACTTTAAAAGACGGTAAAAATACGGATACGCGGCTTCTTTAACGAACGGGTGATCGGCTTTTAGCGGCACGAGAATTGTTACCTTTACTCCGCGGGAGAGCGCTTCAAGCAGCGCGTTCATTACGGCGCGGCTAGGGATAAAATACGGGCTGCCGATGACGATTTCTTTGCTTGCTTGGCGGATGAAATGAATGAATTGTTGTTCTAACGAATGGCCGTTCGTGGCAACAAGTTGGTGAGCAACCGTTCCTTTCTGGAGAGGAGGAAAATATTGGTGTTCGACGATGGACGTTTTCGTCGCTTCTTCCCAATCGCGGCAAAACTGTGTTTGTAAATCATAAACCCCTTCTCCGACTATTTTTAAATGGTAATCGCGCCACTGACCGAAATTTGGATCTTGACTGACATATTCTTTTCCGATGTTGAAGCCGCCGATATACCCAACCTTTCCATCAATAACGGTAATTTTTCGGTGATTGCGCCGGTTTAGCTGGTAAAAGAAAAACGGGAAACGCGGCTTATATGCATACGCAAATTCTACACCGCTTTCTTTTAAGGAGCGAATCAGCTTTTTTGGCAGCCCGAAGCTGCCGACCCAATCAACGAGAAGGCGAACGCGGACACCTTCCTCTGCTTTTTGTTTTAACAATTGGAAAAATTGCTGGCTAATTTTATCCGTCTTGACGATGTAAAACAAAATATGGATATGATGTGTTGCTTTGTGGATTTCGGCAAAATAATCGGTGAATAGTTGCGTTCCGTCGATGAAAAAAGAAAAATCGCTTTGCCGCTCTTGATACACGATTTTTGCTTTTTTCTTTTTGTAAAAGCGTTCTCCGAGCTTGTCATCGAAATAAATGAACGCTAATATAATAACAATAGCGAAAAATACGGTCATTTCGTCCCCTCCTGAATTACATCGTTATTTATTAATGTTGCCCGTTGTCGTAAAAAATAGCAGGCAACTTGCGAAAAACGTTATTGACTGAATGTTCATTCATTATGTAAAATAAACGCAAGGTTATAATTCTGAAAATTTATTTTGTTATTAATATTTTTTGGGGCGGCATCTCATCGATTCAAAGGGGGAAGGAGAGAGCGATATGAATCCGCTGCTAGTCATTAATTTTCTTGCGTTTTTGTTTGTAACCGCTTACGCTGTCTATCTTTTTGCTTATCTAGTCAAAACGCGCGCCGCTTACATCAAACTCGGCAAAAAAGTGGAGTTTGATGGAAAAGTAAAAGAGCGCCTGCAAAAAATTTGGGTGAACGTCTTTGGGCAGAAAAAGCTGTTAAAGGATAAAAAAAGCGGGATCATCCATGTCGTGTTTTTCTACGGGTTTATCCTCGTCCAATTCGGGGCGATCGACTTTATTATTAAAGGCCTCGTTCCGGGAGCCCATCTCCCGTTAGGTCCGCTTTATCCGGGCTTTACGTTTTTCCAAGAGATCGTTACTTTGCTTATCTTGATTGCCGTTTTCGCTGCGTTTTATCGCCGTTATATTGAAAAGCTCGTCCGTTTAAAGCGGGATTTTAAAGCAGGTCTAGTGCTGATTTTTATCGGCGGATTAATGATTTCCGTCTTATTCGGAAACGGGATGAGCATGATTTGGCACGGTGAGGAAGCCTCGTGGAGCGAACCGGTCGCGTCATTCATCGCCGGCGCGTTCCGCTCGGTCGGCGAGACGGGCGCTGCGGTATTGTTCTTTATCGCATGGTGGGTACACTTATTGATTTTGTTGACGTTTTTAGTATATGTGCCGCAATCGAAGCATGCGCATTTAATTGCTGCGCCGATTAATGTCTTTTTCAGCCGCTTGTCCCGGCCGAAGCTATCGAAAATCGATTTTGAAGATGAAACGCAAGAATCGTTTGGCGTCGGCAAAATTGAAGATTTCTCGCAAAAACAGCTCATTGATTTATACGCTTGTGTCGAATGCGGACGATGCACAAGCATGTGCCCGGCGACGGGAACAGGGAAAATGCTGTCGCCGATGGATTTAATTTTAAAATTGCGCGACCATCTTACGGAAAAAGGTGCCGCGATCACTTCCCGCGCCCCTTGGGTGCCGACGTTCGCTTTCAAACATACGAGAGGCAACCAATTGGCGCTTGCCGCCCAAGGCGTGCAAGAGCAAGCAGCGGCGGTGGAAATGCCAAGCTTAATCGGCGATGTGATCACAGAAGAAGAAATTTGGGCGTGCACGACATGCCGCAACTGCGAAGACCAATGTCCGGTGATGAACGAACATGTCGACAAAATTATCGACCTTCGCCGCTATCTTGTCCTTACCGAAGGAAAAATGAATCCAGATGCGCAGCGGGCGATGACCAACATCGAACGCCAAGGAAATCCGTGGGGGTTGAACCGGAAAGAAAAAGAAAACTGGCGCGCACTTCGCGATGATGTGCAGATTCCGACCGTCAAAGAACTGAAAAAAGCCGGCGAGGAATTTGAATATTTATTTTGGGTCGGCTCGATGGGCTCATTTGACAACCGCAGCCAAAAAATCGCGTTGGCGTTTGCGAAATTATTGAACGAGGCGGGCGTGAAATTCGCGATTTTAGGAAATAAAGAGAAAAATTCCGGCGACACGCCGCGCCGTTTAGGAAACGAGTTTTTATTTCAAGAATTAGCAAGCAACAATATTGCAGAATTTGAAAAAGCGGGCGTGAAAAAGATTGTCACGATCGACCCGCACGCGTATAACACGTTTAAAAACGAATACCCTGATTTTGGATTTAAAGCTGAAGTATACCATCATACGGAACTGCTCGCGAAACTGATCGAGGAAGGAAGATTAGTGCCGAAATACGAAGTCAAAGAAAGAGTCACGTTCCATGATTCCTGCTATTTAGGACGCTACAACGACGTGTATGACGCGCCGCGCAAAATTTTGCAGGCGATTCCGGGCGTCGAGCTCGTCGAAATGGAGCGCAACCGCGAACGAGGTATGTGCTGCGGCGCAGGCGGCGGCTTAATGTGGATGGAAGAGACGACCGGCAACCGCATCAACGTGGCCCGCACCGAGCAGGCGCTTGCCGTCAACCCGACGGTCATCAGTTCCGGCTGTCCGTACTGTTTGACGATGCTCACGGACGGCACAAAAGCGAAAGAGGTGGAAGATCGCGTCTCTACTTACGATGTTGCGGAATTGCTCGCCAAATCCGTATTTGGTGAGGAAAAAGATGCCGCTTCATAAAAATTTTGAATATACAATTCTAATTTTTAAAAATATTAGTATAATAGATAGAGAAGGTGTGCCTTCATTCGTGCACCTTCCTTTCACCATCGCATTGAGCGAGCGTTCAGTCTGTATTTTTGTAACCGCTTTCTTATATGAATAGGGAAAACAAAGGGGAGAGGTTTATGGGAAAAACGGTGATTTTAAGCGGGGTTCGCACGCCGTTTGGAAAATTCGGCGGTGCGTTAAAGCCGCTTGCAGCCGCGCAGCTCGGCGGAATTGCGGTGAAAGAAGCGCTTCATCGCGCCGGCGTTAGCGGCGAGCAAGTCGATCAAGTCATTTTAGGAACGGTGCTGCAAGGAGGACAAGGCCAGCTTCCATCCCGCCAAGCGATGCGCTATGCCGGCATTCCGTGGGAAGTGCGGACGGAAACGATTAATAAAGTGTGCGCTTCCGGAATGCGGAGCGTCACCCTTGGCGATCAAATCATTCGCCTTGGAGATGCCGAAGTCGTCGTCGCGGGCGGAATGGAATCGATGAGCAATGCGCCATATATTTTGCCAAATGCGCGTTGGGGATTGCGAATGGGCGATTCTGCCGTAAAAGATTTAATGGTATATGATGGTTTAACATGCAGTTTCACCGGCGTTCATATGGGGGTGTACGGCGGCGAAACGGCGAAAGAATTAGGAATTTCCCGCGAAGAACAAGATGAATGGGCGTACCGCAGCCATCAGCGGGCGATCGCCGCGATGGAAGCCGGATTATTGGCCGAGGAAATCGTGCCGGTGGAAGTGCCGCAGCATAAAGGGGAGCCGCTGTTGGTCGAGCATGACGAAGCGCCGCGGAAGGATACGTCTCTTGAAAAGCTGGCGAAGCTGCCTCCTGTATTTGACCCAGAAGGGACGATAACAGCGGGAAACGCGCCCGGGGTCAACGATGGAGCCGCTGCGCTCGTGTTAATGAGCGAAGAAAGAGCGGCGCGCGAAGGAAGAAAACCGCTCGCGACAATTTTGGCCCATACATCGATTGCCGTTGCCGCAAAAGACTTTCCGAAAACGCCGGGGTTGGTGATCAACGAGCTGCTTCGCAAAACGGGGAAAACGGTCGATGACATCGACTTATTTGAAATTAACGAAGCGTTTGCCGCCGTCGCGCTCGCTAGCATCAAAATCGCCGGCATCGATCCGGAAAAAGTAAACGTCAATGGCGGCGCGGTCGCGTTAGGTCATCCGATCGGCGCGAGCGGCGCGCGCATTATCATTACGTTAATTCATGAATTAAAACGCCGCGGCGGCGGCATTGGGATCGCGGCGATCTGCAGCGGCGGCGGCCAAGGCGATGCCGTTATGGTGCAGGTAGATGCATAATTTCGTTTCGGCTTATGCAAACACAAGAAATCGTTTGCTTATCTTCGTCATTATGATTTGGCGGCAAAAATTTCATAAAGATCAAAGGGGATGTGGATGATGGACGTCAAGACAATCATGGTCGTCGGTGCCGGGCAGATGGGGTCCGGCATCGCCCAAGTATGCGCGATGGCGGGATATGACGTTTTCTTGCATGACATCAGCCAAGCGCAAATCGATAAAGGGCTTGCCAATATCGAAAAATTATTATCCCGTCAAGTAGAAAAAGGAAAAATGACCGATGCGGAAAAAGCGGCGACGTTGTCGCGCCTTACTCCTTCAACCGATTTGCAAAATGCCGCGAAAGCCGATTTAGTCATTGAAGCAGTGGTCGAAAACATGGACGTCAAAACGAATTTGTTTGCCCAGCTGGATGAAATCGCTCCGCCGCACACGATTTTGGCGACAAATACGTCTTCGCTGCCAATTACGGAAATCGCAGCGGCGACGAAGCGGGCGGAAAAAGTGATCGGGATGCACTTTATGAATCCGGTTCCGGTCATGAAGCTCGTTGAAATTATCCGCGGGTTGGCGACCGCCGACGAAGTATATGAAACGATTGAAGCCATCGCTCGCAAGTTAAACAAAGTTCCTGTTGAAGTCAATGACTTTCCGGGCTTTATCTCCAACCGCATCTTGATGCCGATGATCAACGAAGCGATTTACGCGTTATATGAAGGGGTGGCGACGAAAGAAGCGATCGACGAAGTAATGAAGCTCGGCATGAACCATCCGATGGGGCCGCTGACATTAGCTGACTTTATCGGATTGGATACGTGCCTGTACATTATGGAAACGCTTCACGAAGGATTTGGTGACGATAAATACCGTCCATGCCCATTGTTGCGGAAATATGTGAAAGCGGGTTGGCTCGGCCGCAAAACAGGAAGAGGCTTTTACACGTACGAGTAAGCGCAAAGAAGGTGGCATGCATGCAATTGCATTTTACCGAAGAGCAAGAAATGATGCGGAACGTAGTGCGCGAGTTCGCACGAACGGAAATCGCTCCGTTTGTCGAACGCATGGAGCGAGGCGAATTTCCCCGTCCGATTTTAAGCAAAATGGCCGAACTTGGACTGATGGGGATTACCGTTCCGGAGGAGTACGGCGGCGCGGGAATGGACTTTGTTTCTTACATTATCGCCATCCATGAAATTTCGAAAGTAAGCGCGACGGTCGGCGTCATTTTGTCGGTGCATACGTCGGTCGGTACGAACCCAATTTTGTACTTCGGCACAGAAGAACAAAAGAAAAAATACGTCCCGAAATTAGCCAGCGGCGAATATTTAGGGGCGTTTTGCCTCACTGAACCGGGCGCCGGGTCGGATGCGAAAAGTTTAAAAACGAAGGCGGTCCGCCAAGGAGATTGTTACATTTTAAACGGTTCGAAAATATTTATCACCAACGGCGGCGAGGCGGATACGTACATCGTCTTTGCCCGCACCGATCCAAATGAAAAAGGAAGCCGCGGCATTTCCGCGTTTATCGTTGAAAAGGACACGCCGGGATTAATCATCGGTAAAGATGAGAAAAAAATGGGGCTGCACGGGTCGCGGACCGTGCAAATCATGTTTGAAGACGCGAAAGTGCCGGCGGAAAACTTGCTTGGCGAAGAAGGACAAGGGTTTAAAATCGCGATGGCCAACCTTGATAGCGGGCGCATCGGCATCGCTGCGCAGGCGCTTGGCATTGCTGAAGCGGCGTTGGAGCATGCGACCGCTTACGCGAAAGAACGCATTCAGTTCGGCAAA
The DNA here is from genome assembly GCF_900111865.1 of Parageobacillus thermantarcticus. Taxonomy (GTDB): domain Bacteria; phylum Bacillota; class Bacilli; order Bacillales; family Anoxybacillaceae; genus Parageobacillus; species Parageobacillus thermantarcticus. The sequence goes on along the minus strand of NZ_FOJS01000004.1, from coordinate 31,263 downwards.
CCGATCGCCGAACAGCAAGGAGTCGCCTTTAAGCTTGCCGATATGGCGACGGCGGTTGAAGCGACGAAACTGCTCGTCTATCGCGCCGCGTTTTTGCGGGCGCAAGGCCTGCCATGCGGCAAAGCGGCGGCGATGGCAAAACTGTTCGCTTCCAAGACAGCGATGGAAAACGCCATTGAAGCGGTGCAAATTTTCGGCGGCAACGGCTATACGAAAGACTATCCGGTCGAGCGGTTGTTTCGCGATGCGAAAGTATGTGAAATTTACGAAGGAACAAGCGAAATTCAACGCCTAGTCATTAGCAAATATTTATATCAATAAATGGGGGATAGGGACATGAACTTTCAATTGAGCGAAGAACATGAAATGATACGGAAAATGGTGCGCGAGTTTGCCGAAAAAGAAGTGGCGCCGACTGCGGCTGAACGGGATGAACAAGAACGGTTCGACCGCGAAATTTTTAATAAAATGGCTGAGTTAGGTCTTACCGGTATTCCGTGGCCGGAAGAGTACGGCGGCATCGGCAGCGATTATTTGGCGTATGTCATCGCCATAGAGGAGCTATCGAAAGTATGCGCGTCTACTGGAGTGACGCTTTCCGCGCACATTTCGCTCGCAAGCTGGCCGATCTACAAATTCGGCACGGAAGAGCAAAAGCAAAAATATTTGCGCGCCCTTGCGACGGGAGAAAAACTTGGCGCGTATGGCCTTTCTGAGCCGGGCGCCGGTTCGGACGTCGCCTCGATGAAAACGAGGGCGGTGCGCGACGGCGACTACTACGTCCTAAACGGCTCGAAAGTATGGATCACCAACGGCGGCGAAGCGGAAATTTACGTTGTCTTTGCCGTAACCGATCCAGAAAAGCGCCATAAAGGCATCAGCGCGTTTATCGTCGAAAAAGGCACGCCGGGCTTTTCGTTTGGGAAGAAAGAGAAAAAACTTGGCATTCGTTCCTCGCCGACAACCGAACTTATTTTTGAAGATTGCCGCATTCCGAAAGAAAACTTGCTCGGCCAGGAAGGGGAAGGATTTAAAATCGCGATGATGACGCTTGACGGTGGACGAAATGGAATCGCGGCACAGGCGGTCGGCATCGCGCAAGGAGCGCTGGACGCAGCGATTGAATACGCGAAACAGCGGGTGCAATTTGGCAAGCCGATCGCCGAGCAGCAAGGAGTCGCTTTTAAACTCGCCGATATGGCGACCGCCATCGAAGCAGCGCGCCTGCTGACATATCAAGCGGCATGGCTCGAGACGAACGGCTTGCCGTACGGCAAAGCGTCGGCGATGGCGAAGCTGTTTGCCGGCGATACAGCGATGAAAGTAACGGTCGATGCCGTGCAAATTTTTGGCGGCAACGGCTATACAAAAGATTATCCGGTCGAACGATTTATGCGCGACGCAAAAATTACGCAAATTTACGAAGGGACGCAAGAAATTCAGCGGCTCGTTATTTCGCGAATGCTGACAAGATAGGCATTTCGGGACATTGCAGGTGATTCATTATGAAAAAACGGGAAGTGATCGCATCCGTCAAAGACGAGAAGCTTGTCAAAAAAAGGCGCAACCAAATGATTAAAGGGGCGATTTCGCTTTTCAAACAAAAAGGCTTCCACCAGACGACGACAAGGGAAATCGCGAAAGCTTCCGGATTCAGTATCGGGACGCTGTATGAATACATCCGCAAAAAAGAAGATATCCTTTATCTCGTTTGCGACCGCATTTATGATGAAGTGCGCGAACGGATGGAAAAAGATATCGAAACCCACCACGGCACGATCGAAAGCTTTAAGTTAGCGATCGCCCGCTATTTTAAAGTTATCGACGATTTGCAAGATGAAGTGCTCGTCATGTATCAGGAAGTGAAATCGCTCAGCAAAGAATCGTTGCCATACGTGCTCAACAAGGAAATCCAAATGGTTGCAATGTTTGAAAATATTTTGCAGACATGTGTGGATAACGGCGTATTTCAGCTGACGGAAGAAGAAATCAAGCTGTTCGCCCATGACATTTTCGTGCTGGGACAAATGTGGGCGTTCCGCCGCTGGGCGATAAAAAAATTATATACGCTTGATGAATATATCGAATTGCAGACGGAATTGCTGCTAAAGGGGATTATGAAGAAACGGTCACGATGATGAAAGAGGGAGAAACTTACACAGCTGGAAGAGCGTTTTCTGTTCTGAAGAAACGGTCATCATGACAAAAGGGGGAGGAAAAGATGGCGCACATTTACCGCCCGAAACATCACGTGCGGTTTGTGACGGCGTCAAGCTTGTTTGACGGCCATGACGCGTCGATCAACATCATGCGCCGCATTTTGCAGGCAAGCGGCGCAGAAGTGATTCATCTAGGGCATAACCGTTCTGTCGATGAAATTGTCAATGCCGCCATTCAAGAAGATGTCCAAGGCATTGCCGTATCTTCCTATCAAGGCGGTCATATGGAATTTTTTAAATATATGTACGACCTGCTTCAAGAACGCGGCGCCTCCCACATCCGCATTTTCGGCGGCGGGGGCGGCGTCATTATTCCGCGAGAAATCAAGGAACTGCACGAATATGGAATCGCTCGCATCTTTTCTCCGGAAGACGGCCGCAAGCTTGGGCTGCAAGGCATGATTAACGTTATGCTCGAACAATGCGACTTTCCGACTGTAACGGAAATTACCGATGAATTGGAGCGGTTGCCAAAAGGGGATGTTCAAGCGGTAGCCCGCTTGATCACGCTATGCGAAAACCGCGTCGATGTTGCTCATGAAGCGGCTGCGGCGATGGAGGAGGTGCTTGAAAAAGTACAAGAGATGACAAAACCGGCGCCGGTTATTGGAATTACCGGCACGGGCGGGGCCGGAAAAAGCTCGCTGACTGATGAGTTAGTGCGCCGCTTCTTAAACGAAATTCCGGATATTAAAATCGCGATTTTATCGGTGGACCCGACGAAACAAAAAACAGGCGGCGCGCTTTTAGGTGACCGCATTCGCATGAATTCGATCAACACGCCGCGCGTTTATATGCGCAGCTTGGCGACGCGAAATTCTCGTTCCGAATTGTCGCTTGCGATTAAAGATGCGATCTCGGTCGTCAAAGCGGCGGGCTTTGATTTAATCATCGTCGAAACAAGCGGGATCGGCCAAGGCGATGCGGCGATTGCCGAAATATGCGATATTTCGATGTACGTGATGACAAGTGAATTCGGGGCGCCGACGCAGCTGGAAAAAATCGATATGATTGATTACGCGGATTTAGTCGTCATCAACAAATTTGAACGAAGCGGTTCTGAGGACGCGAAGCGCCAAGTGCAAAAACAATATCAACGCAGCCATCAATTGTTTGATAAAGACCTTTCAGAAATGCCGGTATATGGCACGATTGCAAGCCAATTTAACGATCCGGGGACAAATACGCTATTCGTCGCGTTGGTAGATCTTATCAACAAAAGAGCAGGAACCAATTGGAAAACAAACTTAAAAACGGTATCGAATGTCGAAAAACATAACGTCATTATCCCGAACGAACGCCGCCACTATTTGCGCGAAATCGCCGAAACGGTTCGCAACTATCATCAACGTGTTGAGCGGCAATCGGAGATTGCACGCCGCTTGTTCCAAATCGAAGGAGCGATCGAAGCGGCAAAAGAAAGCGGCGAAAGCGAAAAAGTGGTCGCGGCGCTCGAGGCGCTCAAGCAACATTATGAAAATGAATTAACGCCGGAATCAAAACGAATTCTTGATTCTTGGGAAGATTTGAAGGCAAAATACTCCGCAAAACAATTCGTCACCAAAATTCGCGATAAAGAGATCGTAACAAAATTAACGACAAAAAGCTTATCTGGGCTCGATATTCCGAAAGTGGCGCTGCCGAAATTCAAAGACTACGGCGAAATTTTGCGCTGGGTGTATAAAGAAAACGTTCCGGGTTCATTCCCATATACGGCAGGCGTATTCCCGTTTAAACGGCAAGGAGAAGATCCAAAACGGCAATTTGCCGGCGAAGGAACGCCGGAACGGACGAACCGTCGTTTTCATTATTTATGTAAAGAAGATAAAGCGAAGCGCCTAAGCACCGCGTTTGACTCGGTGACGCTTTACGGTGAAGATCCGGATTACCGTCCAGACATTTTCGGAAAAATCGGGGAAAGCGGCGTCAGCGTCTGCACGCTCGACGATATGAAAAAATTATATAAAGGTTTTGACTTATGCGATCCGCTTACATCTGTATCGATGACGATCAACGGTCCGGCGCCGATTATTTTAGCGATGTTTATGAACACGGCGATCGACCAGCAAGTCGAAAAACGGGAAAAAGAGCTGGGCCGCCCGCTGACGAAAGAAGAATACGAAGAAGTGAAAGCATATACGCTGCAGACGGTGCGCGGTACGGTGCAAGCTGACATTTTAAAAGAAGACCAAGGGCAAAACACGTGCATTTTCTCCACGGAATTCGCGTTAAAAATGATGGGGGACATTCAAGAATACTTTATTAAGCATAAAGTGCGCAACTATTATTCTGTCTCGATATCGGGATATCATATCGCCGAAGCGGGGGCAAATCCGATTACACAGCTGGCGTTTACGCTTGCTAACGGTTTTACGTACGTCGAATATTATTTAAGCCGCGGCATGAAAATCGATGATTTCGCGCCGAACCTTTCGTTCTTTTTCAGCAATGGCTTGGATCCGGAATATTCGGTCATCGGCCGCGTGGCGCGGCGCATTTGGGCGATTGTCATGCGCGAGAAATACGGGGCAAACGAGAGAAGCCAAAAATTAAAGTATCATATTCAAACATCAGGCCGTTCGCTGCACGCTCAAGAAATTGATTTTAACGATATCCGCACGACGCTGCAGGCGCTAATGGCGATTTATGATAACTGTAACTCACTGCATACGAACGCCTACGATGAAGCGATCACTACACCGACCGAAGAGTCGGTCCGTCGAGCGATGGCGATTCAGCTGATCATTACGAAAGAATTTGGTTTGGCGAAAAACGAAAATCCGCTTCAAGGTTCTTTCATTATTGAAGAGTTGACCGATTTAGTCGAAGAAGCGGTGTTGCGGGAATTTGAGCGCCTCAACGACCGCGGCGGCGTGCTCGGCGCGATGGAAATGCAATATCAGCGCGGGAAAATTCAAGACGAATCGCTGTATTATGAAACGAAAAAACATAGCGGTGAGCTTCCAATTATCGGAGTAAACACATTCCTTAACCCGAATCCACCATCTGAAGAAGAGCTGAACAACATGCAGCTGGCGCGCGCGACATATGAAGAAAAAGAATGGCAAATCAAAAACTTGCGCGAATTCCAAGAGAGAAATAAAGATAAAGTTGGCGAAGCGCTAGAGCGCCTGAAACAAGTCGCGATTAGCGGAGGCAATATTTTTGAAGAGTTAATGGAAACCGTCAAAGTCGCTAGCCTCGGACAAATTACGCGCGCTCTCTATGAAGTTGGCGGTCAATATCGCCGTAACATGTAGGTTGGAAAAGGAAATCGCTTGCCGATTTCCTTTTTTCATGGCATATAAAGATATGTGTTATGATATGTATTGCTTTTCTTGACGAAAGGTTTGTTTGCCGGCGAATTTAGATTAAGTCCGAAATTTTGTGTAAAAAGAAACGGCAAAAAGCAGTTTGATTTTCCCAAGACTTAAATTCGCTAGACCAAGAGCAAAATTTTACACAATAATTAGGACTTGACCAACATTTTATACAGAAATCCGCATTTTTTTCCGTAAAGATCTAGCATAAACAACAAGAATTTGTTTATAATGAATGGTATGTATTCATCGCATTCATTTGTCAGTTTATTACATAGAAGGGGAGTGCCGAATTTGAGTTTGCAGCAATACTCTCAAGAGGAATTGCGAGAAATGTCGTTTGTCGAACTCGCTAGTCTCGTTTTATCCGAAAAAAAGGAAGCGTTATCGTTCCAACAGCTTGTTAACGAAGTTGCTGCGCTGATCGGTTTGTCTGAGCAAGAAATTAAAAAGCGTCTTGCTCAATATTATACAGATTTAAATATTGATGGTCGCTTTATTTGCGTCGGGGAGAATGTATGGGGATTGCGCGTTTGGTATCCGTTCGATCAAACGGAAGACGAAACGGTGACGATCACCAAACCGAAGAAGAAGAAAAAAGCGATCGATGATTATGATGACTACGATGACATCGATGATGAAGATATCGATTACGATGATCTTGACGAATACGACGAAGATGAGCTTGATCTCGATGAAGACGAACTTCTTGAAGATGACGAATTTGACCTTGGCGATGAAGCGTTTGATGATGAACTTCTTGGTGACGACGAATTTGACTTAGGGGACGACGAACTGGATGAAGATTTAGATATTGATGATCCAGAAGAAGAGGAATAATATTCTCTTGACTTTATTCATAGAACTATGTAAAATTTTATCTGGGCTCTTGAAAACAGACGATGTAAATATATCGCTCCCTTACATATGCGTAAGTGGAGCGTTTTTTATTTTTGTATTTGGCAAACACTTAAACTGTTAGGGGGGAACGCAAGATGACAAAATATATTTTTGTTACTGGCGGTGTCGTATCATCGTTAGGAAAAGGAATTACGGCGGCGTCGCTGGGGCGGCTGTTAAAAAATCGCGGCTTAAACGTAACGATCCAAAAGTTTGATCCATATATTAATGTTGACCCAGGAACGATGAGCCCATATCAGCACGGAGAGGTGTTTGTTACCGACGATGGCGCGGAAACGGACCTTGATTTAGGTCACTATGAACGCTTTATTGATATTAACTTAAATAAATACAGCAATGTTACGACGGGAAAAATTTATTCTGCTGTTTTGAAAAAAGAGCGCCGCGGCGATTATTTAGGAGGAACGGTGCAAGTTATTCCGCACATTACGAACGAAATTAAAGAACGAGTATTTCGAGCAGGCCGAGAAACAAACGCGGATGTCGTCATTACGGAAATTGGCGGGACGGTCGGTGACATTGAGTCGCTGCCGTTTTTAGAAGCGATTCGCCAAATAAAAAGCGATGTTGGCCGCGACAACGTCATGTACATTCATTGCACGCTCGTTCCGTATATTAAAGCGGCTGGCGAAATGAAAACAAAACCGACGCAGCATAGCGTGAAAGAACTGCGTAGCCTTGGCATTCAACCAAACGTCATCGTCGTTCGCACCGAAATGCCAATATCCCAAGATATGAAAGAAAAAATCGCGCTATTTTGCGACATTGATCCGAAAGCGGTCATTGAAGCGCGCGATGCCGATACGTTATACGCCGTTCCGCTTATGCTGCAAGAGCAAAAATTGGACCAAATCGTTTGCGAACATTTGAAGCTCGATTGTAAAGAAGCGGATATGACGGAATGGAAGGAGCTTGTCGAGAAAGTGCGCAATCTTTCTCAAAAAACAAAAATTGCGCTCGTCGGAAAATACGTGGAATTGCAAGATGCGTACATTTCCGTAGTAGAAGCGCTGCGTCATGCCGGATATGTGTTTGACACCGACATTGATATTAAATGGGTGAACTCCGAGCACGTCAATAAGGAGAACGTTGCCGAACTATTAGGCGACGCGGACGGTATTCTCGTGCCGGGCGGGTTTGGCGACCGCGGTATCGAAGGGAAAATTGAGGCGATTCGTTACGCGCGCGAGCAGAAAGTTCCATTCCTCGGAATTTGTCTCGGAATGCAACTTGCTTCGATTGAGTTTGCCCGCAATGTCGTCGGATTAAAAGAAGCTCATTCCGCGGAATTTGACCCGAATACGCCGCATCCGATCATCGATTTGCTTCCAGAGCAAAAAGATGTCGAAGATTTAGGTGGCACGCTGCGTCTCGGTCTATATCCTTGCAAGCTTCAAGAAGGAACGCTTGCCTATGAAGCGTATCAAGATGAAGTGATTTATGAACGCCATCGCCACCGTTACGAGTTTAACAATCATTATCGCCAAATCATGGAACAGCACGGCTTCGTCTTTTCTGGTACAAGCCCGGACGGCCGCCTTGTCGAAATTATTGAATTAAAAGACCACCCATGGTTCGTCGCCGCCCAATTTCATCCGGAATTTACATCGCGGCCGACAAGACCGCAGCCGTTGTTCCGCGAATTTATTAAAGCGTCATTAAAACAATGATAAGATTTACAAGAGAAAAGGACTATCTTCCGCAACGGTTAGATAGTCCTTTTTTACTACTCGTATTCTTCCAAAATGTCGTAAATGGTCAGCAACAGACAATAATAGGCAAACGAGGCGGTGATCACCGTCGGCATGCCGATGCGGCTGCCGTCGTCTTTTGGAATGATCGGTTTTAGCAATTTGCTGTCAATATGGACATCGACAACGTCGACGAGCGATGGCTGCTCGTCTTTAACGACAGCGGAAATAGCAGCAATTTCAAGCCCTTGTTCTTTTAACCGTTCGGCAAGGCGGATGGCGTCTTGATCGTTGGAAAATCGCGCAATTAATAAAATGCGATCCGTTTCATCGATGTCATTGCGAAGATGGCCATTTTCCATTAAGCGAACCGCTTTCGGCAATTTATCATGCCCATAGAGAGCCTCGATTACCACTGCTTCCATTTCGTGAAATCCATGAAGCAAAATGCGACCGTCCCCGACAATCGCCTGCGCGAGAAGACGTGCACCGTCCTCGAGCGCCATTTCTTCTTCTTCCGCTATTTTTTTCAAATAGCCGATCATTTGCGTCGCAAAAATTTTCACTGTTTCTCCTCCTTCCGTTGCTTATTATAATAAACTGGTTTACCAATTGGAATTTATCCAAATGCAAAAAAAATGGCAGGAAAATAACCGAATGATGCGAAACTAATAACATGGAATAAAAACAAAGGATTGAGGTGTCTATAGATGGGCAACAAAATTTTAATTGTCGATGATCAATACGGCATTCGCATTTTGTTACACGAAGTGTTTCAAAAAGAAGGATATACGACATATCAAGCCGCTAACGGCATGCAAGCGCTGGAAATTGTCCGAAAACATCGCCCTGATTTAGTGTTGCTAGACATGAAAATTCCGGGAATGGATGGAATTGAAATATTAAAACGGTTAAAAGAAATCGATCGAGACATTAAAGTCATTATTATGACTGCTTACGGGGAGCTTGACATGATTCAGGAAACAAAAGAATTAGGCGCGATGATGCATTTTGCAAAACCGTTCGATATCGATGATTTGCGTGCGGCAGTGAAAAAGCTTTTGATTTCGTAGGAAAGTTGTCACGTTTTCCTTGAGTTACAATGTTGCTGTTTTGTTTGTAAGTTGGTATGCTTATAACGTAAGAGTATTTACGCCTTTCATACATATATCGTGCCGGAATGAAGCATAGCTATTTTTAGGAAAGGCGATGACGTTGAAGCATAAGGAGGATTTTACCATGCCTTTAGTATCCATGACGGAAATGCTTAACAAAGCGTTGCGGGAAAAATACGCTGTCGGTCAATTTAACATTAACAACTTAGAATGGACACAGGCGATTTTAGCGGCGGCGGAAGAAGAAAAATCACCTGTCATTCTCGGGGTGTCCGAAGGCGCGGCGCGCTATATGAGCGGCTTTAAAACGGTAGTTAACATGGTCAAAGGATTAATGGAAGATATGAATATTACCGTTCCGGTAGCGATCCATCTTGATCATGGCTCCAGCTTTGAAAAATGTAAAGAAGCGATCGATGCCGGATTTACTTCTGTCATGATTGACGCTTCCCATCATCCGTTCGAGGAAAACGTGAAAATCACCTCGCAAGTAGTGGAGTACGCTCATGCGCGCGGCGTATCGGTAGAGGCGGAATTGGGCACGGTCGGTGGCCAAGAAGATGATGTTATCGGTAAAGGCATTATTTATGCGGATCCGAAAGAATGTGAAGAATTAGTCAAACGGACAGGGATTGACTGTTTAGCGCCTGCGTTAGGTTCTGTGCACGGTCCATACAAAGGGGAACCAAAACTGGGATTTGCGGAAATGGAGCAAATTCGCGACTTGACTGGTGTTCCGCTCGTGCTTCATGGCGGTACAGGCATCCCGACGGAACAAATCCAGCGCGCTATTTCCCTCGGTACATCAAAAATTAACGTCAATACGGAAAACCAAATCGCGTTTACAAAAGTCGTCCGCGAATTGTTGGCGAAAGACGAAAAAGTATACGATCCTCGCAAAATTATCGGTCCTGGCCGCGATGCGATTAAGGCGACGGTGATCGGCAAAATCCGCGAGTTTGGTTCTTCAGGAAAAGCAGCCCAATAACATTTCTTTCATTGGGAAAGGGAAACGTTTGACGAAACGATGCACGTGATGATGCTATCGCGTGTTCCCTTTCCCACCTCATCAACGCTAAGGGGGTATCGCGATGAAATTTTTTATTGATACGGCCAATTTAGAGGAAATTAAAAAAGCGAACGAACTTGGCATTTTAGCCGGTGTGACGACAAATCCAAGCCTTGTTGCGAAAGAAAACGTCCCGTTCCATGATCGTCTTCGCGAAATTACGTCGATTGTTTCCGGATCGGTTAGCGCTGAAGTCATTTCCACCGATGCAGAAGGAATGATTGAAGAAGGCGAAGAACTGGCGAAAATCGCTCCGAACATTACGATTAAAGTGCCGATGACGCCAGAAGGACTTAAAGCGGTGAAAGTATTTACTGAAAAAGGAATTAAAACGAACGTTACATTAGTGTTTACGGCCAACCAAGCGCTATTAGCGGCACGCGCCGGAGCGACGTACGTATCTCCATTTCTTGGCCGCCTCGACGATATCGGTCATAACGGCTTTGAACTCATTTCTACGATCGCCAATATTTTTAATATTCACGGAATTGATACAGAGATTATCGCCGCTTCGATCCGTCATCCGCTCCATGTGACAGAAGCCGCGCTAAGAGGGGCGCATATCGCTACTGTTCCATACAAAGTATTAATGCAGTTGTTTAACCATCCGTTGACGGATCAAGGAATCGAAAAGTTTTTGGCAGACTGGAATCGGCAAAAATAACAGTCAACTTCGCTAAAGAAGGGAGACTATAATGGAAAAAATCAAAATTATCGGCGGCGATCCGTTGCGGGGAACGATAAAGGTAAGCGGTGCGAAAAACAGCGCTGTTGCCCTTATCCCCGCGACCATTCTTGCTGATTCACCAGTTACGATTGAAGGATTGCCGGACATTTCCGACGTGCGGATTTTAGGCGATTTAATTGAGGAGATTGGCGGAACGTTTCATTTCGATGGCAAAAAAGCGGTCATCGACCCGACAAATATGGTGCCAATGCCGATGCCGAACGGAAAAGTAAAAAAATTGCGCGCTTCGTATTATTTAATGGGGGCGATGCTCGGCCGCTTTAAAAAAGCGGTCGTCGGGCTGCCGGGAGGATGCCACCTAGGCCCGCGCCCAATCGACCAGCATATTAAAGGTTTTGAGGCGCTAGGAGCGAAAGTAACGAACGAGCAAGGCGCCATTTATTTGCGCGCAGAAGAATTGCGGGGAGCCCGCATTTTTTTGGATGTCGTAAGCGTGGGAGCGACGATTAACATCATGCTGGCAGCGGTGCGCGCCAAAGGTCGGACGATTATTGAAAACGCTGCAAAAGAGCCGGAAATTATTGACGTGGCGACATTGCTTTCCAATATGGGGGCAAACATTAAAGGTGCCGGAACCGATGTCATTCGCATCGATGGTGTCGAAAAATTATCGGGATGCCGCCATTCGATTATTCCGGACCGCATTGAAGCTGGTACATATATGATTGCCGCAGCGGCGATGGGAAAAGAAGTGGTCATTGATAACGTTATTCCTCAGCACGTCGAATCATTGACAGCGAAATTGCGCGAAATGGGCGTTCATGTGGAAACGAGCGATGATCAAATCCTTGTTTCCAGCGTTCCGGATTTAAAAGCAGTAGATGTGAAAACGCTTGTTTATCCTGGATTTCCAACTGATTTACAGCAACCGTTTACTTCTCTTTTAACAAAAGCGCACGGAACAAGCGTCGTTACCGATACGATTTACAGCGCCCGTTTTAAGCATATCGATGAACTTCGCAGGATGAACGCGAGCATAAAGGTGGAAGGATGTTCCGCCATTGTTACCGGTCCGGTCCAACTGCAAGGTGCAAAAGTAAAAGCGAGCGATTTACGCGCAGGCGCAGCGCTTGTTATTGCCGGTTTAATGGCAGAAGGGCTTACGGAAATTGCGGGAGTCGAGCACATTGACCGCGGATACAGCAACCTTGTTGACAAGTTGGCAGGAATAGGCGCGACGATTTGGCGAGAAAAAATGACGGACGAAGAAATTGAACAAGTCAAAAATGCGTAGTCAACGAAGGGGAGGGGGAGAAGTTCCATGGAAAGAAGTTTATCAATGGAATTAGTTCGCGTCACGGAAGCAGCCGCTCTTGCCGCCGCCAGATGGATGGGGCGGGGCAAAAAGAACGAAGCAGACGATGCGGCAACAACAGCGATGCGCAATGTTTTTGACACGATTCCGATGAAAGGAACGGTCGTCATCGGCGAAGGAGAAATGGACGAAGCGCCGATGTTATATATTGGAGAAAAACTTGGCAACGGTTATGGACCTCGCGTGGATGTTGCGGTAGACCCGCTGGAAGGCACGAATATCGTCGCTTCTGGCGGTTGGAACGCATTGGCAGTCGTCGCCGTGGCCGATCACGGCAATTTGCTTCACGCTCCTGACATGTACATGGACAAAATCGCTGTCGGTCCTGAAGCCGTTGGAATGATTGATATTGAAGCACCGGTGATCGATAATTTGAAAGCGGTCGCCAAAGCGAAAAATAAAGATATTGAAGATGTCGTTGCCGTCGTATTAAACAGACCGCGTCATGAACGGCTCATCGCTGAACTGAGAGAAGCAGGAGCGCGCATCAAGCTGATCAATGACGGCGATGTTGCCGCCGCGATTAATACCGCATTCGACCATACAGGTGTCGATATTTTGTTCGGTTCTGGCGGGGCGCCGGAAGGAGTATTGGCCGCGGTGGCGCTCAAATGTTTAGGCGGAGAAATTCAAGGAAAATTGTTGCCACAAAACGATGAAGAATTAGAACGATGCAAAAAAATGGGGATTGATGTAACGAAAGTACTTCGCATGGAAGATTTGGTGAAAGGCGACGACGCTATTTTCGCGGCAACCGGTGTGACAGACGGGGAATTGCTGCGCGGCGTCCAATTTAAAGGATCGTATGGCAAAACGCACTCCGTCGTGATGCGCGCAAAATCAGGAACCGTCCGCTTTATCGAGGGGCGCCACAGCTTGAAGAAAAAACCGAATTTAGTCATTAAATAAAAGCGAGACTAGCGGGGCGCGAAAGGGAAAACCTGTCGCCCTCGCTTATTTTTATCAGTGAATTGAAAAAACTATTGATTAAAAAACGGCAAAAAGGGTAAAATAGTCATGCTGCATGTGCATAAAATAAGCTCTGCCATTCTACTTCTTTTTCTTTATTTTCAGCCTTCATCGCCTTCTTTTCATCCCGTCCGCTTCATTTTTTCAATTAAATGTTCAAAGGCAATATGGGAGAAAATGAAAAATTGCAAAAGTGTGGTGTCGAAATGGAGTTAACACTGTCTACGTTAGAAAATATGAAACTGAAAGAGCTATATGAGCTCGCTCGCCAATATAAAATTTCCTATTACAGTAAACTCACGAAAAAAGAGCTTATTTTTGCCATCTTGAAAGCGCGTGCGGAACAAGACGGATTGCTGTTTATGGAGGGCGTGCTCGAAATCATTCAATCGGAAGGATTCGGCTTTTTACGCCCGATCAATTATTCCCCGAGTTCTGAAGATATTTATATTTCTGCGTCGCAAATTCGCCGCTTCGATTTGCGAAATGGGGATAAAGTGTCTGGAAAAGTCCGCCCTCCAAAAGAAAACGAACGTTATTTCGGATTGCTTCATGTCGAAGCGGTCAATGGCGAAGACCCGGAAATCGCGAAGGAACGGGTACACTTTCCAGCGTTAACGCCGTTATACCCAAATCGACAAATGAAATTGGAAACAACCCCGGACAAGCTGTCAACGAGAATCATCGACTTGATTGCTCCAGTCGGATTCGGGCAACGCGGGCTGATTGTAGCTCCTCCGAAAGCTGGAAAAACGATGTTATTAAAAGAAATCGCCAACAGCATCACGACAAACCATCCTGAAGTGGAACTTATTGTTCTCCTCATTGACGAACGGCCAGAGGAAGTAACCGACATCGAGCGGTCGGTGAATGGGGATGTCGTCAGTTCGACGTTTGACGAAGTGCCGGAAAATCATATTAAAGTTGCGGAACTAGTGCTAGAAAGAGCGATGCGTCTTGTCGAACATAAACGAGATGTCGTCATTTTGATGGACAGCATCACTCGTTTAGCCCGTGCTTATAACTTGGTCATCCCGCCAAGCGGCCGTACGCTTTCAGGAGGAATTGATCCGGCTGCATTCCATCGTCCGAAACGGTTTTTCGGGGCAGCGCGCAATATTGAAGAAGGCGGCAGCCTCACGATTTTAGCTACTGCTCTTGTCGATACCGGTTCGCGTATGGATGACGTCATATACGAGGAATTTAAAGGAACCGGAAACATGGAACTCCACCTTGACCGGTCGCTGGCGGAGCGACGCATTTTCCCGGCGATCGATATCCGTCGTTCAGGCACGCGCAAAGAAGAATTGCTCATTCCGAAAGAGCATCTGGAAAAATTATGGGCGATTCGCAAAACGATGTCTGATTCCCCTGATTTTATCGAACGATTTTTAAGCAAGCTTCGTCAAACAAAATCGAACGAAGAATTTTTCGCCATGTTGGATGAAGAATGGAAAAATAACGGAATTTTGCGGATTTGACAGAAGATTCGCAAGCCATTCGTACAGGAGCTAGGACGATAGAGAACAAATCGGCAAAAATCACCGGTTGCAAAAGAAAAACAAAGTTGCTATAATTTTAACATGTGTGTTTTGGTAAACGCCAATATATGATAAAAATAAATAATGATATATAAACTCTGTTTCGAAATGATACAGGGCGGAAGGAGATGAAAACAATGAAACCAGGAATTCATCCAGAGTACAAAAAAGTTATCGTGCGTTGCGCATGCGGAAACGAATTCGAAAGCGGTTCTGTAAAAGATGAATTGCGCGTGGAAGTCTGCTCCGAATGCCACCCATTTTATACAGGACGTCAAAAATTTGTTTCTGCTACTGGACGTGTCGATAAATTCAACAAAAAATACGGCTTGAAATAAAAAAAGCGGAAGACGCAAATTCGTCTAAAGGCAGCCGATGTGTCCATAGGTGGACACATCCCGGCGTCTCCGCGACAGGCGCCAATCACGTCCTAGTGAACCACATGGAAAAACAGGCAAGCGGCTGATTACTTGCCTGTTTTTTTATGGGCAAACAAGGCACAATAAACATACATACGCCGGCAGACGAGAACGAAGGGAGAGGCGTTTCATGTACGTTATGAAGCAGTCCGGCTGGCTCGAAGTCATTTGCGGAAGCATGTTTTCCGGAAAGTCAGAAGAATTGATCCGCCGCGTTCGTCGCGCGACGTTTGCAAAACAAGAAGTGAAAGTATTCAAACCGACCATTGATAACCGCTATAGCGAAGAAGCGGTTGTTTCTCACAACGGAAATTCGGTGATCGCCATTCCTGTTTCTTCACCGCAAGAAATTTTTGAACATATTTCCGAGAAAACGGATGTCATCGCCATTGATGAAGTGCAATTTTTTTCCGATGATATTATCGAAGTTGTTCAAACGTTGGCAGACCGCGGTTATCGAGTGGTCGTTGCAGGATTGGATCAAGATTTTCGCGGCGAACCGTTTGGGCCTGTGCCAACATTAATGGCGATTGCCGAATCGGTAACAAAGCTACAAGCGGTTTGCACGGTATGCGGTTCCCCGGCAAGCAGAACGCAGCGTCTCATTAACGGCGTTCCGGCGTCATATTACGATCCTGTTATTTTAGTGGGAGCGAGCGAATCGTATGAGCCGCGCTGCCGCCACCATCACGAAGTTCCTGATAAGCCAACGAAAAATGGACAAACTAACAATCATCTCGCCCGCTGACCAGCAGTTCCCGCCGTTTGTTTTTAGAAATTCGGGAAACGTCTAGCGGCAGGGGGACGGCAAACGGTGAAATTATCACCGTTACGTTGTTTGCTTGTTCAATAAATCCAAGCTGTTTCTTTTTTACTATCCACAAAGTGAAAGGGCTGGAACTCAACTGTTTTTGAGGCCGGTCCTTTTTGTCTTTGCTTACATGTGCCTTCTTCATATGTCTAGATCCCCATCCATATGACTGCAATGTGTCTTTATTCCCAAAGAAAAATAAGTTTACATTTCTTTGTGCCAATTTTTTCATATGGTAAAGATACAAACAAAAATAGCTTGCAAGGGTCCATCCTGCAAGCTTGTTTGATCTTTATAGGCAAAATACAAACAGGCCGATATATTTTTACCGATGATCGGCTGCAACTCTGTTTCAATCCCTCATAGATAAGATATAAACAAGAAAGCTCGTTTTACATTGGAATGGGATGCAGTGGAGTTTCAATTCCTCATAGGTAAGATACAAAC
>NZ_FOJS01000004.1:0-13323 GCF_900111865.1 Parageobacillus thermantarcticus | reverse complement strand
GTTGTTTCAATTCCTCATAGGTAAGATACAAACCCCAAAAAAATATTGATACATCAATATTTTTTAAAACCACTCAAGTTCAGTATAATCAATTTTGAAAATTCGGTCAATAGAGCGGATCGATGATGGCTGTAAGGATGGAGGCAAAAATAAAACTGTCGTCGATCCCCCGGGCTTTTTGCACGACTGGAGATCGACGACAAAAACGATCGGGGTAATGAAGCGCTTTCTTTTATTATAGAAAAGAACTAAGTCTAAATGATAAAATAATAATGAAATATAAAAAAATTTGGGAGGGGAAACGAATGAAAGCAGCGCGATGGTATAATGCTAGAGACATTCGAGTAGAAGAAGTAGAAGAACCGAAAGTAGGAAAAGGAAAAGTAAAAATTAAAGTCGAATGGGCGGGAATTTGCGGAAGCGATTTACACGAATATGCGGCAGGCCCGATTTTTATTCCTGTCCAAAATCCTCATCCCGTCAGTAAGGATGTCGCTCCGATTATCATGGGTCACGAATTTTCGGGACGAGTCGTGGAAGTTGGGGAAGGAGTTACTAAAGTCAAAGTTGGCGATCCTGTCGTTGTTGAACCGATTCTTCGCTGTGGAGAATGCCCAGCTTGCAAAAAAGGAAAATACAATCTTTGCGATCATTTAGGATTTCATGGTCTATCCGGAGGAGGCGGCGGCTTCTCCGAATATACCGTTGTTGATGAATATATGGTGCACAAAATGCCTGAAGGTCTTTCTTTTGAACAAGGAGCGCTGGTGGAACCGGCAGCTGTCGCTTTACATGCGGTTAGATTAAGCAAAATCAAGCCTGGCGATAAAGCAGCTGTTTTTGGCACGGGGCCTATAGGTCTTCTCGTTATTGAAGCATTGAAAGCAGCTGGCGCCTCGGAAATTTATGCAGTAGAAGTTTCTAAAGAACGTTTGCAAAAAGCGAAAGAGCTCGGCGCTACATCTGTCATCAATCCAAAAGAGGAAGATCCGGTTCAAAAGCTTGTCGAATTGACCGATGGCGGCGTCGATGTTGCGTTTGAAGTAACAGGAGTGCCGGCCGTTTTACAACAGGCCATTGATAGTACTACATTTGAAGGTGAAACGATTATCGTTAGTATATGGGAAAAAGAAGCGAACATTCAGCCAAATAATATCGTATTAAAAGAAAGAAACGTAAAAGGAATCATTGCGTACCGCGATATTTTCCCTGCGGTAATGGAGTTAATGAAACGAGGCTACTTCCAAGCCGAAAAGCTCGTTACGAAACGAATTAAGCTAGATGATATTGTAACAGAAGGATTTGAAACGCTCATGAAAGAAAAAGACCAAGTGAAAATTTTGGTCAAACCAGAATAAAGACAGCCAAAAAATGATTTCAAGGGATTAATCCATTATGGGTTAATCCCTTTAAAGTGTTGAAAAAAGTTGGACGTCAAGAAAAAGTTCACGAGGATTGTGAACTTTTTCTTTTTCTCTTTACATTTGTACACTTTTCCGTTTCACATATTTGCGATATAATAACAAATTAGACTGTGCATCGAAAAACAGAGGTGAAAAACGTGTTTGAGCGTCTCGAAGCAGTAGAAGAACGTTATGAAAAATTAAATCAACTGCTCATGGATCCGGAAGTCATTAACGATCCAAAAAAACTTCGCGACTATTCCAAAGAACAATCGGATTTAGAAGAAACGGTACAGACTTATCGCGAATATAAATCTGTCCGCAAGCAGCTGGATGAGGCAAAAGCGATGTTGGAAGAGAAGCTTGATCCAGAAATGCGGGAAATGGTGAAAGAAGAAATTGACGAATTAGAAGAACGTGAAGAAGAGCTTGTCAATAAGTTAAAAATTCTTCTTCTTCCGAAAGATCCGAACGATGAGAAAAATGTTATTATGGAAATCCGTGCCGCGGCAGGCGGTGAGGAAGCGGCGCTATTTGCCGGCGACTTGTACCGGATGTATACACGCTATGCGGAATCGCAAGGATGGAAGACGGAAGTCATCGAAGCGAATCCGACCGGATTGGGCGGATATAAAGAAATTATTTTTACGATCACCGGAAAAGGCGCGTATTCTAAGCTGAAATACGAAAACGGCGCACACCGCGTGCAGCGCGTCCCGGAAACGGAATCAGGCGGACGCATTCACACGTCGACGGCAACGGTTGCTTGCTTGCCGGAAATGGAAGAAATCGAAGTCGAAATCAACGAAAAAGATATTCGCGTCGATACGTTCGCTTCCAGCGGGCCGGGCGGACAAAGCGTGAACACGACGATGTCGGCGGTGCGCTTGACGCACATTCCAACAGGGATCGTCGTGACGTGCCAAGACGAAAAATCGCAAATTAAAAACAAAGAAAAAGCGATGAAAGTGTTGCGTGCCCGCATTTATGACAAATACCAGCAAGAAGCGCGGGCGGAGTACGATCAGACGCGCAAACAAGCGGTCGGAACAGGGGACCGTTCCGAGCGAATCCGCACATATAACTTTCCGCAAAACCGCGTGACTGACCACCGCATCGGGCTGACGATTCAAAAGCTTGATCAAGTGCTAGACGGAAACCTTGATGAGATTATTGAAGCGCTGATCTTAGACGATCAAGCGAAAAAATTGGAGCAAGCGAACGATGAATCGTAAAATTTACGAAGTCCTTGCATGGGCTTCGTCTTTTTTAAAACGGCATGGAAAAGAAGAGTGCGTCGCGGAGCTATTGCTCTGCCACCATTTGCGAATCACGAGAGCCCAGCTGTTGGCGCGGCTGCGCGATCCGATCGATGAAAACGCGCGCCAATCGTTTGAAGAGGACGTCCGCAAGCACGCATATGAACACGTTCCGGTGCAACATCTGATTGGCTTTGAGCAATTTTACGGCCGGCCGTTTCTCGTCAACCGCAATGTGCTTATTCCGCGTCCGGAAACGGAGGAACTAGTGGAAGGCGTGTTAACAAGAATCGCGCAGCTATTTTCGAGAAATACAACCGTGGATGTGGTCGACGTTGGGACGGGAAGCGGGGCGATTGCGGTTACGCTGGCGTTAGAAAATCCGGCGCTTTCCGTCGCCGCTATTGATATTTCCCCTGAATCGCTGCAAGTGGCGAAACAAAACGCCGAGCGCCTCGGAGCGGACGTCGCGTTTATTTGCGGAGACTTATTGCGGCCGCTTATCGAGGCAAATCGCAAAGTCGACGTCGTCGTGTCCAACCCGCCGTATATTCCAGAAGCCGAAATTGCTTCGCTTTCCCCTGTCGTCAAAAACCATGAGCCGCTGCGGGCGCTTTCTGGCGGCAAAGATGGCCTTGATTTTTACCGGCGCTTTGCCATTGAACTGCCGTTCGTGTTGCGCGAACGCGCGCTTGTTGCGCTCGAAGTGGGGGCCGGTCAGGGAGAGACGGTCGCGGCAATGTTGCGGAAGACGTTTCCACATGCAAAAGTGGAAGTGGTTTTCGACATTAACGGAAAAGATAGAATGGTATACGCTACATTGGAAAAATAACTTCCAGCATCAAATGGAAGTTGTTTTTTTAGATTGATAGAGTTTAAAATTTGCTTGCGCTGTCCACAATGAGTAGTAGAAAGGACGGTGCAGGCAAATGAATAAAAACAATATCGCCATTATTTTATATATATTGCTATTTATGATCGGCGTGCTTGTCAACGTATATGGGCATCAGACGAATGCGGGGGAGAACGCGGCGGTCGCCGTTCCGGACGAAGCAATTCGTCTCAGGATTTTGGCCAATAGCGATTCGGCGGAAGATCAAGCGCTGAAACGAAAGGTGCGCGATGCGGTGAACGCGCAAATTAACGGATGGGTAGCTGATTTAACATCTTTCCAAGAGGCGAAGCGCGTAATTCGCTCCCATCTTCCCGAAATTGAACAAACTGTAGCCGATGTGTTGCGGAAAGAACATAGCGATCAATCGTATCAAGTACAGTTCGGAAAAGTCGATTTTCCGACAAAAATTTATGGCGATTACGTTTATCCAGCCGGGCGATATGATGCAATTTTAATTACGCTTGGTGATGGAAAAGGAGCGAATTGGTGGTGTGTTTTATTTCCGCCGCTCTGCTTCCTTGATTTTGGAAATAGCGATGCGGTGCAAATGAACGGACAACCACATGTTGTGAATAAGGGAACGAACCAAGCGAATGCGCAAGGACGTGAGGAGAATGACGGGACGGCAAAAATAGATGGGCAGCAAGAACGCGATCGCGCGACGAAAGAATCGGAAATGAAGCGGGTCCCACCGTTTGTCGAAGAAAACGAGCAGCCTGTGGAAGTCAAATTTTTCGTGAAAGAACTTATGGACAAGTTGATCCCACAATAGTTTGTGGATAAATGTGCAAAACTAACGCACATATCCACAAATTTATCCACTAAAATAACACATTTATCCACATTTTGTGGATAAAATATATGGAACATTTTTCTTTTTTTGCTTTTTGCGATATAATTCTCAAGGAAACTATTGGTCTACCGAAGCCATTTTCCTAATAAGGAACATATTTGAGGTGAATCAAGTGAAAACGAAAGTTTGGGTTGTGGATAATATTGTTGATAAACAGCTTATTTATCCACAAATTAAAGAGGCCGCGCAATGGCTAAAAGCTGGTAAAGTGGTGGCATTCCCAACGGAAACGGTGTACGGATTGGGGGCAAACGCAAAAGACACGAAGGCGGTGGAAAAAATTTTTGCGGCAAAAGGCCGACCGAGCGACAACCCGCTTATTGTCCACATCGCTCATTTGAAACAGCTAGACGAGATCGTTTCCGACGTTCCTCGCATAGCGAGCACGTTAATCGAGCGTTTTTGGCCAGGACCGCTTACGCTCATTTTGCCAAAAAAAGAAGGAGTCATTTCCGACAAAGTGACAGCGGGATTATCGACAGTAGCGGTGCGCATGCCAGCTCATCCGGTCGCCCTTGCGCTAATCGAAGAAAGCGGATTGCCGTTAGCTGCGCCGAGCGCCAATATATCAGGGCGTCCGAGTCCGACGACAGCAGCGCATGTGTTCACTGATTTAAACGGGCGAATTGCCGGCATTGTCGATGGAGGACAGACGGGAATTGGCGTCGAATCGACCGTGCTTGACTGCACATCAGATGTGCCGACGATTTTGCGTCCCGGCGGTGTGACAAAAGAAGCGCTTGAACAAGTAATCGGAAACGTCGCCGCCGACAGCGCGCTGACGGACGAACGGCAAACGCCGAAATCGCCGGGGATGAAATATACGCATTACGCCCCAAAATCGCCGATGGCGATCGTTGAAGGCTCTCCCGCTTTTTTGCAAGCGCTTGTGAACGAGCAACGGGCGCTTGGAAAAAAAGTCGGGGTAATGACAACGGAGGAAAACCGCTCGTTTTATGATGCCGACGTCGTGTTGACGTGCGGGTCGCGCCATGATTTGCGCACCGTAGCGAGCCGTTTATATGATACGCTTCGCAAATTTGACGAAACGAACGTTGACTTCATTTATAGCGAATCGTTTCCGGCGGAGGGAATCGGTGCGGCAATTATGAACCGGCTCAGAAAAGCGGCGGGACATCAAGTGATTGCGGAAAAATAAACCTTCTAAATATTCCCGGATGCGCATATGTTGACAGTAAGGCAAGTCCGGGGAGGGAAATAAAATGGGTGTGTTCATCGGTGAGCTTGTGGCGCTGTCGATGATGGCGTTTGCGTTAGGAATGGATGCGTTTTCCGTCGCGTTAGGTATGGGGCTGTTTCGCTTGCGATTCAAACAAATTTTTTATATAGGCGTAACGATTGGCGTTTTTCATATTGTTATGCCGCTTTTAGGGATTTTCGCCGGCCGTTTTTTATCGCACCAGTTTGGCGGCATCGCTTCCTACATCGGCGGAGCGTTGCTGCTATTGTTAGGAATGCAAATGATCGTTACATCCTTTAAAAAGGAAAGCGATTCGTTTGTTTCGCCGATGGGAATAGGACTTATTTTTTTTGCGTTTAGCGTGAGCCTTGACAGCTTTTCCGTTGGGCTTAGTCTCGGCATTTACGGAGCGCGAACGTTGCTGACGATTTTATTGTTCGGCTTTTTCAGCATGATATTGACATGGATCGGATTGATGCTGGGCCGCCATTTTCAACAATGGCTTGGCGCTTACAGCGAGGCGCTTGGCGGCAGCATTTTATTCGCGTTTGGCTTGAAGCTCTTATTTTCGTTTTAAGCGAAAGATTTCTGCCGCCAGTTTGCCCGCGCGGAAGAAAGCGGGAACATATAATTATAAACTTTTTGCGATAGTTTTTTTAATGGCTATATTTTGCTGGTAATTTTTATTATAATTAACTTATACATGATGCTAGGATGAGCGAAGTAGAGGTGTTTGTATGTCGCATCGTATTTTATTTGTTTGTACGGGAAACACTTGTCGCAGCCCGATGGCGGCAGCGCTGCTTAGCAGCAAGCAGCTGCCAGATGTGGAAGTGAAATCAGCGGGAGTGTTTGCCGCTGAAGGAAGCGATGCTTCGCTTCACGCAAAAGCAGTTTTGAAAGAAAAAGGGATTGAGACGGAACATCGTTCGTCACTGTTAAAAAAGGAAGATGTCGATTGGGCGACGCATATTTTCGCGATGACGGTCGGGCATAAGCAGCTAATCTTAGAAAGATTTCCAGACGCGAAAGAGAAAACGTTCACACTCAAAGAATTTGTTTCCGGAAAACAAGGAGACGTATCCGATCCGTTTGGAGGCTCTATTGAAACGTATCGCAAGACGAGAGATGAATTAGAAAAACTAATTGATCATCTTGCGCGTAAGCTTGGGGGAGAAGAGAATGGAAAGGACAAAACGGAAATATCGCTTTAGTATACGCCTGAAGCTTGTTGTGTTTACAACAGTATTAGCCATCATTACGTATTCTACAAGCGCATTTTTTATTTATGTTTTGTATGATTTATTCTTCACTTCGATGAACAAAAGCGTGTTTACCATTATTACACTATTGCTCGGCATCATCTGGTCAGGCATACTTGCGTACATAGCATCAGGAGTTATCACGAAGCCGCTGCACCGGCTGGAACAGGCGGCGATGAAAGCGGCGAGCGGACGAATTAACGAAGATGTTCCGTTATCTAAATCAGATGACGAAATTCGGTCATTAGGGCTCGCCTTCAATGAAATGCTGCGAAGTTTGCGAACAATCGTGCAAAACATTGAAGAAAACTTTTCCCGTACGAATGAGAAAGTCGTCGAAATTACGAATGCCTCTCTCGTTGCGTCAGAGCGCTCAAAAGATATTGCTCACACGATTGAAGAAATTTCTAAAGGAGCAAATGACTCTGCTGTATCGATGCAAACGGCTGCCGAATCGGTGGACGATGTGCTGCGCATCGCCGATCAAGTGCAGCAAAAGGCAAACCAGTCGGAACAATTAGCAAAAGAGATGGTGACAACGCTGCATAAAAGCCGCGAAGTTATCGGCTCGCTTGTTAGTGGCATCGAACAGTTGGCGCGCGATAACCAAACGTCTTTAGTTGCTGTCCAGCGGCTGGAACAGCATGCAAAAGAAGTGGAAAACATCATTTCTCTTGTTGGCGATATTGCCGGGCAAACGAATTTGCTTGCTTTAAACGCCTCCATCGAAGCGGCGCGCGCTGGGGAGCATGGCAAAGGTTTCGCCGTTGTCGCGGAAGAAGTCCGTAAGCTTGCCGATGAAAGCGCGAAAGCGGTGCAAGGAATTTCCGAACTGATTCAAAACATTCAAAAAGAAGTCGCGCATGTCGTCGCGCAAATTCATGAGCAAGTAAAGGCTGCGAATGAGGAAGCAGCAAAAGGCGCTGATACGAACGACGCGATTGCGGAAATGACCCAATCGATTCACGAAGTCGTCCGTTCTGTCCAAGAAATCGCTGAATTAGTGAAAGAACAAATGACCCATATCGAAAAAGCAGCGATTCAGTCGCAGGAAGTGGCGGCGATCGCCGAAGAAACGTCGGCCGGAGCAACGGAGGTAACGGCGGCGACGCAGGAGCAAACTTCCGTTATTCAACATGTAAATGAACTGGCGGGAGAATTGGCAGAACAAGCGAAGAAACTAAAAGAAACAATTGACCAGTTTGGTACAAGATAAAATTTAGAAAGGTCGCCTTCTATGTCGGAAACATGTAAAATGAGGAGAAAGGCGATCTTTTTTCTATATATCAAACCTGAGGAGGAAACGAACATGAAAGTAGCGATTGCGTCTGATCACGCAGGAATTCGTATTCGTGAAGAAATTAAAAAATTAATGGATGAATTGGGGATCGAATATATCGATTTAGGGTGTGACTGCGAAACATCGGTCGATTATCCCGATTACGCGATTCCGGTCGCGGAAAAAGTGGCAAACGGAGAAGTCGATCGCGGCATTTTAATTTGCGGCACGGGAATTGGCATGACGATCGCCGCAAATAAAGTAAAAGGCGTTCGTTGCGCGCTTTGCCATGACGTATATAGCGCCAAAGTAACGCGCCAACATAACGACAGCAACGTGCTGGCGATGGGAGAGCGCGTCATCGGGCCGGGTCTGGCGCGCGAAATCGCGGAAGTGTGGCTGACGACGGAATTTGAAGGCGGACGCCACGCCAGACGCGTGGAAAAAATTACGCAATACGAAACCGGACATTAATGGGAGGAATAGCGGAAATGCTTTCTCCACTGTCGCAATGGAAGCAACAATGGCAGACGATTATTCGTGAATTTCGCCAGCAAGTTCCGCTTTCGTCCGAGCATATTCTCGTCATCGGCTGCAGCACGAGCGAAGTGATCGGCGAGAAAATCGGAACGGCCGGATCAACGGAAGTCGCCGAAATGCTGTTTAACGAATTAAAAAAATGGCATGATGAAACAGGAGTGCAACTGGCGTTTCAATGCTGCGAGCATTTGAACCGCGCGCTTGTCGTCGAAAGACAGACCGCTGTGTCCCGCCAGCTTGAAATCGTCTCGGTCGTTCCTGTCCGATCCGCCGGCGGCGCCATGGCCGCATACGCCTATCGCCATATGGCCGATCCCGTTGTCGTCGAATTTATCAAAGCCGACGCCGGCATCGATATCGGCGACACGTTCATCGGTATGCATTTGAAGCATGTCGCCGTTCCCGTTCGCGTGTCGTTAAAACAGGTCGGCCATGCCCACGTGACATTGGCGAAAACGAGACCGAAACTGATCGGCGGCGCCCGCGCGGTTTACTCTTTAGAAAATCCGAATGATTCTTGCGTTTCCTGATGATTTTGTTCATTTTTTCTTTGAATCCATCAGCGAAAAGCTGGTAAAATAAAAAAGAATATTCTTAATTTCAAAACGAGGGGGAGTTAATGATGAACCACTTGCCACAACAAGATCCGCAAGTATTTGAAGCGATTCAAAACGAACTGAAACGGCAGCAATCGAAAATTGAGTTAATCGCATCGGAAAACTTTGTCAGCCGCGCCGTCATGGAAGCGCAAGGGTCGGTATTGACGAATAAATACGCCGAAGGATATCCGGGTCGCCGCTATTACGGCGGTTGTGAATATGTCGATGTCGTCGAGGATTTGGCGCGCGAACGGGCGAAAAAATTGTTTGGTGCGGAGCACGCCAATGTACAGCCGCATTCCGGCGCGCAGGCAAACATGGCGGTATATTTTACCGTTTTAGAGCACGGAGATACAGTGCTTGGAATGAATTTGTCACACGGTGGCCATTTAACGCACGGCAGCCCAGTCAACTTTAGCGGCGTTCAATATAACTTCGTCGAATACGGCGTCGATCCAGAAACGCATGTGATTGATTATGATGAAGTGCTTGAAAAAGCGCGCGTACATAAGCCGAAACTGATTGTAGCCGGGGCCAGCGCTTATCCGCGCATCATCGATTTCCAACGTTTCCGCGAAATCGCTGATGAGGTAGGGGCGTATTTGATGGTAGACATGGCGCATATTGCAGGTCTTGTTGCGGCAGGTCTTCATCCAAACCCGGTGCCGTACGCGCATTTTGTCACTACCACAACGCACAAAACGCTTCGCGGACCGCGCGGCGGGATGATTCTTTGCAAAGAAGAGTTTGCAAA
Organism: Parageobacillus thermantarcticus; assembly: GCF_900111865.1. Classification (GTDB taxonomy): domain Bacteria; phylum Bacillota; class Bacilli; order Bacillales; family Anoxybacillaceae; genus Parageobacillus; species Parageobacillus thermantarcticus. Next base: position 3,278 of record NZ_FOJS01000004.1, on the reverse strand, counting down.
ACAAATTGACAAAGCGATTTTCCCGGGCATCCAAGGCGGACCGCTCATGCATGTCATCGCGGCGAAAGCGGTCGCGCTCGGCGAAGCGTTGCAGGACACCTTTAAAACGTACGCGCAAAACATTGTCAACAACGCAAAGCGACTCGCGGAAGCGCTCAAAAAAGAAGGCTTTACGCTCGTTTCCGGCGGAACGGACAACCATTTGTTGCTCATTGACTTGCGCCCGCAAGGATTAACCGGAAAAGTGGCGGAAAAAGTGTTGGATGAAATCGGCATTACCGTGAATAAAAACACAATTCCGTACGATCCGGAAAGCCCGTTTGTAACGAGCGGCATCCGCATCGGCACCGCCGCAGTGACGACGCGCGGATTCGGCTTGGAAGAAATGGACGAAATCGCGAGCATTATTAGCCTTGCGTTAAAAAATCACGAAGACGAAGCAAAATTAGAAGAAGCGCGGAAACGCGTGGCGGCGTTAACGGAAAAATTTCCGCTATATCGTTAACAAGTCCGCGCCTCTAAGGACGAATGTCTTTAGAGGCGCGTTTTTTGTTTGCGGTTGAATATGCGTATATTTTTCGGTAGAATGTATGGAAGTGTAATCCGTAACAAAGAGGAGAGTGCAAAATGGGAAAAGTATACGTATTCGATCATCCACTCATCCAACATAAGCTGACATACATTCGCGATAAAAACACCGGCACGAAAGAGTTTCGTGAACTCGTCGAAGAAGTGGCAACGTTGATGGCGTTTGAAATTACGCGCGACCTCCCGCTCGAAGAAGTGGAAATTGAAACGCCGGTCAGCAAAGCAAAATCGAAAGTGATCGCCGGCAAAAAACTTGGGGTCATTCCGATTTTGCGCGCGGGAATGGGCATGGTCGACGGCATTTTAAAATTGATTCCGGCTGCGAAAGTTGGCCATATCGGTTTGTACCGCGACCCGGAAACGTTAAAGCCGGTCGAATATTATGTAAAGCTGCCAACCGATGTCGAAGAGCGCGATTTTATCGTCGTTGACCCGATGCTTGCGACGGGAGGCTCAGCGGTCGAGGCGATTAACGCTTTGAAAAAGCGCGGCGCGAAAAGCATTAAATTCATGTGTTTGATCGCCGCTCCGGAAGGCGTTGAAGCGGTGAAAAAAGCGCATCCGGACGTTGACATTTATATCGCTGCGCTCGATGAAAAACTAAATGATCATGGTTATATTGTCCCAGGACTTGGGGACGCCGGCGATCGCCTGTTCGGCACCAAATAGGACGGCATTCAAGGACGGATCATTTCGTGGAAATGATGCCGTCTTTTTTTATCAAAAACAAAATTGTGTCTAAAAAAGTAAATATATCATTATACACTAGTTTAGTGAAAAGAAAATTAATAAATGTCACAAATTATTAATATTTTTCTTGTTATAATATAGTTTTCCCATGAAATACATTGACATTGACCATATCGTATTGTATGCTTGACAGGGGATATGTGATAAGGTTTTCAAATGATTCAGATGATTCAGACGAGCTATATACATAAGCATAGTATATACATAGTTTTGCGAATGTGAGGATTATGGCGATATGGGAAAAAACGAACGCTATCCTTTCCGGGCGATCGGTTTAATGTCTGCCATTGTTTCTCAGTTGGCTGGTTCTGTTTTAATTGGCATATTCGGCGGCAGATGGCTTGATCGGCGATTGGATTCAGAACCTCTTTTTCTTATTATCGGCCTCCTTCTTGGGCTTACTGCAGGAATTTCTGCAATGTTGAGAACGATCCGCCAATTTTTTTCAGGGGAATAATAGAAGATGGAACATATGATGCGAAACTTGCGAAAATACGCATTGTTTCTCCTTTTTATGTATGCAGCTGGCTGGGGGTTGACAGGGAATAAAACATTATTTTTGAGTTTGCTTTTCGGAACGCTCATAGGGTTTTATAGTGTGTGGCTGTTGGCCGGTCGCGTAGTGAAATTTGGCCGATTGGTGGCGGAAGGGAAGCGCGTTCGCTCGCTGGGCATGGTTTCGCGAATGGCGCTTGCGGCATTTGCCGCTTTAGTTGCGTTGCGATTTCCTGAATATTTTTCTGTTGTACCTATGGTAGTGGGGTTAATGACACCTTATTTTGTCATTATAATACATTATTTTTTGCACATACATAATGAGGAAGGAAAGCGAGGTGATTGCTAGTGCATCATGAAGCTCCTTTGTATGAATTTCTCGGGCTTACTTTTAACTTGGCCAACGTTTTGATGATAACGGTCACATCCGTGATTGTGTTCATCATTGCCGTTGCTGCTACGCGCAATCTTTCCATGAAGCCAACGGGAATGCAAAATTTCCTAGAATGGGTTGTCGACTTTGTCAAAGGAATCATCAAAAGCAACATGGACTGGAAAACGGGAGGCCGCTTCCATTTGCTTGGCATCACTTTAATCATGTATATTTTTGTAGCAAATATGCTCGGCCTTCCATTCTCTATTGTCGTTGATGGCAAGCTATGGTGGAAATCGCCGACGGCAGACCCTGTTATCACATTAACGTTGGCGATTATGGTTGTTGCGCTGACGCATTATTACGGCATTAAACTTCGTGGATTCGGCGAATACGCTAAAGGTTTCGTCAGTCCAATGCCGATTTTATTCCCGCTGAAAATCATCGAAGAGTTTGCGAACACGTTAACGTTGGGCCTGCGTCTATACGGGAACATTTACGCTGGAGAAATTTTGCTCGCTTTATTGACGAGTGGATTGGCCACTGGCGTTGGCGGAACGATTGCTGCGATCATCCCGACGATCGCTTGGCAAGCGTTCAGTATTTTCGTTGGCGCCATTCAAGCATTCATTTTCACTATGTTAACAATGGTTTATATGGCGCACAAAGTGAGTCATGACCATTAATGTTATAAATTTTTATAAGAAATTAACTTCAATAAATTTTAATAAATAACCCGTGGTGCTAGATAAAACTCAGACAAGCATAAAAATAGCCCTTGCTGGCGGATCTCCAGTAGAATGAAAGTGTCACCCAACATTCGAAAGGAGAGATCCCCCATGCAAGAGCACTTTCATTTTACTACAGATCCAGCCAAACTTCAAAAACAATATGCCGCTATTTTCTGTTTTGTTTCTGCCCAACTGTCGTTGATTCAAATGTATCTTCATCGCCGCAACCGTCACTTGGTCAAGCAAGAAGACGAAGTGGTCATGGCGGTTCACCTTTTGGGGAAGCTGCTGGGCTTTTCTTCCGAACGAGCCTGGCATCGTTTTGTCACGGGAAATTTGTT
>NZ_FOJS01000078.1 GCF_900111865.1 Parageobacillus thermantarcticus | reverse complement strand
CATGAACATCCAATCCTGCGCAGCGAGGATAGATGACATCCATGATGAAAATCCTCCTTTTCGATGATCGAGTGCGCAAACAGCGAATCCACGGGAGAAATGCGGCAGTTTTCCGTTCGTCGTCACCTTTCCTCCGCATCGGGAAAGGGCGGACAATGGGTGGTGCACCCAGTGGATTCGAACGCTTTTCTGTACAGGGTCCAAGCCACCATTAAGTATAACGTCCTATTGAGCTGTTTGCGCCTACTCTTCATTATGGGAAGAAAAGGGGGATTTTCATGCCCGGGTGGAGAGCAAAAATTGCTCATGGAACTTTTCTGTGAAAACAACAGATCCACCAGTGGCTAGGACTATTTTCATGTCTAGGTGAGGAATAAAATTTACTCATGTCCTTTTCCCTTATTTTTTTGGGATAACAAATAAAATAGTGCCCGCAATTTCATGAAAATCATTGCGAGCACCATTCCTATTGCTTATTTCATTTTCCATAATGCATCTGTCAATGTATTGATTAAGAAGGAGAGATCGTCGTCCTCAATATTCAGCGGCGGGGATAATGTTAGTACGTTGTTGTATCCAGCAACGGTCGTGCCGTTTTTGCCAATAATCAGGCCGTTTTCTTTGCAAATGCCAATCGCTTTATTCACAAGCGAAACATCAAGAGGCTCTTTTGTATCTTTGTCGGCGACTAGTTCAATTCCAATTAACAAACCTTTTCCGCGCACATCGCCAACGTAAGGGTGGTCTTGCAGTTTATTTTTTAACTCATTTAACAGCCGTTCGCCTGCTTCCCGCGAACGCGCAAATAAATTTTCCCTTTCCATAATTTCAATATTTTTTAATGCTAAAGCGCATGCTGCTGGATGGCCGCCAAACGTGTTAACATGGCGGAAGTAATCATATTCTTCTGTTCCTTTAAACGCCTCATAAATCTCTTTTCGAACAGCGGTTGCCGACAATGGTAAGTATGCGCTTGTAATTCCTTTTGCCATCGTAATAATATCTGGCTTTACCCCATAGTTCATGAATCCAAACGGTTTGCCTGTCCGCCCAAACCCGCAAATCACTTCATCGACAATCAACAAAGCGCCGTGTTTTTCGCACACTTCTTTTACGGCTTTCATATATCCTTCCGGCGGTATGAGCACTCCCCCTCCGGTGATAATCGGTTCCATGATTACCGCCGCAATCGTTTCGCTCAACTCCCATGTCATCACATCGTCGATTACTTTGACTGACCGTAAATCCCGCGGATTTTCCGCCTGATCATTGTCACGGTAGCTGTCTGGAGGCGGCACATGAATAAACCCAGGCGCAAGCGGCTCATATTTATACTTCCGTTGTGCCTGACCTGTTGCGGCAAGAGCTCCCATCGAGTTTCCATGGTACGCCCGATACCGGGAAATAATCTTATATCGGTTATGCTCTCCTCTTTGCTGGTGATATTGTCTTGCGATTTTAAATGCGGTTTCATTCGCTTCAGAGCCGCTGTTGGAAAAGAAAATAACATATTCGTCTCCCAACAACTCATTTAATTTTTCGCCAAGCTGAATAGCCGGTATATGACTTTGCGTAAGCGGAAAGTACGCAAGTTTTTTTAGCTGTTCATATGCTGCTTCCGCTAATTCCTCACGTCCATACCCTACATTCACGCACCATAATCCCGCCATCGCATCTAAATATTTTTTTCCGGTAAGATCGGTAACCCAACATCCTTTCGCTTCTGTCACTACTAGCGTTTCATCAGGATTATAAGGTTTCATTGAATGCCATATATATTGACTATCTTTTGTAATCCATTGTTGCTCATTTTGATGAATTTGAACCAATTCTCTTCCCCTCTTTCTTTTGTAAAGTTAGCTCCCTTCCACCTGAATTTTGTTTTAAAGCAGAGGGATTTTTGAGTAATTATTCTTACTAAATGAGTAAACCTGTTCTTGTCCAGTATTTTCTTTCAAGATCGTGTTAAAAATCGAATCGAGAGGTAATCATTTTTTTGCGTGTATAGAAGTTCACTCCATCTTTTCCATTTACGTGGAGGTCACCATAAAACGAGTCCTTCCAGCCAGAGAACGGGAAGAATGCCATCGTTGCCGGTACGCCTACATTGATTCCTAACATTCCCGCATCCGCTTCTTCACGGAATTTACGGACAGCTTTCGCATCTTTCGTATAAATAGTCGCACCGTTTCCGTATCGAGATTTGCGAATATACTCAAGTGCTTCGTCCAAATCTTTGGCACGCAACAAGCTAAGGACAGGAGCAAAAATCTCTTCTTTAGCAATCGTCATATTTGGTGTGACATGATCAAAAATCGTTGGCCCAAGGAAGTTTCCTTCTCGCATTTCCTCCATTTCTTTGCGTCCATCCCGAATAAGTATTGCCCCTTCTTCAATCCCCTTTTGAATGTATCCCAATACTTTTTCACGATGGGATTGGCGAATAACGGGGGTTAAAAACACTTCTGGATCCATACCATTTCCAATAACAATTTCATCCGCCTTTTGCTTTAGCAGTTTTACAAACTGTTCATTTTCACCAACAATAACAACCGCGCTACAAGCCATGCAACGCTGTCCTGCACTTCCAAAAGCGGAACTAATCACGTGCTGCACTGCTGTCTCTACATCAGCATCAGGCATGACGATATGATGATTTTTTGCCCCAGAAAGCGCTTGCACTCGTTTACCTTGTGCCGCTGCACGCTCATATACATATTTGGCGACAGGCTGGGAACCGACAAAAGAAATTGCTTTAATATCCTCGTGATCGATGAGGGCATTAACGACATCATGCGCCCCATGAACGATATTGAGCACTCCTTCTGGCGCCCCGGCCTGTGTAAACAACTCAGCCAGTTTATTGGCTAAAATCGGCGTTCTTTCAGATGGCTTTAATACGAACGTATTCCCGCAAGCAATCGCCAACGGAAACATCCAGAGAGGCACCATCATCGGAAAATTAAATGGCGTAATTCCAGCGACTACTCCTAAAGGATAACGGAACATTTCCGAATCAATGCCTTCCGCAATTCCCGATAGTGACTCCCCCATCATTAATGTTGGAGCGCCTGCGGCAAATTCTACGCACTCAATTCCCCTTTGAATCTCTCCATATGCTTCTTTATATGCTTTTCCGTTCTCTTGAACGATAAGCTTTGCTAATTCTTCATGATGCTCGTTCAATAAATGATGAAATGTAAACATAATCCGCGCCCGTTTAGGAACCGGTGTATTTTTCCACGTTTCAAACGCTTTTTTGGCCGCTTGCACAGCTCTGTCTACATCTTCCTTCGTCGAAATCGGAACCCGCGCCAGCACTTCCCCTGTCGCCGGATTCGGCACTTCCAATGTCTCCGTCCCGCTTGATTCTACCCATTGTCCATTAATAAAGTTTTTCAAAATAGTTGTTTCGTTCTTTGTCACCGTCATCACAAAAACCCTCCCTTTTTGTTATGCTATTTGAAATTATTCAATTTTAACGAAATTATCTCTTAATTTCCAATATTCTTCATTAGACAAAACGTAAAAATGATAAATATGTTCATTCCACAATATGACACATCCTATTTTATTGTGTAGAAATTTCCTCTCCGTCCAGTAAACTTCGACCACCGGAAAACCGCCGCTTTCTTTTTGCTAACTTCCGGCATTGGTCAAGGAGAAGTTATTGTGTAAAATTCCATTACTATATAAGTTGAAATTTTGTTTTACATTCAGCTGATCACTCGCCACGTTATATCATATCGACTTGTATTAAGATGAAAACAGAAACGACAAATCAGAAATTTTTTATTGCAACTTATATAGCACAGTAAATAAATTCCGACATTCCATCAGGTGCTTTTTCTGAACAATAATTATGCATAAAAATAAAACTCCTCTACTTTTGTAGAAGAGTTTTACTGATCATTTTGCGCATATTGAGTTGCATTATTTGGCATTAAATATTCGTATGCTTTGATCATAAATTCAATAGCTAGCCTTTTTTCCGGATTCATAAAATCATCGCCCAACAATTTTTCTAATTTTTGAATGCGATGATAAAGCGTTTGTCTAACGACAAATAATCTTTTGGCCGTTTCTTTTTTCGAGCCGTTACACTCCAAGTACACCTTTAATGTTTCCATCAGCTTTCCATTGTATTTTTGATCATATTGAATAACAGGTTCTAAATATTCCATTACCACCTCATGCAAGTCACTATATTTATGAATAAGCGAAATAATTCGATATATATGTAAATCTTCATAAAAATAGCTATTTGCTTTTTCGCCCAGCTGATTTTGGATTTTAATGGTTTCTAAAGCAGTTCGATAACTTTTGTCCATATGGGAGAGGTTTTCTACAAATTTTCCAACTGCTATGAGGAATTTCGGGATTCTTTTTTTATTCACAAAATCAGATTCCAGCAAATATTTAATCCCCATCTTCATACGACTTTTCCATGTTTTTATGTCACGCTTATTCACCATAATAAATACAACGCTGTTGCGAAAGTCAACAGGAAATGCGGAAAATCCTTGTTGTTCAAAAATAGTCCGGCACAATAATTTGAAATAAGTAATGTCTAAGTTCAAGTATTGTTTCGATGATTTGAATCTGCAAATAATGACCAATCCACCTTTTGGCCTTAATTCTGCTTCATGATCTGTTAAATAGTCGAAAATAGCTTCACTCGTATGCTCACCTTCTAACCAACCCTTTAACCATTCATGTTCTTGCGCTCGCTTTTTTTCTTCTACATATAAATCCCGCAGCAAATGTTGGGCAAGAGCAGTAGCCGTTCGATCCAAAATAAGAAGATCAAATTCACTAATTTCTTTATCGATGGAAACAATAGATAATTCCGCATATTCATTACCGAGGATTTGAATGGACTGAGAAGCTGTCTTTTGCTGTGGATGAAGTGCAGATGCAGAATCCAGCAGTTGTTGTTCTGCATCGGATCGTTTTACATATTTCGGCACTAACTCTACTTCTTTTCCATTTATCCGAAAAATGACTTGATGTCCTAAATAGTGATGCAGAAATTTTAAAATTTCATCATAATGATCAATCGACAACAATTTCTTGTTTAATTCTTGTGAATAGGACTCTAGGTTGGAGATGATTTGATAATGCTGATTTATTAAATAAGTGTGGATATCCTGGGTGATTTCGACGAACGGGACTTCTTTGAGAAAGAGAATGATAGGAAATTGGTATTCGTTCGCTAAATCAATCACCTCTTGTGGAATGGAAGAAGCATAAGTTCCTATTTCAACGCATAATCCAGATGCATCGCATTCAATTAGTTGTTGCACGAAAGATATAAATAACTCCTTATTTTCCTTCCATCCTACTCCAGTGGATAAAATAAGTTCTTTTCCTTTCAGTAGATTACTGATTTTGGTTACTTCCACGACATGCACCCATTTTACCGTGCGATGCAACCCTTGATGCCCAGCTATAATCTGAATATGCTCAAAATGCTTTCTTTTCAAAATATCAGAAACCGTTAATTTGGAAGTTTTCATACACTTTTCTTTCACTCCTTTGTTCAACAGAGAAATTTAAAAATAATATCTGTTATCTAGACAAAATTTACTCATATTATACTTGTTTAAATTGAACTTCTTCTTTAAAAAAGTATTCAGACTGTACAAAATTTTTTCTAAACATCTATGCCTACTATGGTTATGACTATACTTTAGCAGCTAAACTAACTCCAGAGTACCGCCAGCCATCATACTCGCCGAAAAAAGGTGAAGCCCAATATAACCATTAACATTTTCCAAAAACTACTTTGCGGCACCACTGTTAGTAAGAATTGTAATCTGCATTCATATTCTTTCCCATACTAATTCCCCCTAGTGTTCTACTTTATAGATATGATTATACTTGGAAACAAAAAATACGTAACAAAATGTGTAAGAACATCTTACATATTTTTTGATAACCTAGCCCTGCATTCTAGTTCAAAATTGATGCCAAAATCGAGTAAGAGGAGGGTGGCTAACTCCCGCCTTTTGTCTTTAATGACAGGCGCGCTGGCCTCCGTTTAGGACTCTCCCCTATACAATGATTGTCTATATATTGGATGTACAAGCAAGGTTGGCCCAAAAGTGACGGCAAAAAAACAAAAACGCCGACTCATCCCCACCACTTACGCCTCGCTTAGAGGTGAAGGTCTTTTCGGCGCTTATAATAAAATTCCAAAGCAATTCTTCCTCCTATTTTTACTACTGTAGTTGAGCAATTTTAATTACAATAATTACCATGTAAAAGAGACAAACAGGGTACCCCTTATGCCACGTGGAGCTGTTTTTTCACGGTATCAATGGGAATATTTTGTTTCGCTGCACGGTAAATGAACTCCACGAGGCTATGTCCTTTTCTCTTGCGCAGAAGATCGAGCCCATCAGAAAAATCGCTGTTCGACTCGAACATGCTGTACACGTAAGCAAGCTGCACCAAGATCCAGTAGCGTTTCACCGCCCGACGTCCGCGAACGCGGTATCCATCGAGTTTCAGCTGGTCTTTCGCTTGACGGAAAAAACATTCGATCGACCAACGCTGGGCATAGTAGC
>NZ_FOJS01000064.1 GCF_900111865.1 Parageobacillus thermantarcticus | reverse complement strand
TCGGAGAAGAATCGTCGCATCCAGCGGAGGAAACGGCATCCACCAAACAGACGATCGTGAACAAGGCGAAACAACATGTCCGCCGTCTTCTTCCGGAGGTAACGCGGAATAACGTGCCATATTTACAGCAATCGTCCGGGACACCGATCTATCATGCCCTGTCTGAACTCAAGGGATGGTAAAAAAAGGTATACATATCGGTCTGTCATGACAAGGGATGAGAGTTCGAAAGCGCTTACGGATGAAATTCAAAAAAATGGTTCGCCAACCTATGACTTACACCTGTTTTTTAGCGAACCAAAAAAGTTCCCACAAAATCTTGACTGACTCACGGCTCTCTTTACTTATTGTCTAGCGTTATATTTTTTTGTAATATCACAAGTAAAGTATGGATGGAGAGATAGACAATGCCAACTTACCATGATCGGACAAACGATATCGTCGATCTTTGTCTATTAGCAGGAAAAATTATGCTCGAAAGCGGCGGGGAAACATATCGCGTGGAAGATACGATGGTGCGTATTGCTGCTTCATTTGGCATTCCCCGTTCGCACAGTTATGTCACGCCGACGGGAATCATTTTTTCGATTGATCGTATGAATTCCACGCAGTTTATCCGAATTGTCGAACGTTCGACGGATTTGCATAAAGTCGCGCTTGTAAACAACATTTCCCGCCGCATCAGCAATGGAGAACTGTCGCTCGATGAGGCATATCAACAGTTAAAAGAAGTGGAGAAACAAAAGTTTTCTTACTCTCTTTGGCAGCAAGTCGCGGCGGCGGCGATTGCCAGCGGCTGTTTTGCTGTCATGTTTGGGGGATGGAGCAACTTTTTTCCTTCACTTCTTGCCGGAGGAGCGGGATTTTATTGTTTTGAGATGATTCATCGCCTTGTAAAAATACGGTTTTTCGCCGAATTTTTTGCTTCGTTTATCGTCGGCGGATTGGCTATGATTCTCGTTGCGATCGGGTTAGGGGCGAATTTAGATAAAATTATTATTGGGTCTGTGATGCCGCTGGTGCCGGGATTAGTGATTACGAACGCCGTCCGCGATTTAATGGCAGGGCATTTGCTCGCTGGATTATCTAAAGGCGCGGAAGCATTTTTAACAGCGTTCGCGATTGGCACAGGCATCGCCCTGATTTTGTCGATTGGCTAATCGTAAGGGGAATTGCGGATGATCGTGCAACAGTTATTGACAAGTTTTATTGCTTCGGCGGCGTTTGGGATCATTTTTAACATTCCGAAGAAGCTGCTAATCAATTGCGGGTTTGTCGGAATGGTCGGATGGATCATTTATTTTTTATTCGCCGAGCAGCAAATAAACGATGTTGTCGCTACGTTTATTGCTTCTTTCTTTGTGGCAATGATCAGCGCCATATTTGCAAGAATATACAAAACACCGGTGACGATTTTCAGCGTTTCTGGAATTATCCCGCTCGTGCCGGGAGGCTTGGCATATGAAGCGATGCGCCATGTCATTTTAAACGATTATAATATGGCGATATCTCTTGCCGCAAAAGCGTTCATGATTTCTGGAGCGATTGCTATGGGATTAGTTTTTTCTGAAGTGATTAACCAGCTTGCTAAACAGAAACGGAAATCCTAAACTTTCGGAAAAAGGGGGTTAGGATTTTTTATAGCGCTGTTTTTGTTCGTTAATAAACAAGCCTAAGTTGCAATTGTTTTTTTGAATATGATAATATGTGTAACAACAATTTTCAAAATGTTTGCGAATATTTCAGCGGGGGAGAGCGTAATGAGGCAAATGATTTATGCGATGAAGGAAGAATTATGGGAGATTTTTGATTACCTTCATCGCCATCCAGAAGTTAGTTGGGAAGAGTGGAAAACGACGCGGTTTATCGAACAGCAACTAGTCCAAGAAGGATATCGCATCCAAACATTTTCCGATTGTCCGGGAGTGATTGGGGAAATTGGCAACGGGCCGTTTACAGTCGGATTGCGCAGCGATATGGATGCGCTTTGGCAAGAAGTAAACGGAGTATGGCGAGCAAACCATGCATGCGGGCATGATGCCCATATGACAATGGTGTTAGGGGTTGCTAAACTGTTTAATCGTATCGGCTATCAGCCGCCCGGAACGTTGCGGCTTCTTTTTCAGCCAGCGGAAGAAAAAGGAACAGGGGCACTAAAATTTTTGGAAAAAGGAGTCATCGATGATATTGATTTTTTGTACGGCGTTCATTTGCGGCCGGTTCAAGAAGCAAAAAGCGGTTATGCCGCTCCTGCGATTTTGCATGGAGCCGCGCAATGCATCGAAGGGGAAATTAAAGGAGTTGCCGCGCATGCGGCAAGACCGCATCTCGGAGTCAATGTCATTGAAGTTGGGAGCGCGATTGTGCAGGAGTTAGGCAAAATTCACGTCGATCCACAAGTGCCGGCATCGATTAAAATGACAAGATTTCATGCAGGGGAAAAGAACGCGAACATCATCCCCGATTACGCCGAATTTGCGCTTGATTTGCGGGCGCAAACGAACGAGGCGATGGAACAGTTAGTGGAAGGATTGAATCACGTCGTAAAAGGGATAGCAGCTATTTATGGTGCGAATATTCAGCTTCGTTCAGGCGTTCGCGTTGCCGCTGCGAAGCCGCATCCGCAAGCACAGCGATTCATGGAGCGCGCTATTGTCGCCGTGTTAGGGGAAGAAAAATGTCTGTCGCCAATCGTTACTTCAGGAGGAGAGGACTTCCATTTTTATTCATTGATGAAACCGCAGTTAAAAACAACGATGCTCGGACTTGGCTGCGATTTAACACCAGGGCTGCATCATCCGCAAATGACGTTCCGCCGCGAAGACTTATTGTCCGGTATTGAAATATTAGCAAGAGTCGTGATGGAAACGTTTGAGCATTTTGCATTGCAAGGAGAGACGGAAAGTGCGCGTTTCGCTACAAAAAATTGATACGATCGAACAGCTCGAAGAAATGGCGCGACTAGAAGCGGAAATATGGGGAACAGACCCGATTCCTACTCACCAAACGTTGACGGCGGCAAAAAACGGCGGCATTATTATTGGCGCTTTTGTGGATGGAAAGATGGTCGGATTTGTGTATAGTTTTCCCGGATACCAGAACGGGCAAATATATCTTTGCTCACATATGATGGGGATTGCCAAGCCGTTTCGCGACCAAGGAATCGGTTATATGCTGAAAATGAAACAGGCGCAAGAAGCAATCAAAAAAGGATACCGCATGATTCGTTGGACGTACGATCCGCTGCAAAGCAGAAACGGCTATTTGAACATTGCTAAGTTAGGGGCGATTTGCTCGCAGTATGTTGAAAATTGTTACGGAAAGATGGATGATGCGCTAAATAAGCATTTGCCGTCAGATCGTTTTGTGGTGGAGTGGCTATTGGAAAGCCGATATTTACAAGAAAGAAACCGCTTTTTCTCTAAAATAGCATGGGCGCCAGAGAATGTGGCGCTTAATTGGAAACAAAACAACAACGGGGATCCAGTGCCGATTTACAAAGAGGAATTTGTCATCCATGACCGGTCGTTTTTGCTTGTTCCCGTTCCTTTACAGTTTCAGCGGCTCATCGAGGCAGATCATGCGTTAGCGCTGGATTGGCGCTATAAGACGCGTGACGTGTTTGTTCGCCTTTTTCGGGAAGGATGGGCCGTTGCGCATATCGTTCGAAACGACGATGAACCTGTTTTATATTATGTTTGTGTGAAACGCAACGAATTGCCTTTATAATCAGGAGGAATTTTTTATGGAAATAAAAGTAAAACGAGTCATGTTGCGCCATTTGCAGATGAAGCTAAAAGCGCCGTTTACAACAAGCTTTGGTTCGTTTCAAAAAAAGGAGTTTATTTTAGTGGAAGCGATCGATGAAGACGGCGTGTCAGGATGGGGGGAATCGGTAGCTTTTCCTTCTCCTTGGTACAATGAAGAAACCGTCAAAACGAATTGGCATATAATAGAAGATTTTTTATTGCCGCTTTTATTTCAAGCGCCAATTGCCCATCCGGAAGAGTTGCAGCAACGTTTTTCCATCATCCGCAAAAATCAAATGGCAAAAGCGGCGATAGAAGGGGCGATATGGGATTTATTTGCGAAAAAACAAGAATTGCCGTTACATAAAGCGCTTGGCGGAAATAAGAACCGCATTGAAGTAGGTGTAAGCATCGGCATTCAAAAAAGCGTCGATGATTTATTGCGCATTATCGAACGATACGTGCAAGATGGATACCGGCGCATCAAAATAAAAATTAAACCTGGGTGGGACGTTGATGTTGTCCGCGAAGTCCGCCGCCGTTTTCCAAATGTTCCGCTCATGGCCGACGCCAACTCCGCTTATTCATTAGCAGATATCGATCGAATAAAGGCGTTAGATGAATTTCGGCTAATGATGATCGAACAGCCGCTTGCTTCCGATGATATCGTGGATCATGCAACATTGCAGGCGCAGATAAAGACGCCGATCTGTTTGGATGAAAGCATTCATTCAGCGGAAGACGCAAGAAAAGCGATTCAGCTCGGCAGCTGTCAAATCATTAATATCAAAATCGGCCGTGTCGGAGGATTGTCAGAAGCGAAGCGTATTCACGATATTTGTCAAGAGAACAATATTCCCGTCTGGTGTGGCGGCATGTTAGAAGCTGGCGTTGGCAGAGCGCACAATATTGCGATTACGACGCTGGATAATTTTACGATGCCGGGCGATACAGCGGCTTCTTCCCATTACTGGGAAAAAGATATTATCGTTCCGGAAGTCGTTGTCCGCAACGGAACGATCACAGTGCCGGAACAACCGGGGATTGGGTATGAAGTCGACCGTCGGCAAGTAGATATTTATACTAGTTATGTTAAGGTATACCGGCCGTAGTTTCTCATTCCGGTTTCGAGTATGCCGTTTGCGCTTTGCGTGACTGATCCGTAATGAATTGGGACACTTATACATGTTTAGAGCGGAAATCACGATAATCAAAGCGGAGGCAACGAAAAGAGGAGGAAGGAAAGGAACGTGGAGGAAAAAGGCTGGATGGAAAAGATGGGATCGCTTTTCCACCAGCCTTTTTGCGCGGAGAAATAATCCATTCCGTTTAAGCGCGCTAGTTTGCTAATTCTTTTATTCCTGTATTCGCTTTCACGAGAATTTCATCAAATTTCTTGCTATCGGCTTTTTTCGAGGAAAGAAGCGTGCCAACAATCGCTGCGATGAATCCTAATGGTATGGAAACGATGCCAGGATTAGCAAGCTTAAAGAGCGGTTCGCCGACAAGAATCGCTACTCCCGGTTCTGGCGCCCAAACGTTTGGGCTAAAGAACACGAGCAACAACGCGCTGAATAGCCCGACGAGCATCCCTGCAATAGCGCCTGTTGTATTAAAGCGGCGCCAGAAAATCGTTAATACGATAATCGGCAAATTGGCGCTTGCTGCAACAGCGAATGCCAATGAGACAAGGAAAGCAACATTCATTTTTTGAGCGAATAACGCTAAAAGAATGGACAAAATCGATACGCCAATAGAAGCCCAGCGCGCCGCAACCATCTGTTCTCTTTCCGTCGCTTCGCCGCGGCGAAGGATATGGCTGTAAAAGTCATGGGCAAACGCCGATGCGGCCGATAGCACGAGTCCTGCAACAACAGCCAAAATCGTCGCAAACGCGACTGCGGATATAAACGCGAATAGGAAATCGCCGCCAAGCGCTTCCGCCAATAGTGGGGCGGCCATGTTTCCGGCAGGGTTTGCGTCGACAATTTTGTCATACCCAACGAATGCCGCGGCGCCAAATCCTAAGAAAATCGTTAAAATGTAAAAAATGCCGATAATCCATGTTGCATGAACGACAGATTTGCGGGCCGTTGGTGCGTCTTTTACTGTAAAGAAGCGGATTAAAATGTGCGGAAGTCCTGCTGTTCCTAGGATGAGCGCTAAATTCAACGATATCGTATCAAGCGGGTCTTTAAACTTGTTGCCAGGATTGAGGAACGCTTCACCGAGCGGCGTGGCTGTTTTTACTTCGTTGAACATTTTGATGAGGCTGAAATCGAATTTCGCAAAAACGATAATGGAAATAATAAACGTACCAACCATTAATAATACCGCTTTTACAATTTGCACCCAGCTCGTCGCCATCATGCCGCCGAAAACGACGTAAACGGTCATAAGTATACCGACAATGAGGACAGAGTAAATATAATCAATTCCTAATAATAGCTTAATAAGGCCGCCAGCGCCAACAAGCTGAGCGATCATGTAGAAAATGGAGATGGCAATCGTATTAAGCGCGGCGACACCGCGCACTTTTTTGTCGTCGAATCGGGCGGCAATCATGTCAGCCATCGTATATTTTCCAAGGTTGCGAAGCGGTTCGGCGACAATGTAAAGAACGACTAAATATGCGACAAGGAAGCCGATGCTGTAAAAGAAACCGTCAAAACCAGCCAATGCGATCATGCCAGCAATTCCTAAAAATGAGGCGGCAGACATATAGTCGCCGGCGATGGCCAACCCGTTTTGCCATGCGGTTAAGCTGCTATCTGCCGTATAAAATTCGCTCGTTGTTCTTGTTCGCTTCGAAGCGAAGTAAGTGATGATAAGCGTTAACGCCACAATCACTAAAAAGAGGAAAAAGGCTAACCCGTGCATTACATGTTTCCTCCTTCCTTCGCTTCTTGCTTAATTCGTTCAACGATTTCATCAAATTTTGCGGCGCGTTTAGAGTAAATAGTACATAACGCCCACGTCATGATAAATTGCGCAAACGCGAATACCCATGCCCAGCTGATCGGACCGATTGCGGAAGCGTTTAACACGTTCGAATAGGACGTCAAAATCGGCAGCGCAAAGTAAAACACTAAGAAAAATAGGGTGGATGGCAAAATGAAATTTTTCTTTTCGCGCATGAGATGCTGAAACGACGAAGACTGAACAATTTGGCTATAATCCATTGCGGCGCGTTCTTCAAAAGAACGATCTCGCATTGCCATAAAAATCCCCCTCCTTAAGTTTGTTATTTGTCTTATTTAATGGTAAATAAAAACAACTCTCCTCCTTTCTTTGTTCATAAAATTGTCACATTTATTATATATTTATCTGAATAATTTGTAAATTATTAATTTTTTATTATTTATTTATAACTTTAACGCATAAAAGAAGGAAAATTTTTTGGTGTTTTTATTATTTTCTAACTTTACAAAAATTATTGTATGGCGTAAAATCCATATTGTGCTCTTCAACAATTTTCTACAAAAAACGACAAGGGGAGACACTATATGAATTTGTTGCGAAAAAAGTCTGTACAAATGCTTTTAAATGAAGCTGGACAGAAAGGCGTTTCTTTAAAAAAAGATTTAGGAGCATTTGATTTAACGATGCTCGGCATTGGCGCGATTATCGGGACAGGAATTTTTGTATTGACGGGAGTCGCCGCTGCTGAACACGCCGGTCCTGCGCTTGTCCTTTCTTTTATTCTTTCTGGCCTTGCTTGTGTGTTTGCGGCGCTTTGCTACGCGGAATTCGCTTCGACGGTTCCGGTATCTGGTAGTGCTTACACATATAGTTATGCGGCGTTTGGGGAATTGATTGCTTGGATTTTAGGATGGGATTTAATTTTAGAATATGGAGTGGCTGCTTCCGCTGTAGCAGTTGGGTGGTCTGGTTATTTTCAAGGATTGCTTGCCGGATTTGGCATTGAGCTTCCAAAAGCGTTGACGAACGCATATAACCCGGAAAAAGGAACAATAATCGATTTACCGGCGATTTGTATTACTCTTTTTATGGCATTTTTATTAAGTCTTGGCGTAAAAAAATCTGCCCGTTTTAATGCAATCATGGTCGTGATCAAAGTCGCCGTCGTATTGTTGTTTCTTGCCGTCGGCATATGGTATGTGAAGCCGGAAAACTGGTCGCCGTTTATGCCATTTGGATTTTCCGGAGTAGCAACCGGTGCCGCGACTGTCTTTTTTGCCTATATCGGTTTTGACGCGGTTTCAACGGCGGCGGAAGAAGTGCGCAACCCGCAGCGAAACATGCCGATCGGAATCATTGCTTCTTTATTTATTTGCACATTATTATATATTGCTGTTTCCCTCGTATTGACGGGAATCGTTCCATATGAACAATTAAATGTGAAAAATCCTGTTGCTTTTGCGCTAAGCTATATTAACCAAGATTGGGCTGCCGGTTTTATTTCGCTAGGGGCGATTGCCGGAATTACGACGGTATTGCTTGTTATGCTATATGGCCAAACGCGTTTATTTTATGCGGTCAGCCGTGATGGGTTGCTGCCAAAAGTATTTTCTAAAGTAAGTCCGACACGGCAAGTGCCTTACGTGAACACTTGGCTTACGGGGGTGATCGTGGCGTGTTTCGCCGGGATGATCCCGTTGAACAAACTGGCAGAGTTAACGAATATTGGCACGCTGTTCGCCTTTATCACCGTTTCCATCGGTGTGCTTATTTTGCGGAAAACGCAGCCTAATTTAAAACGCGCCTTCCGAGTCCCGATGGTTCCCGTCATTCCGTTGTTGGCGGTGGCGTTTTGTGGATATTTAATTTTCCAACTTCCTGCGATAACTTGGATCGGCTTTGTATCTTGGTCGCTGATCGGTTTAGTTATTTATTTCACATATGGGCGCAAGCATAGCACGTTAAACGATGTGAAAGACATAACAGTGGAAAAAGCCGGATGATTTTGTAAGGCGTTCAAAAGGGCCTTTGCTCTATTGGCAAAGGTCCTTTTTATTATGAAACAGGCAAATGTAATAAATTTCCGATTGAATGACCAACAGAAATTCGTTATGATGTACGAATGATATTCCAAGGGAGCGCTAGTTCGTCTCTTTAACAAATGGGGTGAAATCCATGTTCAGCATATTATTTTCGCTAAAAAAGGAGAGAACGATTGAACAGACGGTTAGCGAAATTCAACAAGGAAATAAAGTATTACATAATCAATTGATTCAACAATATAAACCTTTTATTGCCAAAACCGTTTCCAGCGTGTGCAAACGATTTATTCATGAAGGTGATGATGAGTTAAGCATCGGTTTAATCGCGTTTAATGAAGCAATTGAAAAGTATGCGCCTCATAAGGGAGGTTCGTTTCTTTCTTTCGCCGAATTGCTTATTAAAAGACGTTTAATCGATTATATTCGCAAGGAAGCAAAATGTAGGAATATTGTTTTACATACAGATGAAGATGAGGAAAATTCCGCGCAAACGTATTTAGATACGAAGTTGTCCATGGATGAATTTTACAAGCAGATAGAGCAGCAACAGCGCCGCGAGGAAATTATTCATTATCAACAAGTATTAAAAGAATTTGGCATTCATTTTCATGATCTTGTCGAACAGTCGCCAAAACATAAAGACGCTCGATTAAACGCCATTAATGTTGCTAAATTATTAGTAGAAAACGAAGAGTTGCTGAATTGGCTTTTTCGCAAAAAACAATTACCGATTAAACAATTACAAAATATGGCCAAAGTAAGCCGCAAAACGATAGAGAGAAATAGAAAATATATTATTGCGGTGGCGATTATTTTAGCTGGGGATTACGTTTATTTAAAGGAATATATAAAAGGGGTGCTTCCATCGTGAAAAAAGGGATCGTATTGGAACAAGATGACGAATTTATTACATTATTAACGCCTGATGGCGAGTTTATTCAAGTGAAAAAGGAAGGCGAATATGAAATAGGAGAAGAAATTGAAGCGAGGGCGGTACAAAAGCCCAATGTTCGCCGCCGTTCACTTCGATACATAACAAGCTTCGTGGCGGCAGTGGTTCTTTTGATTGCAACGCTGCTTCATTTTCCTTCGAATGAAGTGTACGCTTACATGTCCATTGATATTAATCCAAGCATCGAAATCGGGGTCAATGAGCAGTTAAAAGTCATAAAATTAAAGGCATATAACGAGGAAGGAAAAAAGATTGTTTCACAACTTTTGCATTGGAAGAATAAAGAGTTTATTGATATTGCCAAGGAAATTATCGAACTAAGCATGAAAAAAGGCTATTTGCAAAAAGGGGGGCAAGTGTTGATTACAACGGTGGAGAGGAAACACCGTGCCGCATCTTCGCGAGAACTTTCTACAGAATTGACGAAAATTCAACACTCGTATCAGCGGAAAAACATTGTCGTAAAAACGGAAGAAAGCACGATGGAAGTACGAAATGAAGCGGTAAAAAAAGGAATGACAACGGGGAAACTGCTGCAAATTGAACAAAAAGCGAAATCCGTTTCGCCAAAGTCCATAAACATGAGAAAACAAGAAAGACTGCCGAAACAGGATGATAAACGGCAAATAAACAGCCATTTCCGCAAAGAAAAGAACGAAAAAACACACAATAATAACAACATCACGAGTGTTGATTATCCAAAATTATACATACGCCTTCCATAAATTTGGGCATACTCAAACAAAGCAGCGGCCATCCCGGATTTCCAATCGAGAGGAAGCTGCCCAGAGAAAAAACGGCGAACGAACGAAATGAAGGAAAGAGAGACGTTCGTCTGTTTTTTGGTTTGATCATACAGCCATCGCAGCAACACATACGCGATGAACGCCGCAAACAGTTGGTTGTATACCGCATTTTCCGTCGTGCCAAACAAGGTCGGGACATTCAGATATTGCTTCACCCAACGGAAAAAGACCTCAACAGTCCAACGTTGTTGGTACATGTCGGCAATGGTTTCCGCAGACGC
>NZ_FOJS01000014.1 GCF_900111865.1 Parageobacillus thermantarcticus | reverse complement strand
CAAAAGCAGGGATCGGAACTGCTGTTTCACATCATTGCCGATTGTTATGAACGAAAAAGTGTCATCGTGACATCGAATTTAGAGTTTGGACAGTGGAATCGGGTGTTTGGGGACAACCGCCTGACGGCAGCGCTGGTGGATCGTTTGGTCCATCACGCCCACATTCTCGCGTTTACGGGAGAGAGCTACCGCTTGCGGCACGCGCTTTCTGCCGTTCAGTCGCTCCCTTCTCACTCGGTTGAAAGGTAAATTCATTGAGCCGGCAAGCCTATGTATTTTTTCTTGCAATTCTCTGCACTTTTTGCTTGCAAAAAACACCTTTAGATGTTAAAATATCCTTCTTCAAGTAACCTGCCCCCGTTAGTTTAACAAAAAAAAATCAACAACATTCTTTAACAGAGCCTTTATCTAGAGTTATGATTTTACAGTGTTCTTGTTGATTATTTCTTTATTATTTGGATTATCCCGGATATCAACGTCAATTCGTGACTCCATAGTTTGCTGCAGTATCTTACCCTTTGAACCTGCCAATACACCGTATTCTCTTTACTTGGCATAACTGTCAATAACGATTTAAAAGGTTCTTACGCATATTTGGTGAATGCCTTCCTATCATCCTTGTTGGAGATTTTTATTGTTTTATTAAAATAATAATTAAAGTCTATAGAGAACCCTTTTTTCTAACAAGTCTAATCCAGCACGGCCATACATCATTCGTTTAATGGTTTTTAACCGGTTTATTTGTCCTTCTAGTACCCCATTGCTGTATGGGAGAAGAAAAGCGTGTTTTACTGCCTGCAAATCGCTTCGCAAGCATTTCGCATAAGAATAAAATGGCTGTTTTGAATCTGAAAGCTGACCACGCAGCCAAACAAGAAAACGGTCATAATCTCTTTGATCCACGACTTCCCGATATTCTTGCACCACTTCATAGACAGGACGGACAGCTGGATACCTTTTTAGGCATTGTTCCAGATTCATTTTCTCTTTTTCTGAAAGTCGATGATACGGCGACCATATCCAATAAGACAACTGTTTTCTTGTGATACGAGGTTCCAACGTCGATGGATCATTCCTCTTCCGATTCCGTCGAATCGTTTCTACGGCGGTTCGCACCGCCGAAAACGTACCGGCATATCCTTCTTTGCGAGAAGGGAATCGATGGAGGAGACGGTTTGGCCTTTTGCTTCTAACTCGATGACACGGTCCAAAAATGGGGAAATCGGTGTTTTTCTTTTTCGCCGATGAATCAGTGGCGGGGTAGTCATCTGGAGATATTTTTTCACCGTTTTCCGATCTAGCTCATATTCCCTCGCAAGCCTAGAAATGTTCTTTCCTGATTGATGAGCTGTTTGGATTTCTTGAATGAGTGCCCATTTTTGTGCCTGACGCTGCTTTTTCCTTTTTTCTTCCTTGGTCATTTCGATTTCACGAACAAAGGGGTTAGGTTCACTCCATGTCATCAAAGAGGGAACGAGGGATAAAAGAAGGAAATCCAGTCTCTTCTTCGCATTCCCGATAAAATGCCACCGATCATATACATGAAGGATGGAAGGGTTGGCATTCGTAATCCCCTGACGAAATCCCGTAAATCCATCCCTGCTCATCACTTGTACATGAGAATATGGTTTCAGCCATTCGGTCAGTGTTTGTGGCAGCCGATCAGGTAAAAGCGCAACAGGATGATGGTTGTCTAAGTCGCAAATGATGGTTCCATACGTATGTCCTTTTCGAAAAGCAAAATCATCGACTCCGAGGAAAGGGAGACACCTCTACGGGAATAGGGGTTTTCCGAATGAGGGTTAACAACGTATCATGACTGACAGGAAGATGGATCGATTGCGCCACCTTTTGTGCAGAGAGACAGCTGGTAGAAAAAGCAATTTGCCGTAAGGTGTGTTCTGCCCGAAGGGTACGGCGGCCATGCGGCGCCAGCCAATCATAACGCTCTGTAAACACTTTAACGGGACAAGCAGGAGAATCACAAAACCATTTTCGAGAAATAAGCAGAAGAGAAACAGGCTGATCGGCGATAGGAAGATCTTGAATCACGCGTGTATACCGACTATGCGGGCGGGAGGAAACATGATGACAGGCAGGACAGGGAGAAGACTCACGGATGCTTTTTACCGTTAAACGCAAACTATTACCGACATCAGATATATCCAGCAGTTCGATAGTTGAACTGAGAGGAGACCAAGAAAGGTGAGCCATCATCATACACTCCTTTTCTTTTTATTATATCAGTGTAGTTAATAGAAAGTCATCTCCCCAAATTAGCGTAAGAACCAATTTTAAATCGTTATTTACATTTTATGGTAACATTCTGGACATAACAGGTTTTCTCTAGTATAATCATCAATTGTCCATAATAAATATTTGGCAATCAATTGAGCAAAAGGTTTTTCTTTAAACCGTGTTTTTAAAACATAAATCTTGTCAGATAAAACTCCTAACTTTTCTGTAGCATCAAGCCCATCGAAAAGTTTGGAGTTCATATGAAACTCAAAAATCACAGTGGCTACCCTTTGAGCTTTTCGTTCCTGCAATAAAGCCATGTTGCTCATATAGCTCAAAAGCAACCCCCTTAGAAAAGCTAAAGCTTAAATTTCTTTATATTATACTTTTGAAAAATGTTTTTTATAAAAAAAGGAGTTGGATCATCATCTTCCAACTCCCCATTTTATGGTGTTACAATCTGAACGTAATTTTTCTTTTCCATCCTATTTGTTGTCATTCTTGTTGAGAATGGAAAATAAACCTGTAAATAAGAAAATTGATCCTATCACTCTATAAGAGTCTATATACCCTTCTAACATTTGCAAATATTTCTGAGAATCCTCACTACCACCTACTGACCGAAGCCATGATGAAGTTGAAATACTCCCTAATCTAGGGCTGTTTAAAATTAAAAACAATCCAATTACAGCAACTATTAATGAAATAAACCTCATTTTGTTCGGGTTTTTTAAAAAATTCATTTTACTCCTTCCTCCTTTTTGTTCATATAAACAATACAAGATAAATTAATTATATTAAAGTTTATACCAAATTAACCACAAAAAAACAGAAGTAAGTTTCATATAGAAACTTACTCCAATAAAAATTCTTTATAAATTATCATTCATAGTAATAAAAGCATACTCCGATTGGTTTGGAAGCATTTCCATATCCCGCTTTATAATCACTTCCAATAATCGGATCATACCAAACGTCAAAATTATAAGTTTGGTAATACGGTCTAGCGACTATGGTATATGTTTTCCCTGATGGAACTTTAATTTGATAAGTATCCGAAACCTCGTAAGAACTTGTTACACTAAAACCTAATCCTGCTGAAACCGTTGAAGCACTTATATTTGTGTTAGATGACCATGTAGCAGAAACATTTTCTTTCACAGTCAATGTAGCAGTTGATGGTCCCTTAAAAGTAGATTGTCTTATTATTGAAACACCGCATGCTTCACCAGTATGAATGTTTTTTAAATAGTAACCAGTTGCCCACTGCGGAGTCACTACAGAATTATTTTTCGAAAGAGATAAGTTTTTTGTTTGAGTGTATGCCACTGAAACACCAACTAGTTTTTTCCCGTCTTGCTCAGGAATAGAAGCTTCTAATTCTTTAAGCACTTCTGGATCCGTTATTTCAACTACCATGTTTCCATTTTGGGATTTAATAACTTTAGATTCTTTAGCTTCATCTAAAGCTTTACTCAATGTCGCATTTGCTTCATTACTTAATAAGCACCCAGTATTTGAATTCTCATTTTCTGCGGAAGCGATGATGCTACCTCCCAATAACAAACCAAAAGTTAGTGAAAAAGCAAGTATCGATTTTAGAAATTTTTTAGTCATTGTTGATTTCCTCCTTACAAAAATCATACTCCCCCAAAGCAGAACAGCCAATAAGATCCGCTAATCATTTCTAAATAAAACAGTGTTTTACCAGTATTCCATCAATCCCCTCATTAACCTTTATTTTACAATTAGATTATATTTTGTTCTTACTATAATTGTCAATAAATATTCCTAATTTTTTAAAAATATTTTAAAAATTTGTCATAATAGTTCTTATCATCATCTTTTTATCTAATAAAAAAAACTTCCCGTTTTTCCTAGGGAAATTTTTTTAGGGCAGTAGTTCTTTTTCTTTACCAAAAAATTTTAAAAAATTGATAGAAGATTGTTCCATAAAGGACTATAATACCTATACTGGAAATGAAATATATCGATAGAGAAATATTTCTACTCACTGGATTAACCGTTCGCTTGGCAAATTCCACTAGATTAAAAGCAAGCATTATGGCAAAAATAAAAAACAATGCAAACCAAGTGTAAATAAAATTAATAGACAAATTACCACTCCTTTCAGGAGGTGGTTGTTTTTTGCAAGGAAAAAGTGCAGAGTATTGCAGTATATAAATTCGTTTATATTGCATAAAAATTCAATCCGAATTCTCGCTATTGAGGGCTTGACATGGAGCCTCTGCAGCCATGATTCTTTTGCCAAGCGGCCAGCTGTAACAGATTTGACAAACCCAAACAGGTTATCATGACTGCCCCTCCATGTAAAGCCCCTCTGCATAACCATTTGCATAAAAATTTTGCACATCTCTGCACTTTAATTTTGCAATAAACATTCTTGTTCCGTAACCACAATATCCCTGATTTTTTGTGCAGAGTCATACATACCAAGCGCTTCTAATTGGTGGATTCGTTGCAAATAGCGGCGAATTGCGTCGTATTCGCCTTGTAAGTCTTGGCGTAGCATTTCTCTATTATCCATAGAAGTATATACCGAGGCTACTTGTGTGGTGGGGATGCCTCCAAGATACTGAATAAGCTCGCTTAAAACGATGGAATGGCCAAATTCATCTTTGGAATGTTCTGCTAATTCTTCAGCAACCGCAAAATAAGCAGCACCTTTAAGCATACTTGCATGTTGAGCATATTGAATTCCAGTTGCATATTCCCATGCTAAATCGAGATTAAGACCATGTACAATTTGTTCTATCGCCTTTTGATTATTCAAGTTATTGCCCATCCTTTCTAGCACAATTTAATACAATTGTATTCAATATAGCTTAAAAATGATATAAATGACCTAACTGAGACAGGGGAGTATATAATTTTATAAATCGCTACAATTTGATGTAAAATAAACCTATCGAGCACAAAAGGGGCTGAAACGATGAACGAAAACCGAAAGCCAAATCGCTTAATTTATTCGAAATCCCCATATTTATTACAACATGCGTATAATCCTGTAAATTGGTATGAGTGGGGACCAGAAGCGTTCGAAAAAGCAAAAAAGGAAAATAAACCAATATTTCTAAGTATTGGTTATAGCACTTGCCATTGGTGTCACGTCATGGCGCATGAAAGTTTTGAGGATGAAGAAGTGGCGAAAATATTAAATGAAAAATATATATCTATTAAGGTGGACCGGGAAGAACGACCGGATATTGATTCCGTGTATATGCGCGTCTGCCAGATGATGACGGGGCAAGGCGGCTGGCCGCTCAGCGTGTTTTTGACTCCGGAAGGGAAGCCGTTTTACGCGGGAACGTATTTTCCAAAACGGAGCCGGTACGGACGTCCCGGCTTTGTTGATGTATTGACGCGGCTATATGACAAATATAAGGAAAATCCGGATGAAATTATTCACGTTGCGGAACAAGCGACAGAGGCGCTTCGTCAGTCCGCGCGCGCTTCGGGAACGGAGCGGCTTTCGTTTGCGGCGATCGAGAAAGCGTACCGGCAGCTATCGAACAGCTTTGACGCGGTATATGGCGGGTTTGGCGGCGCGCCGAAATTTCCGATTCCGCATTCGCTGATGTTTTTAATGCGGTATTATCAATGGAAGCGGGATGACCGCGCGCTTTTGATGGTGGAAAAAACGTTAAACGGTATGGCCAACGGCGGGATTTATGACCATATCGGCTACGGGTTTGCCCGCTATTCGACCGATGCGATGTGGCTTGTGCCGCATTTTGAGAAAATGCTGTATGATAACGCGCTTTTAGTGATCGCGTATACGGAAGCGTATCAATTAACGAAAAACGAACGGTATAAAGAGATTGCCGAACAAATCATCGAATTTGTCCAACGGGAAATGACTTCGCAAGACGGTGCGTTTTATTCAGCGATTGATGCCGATTCCGAAGGTGTGGAAGGAAAATATTATGTATGGACGCCCGATGAAGTGATGAACGCGCTCGGTACGGAACTAGGCGAGCTGTATTGCCGCGTTTACGATATTACCGAAGAAGGAAATTTTTCTGGAAAAAATGTGCCAAACCTCATTCATGCGCAAATGGAGCGTATCGCAAAACAATACCGTCTGACGGAAGAAGAATTGCGCGAAAAGCTGGAAGAAGCAAGGGAGCAGCTGTTTGCCGAGCGTTCATCGCGCGTCCATCCGCATGTAGATGATAAAATTTTAACGGCTTGGAACGCGTTGATGATCGCCGCGCTGGCAAAAGCGGCAAAAGTATACGAGCGCCGCGACTATTTACAGATGGCAAAGCGCGCGCTTTCGTTTATCGAAACGCACCTTTGGCAAAACGGGCGGCTGATGGTGCGCTATCGCGATGGGGAAGCGAAACATCTCGGCATTATCGATGACTACGCCTATCTCGTTTGGGCATATATCGAGATGTATGAAGCGACTTTGGATTTGGCGTATTTGCAAAAAGCGAAAACATGTATGGAGCAAATGATTGACCTTTTTTGGGATGAAAAGGGCGGTGCGTTTTTTATGACAGGGAGCGACGCGGAAGCGCTCATCGTTCGGGAAAAAGAAATTTATGATGGCGCGCTGCCGTCGGGAAATAGCGTCGCCGCTGTACAGATGATTCGTCTTGCAAGGCTGACAGGCGATTTGGCGCTATTGGAAAAAGCCGAAACGATGTATAAAGTTTTCCGGCGTCAAGTCGAAGCATACGAAAGCGGCCATACGTTTTTCTTGCAAGGATTGTTATTGCTTGAAACGCCGACGGCCGAGGTCGTGCTGTTTGGCAAACAAGGCGACGAAAAACGGGAGCAGTTTATTCTAAAGTGGCAGCACACGTTTGCGCCAAACGTTTTTCTGTTGGCGGCGGAACATCCGGCCGATGTGGCGGGCATCGCACCGTTTGTGGCGGAGTATGAACCGCTTGGCGATGAAACGACCGTGTACGTGTGTGAAAATTTCGCCTGCCAGCAACCGACAACGGACATCGAATCCGTTGCCGAGGAATTGTTTGAATGATCTTTTTGTCCATGTTCGCAACGGTTGGCAGGATTTTTATTCATTCGCGAAGAATAAGTACGTTAAAGACGAAAATGAAGGGGAGTGCGGATATGCCAATTGCCAATCCAAGCAGAGAGGAAATCGGAGAAATTTTGCGAAAAGCAAAGCGTATCGCCGTCGTTGGGCTGTCGGACAATCCGGAGCGGACGTCGTACATGGTGGCAAAGGCGATGAAAGACGCCGGCTATGAAATTATTCCTGTCAATCCGATGATCGAGGAATGGGAAGGCATCAAAGCGGTGAAAAAACTAACGGATATTGAGGGGCATGTCGATATTGTGAACGTCTTTCGCCGGTCCGAATATTTGCCGGAAATCGCCCGTGAATTTGTGCAGATCGACGCTGACGTGTTTTGGGCGCAGCTCGGTGTCGTTAATGAAGAAGCCTATGAATTTTTGAAAGAAAAAGGCTATACGGTTGTGATGGATCGCTGCATTAAAGTGGAACACGCGTTAACGAAACAACATTAAGCGAAATCGACCATCTTTTTAGATGGTCATTTCCATTTTTAGAGGGAATTTTGCGTATTTTGTCCTAATCGGTAAAATAGGCGTAGACGCTCGCGAATTTTATGTTACAATAAAACAGAAACAAATGTTCTTGTTTTGTTTGAAAGGGGTATGTATGTGACAAAACAATCCGTATATGAATACAACGATGATGCGATTCAAGTGTTAGAAGGACTCGAAGCGGTTCGGAAGCGGCCGGGAATGTACATCGGCAGCACCGACAGCCGCGGCCTGCATCATCTCGTTTATGAAATCGTCGACAACTCTGTTGATGAAGCGTTAGCGGGTTACGGAAATTATATTCTCGTCAAAATACATAAAGATAACAGCGTTACGGTGCTTGACGAAGGGCGCGGCATGCCGACGGGAATGCATAAGCTCGGCAAGCCGACGCCGGAAGTGATTTTGACGGTGCTTCACGCCGGCGGAAAGTTCGGGCAAGGCGGCTATAAAACGAGCGGCGGTTTGCACGGAGTCGGCGCATCGGTTGTCAACGCACTGTCGGAATGGCTTGTGGTGACAATTCATCGCGACGGCTTTATTTATCAGCAGCGTTTCGAGAACGGCGGGAAGCCGGTGACGACGCTGGAAAAAATCGGGACGACGAATAAAACAGGCACGATCATTCAGTTTAAGCCAGATCCTACGATTTTTAGCACGACAACGTTTAACTACGAAATATTAAGCGAGCGTTTGCGCGAATCGGCGTTTTTGTTAAAAGGGTTAAAAATCGAACTTGTCGATGAACGGACCGGGATGCGCGACGTGTTTCATTACGAAAACGGGATTAAGGCGTTTGTCGAATATTTAAACGAAGATAAAGATGTGCTTCATCCTGTCGTTTATTTTGAAGGAGAGCAAAACGGCATTGAAGTCGAATTTGCCTTTCAGTTTAACGACGGCTATTCGGAAAACGTGCTGTCGTTTGTCAACAACGTGCGCACAAAAGACGGCGGCACGCATGAAACCGGAGCGAAGACAGCGATGACGCGCGTCTTTAATGAATATGCGCGCAAAAACGGGCTATTAAAAGAAAAAGATAAAAACTTAGAAGGCACCGATATCCGCGAAGGGCTGTCGGCAATCGTCTCGGTGAGAATTCCGGAGAACTTGTTGCAATTTGAAGGACAGACGAAAGGAAAGCTCGGGACAAGCGAAGCCCGTTCCGCCGTTGACGCGGTCGTGTCCGAGCATTTAACGTACTTTTTGCAAGAAAACCCGGATGTTAGCGCGATGCTGATTAAAAAAGCGATCCGGGCATATCAGGCGCGGGAAGCGGCGCGAAAAGCGCGCGAGGAAGCGCGCAGCGGGAAGAAGCGAAAAGGAAAAGAGACGGTGTTAAGCGGAAAATTGACGCCGGCACAATCGCGCAATCCGCAAAAAAACGAATTGTATTTAGTGGAAGGAGATTCGGCGGGCGGTTCGGCGAAACAAGGGCGCGACCGCCGCTTTCAGGCTGTATTGCCGCTGCGCGGAAAAGTGATTAACACGGAAAAAGCGAAGCTTGCCGACATTTTGAAAAACGAGGAAATCAGCACGATTATCCATGCGATCGGCGGGGGCGTTGGGCCGGATTTTTCGCTTGATGACATTAACTACGACAAAGTGATTATTATGACGGATGCGGACACGGACGGCGCGCACATTCAAGTGCTGCTTTTGACGTTTTTCTACCGGTACATGCGTCCGCTCATCGAAGCGGGAAAAGTGTATATCGCCCTGCCGCCGCTCTATAAAGTAAGCAAAGGCAGCGGCAAAAAAGAAATCGTGGAGTACGCATGGACGGATGCGCAGCTAAAAGAAATTACGAAAAAATTCGGCAAAGGCTATACGGTGCAGCGCTATAAAGGGCTTGGCGAAATGAACGCCGACCAATTGTGGGAAACGACGATGAACCCGGAGACGCGCACGTTGATCCGCGTACGGATTGAAGATGCGGCAAGAGCGGAGCGCCGCGTCACGACGCTGATGGGCGATAAAGTTGAGCCGCGCCGCAAATGGATTGAGGCGAACGTTGCGTTCGGATTGGAAGACGATCCAAATATTTTAGACAATGAGCACGTGTTTGTCGCAGGAGGGGATTATTGATGGCAGAAAGGTTATTGGATTTGCCGCTGGAGGACGTGCTTGGCGACCGTTTTGGGCGCTACAGCAAATATATCATTCAAGAGCGCGCGCTTCCTGATGTCCGCGATGGATTAAAGCCGGTGCAGCGCCGCATTTTATATGCGATGTATATCGACGGGAATACGGCGGATAAACCGTTCCGCAAAGCAGCGAAAACGGTCGGGAACGTGATCGGAAACTTCCACCCGCACGGCGATTCGTCCGTCTATGAGGCGATGGTGCGGATGAGCCAAGATTGGAAGCTGCGCAATGTATTGATTGAAATGCACGGCAATAACGGAAGCATTGACGGCGATCCACCGGCGGCGATGCGCTACACGGAAGCGCGCTTGTCTTCAATCGCCTTGGAGTTGCTGCGCGATATTGAAAAACAGACCGTCGAATTTGTCCCGAACTTTGACGATACGACGAACGAGCCGGTCGTGCTGCCGGCGATGTTTCCTAATTTATTGGTGAATGGTTCTACCGGCATTTCGGCGGGATACGCGACCGAAATTCCGCCGCATCATTTAGGCGAAGTCATCGATGCGGTGATTATGCGCATCGACAAGCCAAACTGCACGGTCGATGAGCTGATGACCGTAATTCAAGGCCCCGACTTTCCAACGGGCGGCATTATTCAAGGAAAAGACGGCATTAAAAAAGCGTATGAAACGGGAAAAGGAAAAATCATGATCCGCGGCAAAGCGGCGATTGAACAAGGAAAAGGCGGGAAAAAGCAAATTATCATCACAGAGCTTCCGTATGAAGTGAATAAGGCAAATCTCGTCAAAAAAATCGATGAGCTTCGCTTTGATAAAAAGCTGGACGGCATTGCCGACGTCCGCGACGAAACGGACCGCACCGGATTGCGCATCGTCATTGAACTAAAAAAAGACGCCGATGCGGAAGGAATTTTAAACTATTTATATAAAAACACCGATTTGCAAGTGCCGTACAATTTTAATATGGTCGCGATCCATCAGCGCCGGCCAAAGCTGTTAAGCCTTCCGGAATTGTTGGACGCGTATATCGAGCACCGAAAAGAAGTAGTGACAAACCGCTCGCAGTACGAACTGAAAAAAGCGCATGAGCGCCAGCATATTGTCGAAGGCTTAATGAAAGCTTTATCCATTTTAGACGAAGTGATCGCAACGATCCGCGCTTCCCGCGATAAGCGCGACGCCAAAGACAATTTAATCGCCAAATACGAGTTTACGGAAGCGCAAGCGGAAGCGATCGTGTCGCTGCAATTGTACCGGTTGACGAACACGGATATTACCGCGTTGAAGCAAGAAGCGGAACAGCTTGAAAAAACGATTCAGGAACTGACCGCTGTTTTAAATAGTGAAAAGAAATTGCTTGCTGTGATTAAAAAAGAATTAAAAGCGATGAAAAAGCAATATGCTGATGAACGAAGAACGGTGATTGAAGATGAAATCGAAGAAATTAAAATTAATTTAGAAGTGATGATTCCGTCAGAAGACGTTATTGTCACCGTGACGAAAGAAGGGTACGTGAAGCGGACGAGCTACCGTTCCTACAGCGCCTCAAACGGCCAAGATTTTGGCATGAAAGAATCGGACCGGCTGCTTTCGCAAATGGAAATAAATACAACCGATGTAGTATTATTGTTCACGAGAAAAGGCAACTACTTGTACTGCCCTGTTTATGAGCTGCCGGATATTCGCTGGAAAGATGTCGGCCAGCATATTTCCAATTTGATTCCGCTTGACCGCGATGATGAGATTATCGCCGCTGTTCCTGTCAAACGGTTTGATGAACCGTTAAGCCTTATTTTTGCCACTAAACAGGGCATGGTGAAACGGACGGAGCTGGCGCAATATAAAGTGCAGCGCTATACGCGGCCGCTTGTCGCGATAAATCTCAAAGAAGGCGACGAAGTCATACATGTGTATGCGACGGATGGACAACAAAGCGTATTGCTTATAACGAATCAAGGATACGGATTATGGTTTGATGAAGCAGAAATAAATATGGTCGGCGTGCGCGCTGCTGGAGTGAAAGGGATCAATTTAAAAGAAGGAGATTATGTCGTTTCCGCTCATTCCATCGTCGACGAAGACGAGCGGTATTTAGTTATCGCGACCCAGCGCGGAGCCGTGAAAAAAATGCCGTTGAGCGAATTTGCGAAAACGTCGCGTGCCAAACGCGGAGTGGTCATGCTGCGCGAGTTAAAAACAAACCCGCACCGCATCGTTGCTTCCGTTTTGACGGATAAGGGCGATGATATGTTGTTTATTCGCACAGAAACAGGAGCGATCGAGACGCTTTCCGTTTCTTCGCTGCGCGTTGCTGACCGTTACAGCAATGGTTCTTTTATTATTGATAGCGACGAAGCGGGAAACGTGATCGATATGTGGAAACAACCATCTAATATATTAGGGAAAGAGGAGATGAAATGAGATTTAGACGTCAAGAAGCGTTTCGCTACCAATTTGGTCAGCCGCTTCCATGCACATTTCGTCTTGTGCACGATCATGAAAAATATATAGAAATCGAGGAGAAAAGCGCCCATATTCATGATATTAGCCCACATGGAATGAAACTGGAAACTCCAACGCGGATTCCTTACGAGCATCATCAAGAGATTGAAGTCACATTTACACTCAATGATGTGACGTTTCGTTTTTTAGGAAAAATTGTATGGGAGAGGCCATTTGCGCGGACGTATTATTACGGCGTGCGGCTGTTGATTTCGAATGAACAAGAAGAAAAGCTTATCAGTGAGATTAAACGACACGCGGCGCTTCACCGCAAGCGGTAAAATCAAAACAACTCGGCGATGTGCCGAGTTGTTTTTGTTACCAAAATTTCCACCATTTATTCGAACGTTTCACGCTAGCGCTGGCCGCTGCTTGGCGGAAGGAAAGAACAAGCTCGCGAAACGCTTTTTCGCGCTCCATAATTTGTTCTTCATAGCGTCTTTGTTCTTCTTCCCGTTTCGTTTTTTCTTCTTGTAAAAATGTAACGACGTTGTCGAGATGTTCATGAATTTCTTCGGTCTCTTCCTGCAGTGTTTTTGTATATTGCGCTAGTGAGCGATGAATTTCTCGTTTAGTAGATGCGGAGTTTTCGTAAATTTCACCCATGTATGTTTTCATTTCTGCCACCGCTTGTTGCACCGCTTCTGTTGTTTCTTTTTTCAGTTCGCCAACGATTTCTTTTTTCATCGTCCTCGCCAGTTGTTCCGCTATGTGGTAAGAATCAGGACGCAAAGGATGCGACGCGTCGATCACTTCTCTCTCCAATCCGATGTTTTGTTGTTCCTCCTGCAAATATTGAATAATATCATGTTTCGTTTTTTTCACAGCGAACCATTGTTTAATTTTTGTAAATTGTTCCAACAACGCATCGTCATAAATGCGTGCTCCTTGTTTTGTCCGCGGAACCGTAATGTATTGCGCAAATTCTTTTTCCCATTGTTTTAGGATTCGCGGAGCGACTTCCACTTTTTTTGCGGCTTCGCGGAGTGTATAAGATTTCATTACGCTTTGTCCATCCTTTCTCTATCAAAATGGTTATATGTTTATTTCCAAGAAAATGGTTTATTTTCCTGCTAAATGACAAAATATAACAAAAAAAGTGATCGATAGCGAAAAAAGACGAAAGATGTCGAAAATAAATGTTGACGAACTTGTATATACAAGTTAAAATAAAAACAGCTTGTATATACAAGTTTGAAAACGATTGCTGAAAGCGGTTAAATTATGAAGTTAGGGAGGTTTTCGTGATGGGGGCTTACGAACAATCAGTCGCCAAAATTGTCGAAGCGATTGGCGGAAAAGAAAATATTGTCGTCGCCACCCACTGTGTCACGCGATTGCGCTTCGCGTTGAAAGATGAGGGGAAAGTCGATAAAGAAGCGCTGGAAAGCGTGGATATTGTGAAAGGCTCGTTTTCTGCGAACGGTCAGTTTCAAGTGGTGATTGGACAAGGGCTTGTCGATAAAGTATATAACGAAATGGTGGAAATGACCGGGATCGGCAGAGCGACAAAACAAGAAATTAAAGATGCCGCGGAAGCGAAGTTAAACCCGCTGCAGCGCGCGATTAAAACATTAGCGGATATTTTTATCCCGATTTTACCGGCGATTGTGACGGCCGGTTTGTTGATGGGAATTAACAACATTTTAACGGGTCCGGATATTTTTTATGAAGGCAAATCGTTTGTCGAAGTGCACAAAGAATGGGCAGATCTCGCCAACATGATCAACCTTATTGCCAATACGGCGTTCGTCTTCTTGCCTGGTTTAATCGGCTGGTCGGCGGTGACGAAGTTTGGCGGAAGTCCGCTGTTGGGGATTGTCCTCGGTTTGATGCTCGTTCATCCTGATTTGCTAAACGCATGGGGATGGGGAGCTGCGAAAGAAAAAGGCGAAATTCCTATTTGGAATTTATTCGGATTTGAAGTACAAAAAGTCGGGTATCAAGGCCAAGTGCTGCCGGTGCTTGTCGCCGCTTACGTTCTTGCGAAAATCGAACAATTTTTGCGCAAGCGCATACCGGATGCGTTTCAATTGTTGCTTGTCGCGCCGATTGCGTTATTAATCACGGGATTTTTAGCATTTATTGCAATTGGTCCGATTACGTTCGCAATCGGAAACGCGATTACGCATGTATTTGTTAGCATTTTTGATAATGTTCCGGCGATTGGCGGCTTTTTGTATGGCGCGTTGTACGCACCGCTTGTCGTCACAGGAATGCACCATACGTTTTTACCGGTCGACTTGCAATTGATTGCAAGCACAGGCGGTACGTTCTTATGGCCAATTCTTGTCATGTCAAACATCGCCCAAGGCTCTGCGGCATTAGCGATGATGTTTGTCGCCAAAGATGAAAAATTAAAAGGCCTTTCTTTCACGTCTGCGGTGTCGGCTTATCTTGGCATTACGGAACCGGCGATGTTTGGGGTAAATTTGCGTTTCCGCTATCCGTTTATTTCGGCAATGGCTGGAGCGGCGCTTGCCGGAATGTTTATTACGATTAATAAAGTGATCGCGCCGTCGATTGGCGTTGGCGGTTTGCCAGGATTTTTGTCGATCGTGCCGCAAAAATGGGTGCCGTTCTTTATCGGAATGGCGATCGCCATCATCGTACCGTTTATCTTAACGTTTGTATTTGGCAAGTTCCGCAAAGAGAGCCGTTAATGGAAAATAAAACTATGTTCCAAATAATCAATTTGACATGCCATTGGCGAGAACCCGCCAATGGTATCGTTTTTATCCATAATGCAATCGAACGAGGTGATGATGTAATGCAGCAGCCATGGTGGAAAAAAGCGGTCGTATATCAAATTTATCCAAAAAGCTTCAATGACACAAACGGCGATGGAATCGGCGATTTAGCGGGAATTATCGAAAAGCTCGATTATTTGAAACAGCTCGGCGTGGACGTCATCTGGCTGACGCCAATTTATAAGTCTCCGCAACGTGACAATGGCTATGATATTAGCGACTATTTTCAAATTCACGATGAGTATGGGACGATGGAAGATTTTGATCGCTTGCTCGAAGAAGTGCATCGGCGCGGCATGAAATTGATCATGGATATGGTCGTCAACCATACGTCTACAGAACATGAATGGTTTAAGCAGGCACGGACGTCGAAAGACAATCCGTATCGTCATTTTTACATTTGGCGGGATCCGAAGCCGGACGGAAGCGCTCCGACGAACTGGCAGTCGAAGTTTGGCGGCTCGGCGTGGGAGTACGATGAGAAAACAGGGCAATATTATTTGCATTTATTTGACGTGACGCAAGCGGATTTAAACTGGGAAAACGAAGAGTTGCGCCGCCGCATTTATGACATGATGCATTTTTGGTTTCAAAAAGGAGTGGACGGCTTCCGTTTAGATGTCGTCAACTTATTGTCCAAAGATCAACGTTTTCTTGATGATGACGGTTCGGTGCCACCGGGCGACGGCCGTAAGTTTTACACGGACGGACCGCGCATCCATGAATTTTTGCATGAGATGAACCGGGAAGTATTTTCGAAATACGATATTATGACGGTCGGGGAAATGTCATCGACAACGATTGACCATTGCATTAAATATACAAATCCAGAACGCCATGAGTTAAATATGGTGTTTAATTTCCATCATTTAAAGGTTGATTACCCGAACGGGGAAAAATGGGCGGTCGCTGATTTCGATTTTCTTGCCTTGAAGCGAATTTTATCAAAATGGCAAGTGGAAATGCACAAAGGCGGCGGTTGGAACGCGCTGTTTTGGTGCAACCATGACCAGCCGCGGATCGTGTCGCGCTACGGCGATGATGGAAAATATCATAAAGAATCGGCGAAAATGCTCGCGACCGTTATTCATATGATGCAAGGGACGCCGTATATTTATCAAGGTGAAGAAATCGGCATGACTGATCCGAAATTCGAGCGGATTGACGATTACCGCGACGTGGAATCGCTCAATATGTATCGCATTTTGCGAGAACAAGGAAAAAGCGAGCAAGAAGTGCTCGAAATTTTAAAACGGAAATCGCGCGATAATTCGCGGACGCCGATGCAATGGAACGACAGCGAGAATGCTGGATTTACGAAAGGCACTCCTTGGATTCGCGTTGCGCCGAATTATCGGCAAATTAACGTGAAAAAAGCGCTGGAAGATCCAACATCGGTTTTCTATCATTATCAGCGGCTCATTCAATTGCGTAAACAATATGACATTATCACGACAGGAGATTATCAGCTATTGCTTGAAGATCACCCGGATATTTTCGCTTATTTGCGAAACGGGGAGAACGAAAAGCTGCTTGTCGTGAACAATTTTTACGGGAAGGAAACGACGTTCGTATTGCCGGATGACGTCGACGTAAGCGGCTATGCGAGCGAAATATTGCTTTCTAACTACGATGACTCGCCGAGCGATTTTCGGAAAATAACGCTGCGCCCGTACGAATCGATTGTTTATTACTTGACGAGATCGTGATACAATACATGTCGGTGAAGCGTATGTATGAAAATAAATATTTAACTATTTATCACGATCTTGCCGAAAAAATTCGCCAAGGGCATTGGGAGCCGTATGACAAACTGCCGTCGGAAAACGAACTTGCCGAACGGTATCACACATCGAGAGAAACGATTCGCAAAGCGTTGAATTTGCTTTCCGAACATGGCTATATTCAAAAAATGAAAGGAAAAGGCTCGATTGTTTTGGATGTTGGCAGATATGATTTTCCGGTTTCCGGGTTGGTTAGTTTTAAAGAATTGGCGCAAAATATGAAACAGCCTGTAAAAACGATCGTCAACGAACTGGAAGTCATTAAGCCGGATTCGTATTTAAAGCGACATTTGCACGCGACAAGCAAAGACGAAATATGGAAAGTGATTCGTTCCCGTGAAATTGAAGGGGAACGGATCATTTTAGACAAAGATTTTTTTCTTAAAAAATATGTTCCGACATTGACGCGGGAAATATGTGAAGATTCGATTTATGAGTATTTGGAGAAACAGCTAAAACTAAAAATCAGCTTTGCGAAAAAGGAAATGTCCGTTGAAAAAGTCAATGACGACGATCGAAACTATTTGGATTTAAACGGTTATGATCATGTCGTTGTCGTAAAAAATTTCGTTTATTTGGATGATGCGACGCTATTCCAGTATACGGAGTCGCGCCACCGCCTCGATAAATTCCGTTTTGTCGATTTTGCGAGACGAAAGTGAACGAACACTTGTCCTCATGCAAGTGTTCGTTTCTTTTTCGTTAAGTTCCCAAAATTGTGTAGAAGAAAATTACCAAAAGCAATTTTATTTTTCGATAGCCCAAGTTCAACTGAAAAAGGAATTTTAAACGATAATTATAATTGACCATTTTTTCACCTCAATTAAATCTAATAAAACTATGTGCTAAATAATCAACAGAAAAAACAATCATAAATTCTCATAATTATGGCTATCCTTGTAACAACAAAGGGGTGAATTGGTTGGAAGGAACATGGTTGTCTTTATTACCGTTTCTTGTAGTCATTCCGCTTGCAATTTGGCTGAAAGAAATTGTTCCTGGACTTGTCGTCGGATTGGTCGTTGGCGCGTTTTGTTTAGAAAAAGGAAGCGTGCTTGCTACGATTGAGCGTGCGGTAGACACGCTGTTAAAAACGATGAATGATGTAGAACATTTGAAAGTAGTTGCATTTTTATATTTATTTGGTTCATTAATTGGCATGATTCAAATCGCTGGCGGAGTGAAAGGATTTGTGCAATGGATCGACGGACGGCTTCATTCGAAGCGAAGGCTATTGTTGTTTATATGGCTTACTGTCCCGTTTACTTTTTTTATGCCGATGTTTCGCATTATGTTACTTGGCCCTGTGATGAAATCGATCCTTGGAAAATTTCGCGTTGATCGACGGAGAGTAGCGTATATGATCGATGTATCAACGGAACCGATTATCGTCCTTCTTCCCGCCGCAACGGCATTTGTCGGGTTTATGGAGTCGGTGGTAGCGGGAGCACTCAAACAAAACGGAATCAACACATCGGCTTACGAACTTTTTTTAGCGAGCTTACCGTACAACTTTTTTGCAGTCATCGCGCTTTTTGTCGGATTGATGACGACAGTGACGAACGTGCGGATTGGAAGGAAGGAAAGAAAAAGAGAAAATGAAAAAACGAATCCGTTTCATCAATTGGGGCTGCGCAAAGAGTTAGCGCTAGTGACAGGGGAACCGCTTCATTTGTTTTTTCCGCTTTTTCTTGTGCTTGTGCTGACGTTTTTTTTCTTTTGGTACAGCGGGACGAAAAATGGAGCCGTTACCATGATCGATGCGTTTTCGAAAGCCGATGCGACGATGGCGATGTTAATGGCATTGTTTGTTACAATCATCGCAACGACGGTGTTTTATCTCATCAGGCGGCAGCCGTTGCATGAGCTGATTTATCATTTTTTTGACGGCGGTAATCAGTTGATGGCACCGATCGGGATGCTTCTTCTCGTTTGGGCGGTGTCTCTTGCCGCAGATGAATTAGGGTTTTCCACGTATGTTTCGTCAACGCTTGGAACGTGGCTTCCAAAAGAGGTCGTTCCTGCTACCGTATTTGTCGTCGGTTCGTTCATTTCTTATTTTATCGGTACATCATGGGGAACGTGGGGGATTTTTATGCCGCTTGGCGTAACGTTAGCGGCGGCGACGGAAGCGCCGCTGCCAATAACGATCGGGGCGGTATTTGCGAGCGGAACGTTCGGCGCTTTCGCTTCTCCGCTAGGCGACACAACGATTACAACCGCGTCGATGATGGATTTAGACTTAATGAGTTATGCGAAATACAAATTGCGTATTTCATTATTGTGCGCAATATTATCGACGGTCGCTTATTTCATCGCGCCGATCTTTTTTGCGTAACGACATCAGTGTACATACTTGTCGATGTCGTTACGTTTTATTTTTCGTTGTAAGGTATTTTTGGTTATTGCGATCAAGTCCGCAAAATTGTATAAAAACAAAACGGTAAAAAGCGATTTTATTTTCCCGTAATGATCAAGTCCTGATTATTGTGTAGATTTTCATTTCTTGGTCCAGCGAATTAACGTTTTGGAAAAATCAAGCTGCTTTTTGCCGCTTCTTTTTCCACAAATTCCCGGACTTGATCCCCGCAATCTAAGTTTACTGTGCTGGTAATAGAATTTTACATAACAATTTGGCTTTAACCGTTATTATTTTACTGTTCGTTAATAACTGCACTATTTTAATAAACAAAACTATGTGCTAAATAATCAAACAAAACACAAAAAAACAGTTGAATTAAACAAAAAGACAAGCTATGATAAAATTAACATACTGACTGGTTAGTTAAATAAGGAGGGAGAGTCTGATGGCAACTCATACAACAACCGTCAATATTCGTTTTTGTGAAACAGATGCGCTTGGACACGTCAGCAATATCAGCTATTTTATATATCTCGAGGAAGCGCGCATCCGGTTATTTGAAGAATTGGGTTATAACAGTGACGTAAAAGAATGGCGGTTTATACTTGCTTCCGCCAAATGCGATTTCGTTAATCAAGCGTATTTCGGACAAACATTAAAAATCGAAACAAATGTTTCAAAAATCGGCAATAAAAGTTTTCAACTCGTTCATCGAGTTTTAGATGCGAAAACGGGCACGCTCATCGCCCTTGGCGAGGCGGCCGTTGTCTATTTTAATTTTGAGAAACAACAAAGCGAACGCCTTCCCGACGATCTGCGAGAGCGATTGCAACGCTATGTTCTTTCCGATTCAGAGCAAGTGAAATAGAACGAATTGCAAAGAACGTAAACTCTCTGTAATAGCACCGCTTCAAATGAATAACGATATGATTTACACAAATAAAAACATCTCAGTCGAAATGTAACAAAAAGCAGCTACCAAAAATCAAGGTAGCTATTTTTTATACCTTCCAAATTACC
Organism: Parageobacillus thermantarcticus; assembly: GCF_900111865.1. Lineage (GTDB taxonomy): Bacteria > Bacillota > Bacilli > Bacillales > Anoxybacillaceae > Parageobacillus > Parageobacillus thermantarcticus. The sequence goes on along the minus strand of NZ_FOJS01000014.1, from coordinate 42,019 downwards.
TTGGTGAGTCCGAGAAATGGTGTAAAAAGTAATGTTTTTCTGAAGCCTAAGTTCACTAAGATGAAAGTGGAATTTTATAATCAGAATTTGATCTTCCGCTTCCCCAATATATTGCCGCTTAATGAGTTCCTCGTTTTTGTATTGACCACTTTTTCGCTTTCTACATACTGTATGAGTAAAAAACACAAGAAAAGGGGACAGCAATGGAAATTAAAGCAACCATCGGAGATGCGACGTTTACATGCCGGGGAGAGTTGGAAACGTATTTTCAACCGTTTCGTGAGGCAACAATTGGAGCAAATATGACGTTTTCCAGCCCATTTGGGCAACAGCGAATGATTTATGCAGATTGGACAGCAAGCGGCCGTTTGTATGCGCCGATTGAACGAAAAATAACCGAAGAACTTGGCTCGTTTATTGCCAATACGCATACCGAATCAAACATAACGAGCACGAAAACGACATTGGCGTACCAATACGCAAAAGAATTGATTAAACGTCATGTCAACGCAGGACGAAATGACGTCATCATTATGGAAGGAGCAGGGATGACGAGCGCGGTAAATAAACTGCAGCGGCTGCTCGGCTTAAGAGTGCCGGAACAGTGGAAATCACGTCTTAAGCTTTCCGATGAAAAACGCCCCGTTATTTTCGTCACACACATGGAACATCATTCCAACTTATTATCGTGGGCGGAAACGATTGGAGAAGTGGTGACAATTCGTCCGGACGCAAACGGTGACGTTGATGTCGATCATTTGCAGGAATTATTGCAGGCATATGCACATCGCCCGCTAAAAATCGGCGCTTTTACCGCATGCTCGAATGTAACGGGCATTCAAACGCCGTACCATCAACTAGCGAAAATAATGCACGAACACGAAGGAATTTGCTTCGTCGACTTTGCCGCCTCCGCTCCGTATGTTTCCATCGACATGCACCCTGATGACCCGCTAAAAAAATTAGACGGTATTTACTTTTCGCCGCATAAATTTTTAGGAGGCCCGGGAAGCGCAGGCGTGCTTATTTTTGATGCGCATTTGTATCAAAACCGCATCCCTGATCATCCGGGAGGAGGGACGGTCATATGGACAGACCCTTGGGGAAATTACAAATATATCAGCGACATTGAGACGCGGGAAGACGGAGGAACACCGCCGGTTTTACAAACGATTAAAGCAGCGCTTGCCATCCAATTAAAAGAAAAAATGGGGATTAAACGCATGCTGAAGCGGGAAAAAGAATTAACGACGCTTTTTTTATCCGAATTAAAGCAAATACCTCGCGTTCATATTTTAGAAGGTCACCGGGAAGACCGGCTTGGCATCATATCATTTATGATCGAAGGAATACACTACAATTTAGTCGTAAAGCTTTTGAACGACCGCTTTGGTATCCAAGCGCGCGGCGGCTGTTCATGCGCTGGCCCGTATGGCCATTACTTGCTTGGAATTGACAAAGAACAATCGAAAAAAATGATGGCACAAGTAGAACAAGGAAACTTGCTAGCAAAACCGGGATGGGTTCGTATTTCGCTTCATCCAATTATGACAAACGAAGATATATATCATATCATTCGGGCGATCCGCCATATTGTGCGTCACGAAGAAAAGTGGAAGCAAGAGTATATATATGACCATAAAAAAAACGAATTTCATCATCGCAACGATGATCGCGACGTTCGCCACTTATTTACTCTTTAGCAGCATATCGTTTCCATCCCCGCTTCCCAACGTGTACAATAAAACCATAATGGAAAAAAGAAGGGGAGACATATGAACGAACTATATCATTTATTTCTTCGCACAGAGCGGGAGCGAAACTTGTACGAACGGGCGCGGAGGCTTGCTGATCAATTTTATAAGCGCGCTAGATGGTACGATGAACACGCGGAATTTCCGTTTGAGAATTTTAATGATTTAAAAGAAGCGCGCTTTCTTTCTCTCACTGTCCCTAAATCCTATGGTGGAGAGGAAATTTCCCTTTATGAATTTTTGCTTATTCAAGAAACGATCGCCCAAGGAGACGGTGCGACGGCGCTATCGCTCGGCTGGCATTTGGGCATTTTGCTGAACCTTGCAGAGACGAAAAAATGGCCGTTACCCATTTTTGAACGAATTTGCCGCGAAGTGGTGGAAAAACAAGTTTTATTAAACAGCGCCCATTCCGAAAAAGCGACAGGAAGTCCAGCGCGCGGCGGAAAACCGGAAACCACTGCGGAGCGCCGCAACGGCCGCTGGGTCATTTCCGGCCGAAAAACGTTCGCTTCGCTAGCTCCGGCGCTCGATTACTTTATCGTATCAGCAATCATTAAAGAAACGGGAGAAGTCGGAAACTTTCTCATCCCAAAAACAGCGGCTGGTTTAAAAATTGAAAAAACGTGGGATACGCTCGGCATGAGAGCGACGCGAAGCGATGACGTTATTTTAGAAAACGTGGAAGTAGAAGAAGAAGCGCTTGTCGAAATGCTTAGTTCGCCAAAAGCAAAAGGTCATGCCCAAGGCTGGCTTTTACATATTCCCGCGTGTTATTTAGGAATTGCCATTGCCGCGCGCAATGAGGCGATCGCGTTCGCGAAAACATATCAGCCAAACAGCCTTTCCCATCCGATTGCCGAAGTGCCGGAAGTGCGGCGAAAAATTGCGCAAATGGATATACATTTGATGTCAGCCCGGCATTTTATGTATTCGATCGCCGATCAGTGGGACCGCTATCCGGAGAAACGGACAGAAATGAAAGAAGAATTGGCAACTGTAAAATATATTGCAACGAATGCCGCTGTCGATGTCGTTGATTTAGCAATGCGCATCGTCGGCGGGCAAAGTTTATTTGCCGAGAATCCATTGCAGCGATATTATCGCGATGTCCGCGCCGGATTGCACAATCCGCCGTCCGATGACATTACCGTTTCGATCGTGGCGGATCGCGCTTTAAATTCAAAGTAAAAGAGCAAAACTATGCAGTCAAACTTTAATCTGTCTGTAATAAAACATATAGATTGGAAAGAAAGTGAAGTTTTCACTTATGAAAGACTGGAACTCCGCGGTATTCCAGGGAAGATAGGAATATTGTCCACTCCTTGGAAGGCAGGAGTAAATAACAAGTATATGTGGCACTTCTTTGGCAATAACATCCCATCTGGAGAACTGACAGTGGTCGCAGTTCAAAAAGACACAAATAAAGTGAGTAAAGCACTTACAGTCGATGGAGGGAGTCATACGTGGGTATCTCCTTATGGTAGTGTACCAAAAGCGGTTAACGGTCATACGGATATTCCTGCTAGCATGATGTTGCCCGATAAGGGGAAGTGGGTTCTAAATGCTTATATAGGAAAAGAGTTGTTTGGGCAGATTATAGTGGATGTTCAGTAACCTCCCATTTGTTTTAGGTTATGCTACAGAATGTTGTTGAATTTTTTACTCAACTATCATGTATCATGGAAGAACGAATTAACTTCCATCATCTATGGTATTGCGAAGTGATGCATGCATGGGTGGCTATGAGTTTAATAATAAAGAAAAGGAGAACACATATTAGTCACGTACAATGTACAATATGTGTTCTCCTTTATTTTTAGGATTTTTTATAATTTAGGTCTTGATAACAAAACGACCGCTTTTCCTTTACTTTTCAAGCGCCTTTTTCAAAAACTGCGGAAGCTGGAAGCATTGTTTTAATATTCCTTCGTTAACGTATTTCGTGTCCGACGGAATCGTTGAAGTTTCTGGAAGAGAAAGTGGTTTTGTCGATCCGATGGTAAAGCTCCATAATCCGCCTGGATATGTAGGCACAGTGGCGGTATAAACTTGAACATGCGGGAATAATTCGCGAATGTTTGTATAGGTTTGACGTAAAATGTCCAAATGGAAAATCGGAGATTGGCTTTGGCAAACCATTAGTCCGTCATCTTTTAAAGCGCGGCGGACATTGGCGTAAAAGTCGCGCGAAAAGAGCGCCTCTGCTGGACCGACAGGATCGGACGAATCAATAATAATCACATCATACTCGTTTTCGTGTTCTTTCACGAAAGCGACCCCGTCATCATAAATAAACTGTACTCGCGGATCAGATAAATTTCCCGATACTTCTTGCAAATGTGCTTTGCAGGAAAGCACTACTTTTTCATCGATTTCAACCATATGAATTTCTTCAATGTGTTTATATTTTGCTACTTCTCTAGCCGCACCGCAATCTCCGCCGCCGATGATAAGCACTTTTTTCGCCGACGGGTGGAATTGCAGCGGTACATGGGAAATCATTTCGTTATAAATATGGCCGTCGATGGATGTCGTTTGCACGACTCCGTCAAGCACAAGCATGCGCCCGAAATCGTAAGAATCCAAAATCATGACATGTTGAAAGTCGGATTGTTCGGAGAAAATAATGTCTTTAATACGGTAGCTGATTTTTAAATTTTCGCGGTCATCTTCCGTTAGCCAAAGCTCACCGTTTTCGACTTTTACATAAGGTGGTAATGAATCGTGTACGTGCTTCATTGCGACCTCCTTTTAATCCTGCTTGTTTTCTCACACCTTTCTAATATTAATATATTTTACGAAATGTGACAAATCCTGCGACCAGAACCAAGCCAATCCCGCGCTCGCAACAGCGGATTGCTGTTTTTTCTTTAACAGCTATTTTTGGAAAAAAGCTACCGCCTTTCTTCGCGAAAAATCGCCTGTAAGCTTTGTTTATTTGCAAGCAAATCAGATAACGTATATGAATCCAACACGCGCAAAAACGCTTCTAACGCCTCATGCAACACGCTTTTTAACTGGCAGACAGGGGTCAGAACGCAATGATTGCCGTGGCTGGCGAAACACTCCACAAGCGACAAGTTTTCTTCCGTTTTGCGGACGACAGCACCAATGCGAATTTCTTCCGGCTGTTTAGCGAGCCGAATACCTCCGTTCCGTCCCCTTATCGTTTCAATATAGCCTAATTTTCCAAGTTCATAGACGATTTTGCTTAAATGGTTTTCCGAAATCGAAAATACTTTGGAAATTTCTTTAATGCTTGTTTTCTCACCAGGCTCTAGCGCTCCTAAAAAGAGAAGAACGCGTAAAGCATATTCGGTATAGTTTGTCAGCTGCATTTGTTTCACACCTTTAAGAGCGGATTTCAATACGATTTTATCATATAAATGTTTTTGAAAAAAATTGTGAACAATTTGTTAAAGATGTATTTTAAATATTGCTTTTGAAATATCACTATGCTTCAATAAAGATGTATTTAAAATACATGTTTTGTGGGGGATAAGAGTAATGGAAACAACAACAACATTAAGTCCAAAAACAATCGAGATCGTCAAATCGACGGTGCCAGTGCTTGAAGAACGCGGTGAACAAATTACGAAACGGTTTTATCAATTAATGTTCACCAATCATCCAGAACTTCTCAACATTTTTAACCATGCCAACCAAAAACAAGGACGGCAACAAAGAGCGCTTGCAGCCGCGGTTTACGCTGCAGCGAAATACATCGATCAGCTAGAAACGATTTTGCCTGTCGTCCAACAAATCGCCCATAAGCATCGCAGTTTGGGAGTTAAACCAGAGCATTATCCGATCGTCGGTAAACATTTATTGCTTGCGATAAAAGATGTGCTTAAAGAAGCAGCGACAGACGAAATCATCAACGCATGGGCGGAAGCGTATGAAGTAATTGCGGATGTATTTATTAAAGCGGAAGCACAATTGTATGAAGAAGCCGCAGCCAAACGTGGAGGATGGAAAGATTTTCGCCGCTTTATCGTTCAGAAAAAAGTAAAAGAAAGCGATGTCATTACATCGTTTTATTTCATTCCAGAAGACGGCGGGGAAATTAGCGAGTATTTGCCAGGACAATATGTCAGTGTCAAAGTTTCTATTCCAGGGGAAAAATATACCCACATTCGTCAATACAGCTTGTCCGATGCACCTGGAAAAGGATATTACCGCATTAGCGTAAAAAGAGAAGCAGAAACAGCAGAAAAGCCGGCCGGAATTGTATCCAACTATTTACACGACCATGTTCAAGAAGGGGATGTACTTGAACTAAGCGCTCCGGCTGGCGTCTTCACGCTCGATATGTCAAAAGAAACGCCGGTTGTGTTCATCAGCGGCGGCGTGGGCATTACCCCGCTTTTCAGCATGGCAAGCACAGTTGTTTCGCGTCAGCCTAATCGCCAAGCAACGTTTATTCATGCAGCGATCAACGGAAACGTCCACGCATTCGATCAAGAGTTGCGCCGCTTGGCGGAACATCCGACATTTTCGTATCATGTTTGTTATCAGTCACCTTCTGTGGAAGACCGTAAACACCCTTATTTCGGGAAAGAAGGATTTATTGATTTGCCGTGGATGCAAACGGTAATTCCAAACAAAGAGGCAGATTTTTACATCTGTGGACCAATTCCGTTTATGAAAACTGTCTATCGCGCTCTAAAAGAATGGGGCGTCGCCGACGAAAATATCCATTATGAATTTTTCGGACCAGCTGGCGATTTAACGAAGTAATCATTGTGTTAGAGGCACCTTTCCGTTTGGAGGAAGGTGCCTTGTTTTGCTATGATTAATAAAAAGGAGGGAGGCAACGAATGGGATACGAATTGGCGACATTCGCCGGCGGCTGTTTTTGGTGCATGGTTTCGCCGTTTGAAGAACAGCCGGGAATTATCCGCGTCATATCTGGGTATACTGGCGGCCATAAAGAAAACCCGACATATGAAGAAGTATGTTCGAAAACGACGGGGCATTACGAAGCAGTGCAAATTACGTTTGACCCCGACGTATTTCCATATGAGAAGCTGCTTGACATCTACTGGCGGCAAATCGATCCGACCGATGACGGCGGACAGTTTCATGATCGCGGCCCGCAATATCGCACGGCGATTTTTTACCATAATGAAAAACAACGCCTTCTCGCCGAAAAATCGAAGCGGGAACTTGAAGAAAGCGGCCGCTTCTCGAAACCGATCGTAACGAAAATCTTGCCGGCATCCACGTTTTATCCAGCGGAGGAGTACCATCAAGATTACCATAAGAAAAATCCGCTCCGCTATAAATTGTACCGGATCGGTTCAGGGCGCGATGCGTTTTTGAAAGAGCATTGGCGCGATCCCGAGCGGGAAGCGATGCTGCGAAAAAAATTGACTCCGCTTCAATTTGAGGTAACGCAGCGAAACGGGACAGAACCGCCGTTTAACAACCCATATTGGAACAACACGCGGGAAGGCATTTATGTCGACATTGTCTCCGGCGAGCCGCTTTTTAGCACAAAAGACCAATATGACTCCGGCTGCGGCTGGCCAAGCTTTACAAAGCCGCTTCATCCAGAAAATATTAAAACAGAGCTCGATTTAAGCCACGGGATGATTCGGACGGAAGTGCGGAGCCGCAAAGCAGATTCCCATTTAGGCCACGTCTTTAACGACGGGCCGGAGCCAACCGGTCTTCGTTATTGCATTAATTCCGCCGCGTTGCGCTTTATTCCAAAAGAAGATTTAGAAAAAGAAGGATACGGGGAATATTTATCCTTATTTGAGGAAGACGATAAGGCAAATCAATAAAGATAAAATCGGAAAAATTGTGTAAAAACAAAGCGGAAGGCGGTTTTATGTTTCCGTAATCCCAAATTTACTGTACTAGTAAATAGAATTTTTACACAATCATTCGTACTTGACTATAAAAAACGGTTGGCATTCCGACCGTTTCTTTATATGATGAAGGTTAAATAAATATACAGGAGGAAACAGTCTATGCAAACATTTCGCGAACATCGCTGGCAATCGTTTCTGCAAAACTATGAAAACCGGGCGCGTTTGTTGATTTCATGCCCGGACAAACCGGGGATTGTTGCGGCGGTAACATCGTTTTTATATGAACAAGGCGCAAATATTGTGGAATCTAATCAATATTCCACCGATCCTGAAGGGGGCACTTTTTTCTTAAGAATCGAATTTGATTGCCCAAATATCGCGGCGCGACAGCAAGAGATCGAATCCGCTTTTCGGCCGATCGCCGAGTCGTTTCATATGGATTGGCGCCTCCGCTTACATAACGATGTCAAACGAATTGCGATCTTTGTCTCCAAAGCGGAACATTGTTTGCTCGAGTTATTGTGGCAATGGCAAGCAGGCGAGTTAATCGCCGATATCGCGCTTGTTGTAAGCAATCATGAATATCTCAAAAGCACAGTGGAATCGGTCGGCATTCCATATTTCTATATTCCAGTTACGAAAGAAACAAAAGCGGAAGCCGAGCAAAAACAAATTCAATTGCTCAAAAAATACGATGTGGACACGATTGTGCTCGCCCGCTACATGCAAATTTTATCACCGTCGTTTGTCGCCGAGTTTCCGGGAAAAATCATTAATATCCACCATTCATTTTTACCGGCGTTCGTCGGGGCAAGACCGTACGAACGGGCATATGAACGCGGCGTGAAACTGATCGGCGCGACATCGCATTACGTTACCGACGATTTAGATGAAGGACCGATTATCGAACAAGATGTCACCCGCGTCGATCACCGCCACCATCCTGACGATTTAAAGCGAATGGGGCGGATTATTGAAAAAACAGTGCTTGCCCGCGCGCTAAAATGGCATTTAGAAGATCGTGTCATCATCCATAAAAACAAAACAATTGTCTTTTATTAAACGTGAACAAAAAAGGAGGCAAGCGCGCCTCCTTTTTGCAACTTAAAATCTATGTTCAAAATAAATAAAATTAGAAGGATTTCCAAGCAACAAGTGGAATTAGTTATAATGAAAGAAAAAGGAAAGAAAGAAGGGAGAAGCATGGGTGAAAAACGGACGCCAAGCGGTTTTCTATTAAAACAGCGTGCGTTTTTAAAATTATATTTAATCACATTGACCGAACAAGAACGTTTATATGGGTTAAAAATATTAGACTTACTGCGTCAAGAATTTAAGCCGTACGGCTATCGCCCGAATCATTCAGAAGTGTATAAAGCGCTGCATGACCTGATTGAAGATGGGATTTTGCAACAAGTAAAACGAAAAAAAGAAGGTATGAAATATCAAGAAGTTGTCTATTATCGGTTTGCCGATGGCGGTTATGAAAAAGCAAAATTGTATAAACGGCAATTAAAAGCGGAATTGGATCGCTGTGCCGCGCTTATTCGCAAAGCAATCGAAGATAATTTCAGCTGACGGAGAGCAATATAAACGATGGTGACTCTCCGTTTTTCTTGCATTTTATTTTACATAATATTTTTATAGTAAATATATAATCTTTTTTGCGCGAAAACAAGACATTTAGTAGAATAGTAACCGTAATGCAAAAAGGAAAGGACGACAACAAGTGAAACTGCCAGAGAAAATTGAACAAATGATTCAATATCGCAACCAGCTATTTTCTCACGATGAAGACGCTCATCTTATCGGAAAAGGCGGTTATACCGCTTCTGATGAGTCAATTATATATGATGCGATCATTGCGCTTGCGCTTGGGAAAAACGTTTTGCTAAAGGGGCCGACAGGGTCCGGAAAAACGAAACTAGCGGAAACGCTGTCATCTATATTCGGTCAGCCGATGCATAGTGTGAACTGCTCCGTTGACTTAGATGCAGAAGCACTGCTCGGCTTTAAAACGATCCAAAACCGCGACGGGAAAGCGGAAATCGAGTTTGTTCCGGGTCCTGTCATTCAAGCGATGACAAAAGGGCATTTATTATACATCGACGAAATCAACATGGCAAAACCGGAAACATTGCCGATTTTAAACGGTGTCCTCGATTATCGCAAAATGATTACCAACCCATTCACCGGTGAAGTCGTTAAAGCAAAAGAAACGTTTGGTGTCATCGCTGCCATCAACGAAGGGTATGTTGGCACCGTGCCGCTCAACGAAGCGTTAAAAAACCGTTTTATTGTTATCGATGTGCCGTATATTCAAGGAGATACGTTAAAATCCGTATTGCTTGCGCAAACTACATTAACGGATGAAACGTTGATCGACCGCTTCATCGCGTTATCCGCTGATTTAATTACACAAGTGAAAAATGGGCACATTTCTGAAGAAGCCGCTTCGATTCGGGCGCTCATCGATACGTGCGATTTAGCCGTATATTTGCCGCCGCTCCGCGCCATTCAGCGCGGAATTATCGAGAAGCTTGAAGATGATCGGGAAAAAGCGGCAGTGCGCAACATCGCGGAAACGTTGTTCGAAGAATGAGGGATGCAATAATATGGAACGGTTTATCCAATTTAACGATAAAAAGATTGATTCGTTTTTGTTTATGCAGCTTTCCGATTTAGCGAAAACGCTGGCGAAACATAGCGATTGGGAAATAGAGTTTGGCTTTCAGTCTTATGTTGACTTTCCAAACCGAAAATTATATGTCAGCCATTTTTGGGACAACCGCCCAAAAGAAGAAAAAGAAAACGGCCTAAAAAGCGATGTCTGTTTGCGGGCAGTCGGAACGCTTTTCCATACAGATTTTTCCGAAGTCACCGCATTTCTCGACAACATTAAAAACATATCGATCCCTAGCTTTGCCAAGCAGCTATTTGCGCTAGCGGAAGATTTGCGCCTCGAAGAGATTTGCAAAAAAGAACGTCCTGGCACGAAAAAGTGGTTTCGCATCCGCCGCGCTGTATACCGACGTTATTTTCAAAGCCAAGCGAACGCCAATTTGCTAAGAAGCGTGTATACAGATGCGTTGTTTTCTATTGTCTATTTATTATTAACATCCGACTCACCGCTAGAGGACGTTCCAACTATTTATGAGCCAATCGACCGGATGATGCCTTGGCTTCGTCAGACGCTCCCTCAGTTTTTTGACGCTGCTTCGACGAAAGAAGTGGCCCGCATCACGCTGATGATTGCCGAAGCGCTTGATGACATACTAACAAACGATATGTTAAACACATATTTTTATTTGCCAGAACAAAGTTATAACAACGTGGAGAAAATAGGGATGACGCTCGAAGACTTAAAACGAACCGACCCGCTTAATAATTGCGATATTTTGGATAAAGAAAAAGGCGGGGACGAAGATGTGCATGAGCAGGAATTGCCGACATGGCATCGCGAAACGAGCGACATGACGAAAAGTTTCTTGCGTTTCGAACTTGAGCAAGGCTCACGGACTGATTTATTAGGAAAGGGAGGGCGCGAAGGTGAAGACGGAGATCAAGCGTTTGTGATTGTACAAGGCTCCGCACGAAAATCAAATCGGAACGATTATATAAAACAAAGCGCCTATGAACAAAAACGAGAAAGCAAACAAGCAGGAAAAGGAGATCGCTACGGAAAAGACAATCGGTACGCGGAAGCGATTTTTCTTTTTCCGGCTTCTCCTTCATCCCAACAAATCGCTCAATATGAGCAAAAGAAAGCCGATATTTTGCCGTACCAAAAGAAATTAAAACAGATGATCGAAAAAACGTTGGAACATCAAAAAACACTTCCGCGAACGGATTTACATTTTGGCCGTCTTCATAAAAAACTGCTTCGTCTATGGACAGACGAGCAGCCGCGCCTATTTTACAAAAAACACCAGCCATCTTCCCGCATTGACGCCGTCTTTACGCTGTTAGTCGATTGCTCGGCATCGATGTATGACAAAATGGAAGAAACAAAACGTGGCGTGATTCTGTTTCATGAAGCGCTAAAAGCGTTGTTTGTGCCCCATCAAATCGTTGGATTTTGGGAAGATCCGAATGAGGCAACAGAAACGAAACAGCCAAATTATTTTCAAACGGTGATTTCGTTTGCGCAATCACGAAAAAAAGAAAGCGGCCCAGCGATCATGCAGCTGGAGGCGCAAGAAGATAATCGCGACGGATTTGCGATCCGTGTCATGACGGAGCAACTTTTGAAGCGGCCGGAAAAACAAAAATTTTTATTGGTGTTTTCCGACGGGGAACCAGCGGCACTTGGCTATGAACAAAACGGCATTATCGATACGCATGAGGCTGTATTAGAAGCGCGCAGACACCATATCGAAGTGATTAACGTCTTTTTAGCCAACGGGGAAATTGACGAAGGGCAAAGAGAGACGGTTCAAAATATTTACGGAAAACATAGCATTGTTGTTCCAAACGTGGAACAGCTTCCAGATTTTTTATTCCCGCTATTAAAAAAGCTATTGTACAAAAGTTTATGAAAAAGGATGGATTGGCGATGATCAAACTGTTTACGGACGGCGATTTAGACGGAATCGGATGCGGACTGCTGGCGAAAATCGCGTTTGAACAAGTAAATATCTCTTTTTGCTCCTACCGCAATTTAGACGAACGAGTGAAACAATTTATCGAAGATGAACAGCATAACGAAGCAAGCATTTTTATTACCGATTTGGCGGTTAGTGAAGAAGTAGAAAAAAAGCTGGCGGAACGGTTTGAGGCGGGAAAGCACGTGCAAATCATCGACCATCATGTCACCGCTCTCCATTTCAATAAGTATCCGTGGGGGTGGGTGCAACCGACAGATGAACAAGGCAAAAAAACGTGCGCAACCTCGCTGTTTTATGAATATTTAATCCGCACACAAAAACTTGAGCGAAACGAAACGCTCGATGAATTTGTCGAACTCGTCCGCCAATACGATACGTGGGAATGGGAAGAGACAGGCAACATGCGGGCAAAGCGGCTAAACGATTTGCTGACGATTTTAGGCTTGGATGAATTTTGGGATCGCATGAGCGAGCGGTTAACGGAAGGCGGCCCTTTTGCGTTAACAGAAACGGAAGAACTTATTTTAGATATGGAAGAAAAGAAAATTCAGCGCTATATCCGTATGAAGCAAAAACAGCTTGTCCAGCGCTGGTTTGGCGATTACTGCGTCGGCATCGTCTTTGCCGAACGGCATATGTCTGAATTGGGAAATGCCTTATCCAAGCGATGCCCACATTTAGACTTAATCGCCATGGTCAACATGGGAACGAAACATATCGGCTTTCGCACGATTCATGATACGGTAAACGTCGCTGAATTTGCAAAGCAGTTTGGCGGTGGAGGCCATCCAAAAGCGTCCGGATGCTTTGTCGATGAAAAAACGTTCCCGCTTTTCGTGGCAGACGTTTTCCCGCTGCCGCCGGTATATCATGATGCGGAGCAGAACCAGCTGAACACGAAAAAACAAAAAGAAGGCTTCTTTTTTACCAACAATCAAGGGCAATGGTTTTTCTTCCTTCCAAACAATGAAAATTGTCTCGTTTATTATGAGGAAAAAGAAAAACAATTTTCCAGCCAAGAAGAGGCGGAACGATTTATCAAACGCCAGTTCGCAGCGGGATTGGCGGACGATCAAGCGGTGATTGATTACTTGCAACAACAGTTGTCCATGGAAAAAGAAATGATCGCAAACGAGTATGTGAATGTCTTGCAACAATACAAACTGAAAAACCGATACCAAAAATAGGTGTCGGTTTTGACATTTTTGCGTAACTTCCATCATACTATATAGATTTAGAAAGTTTAAACTGCTTTTCAGAAAATGTTAACATAATTGTAACAGTTTAAATGTTTAATTAAGACAGATTTAGGTTATAATTATGAACGGGGAGGTGAGAAATATGAAACAGTATATTTTTTCTTTTTACACAGATCAAACGAAACCAGTCGTTTGGGAAGAGACCATTTTAGCATCTGGGATGATGGAAGCCTTTTCAAAAGTGAAGGCGCTCACGAGAAAATATAAACGAGAAAAAGGTGTACCAGTCCGCGTTCAATACAAAGGAGTTCTATATCGTCACACAGATATTGCGTAACAAAAACGGAAGGATGGTACGATGTGTTTCTTTATAATGTATTACAATTGGTAACATGCAGTGGTTCGCCGACATAAAAGCAGCCGCTGCATGTTTTATTATTATTTCCAGTTTGTATTGCTTAATCTATTATTTTCCAGTTATTCAGAAGTAAAAAAGCGATTGCATTAAACCACAAGGACGTCAATATAATTCAATTCAATATAATAATGATTTTTCACAGACAGACAACAGTAACAGATACAGATATGGATAGTGCCTGCAAAAAATAAGATGTTAATAAAAAAGTAAACCTGCGCTTCGTAATTTTCTAAATTCCAGAACAAAGTTTTTTATAGTTCATGATAAATCACATACTTTGTTTTGTACTTTTAATTTGCTGGCAAATAACATACGCAAACATCCATGTTAGTTAAATGTTAAATTTGAATCATCGTTTTTATTTTTTGTCTCAATATATCTAGTTTACTTAATTTGTGAAACAAATTCTTTATAACTTCCTATAATTTATATTATGTAAACTTAATGATTTCCGCACAAATGGAGGGTTTCTTCCCTCAAGTGCCCATAAAATCAATTATCCGGGAACTTGTTAACCTAAGTTCCTCATAATTTTTTGTGTCTACGAATTATCATTTTTTAAACGAATTATCATTATTTTTTTATCGATTATCATCGGTCGTTGATTATCAACTGGAGGCGTTTTTTATGTTGTTTCGACAAGCCATTGATGAATTTGTGTTGTACTTGCAAATTGAAAAAAACTATTCACTTAACACCGTTGATGGTTATGCGTATGATTTGAGATGTTTCGAGAACTTCTTAATTCAACACGGCTATTCTGTACAACTTCATGACATTACAAAAACGCATGTTCGTCGCTTCATCCAGCATCAAATTACAAAAGAAAATGTCAAGCCTCGAACGATCTATCGGAGAATTTCTTGCTTGAAATCGTTCAGTAAATACTGTGTCAAAGAAAATCTAATCGACAACGATTTTATGATTGGAATTGATACTCCTAAAACGGATAGCAAATTACCGACTTATATGTCTTTGTCTGAACTACGAAAACTGTTTCATTTTTTGGAGCAAGACAATAGCCGAATGGCGATGCGAAACCATCTTCTGTTTAAACTGTTAGCCACTACGGGTATGCGAAGATCTGAAATTGTTGAACTAACTTGGGAACAAATTGATTTATCGAACAACACGATACGTATTTATGGGAAAGGAAAAAAAGAGCGCTTACTCCCCCTTCATCCTATGGTTGTCCCTTTAATAAAAAGCTATATGGAAAGTTTAGAGGAATATCAGCTCCATCCTTCCCAACCGGTATTTTTAAATAAAAACGGCAAAAAACTGAACCCGCGTGGTTTACATAAGATATTTAAGGAAATCTTACAAAAAGCTGGTCTGCCACCTCAACGGTTCTCACTCCATCATTTGCGGCATACGTTTGCTACCTTGTTGATACAAGAAAATAAAGAAAATGTTGATTTGCGTACCGTACAAGAACTACTCGGCCATGAAAGTTTAGTCACGACGCAAGTATACACGCATGTTGACTTTGAGCAAAAGAAAAAAGCGATTGAAACATTTAACATATTTTAAAACCTGCTTAGTACGGAAATAACTACCCTAGCCGGGTAGTTATTTCATGTGAATATGAGTTGGCGGATACAAAGGCACTGGATGCGTGAGATCGTACGACATTGAGTGCATTCCATGAGTTTGCTGATAAGGCATTGGAGCATGGGGAAAATACCCTTGCTGCGCCATAGCAATCTGATTATAAAGTTCTGGTGCTTTAAATGTAAAATAATCAGAATGATTATTCCCTGATTCTTTAAGTATTTTTTGCTGTAATGCTGTAAATGCATACTTTACGAGATGTTCTTTAAACAGATTGATGTAATTTTTGTTTTTCAATTGATTCGAATAAACTTTAGGAATTTCATCAAAAATTTCTTCTAAATCTAGCGTGATATTATAATTAGATTCAAGTTCCATAGCAGTTTCAAAAAGAGTTTCGATTATTACTTGGGCCGCTCGAATTTCTTTAATATACTTTGCATCGCTTAAAATATAATGCTGCAGAGCGTCAAGCTCATATCTAGAGTGTCCAAGCAAAAAGCGTATAGCATCATCTGAGACCCCCATTTCATGAAACAATGTAGAAAGAGTGTATCGTAATCCGTGCGGTGTGAAATACTTCTCTGTTTTACGGATGATTTTGTTTCTTCTTCCCTTCTCTTTTGCATGATTATGATTTTCCTTATTCTCTGGTTGTTCATATTCTACTTTTATCCATCCCAAATGTTCACATACTTTATCGATTATATAATTCATCTGCTTGTTAATGAGCGGCTTTCCTCTCAAGCCGTATAACAATGCATCATTTGGTTCCATGTGTTCAATATATTGGGTGAGTAATTTCATGAGCTTAGGTGGTAATGGAATAAAGAAGTCTTTGTTTTTGCTGTTTGGCGAATTGTCAGTGTGTTTATCCCCTTCCTCTAGATATTGGTCAAGAAGTTTATCTTCTTTTACTCGATCTTTTTTGGGATCGAACTCATAAACTAGACCGTTCATAGTAGTAGAGACTGAACGAACGGTTAGTTTTTCGAGCGATGTGACTCTGAGAGCAGTAAACATATCTATTAGGGTTGGAACTAATACATTAACACCTCTTTCTTGCAACTCAAACGCAGCTTTGTAAACTTGGTATAATTCGGTGATATTTAATGCTCTCGAATGATGTTTTTGTTTATTAGAATCTGTGATTTTTAATGCTGCGAATGGATTTCCGTTAATAACTCCGAGCCGGTTATAATGCGTAAACATAGATTGCATCGTTGCCTGATGTTGTTTTATCGTTCTCGGACTATAGCCTTGTTTTCGTTGATCATTTTCCCATATCTTCACAAATTCATAATCGATATTCTCAAGCACTGGATTTAACCCTTGGTTTAACATATATTCTGACATGTAAATTACATTTTTACGGTAGGTACGTCTAGTGTTTTTTGACCAAAACTGGCTTTTTTCATATTCATTAAAAGCCTCAATTAAAGTAGATTTAGCTGAAATATTTGTCTTGCTCATGATCTATTACCTCCGTATAAAAATAATTGAGCTTAAAATACAAAAAACCCCAAGCCAAACACCGCTACTTCTTATGCGTGTATATACGCATAGGTAGCGCTGTAAAGCTTGGGGTTTTCCCTTGTCGTATATTAAGTTATTCATTTGTTTTGTATTTTATCAGATTATGATGAAAAGTCAACAACTATTTTGCAAAATTTTATAGATTTGTTTCTTTTTCAGCTAAATATTTTTATAAATCATCTGTAACGGATAGCGTATTTAACGCTCGTTTAATTAAAGCTGGACGGTGTTTTAAATAGCTGTTTAAAAGGTGTGATTGTGTTCCACAATTGCGCCTTATTTTATTATTGAACAATACTATTTCTGTGGCCGTAATGACCCTTCTTCTATATTCTATAAAGACAAACGTTAAAGTTCTTGGTTAATTAACTCGCTCAGTAATTTAGTTTCATCTTCTGTAAGACTAACTGAGGGGTCAATTAAAGAATAATCTCGAAGTCTTTGTTGCCTTTTAATCGGATGTTCTGCGACTGTTTTGCAATCTCTTCTCATTTTATCTACCCAGTACATTACGTATTGTTGTATTTGTTTTGGTAAAGCCTTAAAATCTGCTCCTTTTTCAATCCAGTGATTAACATTCCAAGAAAGAGGAGGTGTTGGTTTCCATCCCCAACTATAGACGTATTCAATTGCTTTTGCTGCAACAACAATGTAAGTACTTTTACTAACACCTTGCATCCCAACAAAGAAATGGTCACCACCGTACTTACTTTTTGGGCTTCTTACATTAGCAGTTGCCATAAGTGCAGCCAAAATCCTAAGTTTATTCAATGGATTCTTTAATTTTAAGTTAAAGATTGCTGCATTCAAAGAATCGGTATCTTCATCGGTCTTCACTTTCTTAGCTAGTTCAGTAAAAGCTTCGACAATTCGCTTTTCATAATCTAAAGGAATATCTGATAAATCGCAAATTTCCCGAAATAATTTAATGCCTATAGAAAAAGGTTTCTTTTTTATAGTTTGTTCTAAAAGATCTATTTCTTGCTTACTTACCACTTTTACAGGTGTTGAAGATATTGGTGTAAAAAACTCTTCCATTCCATCTTCAAATTTTTTGCTCCTTGTTTCTTCTAACATACATTTTAAAAAGGTTTCGAAGGCTTCTATATGATTTTTAGCTTCAGGGCATTCCTTCATGGGATCTATCAATGTAATTCCGTATTGATCACACAATGATTGGAGTTCATTACTATATCTATATGCAATCATATAGGATGTTGGTAATTCTCCATAAAATGCTTTCTGTAGTTCAGCAAACATTTGTTGAATATTGATATCACGAAAACTATAGCCTACAAATAACAAATTTTTTGCTAATAGATCCGCTCGTAAACGGATGTTAAATGCATTTTCCGGATCACTCATTCTTTTTTGATAATCCTCTTGTGTGAATACGATAGATTCAGGATAGTTAAGATCCCCATGAAACTTAATATAAAGCTGTTCTGACAATTTCGCTTCAGCAAAATCCTTTAAATGAATGATAGTCCTGTATTTCCTTCCATACTTCTCAAACGCTTTTTCCATCACATTATCTTGGTTTGTAGTGTAAATAACGGGAACACCCATATTCATTATTGTTAAATGGACATATCCTTTTTCATCATCAAATTCCGAAATTTCTAATTTACTCTTCAAAAACTCACAAAATTTATCCCTTCCGAACGTATCCACATATTTTTGAGCAATTTCAAAATGATTCGTAATAGACGTTAGTCCTAACTGCTCGGCCATCTCGCTGACTAGAGAATCCCAATCTGGTAGCATAGAAGCAGAACAGCCAGCACCCATAAATGGGACCAATTTTTGCTTAGCAGCTAATTCGCCTAAAGTATCAATAATTTGACTCATTTTCTTTCCCCTTCTTCTTGCAACTCTAAAATATTGACTAGTTGTTGAAAACAATTCAAGACTTCTCTAATTTATAAGCTTATTAAACTCATCAGTAAAATTTTTTTAATTCCTTTTTTATTAAAATACATTTTTCCTTTAATCTACTATCTTTTTCAAATTCATCAATATAACTATTTACTATCATTTCTGCAAAGTCTACAAAATCATATGGCTTGTCGGGTTCATGTTTTGTAATCGAAGATAACTGTTTAATTATTAATTCCCATAATTTTTCATCGTATATAACTCGCGTAAGTCTGCAACACTCTTCATATAGATTGGTGCTTACAAATTCTGAGATAGGTATTGAGTAAAACTCTAATACTTCCTTTTTTTCTTCTCTTCGTTTTAATATATCAAAAATTTCTTTTCCAAGATTTCTTCCTTGGTTTCCACTAAATAGCGAAAATAAAACTGTTGAATAATCCTCGTATGATAATTCAAGTTTCTTAATCTCTTGACGCAAAGATAAAATAACTCCAAGCTGATTATAAGGTAATTTTGGTGTAAACTTTATTGCACTAATTATTGCAAATAAATCATAAATCAATTCATTAGCAAAGTTTTTAATATCGTCTGGATCCCAAAGACCATTATGGGTAATTTTGTTTCTAAAGATTGGAGCTTCAAATGCAAAATAAGGATACATAGATAACCACAATGCACGATTTGTTGAAAATACTTTTTCGGCTTTCACACTAAATAAGTGTTCCAAGATTATCAAATTCGATTTCATCATTAAGAATTAAACAGAAATCGTAAAATAAACCTTCGACTTGAATAACAGACAAGTTTATAAACGATTGATATTTTTCATCTCTATACAGACTAGAAAGTATCTCAAATATTCCTTCGCGCTTTTTTAATAGATGATGGCTTTTAATAACAGTTTGGTGAACCATCCTTAGGTTATTTTTCACTTTTTGAATTAAACTTACTTCCAATAACTCTTGCTTTTTTAGGTGGTGGAATTTTGCTAGACATCCTAAACATTAATTGGTTATATTTGGAAATTTATTTGAGATAGTTATAATAGTTGAAAATTGCTTATCATTTTACACAGAGATATATTCCTTCATGTCATCTAAATAAAATCCTAAGTTTAATATCTCTTCGCTGTACTCTGGAATAGCTAAAACTAATAAATCTTGTGGTCTTGAACATGCTACATAAGCAAAGCGGCTTGCTTCTGTACCTTTCTGTAACCATTGTGTGAAATGTCCACCATCAGATTTTTTAGTTGGTGAAGAAACTACAAGAGCGGCCCTGTAAGTTTCTCCTTTTACTTTATGTATCGTATCTACTTTTACTTTAATTTCGATCTTTTTTTCACCCATTAAAAATTTTTTAGACATAGGAATATCTGACAATCCTTCAGGAGATCTTAATCTTCTGACAATTTTCTCAAATGAGTATTCAACATCTTTAAGTTCATCCCAAATATTCTTAAATTCACTTTTAAGAATATCTTTAACCCAATTTTTCCATATTTGTTTAGAAGTTTCTTTAACTATAAAATCACTTTTACTAGCAATCTTCTCGAGATAAGTTCCAAGTTTTATACGCCAATCTATTGGGTTGTAAGAAAAAGGGGTTGTAATAATTCCTGATTTACCTTTTCCGGCATACGCTAAGTCGATAATGGCTTGACTAAATAATTCTAATGCGACATTTTTGTCTTTAAAATTAGCTGAACTCCAGTGAGTAATAGCGGATGCAATTTTGTATACAATATGATTTTTAGCTTTGTCTAGTTTTGTATCCTTTGGGTAACCTTTAATTTGCCTAATTGTCGAGGATCCTCTAGCAATAATAATCGCATCTTTGACATTTAAATTCCTTTTGTCTAATAAGTTGATAAATGCTTCTTGAAGTTGATATAGATCATTTTTTTTATCATAAACCCAAAGTAAACAAGATTGATTAAGACTTGACCGGGTTCCTATAATTTGTTGCTTTCCACCTAGTTTAGCAACAACATTACAAATTTGCTGGACACTTCTGTGATTAATGGTTAATTGTAAACGTTCCATTTTCCATTCATCTATTTTCTCAATCACTTTTTCCGGATAGACCTTTCTAAATCCGTAAATTGCTTGATCTAAATCACCGATTAAATGAATAGTTACCCCTGCCTGTTTTAATAAACTTAAAATACCAAGCTGAATTTCAGATAAATCCTGACACTCATCAATAAAAATATAGGGAAATCTTTTAGCAATTAAATCAAGAATATCCCCTCTTTGTTGCAAAAGCTTGTAACACCAATATTCTATGTCTGCATAGGTTACAAAACCTTTTTCTGCAAACTGTTTCTTTTTGTTTAATAGAGTACTAATAGTTAAGGGATCATTTTCGATTTTTTTCTTTTCATCACAAACTGTAGGATTTTCATTCATATCAATAGTGTAATCTAGTATAGAAATTTTATTGGTACTAAAATTTTTTAACCATGTACCATGATTACCATCCTGTATTAATTTATGTGAAACATCCCCTTCAGCTCCCTTATACCTAGTTACTACAGAACCAAAAGGGTGGAAAATATAGGAATGGAGCCAACTATCAATCGTACCAACGAAATGAGGATGACTTACATTCAAATTTCCCAAAAAGCGATTAGCACGATTTTTGATTTCTTCCGCAGCATTTTTCGTAAATGAGAGAACAGCTATACCACTTATCTTGGAAATCCAATTTTGAATTTCATATGCTATTTTGATGCCAACCGAATGCGTTTTTCCACTGCCCGGGCAAGCGCTTAAAAAACAATCCCGATTAATTGGATGTAAAATAAAAGTAGCTTGCTCTGGGGAAAGACGTTTTATATCTTCGTTATTTAACACCGAATAAATTAAATCTAATTTATTTATGGGTTTAATTTCCAGAACTTGTTGGTACATTACTTTCACTCCTTTCATTTAGATTGCAAGCCCAAAGAATAGCTTTCTCGATATAATTAGGAACTGTAAATTCTATTTCCTCATTGGCAAGTTTATAAGCTAAGTGTTGAGCAAATAAACCCTTACCGCATAATTTAGGGTTATCTATTCTATCTAATAAGCATTTTGCTATTTTAGCTTTTTCACTATCAGTTTTTCTGATAAATTCCTTTTTATATTTTTCAAAGTCTTCTCTGATAGATCCATCTGTTTCTAAAATTTCAAGGAAGGTATCAACCATTACCAAAAAGTTGTTTCCGCATAGAGCCAAGTCATATTCAAAAGTTTTAGAATTACTGTATAAGCGGCAATATTTGTTATCTTTCAGTATCATCTGTAGTTTTAATGCCGGATTATTACATTCGCACTCATTTCCAACATAAGGAGTGTCACTTTCTTTAGGATCACAATCTGTTATACCTGCACATCTAATTGGTATACCTTTTCCTTGTTCTTCTGCATTCATAAATAGTTGAAAGAATGACTCGAAATAAATACCACCCATATTTATTACGGAAACGCTATATTCTTCTAAAGAGTAATCGGATATTTTTTTCTTTGAATTCAAATATTTATGTAATACTCTTTTAGCCAACTCTGGAATAACTAGTCCTTCCGCTATCCCTTCAACAAGAATCACACCTCTAGCAAACAATAAAGTTGATTTAGTAATATCCATCCAACGTTGCAAGAAAAATTTCTGTTTTGGAGTTAATCCTACATTCTTTAATGGAACAATCGTAGGACTGTTATTAAAATCTGTTCTTTTAACAACTAAAATATTATTTAAGTCAACAGAAGAAGCTATTATTGGTGAATGGGTAGTGACAATAACTTGAACACCACTTATTCGAGCTTGTTTTTCTATATATTCAAGTAATTTTGTCTGTAGTTGTGGATGTAAATGTGCCTCGGGTTCCTCTATCAGAAGAATGCGAGTAGATAACTCATTTTCTTCTGTTTGCTCTAATTCCGCTAATACAGTTGCTAAATAAATTAAGTTGTTATATCCAAGACTATTTTCTGATAACTCCCGAAACTCTTCTACACTCACTTCATTATCAAGAAGCGGATAGAATAACAGTTTTAAATTTTCAATGATTCTCTCGAATCGAGTTTCCGAAAAAGAAACGCTAATATCTTGAGCCAATTGTTCTCCCAAAGATTCTATTAGTCGATTTTTAATATTATCCTTTGCTTTTACGATCAGCTCATCTTTTAATAATTCTTTGTTATTTTGTTTAACTATATCTTCTAAACGCTCTCTTGCGTTATTTTTTGACTCCATTTTAGTTATTAAGCGAGCTAAACGTGATCCTCTAACAGCTCTAAGGCGTTGTTCTGCGTCACGCAATGGCGGTAAATATGTGCATTGAATTGAATTATATGTATCCCACTCGAATATACTACTTGAGGAATTACCTCCCCATAATTCCCTCTTATATTGATTTCTAGAATTAGTCTTATTTTGCACTTTTAAATGTAAAGATGCCGAACATAAATCGTTCGGGTTTAACCAAGGTAAATAAGCTAATTGTTCCTTTTCGTTGAGACCCGAGAAGATTAGGTCAATCGTAAAATTAGACCTTATCTCATTCTTAGTATTACCAATTGAGTGCCAAAACTCTTTTTCAGTAATTTTAACATTATCAAACTCGTCTTCATTTAAGATTAATCGTATTGCATCAATAATAGCCGACTTGCCACTTCCGTTTTCACCCAAGATAACTGTAAGTCCTTCATTTAAAGGTATTTCGGTTTTTTCATTAAAACAACGATATCCTTCTATTACTAATTTAGATATATACATCAAATCTCCCCTTCCCCAATTAAGCTAAAAAGAAGAAGATCAAATGACCTTATTCTTGAATTTTATCATTTTTTGGCGAAAAATGTTACATTTTGTATATTTTTATTATTATCCGTATGAATTGTAAGTTTACTCAGAAATCATTATGTAAATTATAGAATGTGATTATGTGGGTACAATTCTGGGTATAATCCTGTCAAAATAGAAAGGGGAAAAACAAGTGAGTTAAATACGTAAAATGGTTAAATCGATTAAAATGCGTCTTGAAAATACGCGATATTTCAAGGTTTTTCTATTTAAGAAAGTTAATAAAATGAAATAAATTAATTGTGTTAAAGTGCCTCTTGTGCAGATTTTTCTTCGGTGTGTAGTATGTGGGTTCCTAAGTTAAGTCCGTATAATTGTGTAAAAAAGGAATAGAAAAAAGAGCCACGTTGCTTCCCCTTTGGTCAAATAAACAGTGAACCCCAAACATAAGGAGGAATGCAACGCTGGCTCAATATCATATTCCTGTAAATGATGAACTTTTGCACGGGCTATTGCTGAAAGATAAAGGATTGACTAAGCTGCTCGAACAAGTTCTGAATCAAATCCCCGAAGAAGGGTTTAGATTGTCTGACTATTGGCAGTGACAGAAAACAAAAGAACAAGAAGCCCGCTCGATGAATCAAGAGACTCCGGCGATGAAAAGAGTGGGATAACGGCTCACCCCTTTGACGTGTCAAGGAGAACGTGGAATACCAGAGCGAAACGAGGATATGCCTGAAAGCTCCTTGACGCATTGATTCCTTGACAACATGATCGTTTGTCCGGGAAGACGACCGTCAGGGACGTTTACCGGACTCACCTATACTATACGTCAAGTTATCAGGTCCATGTTTTCTATCAAAGGGGAATTTACACAATAATTAGGACTTGACCATTGAAATTGAGAAAGATCACGTTGAAAATGCATCGGAGCTAAATTAGTATGTAGCTCCTTCTTTTTTTCTGTTAAATGAGATAAATATATGCTATGATAAGCAATAATAACGAGAAAGAGGGCATATATATGTTGCAACAAGTCGCAATCATTCAGGAGGATGAAATGAAAAAAGCTACTGGAAAAAATGAAAAAGATGTAAGGCTTCAAAAAGTTGCTGCCAAAGTCATTCGCAGAAACCTCAAAGGTTTAAAGAGGTTGAGTAAAAATTGAGCATTGAACCTTTAGAGCCGAAACATATCCGAATGTTCCATGATATGGCCTTAAAAACATTCGGAGGTTTGTCGGGAGAACATGAGCCAAATCTCATCGACAGCCTTGGGTACAAACCGGGTTTATTAAAAAAAGCTGCTGTATATATGCATACTTTAACCACAATCAGTATTTTGTGGATGGGAACAAGCGGACAGCATATATTACTGCGGCATCTTTTTTGGAGTTTTAAATGGATATGTATTTTGCGTTGCGGATAGGATATGTATTTTGCCACGAAGCTGGTTGCTAACAAAAAGTGGAACTTGAATCGGATAGCCGAGTGGTTAGAGGTCAATAGCATACCAGAATCCAAATATGTCGAAGGCATGGAAGCCGAGAAAGAAACATTAATCGAACTATACGAAGAATACATAGCTATGGCCAAAGAACTGGAATTACAAGAAATCCTGACGGAAGAAGAAATAGAAGAACGAAAAAAATTGAAAGACGATGTTGTTCAACTATACCTAATTGTTGTCTATCGATTTCTTATCGCCTATATTCAAAATTAGTAGGCATAAGAAAAATAGAAGATTAAAAAATAAACAGCATGAAACATAAACCAGTTAGTTATGTTCATGCTGTTATTTCAGGCAGTAAATTTAAAACAGAAATATTACCAATAGTCAGCCATCCTTTTCTTTTAAATCAACCTTGTAATATTCCAACCCTCTTTCCAGCAAAACATTTACTAGTGCATTTATTTTAAATGATTTTTCTACACTTAGATTTTTTATTGTGTTATACATTTCTTCTGTTAAGAAAAAGGTTTTCTTCTCTTTTAACAACGAATGATCTACTTTTAAGTAATCTTTGAACATTTTATATTCCAAATCGAAATTCTCTTCAACGTTTATTGGCGTTCGATTTTCTTGTTTCTTTTTTACAAAGGGTTTATCAACTAATAAAACGACGATTCTACTTTTTACATCTCTACTCAATGATTCTTCTGGTGCAATACCTTTATATTTATATTCATTTTCTTCTTGATCAAATTCAATTGCTGCATTTGCCAGTTTTCTTTCTAAGTCTTTTTCATTTATTCCTGCCATAGTTGCAACCTCTGCCAACGATTTTCCGTTGTTTAATTGTTCTAATGCTTCTATTAATTTCATTTAAATCACCTCCGATTTTTTTAAACATTATAACTTCACTTGTGCTAAATTCTAATAACTTTTGCAGAATATTTGTGGCAATTTATAACCATATAATTTCAGATGTGCTACGGATTCCGAAAAGAATGTATTCGGAATTTATCATGATGCTTTGATCAATCTATACTTAACCGATGGCCTTACAAATAAATGCAATTTTTCAATAGGAAACCGATCGACGATTTTACAATGCCCTATCGAAACGAATATACGTATCTATCAATCGTTACGAATACATTTTCAAGTTCATTATCAAATCCTTTTATCCCCATTTTCTGTTTTTAGAAACGAATATGGGTTGCCCCGCTTAATATCGCAATGATATTGCATCATTGCCATTCGTTTATTTCCATTCGATACAAATAAAAGATACGAATATTCGTTACGAATGAAAGTAACGACGTGCCGATTTAAAGCGCATCCAACCCAGCACTTATCGAAATAGTATTGGCCGTCATGCAACCTTTCTTTTATTGAGCGATTTAAAAGTGCATTTTTTCCATTCGGCTCAAACGAAAAGCTAAAATATTTAACATTGAGCCACAGATTCATAGGGTTAACTGGGTACATTAAAACCTACCCAGTTAACTGTATGAACAACTTCATATACCTAATAGTTTAAAAATGGCTTCAGATCAAGTGTTCTAAAATTTAGAAGAATGACCTATCCAGACGAGTATTACTATATCCCGACTCCTAATTTGACCCAAATTTTTTAATAAAATAAATTACATTTTTCGGATGGATATAACATTATTTGATAATAAAAAAACCAGTATCAAATTGATACCGGTTAATCATTCATCATAGTAATTTTTATTTTTTACATATTTCCCGTACTAAATCAAATCTTTTTACATAAATCCCGTACCGAGAAAAATTCCGCACTGAGACCACAGTTTTTACTTAAATCCCGTACTGAGCTTTTACAAAATTCCCGTACCAAAATAATAGTTTTTACATAAATCCCATACCAAGCTAATGAAAACTATAGATTTCCGCAAATAAATACACTTTTTGTTCAAGCATTCATCATGTTTTAACTGTACACCCTACAGGATTTTTCATGCGTGTATGATCGTTTCACGTTTAAACGAAGGGTCTTCTATACCTGTACTTATATATTCAAAATCCCCATTAAATAAAAGATAGAGATCTATTTCTATCCAATCATCAGATTCTCGCTTACCTAAAAGAATAAGTGACTGTTCTAATTCTTGCCTGTTCCATCTACAACATTAATTTGGTCTAATTCTATTTGGATACGTTCCAGAACATTTGCTTTTACTATTGCCACCGGTATAGTGGCTTTTTGCGTTTCTGTACCCCCAAGTTCCAAAGCTAATTTATATAACGGATGATCATTTTGTAATAGTTGAATATCTTCTGTTTCAACTTTCGGTTTTAATGCAAATCGGACTGATTGATCCGTTTTTGATAAAATCTGTTCTAAACATCGATAAGATGAGTCGTTACGTCTAACAGTGGCGAATGCGATGCAATCATGATGAAGAAGATGTAGATTTGATTCGATGGCCATGGGGATCTATTGTTCGGTACCATGAAAAGAAACGAAAAAAAATGACCCCCGTTGAACTGCACTTCAACGGGAGTCATCTTTGTTTTCTTTAGAACTTCATCATAATTTTCATATTCCCTCCGCTGTTGCTAACAAATCGATTATTCTCATCAAATGCAAGAGGTCCTATCGCTGGAAAAACAAACAGACTATCTCCCTCACGCATTCTTTCTTCATAACGTATTCTGGCAATTGCCCATGCTTCCTCTAATGACAAAGCCCCCACGACATCCATTAATTCGTCTTTCTCTTTTGTTCTAAGAACGACATAATACTGATTCATAAATAATCCCTCCATCAAAAATGTTGATAAATAAAAAACATCGGCAAGAATGCCAACGACTGTTTTCGTCATACATCCTTGCCGATGATTTTTCACCATTTCTCTGGACCAAAAAGGCCTTCTGTTATATTAATTTGTAAAAGGAAAAGAAAATAAAATCGATTATCTATTATTATTCTATCTTACACTTTGCCCCTTTTTAACCCATTTCATCGAATTTCTCCCTGTAAAATAACAAATCTACTCAACAAAAAGTGAAGACTGGGTAGATAAAATAATGGCCGTCCAGATAGAGAATTCAAATACAGGCAAGCAAAAGAAACTTATTATTTCGCTCATCCGTATATTTGGTAATGAAATGAAAAGGAAACGGGAAGAAGTACGAATACACCCAAGAGAAAAATATAATCGAATAAATAGACCAGATAAGAAAGGAGAAGAGGAAAATGGAGGATAGCAAAGAATTCTGCCCCTACTGCGGCGCTAATTTGCAAGGAGATCCGATTCCAAAAGAACTGCAAAAGCATTATGGCAATGCCACCCACTTTAGCAGAAAAATTGGCATTTCCAGTTTGGAAAAAGATCGTGTAATCAAATGGCAATGTCCGGATTGCAAACAGGAATGGGAGCGGGAGGAATAGGTGGAAAGTGGTTTTTTACACATTTTCCGTACTAGGCCTCTTCTTTTTTTACAAAAATCCCGTACCAGAAAGGAGTTTTTTACAAAAAATCCGTACCAGAAAAGAGGTTTTTACAAAAATTCCGTACCGAAAAGGGTTTTTTACACATTTTCCGTACCAGACCCCTTCTTTTTTTACAAAAATCCCGTACCAGAAAAGAGGTTTTTACAAAAATTCCGTACCGAAAAGCGATTTTTACATATTTTCTGTACTCCGAGTTCGACAGTTTGAAGTCCAATTTTAGGCAAGCACAATTTAGAAAAAGCCTTTTATATCAAAGGATTTAAGGTCTATACACTAGAAAATACGTTGATTTTCGTAGGCACACGCTTCGTAAATTAGTCCTTTTAATATCGGTGTTTATGAGTTATAACGTAAGAACATATAAATCAGCATGCGAAACTCACTTTAAAGCATCGCCAAAACTTTGTGGCTGCAGGCGTTGGATCTGCTTCTAAGAATCCTACATATCCAGCATCACTCATAGATACACGCGTGAAGTATGCCTAATCGCTCATCAACCCTTATGTATCAAGGGCTGGTGAGCAATTTGTTTGCCTAGTAATTGTCTAACCCGGGCCAACCTTTGGAAAATTTATTTTTTGCAATTCTTTAAATTGAACCTGCCATTGTTCTAATGCTTTTATCGTCGGTGACAGGTTAATCTTATCTAATGTTTGATTAATTGTTCTTTGGAGTTCTGCAATCGGACTATCGATACTAGTGTAGATTTTGCTTAATGATAAACTTAATTGTTTAACACTATCTAAAACAGTTTGCATAGAATCAGTTCACCAGCAAAACCGTTCCTTAACGTACTAATTGATTCTAAGGATGGAGCAACAGATTGTATATGTAATTGTGTTTTCCTCAATTCCGAGGATCAAGTCCGCGAAATTGTGTAAAAACAAAACGGTAAAAAGCGATTTTATTTTCCCGTAATCCAAGTCTACTGTACTGGCAATGGAATTTTACACAATAATTTGGACTTGACCATTCCGAGGCTAATGTATTAAAGGCATTTGACAGTTCAGATTGATAAAATACCGAATTGAACTGCCGGCTTATGTTTGAGAAAAGATTGATTCACGTTATTAATTCTGTCTGCTCCCGAAGCATTTCACTCAATGGTGAAAGCGACTCTACTATCCTTGTAAGATTTTTAATAATTTCTCTATCTAATCCTATTTGCATGCATTTCTTCTTCCTTCATAACCATTTTATACAAAAACAGATGCCCCTATAAGAGACATCTGTTTTAGTTGTTACGCATTCATTGGCCAGTTTTTATATTGTTGTTCGGCTTGTTCCATGAATTTGTTTGTTAAGAATTGCAATTGTTGGCCGGTAATTTTTTCTTTCATGAGTACTTGCTTGACGGCTAATTTCACTTTAGCGTAAACATCTCGACGGTGAGGACTTGTCCAGTCTACGGCTAATTGTTTCTTTAAGGCTTTGACCACCTTATGGATTAGACTAGCAAGAAACTCGTTTGAGAACGCTTCCTGCTCCATAGCAGTAATCGCTTTGTAAAATTCAATTTCTTCCTCTGACAACCCCAAATCGTGTCGCTTGCGTATTTCCTCTTCCATTTCTTTGCGCATGTTAATCATAACCCTGACCACATCGGCAGCCTGAATGACACGATTATGATAATCCCTTAACGTTTTCTCTAGAAGTTCGCTTAACGCCTTTGACTGTGGGCTTCCTTGGCTAAATGTCACTTTAATTTGGTCCTCTAAAAGTTTTTTCAGCAACTTTAAGCGCAAGTCTACATGCTCTTTTTTCGTTAAATCTGCCAAGAATGCATCATCCAATATGCTGATATCTGGACGTTCAATTCCTGCTATTTGGAAAATGTCAACCGTTTCTTTCGCTAATAGACTATTGTCAATAAGTTCTGATAATCGCTCTTCTAATGTTTTGTTTTCCTTAGATCCCCCAGTTGACGGGCGTAAATGTTTGCGAAGCTGTGCTTTCATCATTAAATAAAGCATAACCTCATCTGCAAGTTCAAGCACTTCCGGCTGATGCTTCACCAACTGATATGATTTTTCTAGTTTGGTAGCTGCTTGGATATATTCCTCGGGATCTCGATTTAAAAGCATGTTAACAAGATCTGCAATGAAGTCTTCGCGCTCTATCTTTGGTTTTGCCCGCCAGTTTTGAACATCAATATCGCTTGGAATAAATCCCCTTACTGTCTCCAGATGATTCATAAAGATGTTAACGGCCTCGGAAATATCATAAGTAGGACTTCCCGTTCCGCCGCTTTGCGTATATTTATGAGTTGCTTCTTTCAGGGAAGTGGCGATGCCAATATAATCAACGACGACACCGCCTTCTTTTCCCGGAAACACACGGTTTACACGGGCAATGGCCTGCATCAGGTTGTGGCCTTTCATTGGCTTATCGACATAAAGGTAAGAAAGCGGTTTGGCGTCCATTCCTGTCAGCCACATATCGACGACAATGACAAATTTCAAAGGGTCTTCTGGGTCACGAAGTTTGGCTTTCACTTCTTCTTGCTCTTTTTTCGATTTAATATGCGCATATTTGCTTCCCGGCTGAACCTCTCGCCACTCTTTAGGATCCTTTGATACATCTCCTGTCATAATCACTTCAACAGGAGGGCATTCTGGAATCTCTCTTAGATAATTATACAAATCAACCGCAATTCGCCGGCTCATGCAGACAATCATCGCTTTTTGAAATGGATTGGCGACTTGGTTAAAATGTGATACGATATCTTTGGCTAAACGACGGAGCCGTTTTGGAGTACCGACGACTTTTTCCAGAGCGGCCCATTTTCTTTTATAGCTCTCTGACTCTTCATCGTCTCCCCCTGCTTCTTCGATAATTTTTCTGTATTTTTCATCAATGTCCCCAGCGGATAAATCAAGCGGAATTAGGCGGCTCTCATAGTAAATGGGCAATGTCGCTTTGTCTTCGACCGCCTGAGCCATATCGTAGCGGTGGATAATATGTCCAAAAATTTCTTCTGTATTGTTATCAACAAAATCGACCGGGGTTCCTGTAAACCCAATATAGGAAGCGTTCGGCAAAGCATAACGCAACTGAGCGGCAAATCCGCCCGCAAAACCGGCTTGGGTGCGATGTGCTTCATCGGCAATCACAACAATGTTTCGTCTTTCCGATAAAACAGGGTGTCGGGTTTCTCCTTCTTTTTTACGGAATTTTTCAATAGTGGAGAAAATAATTTGTCCCGCTTCTCCTCTCAGTAATGTCCGCAGCTGTTCGGTATTCTCCGCGTGATGCACATGGCCGATGTATGATTTCCCTTGCACAAACGTATCATGCAACTGTTCGTCTAAGTCATTACGGTCCACTTGAATGACAATTGATGGATTTTCCATTTCCGGATGGCGAGACAAAATTCCTGCGAAAAATAACATGCTTAGCGATTTGCCCGAACCCGTTGTATGATACATTACCCCGATTTTCCGGTCTCCGTCAGGCCGCGTCGCACGGATCGCTTCATTGACAGCGAAGTTTACGCCAAAAAATTGGTGATATTTCGCGCCGATTTTTGTAATTTTGCTTCCTTCCTCCAAAAAGACAATAAAATTACGAATATAATTTAGCAGACGGTCTTTTGGAAATAATCCTTCAATCAGCGTGCGCATCGTATTAGCACGGTTGTTATCGACATTTCGCCCATCAATCGATTTCCATGAGGCAAAGAAATCGTAATCGGCAAACGGCATCCCATGCTTCGTTTCCACGTTATCGGAAATAACAACAAAAGCGTTGTAGTTAAATAATTGCGAAATATCATATGTATAGTTTTGAATTTGGGTATATGCATCATAAACAGTCGCCTGCTCGTTGTTCGGATTTTTCAACTCAAACACAATCAGCGGCAAACCGTTAATATATATAACGATATCTGGCCGGCGGGACATGCGCCCTTCAATCGGCAATTGATTAACCACTAAAAAGTCATTGTTCTCCGGATGTTCCCAGTCAATCGGGAAAACATGAGGCGTGTACGTTTCATCGTTTACCTCATAAGAGAACTCAAGTCCTTTCGTCAACATTTGGTGAAAATGCATATTTCGGTTGATCAGTTTTACCCCATCCGGCGCCGTCAAAATTTGAGCAAGCCTTTTGATTTCTTGTTCCGGTATGGCCGGATAAGCCTTCTTTAAGAAGGCTTCCAACCGACCGTAAAGAACTACCTCGTGAAGACTGTCCCGCTCTCCGCGCTGAAACAATTCCTGCGCATGAAGATAGTCATAACCTAACCGTTTTAAACGTTCAATCGTCGTCTCTTCAAATTCCGTTTCACCTAGAGGTCTCGTTGCCATGCTGCTTGCACCTCCTAGTCGAATTTATATCCAATTTAAAGTACTTCTTCTACTTGTTTTTCTGCTTTTGATACATCAATTTCACCTGATAAAAGGCGAGGGAGGAGATAATCTCTTATTTCACTAAGTTGTTTATTAATGTTATCATTTTTATCTATTAAACTGTAATATGTTAACACTTGTTTATTATATTGTTCTATAGTTTCCTCAGGTGGTATTATTACTTTTATAGACTTTAAACTTGTTTGTGTTATTAATGGTTGAGTCGAACCACCTGTTATTAGAGAAAAATCTATATTTTTAAGAACAGCATATAAAAAACTATAGTAATATGCTTTTAAGGGGATTAAAACCAGAGAATTGTCAGAAGGCCAACATGGTTTTGAAACTCTAAATACCTTGCCAATTGTCCCTACACGACCAGTAATAAATATAGGTTCATTATACAAATATTCATTTGTAACTCCCATAGGCCCCCCTCCCCCAAATATAGGGTATTCACCTATATCTTTAACCTTAGGACGTTTACCACTTAATACTTTTGCCAAATCTTTAACTTGACCAATTTTCCAATTATTTGGGATAACTCCTAATTCCGACTCCACAAACTCCCCGTCTTGAAACGGTCCAAAATCAACAAACCAATGCTTGTAAAGCGTCATGGCCATTTCTTCGAGAGTTTTGTTCATCCGAATATTAATATCGATTTTATCGTCTATTGTTTCGAGTATCTTACCTATTCTTTCCTGTTCATTGACATCTTCAGGTATACTTATCTCTAGATTCTGAAGCACTTTCCAATCAGCTCTTGGCATTTTTGTACCACTTGAAGAAGCTGTAGCAAGATCAATCATCTCTTGTGAAGCCATTAGATAAAACAAGAAAGTTTGATTGAACTTCCTAGGATTTTTACTTGTTAATACAAGAATATCGGTTGAACATACGCCATTGAATTTAGGTCTTACTACTTTGCGAAAATATGGGCGTAATTTCCCAAATAAAATATCTCCCTTTGAGAAATAACTTTTTGTACTCGTTACTTCATTTGATTTTCCAACACTGATTAACCGTAATGTTCCTTGACCTATATGTTCTAACCCAATATAAGGTAAAACCTCATCAGGTTTGGGTTGATATGACTCTCTTTTTAGTTCAACAATATCTCCTAATTTCACTTTAATCCAATTACTCACAGTAATTCCTCCAAGTCTTTCTTAATCTTTTCTTGAAGGCGATTCGATTCTTCAAACTGTTCTAAAAGACGCTGAGTTAATTCAGCCATTTTTTCTTCAAACGGTACATCGTCTTCATTGGATACTTCCGTCCCAACATAAATGCCCGGCGTTAATTTGTAGTCATTTGCCCGAACTTCTTCAATTGTTGCAACTTTACAGAATCCAACAACGTCTTCGTATCCTTCTGCCCCTTCGTATTTATAGGCACGATAAACGGCTGCGATTTTATCAATTTCCTCTTTAGACAACGCTTTTTGCTTACGACTAACGAGCGTTCCCATTTTACGGGCATCGATAAACAAAATTTCATTTTTTCGCGCCCGATAGCCGTTTTTGCCGTCACGGTTTTTGCTTAAAAAGAATAAGCAACATGGAATGCCTGTGGTAAAGAACAGTTTTTCAGGCAATTGAACAATGCAGTCAATATATCCTTCATCCACTAATTTTTGACGAACTTCTTTCTCCTCTTTCACATTCGTTGTCATCGCTCCGTTTGCCATGACAAATCCTGCGGTACCTGTATCATTTAAATGATATAGGAAGTGCTGCATCCACATATAGTTCGCATTGCTGTTTGTGACTGGTCCGATTAAGCGTGGGTCATTTTTTGATAAACGGTCTGCTCCCCAGTCTTTTTGGTTAAACGGCGGATTGGCAATCACGTAATCGGCCTTTAAATCAGGGAACTGATCGTTTAACAGCGAGTCTCCTAAGCGAATTTCTGCATTGATGCCATGCAACAAAACGTTCATTTTTCCAAGACGTACGGTCGTTACTACATTTTCTTGCCCGTAAAACGAAAGAGCGTGTTTGTTTGGAGCATATTCTTCACTTTGTATAAACATCCCACCGCTGCCGCACGCAGGATCAAACACAATCCCGCTTTTCGGCTCCAGCATAGCAACAAGCAACTTAACGATACTGGATGGCGTAAAGAATTCTCCGCCTCTGTTGCCTTCAGAAGCAGCAAAAGAACTAATAAAATACTCATATGTACGGCCCAATATATCTACACTGTCATCCGTATTGGCGCTAAATACATCACGAGAAAAAATTTCGATTAATCCCGCCACGTTTTCAGGCGGTAAGTTCGAACCTTGGTAAATTCGCGGCAATATGCCTTCCAGTTCTGGATTTTCCTCTTCAAGACGCTTCATCGCGTTATCAAGAATCTCTTTAATATTCGGCTGCTTGGCGTTTTTCATAATATAAGACCAACTTGCTTCTTCAGGCACGACAAAGACGTTTTCCGCCTTATATTGGTCCGGGTCTGTAATGATGATTTGCCGCATTTCATCATCTTCCGTATACCAATCGCTGCTTGGATCTTTTACAATTTGCTCTAATTCTTTTCGGCGCTTTTCGTACTTGTTAGAAAGATAGCGCAAAAAGATTAACGGAAGAACATAGTGTTTATAATCAGCAGGAGCCACACTCCCGCGCATTTTATTGGCTGCCTCAAATAAATCCTTCTGAAAATCGATGTCTGCTTTTACAGTCATACTCTGCCTCCTGTTTCTTTATCTTTTTCATACTAGATTTGTTGAAAAACAAAAGTAAAGACTTGAAATCATTAGGATGCTCCAAAGTGTTCCAACTTTAATTATACAGCGTTCCCTATTCCTTAGAAACTCTATTATAACGACTCAACTTCTTACCAGCAGATGCAGAATAGTTTTTATAAATGTATTCTGATAAAGCTAATGCATCATCCTGTATTTTCTCCACATCCCATTTATCTTTGGATAAACGCCTCTTTGCAGTTAGAACAATATTTCTATATCCTTTCTTTATTTCCCAATCATACGCAAAACTGACTTGTTGATTAGCTTCCATAAGTATGTTCCGGATTGTTTCGGCATAATCCTGTCTGCGTAGCCAGATGTTTGGCTCTCTTTGCCCATGGCCGTCACAACTCATAGAAGTATATAACCCGACTTTATTTAATGCAAATACTAGGCTAGCAATCCCGCTGTCTAAATCCAATATAGAGAGGTCATTGTCCGGATTATGGTTCCATGCAGCTGGGACTTCTTGTGGTCTTAAAACAGAAAACCAGTTCCATCCTTGTCGATAAAAAAACTCTATTTGCTGGAACAGTTCATCCGAAACAAGGGTATTCGGCTTTAGCCGAATACCTTTTTCGCCAATGTTGATGCCTATTTGTAATACTGCTAATAAACTGACCATTTCGATGAAGTTAGATTTTGAATACCATAGATCCAAAACTAATTCCTCATCTACTACGTTCACCCAAAATCCTCGTCTTCTTAAACTATTTCTTAATTCAAGAAGAAGTTTCTTTTTCAACACTCATTCCCCCTACTTTGTCATTGGTCGGATAAAAGCCCCGATGCCAAATTTTTGATAAGCATCAAAGTATTTTTTCTTTCTCTCTTCATAAGCTTTGCGAATTAATTCATCTGCCTCTTCCAATTGTCTAATCATCTCCTGTTGCTGCTCAATAGGAAGCAAAGGCAGCTCAATGGAGCGAATATCATTTGGAGTTAAAACTGTTGCAATGGATCCGCTTTGATGAGCTTCAAAAAAGTATTGGCCAATCGGACTTTCTAAGAAACGTTTGACGTAGACAGGATCGACTTCTTTTGTAGAATGAAGGCGAATGATAATAAACATATTCGATACTAAAATCATTCCGTCGTACTCTGGAACAACGGCAATTTTCTGTTGGGTTCCCCTGCTTGACACTAAAATGTCCCCCGGCTGTGCGGTAACGCGCTGTACATCTCTTGTTTGAATTGGAAATTCATCGATGGTTTCAAAGCGTATTTCTCCATTTTCGATATCTCGTATTTGAATAACAGGGAATAACTCCCCGTCTGTATTTTCGATTTGTCTGCGGGATGGAAGATTCACGCCGCGGATGACCTCCGCAATGTCCCCGATCTGCACAAGGTTTTCCGCTTCGCCTTCGTATTTTTTCTTATTAAAAACGATCTTGCCGAATTCTGTGTCCAGTTCCACATGAATGAAGTATAAGGATGGGTTTAAGTCCCAATTGTTTTCGGCAATTTCATCTATAGTAACAATGCGTGAGTATTTTTCTTTGTTTTCATATGCCTCAAGCGTTTCAATAATTTTCTGGACATGTTTGGAAGTCAAATATTTTTGTGTTCTTGTCCGCTCATAATCCCCTTCGGCATTAATGAATTGCACTTTGCCTTTTTTGTGGCTTGGTTTATGTTTATTCAATAGAAGAAGCGCCACCTGAATACCCGTTCCGCTAAATAAATTGTTTGGAAGGGAAACAATGCTTTCGATTACATCGTCTTTTAATAGGATGGAACGAATTTTTCTTTCTGCCGCACCTCTAACCAGTGTTCCAAAAGGAACGATTAATGCCGCTTTCCCTTCCTGATTTAAAGACGCCAATGCATGTAATATAAAGGAATAATCTCCTTGTGATTTAGATGGAAGATCATATAATTCAAATCGATGATAAGGGTCATTGATGGCAAACTCATATCCCCAATCTCTTAAACCGAATGGGAAATTCATCATAATATAGTCAAATTGCATCAGACGCCCATTTTCGAGCCATTTCGGGTCACGAATGGTATCACCCAATTTCATATCTCCCTGTTCTGGCAAGATATGATTGACAAACAAATTCAGCTTGCCAATAACATATAACTCTTCGTTAATCTCTTGTCCATAAACAGAAATATCTTTTCCTTTGCCTTTAGCGTATCGGTAGGCATCAACCAGTATATTTGCAATTCCAGCGGTTCCGTCATATACGGATCCCGTAATTGGCTTTAATGCCTGAATCATTAGCTGTGACAGGCCATCAGGTGTGAAGTCATAACCTTTTGAAGATGCAAGCAGCTCTTTTATTAATGTTTCAAAAAAAACTGTCGTAGCCTCGTTATTTTGATACTCCGTTTTCGTTAATCCATATCGTTCAAGAAGGACCACTAATTTATAAAGAGTAGTTTCCTCGATGTTCTTGAATGTATCGTTAAGAAACACGCCAGAGAGTGAAGGCTCTATGCTTTCAAGCGTACGGTATAAAGATTGGATGGTCTCTTTTACATTTCCGCGGCGATTTTTAAGTTCTTCCCTTGTTATGATGTTTGTGAGCTTCTCACCATATTTTTCATTCTCCATGGCAAAAAACAAAGTATGCAGCTTTAATAATTCGACTGCTAATCCTTTTTCTACTTCAATTTCTTTCTTATTAAATTGATTTTCGAATTCATGAATAAATTGCAACGCTTTGTCACGGCTCATTATTTTACCTCCTAATTTCCTAATAAAGTATTATCAATTCCTTTTTAATTTTGATGCAAAAAAAGAAACTTCATTATGCAATAATTCCATTGTCGCAAGGATTGCCTTCAAAGACATTACTTCTAATGAAATAACTTATGGTTGACCATCTCTGTGTTTTTAATGTAACATACAACAAAATTTTTGTAAAGGGTATTTTTAATTCTTTTTTGGCTTTGTTATAATTCCTCTATAAAAACAAGAATTATGAACTATAATTTGAGCTACAACAAATGATATAAGGGGATTTTATTCCATTACCTATCAAATTACGTGAAGGCATGGATCAAAAATTCGTCAACTCCTTTCCGCCAAAGAACTGACCCTTCTGGAATGAGAAGTAGGACTCATTCAACGGCAGCATTCCTTAACTGCTAAAGCCTTCCTGACGCTATGTGTATAGGGAGATGGTTCGCTTGGGGGTCAGTCGCTTCAGCGGCTATGCGCCAATTTGGCGCTCTGGCATGGTTGCTCCCTCCCTGTTCCAAGCTCGAATGTATTGGCATCAACGGGAGGGAATCGAGATCAGTGAACGGAAAGCGCCCGATCTCCCCCGATCGTATTAGCATCGGTTTCTTTTGCATTCTCAAACGATGAAAACCGATCTTCCCTCTCTCTCTGATGTTAGTCTAGATTATACAACGAATAGAGAAATGAATTGAGCGTTTTTCACAAAAAATGGTGAAGAACCATAAATAAAAACTGCATTCTCATGATAAAAATAGTGAAAAATTATTGAACTTTAATATTTACTGCTTTTTTTCTTAAATATTTTGTAATAAAATCAAGGTTCAAAGTGAAGTAATTGTTAGGAGTGTTAAACGTGTTGTCAACTAAGGTAAAGTGGTTAAGTTTTACTATCGTTATTCTGATAATCCTACTTGGCGTTTTTTTCTTCGTACCTTTTAAACAAACTCCACCAGACAATACGAGAATGATACTGGACCATGAAACAAAAACATACATTGCTCCAATCTGTTTTGAGGAATCGATTGCATCCAACTTTCTTGAAGAAACTACATTAAAAAAAGTGAAAGAAACAGATTATAAAGCAAGCACAAAATGTACAAAAGAGGCTTTAGAAGGAAAACAAACAACACTATTTATTATGCTTGCTGAAAAATTAGGGATAGTAAAGAGCAAATGGGATTGGTAGTTTTGAATTAATCCTTTAAATTAAAAAGGGGTATAATGCTTGAGATATTATGCCCCCTCAGTTGATGTTCTTTATTCTTCTCTTCATTATATGAATATATGCTCATGTATATTATGTTTTATAATCAAAAAAGTTCAACTTTTATTGTAATTTTTCCACTTTCTTAGGTCAGGTCCTAATTATTGTGTAAATTCCCCTCTATTTTTTGTTAAAAACCAAAGATAATGTATTTTATCAATCAAGACTAAAATTCAGTGCAAGAAGGCGAAAAAGAAAATGAATAACAAATGGAATCGGATTATTTATAAATGTTGGGCTCCTTTTTATGATTTATTTTTTAATAGAGGTGTGTTTTATTCAGCGCGAAAACAGATATTTCATGAATTTCCTTTTGGAGATGGTGAGAATGTTCTATTTGTTGGAGTAGGAACGGGTGCTGATTTGGCCTTTTGTCCATTAGAAAAAATAAATGTAGTTGCTATTGATTATTCTAAAGAAATGCTGGAAAAAGCAAAAAATAAGTATCAGAATGAAAATATAAAATTCATTCAAATGGATGCTCAATCTCTAACATTTCCAAACAATTCGTTTGATGTAGTAGTAGCAAGTTTAGTCATAAGCGTAGTCCCTTCCCCTGACAAAGTGATGTCAGAAATCGTGCGTGTAACGAAGAAAGGTGGACGTATTATTATATTTGATAAATTTGCACCTAAACATAGAGAACTGTCATTCGGAAAAAAAGTAATTCGTCCCATCATCAAGCTGTTGGGTACTGACATAGGTATCTCATTTGAAAAGGTTTATAAAAATATCAAACATGAATGTTACTTAGTTGAAGATAAAGATGTTATGATGAAAGGTATGTACCGAAAAATCGTATTAAAAAAGAACTAGGTGATTAAAAGTGATGAAAAAAATGATTCTAATCATGTTTCTCATCTTTTTATGTATTCCATCCATCGGATATGCTCATAGTTACTTATCATCTTCCAATCCGAAAGAAAGAGAAACCGTAACTACACCACTAAAAACAATTACTCTTACATTTGAGACAAAAATAGAGAAACTAAGCACAATGCATCTTCTCAGCTCAGGAAATGAAATACCTTTCAATAATATTACTGTAAAAGACAATCAACTTATTGGTACTGTCTCAACCCCACTTGAGAACGGTTCATATACGATTGTGTGGAAAATTGTTGGAGAAGATGGTCATCCAATCACTGGCGAAATTCCGTTTGATGTAAAAGTAGCACAAAATAAGATAAAAACGCCATCTCAGTCAACGACTTCTACAACGAAACAAGACGGTATTGAAAAAAATACGAAACTGGAAAAAAGTCAGAAAAAAGAAGAAGATAGTCAAGCAAAAAATACATCTTCTAGCACATGGATTAGAATTTTAATAGTTAGCTTAGGTATTATTGTTATCGTTGGTTTGATATCAATCTTAAAAAAGAAGGGATAAGCATTGCCATTCATTGTTTCGCTTAGCGAATTTTTTAACTATATTTTCTATTCTATACTTGCTGGTCATGTTGCATTATCTTTTGTACCTGATGAAAAAAAGCCAAAAATCATCATTCCAAAACCAATGCTCCTTTTATCTATATTAGGCATCTTCGTCTCGACCTTTGGCCCAGTTTTACAAGTCATTTATTATTTTTCTGATGGCAGTAACTATTTTAATCAGAAATCATGGTCAATCTTAACTGACTTTCAAGTTGGAAAAGCGTGGATTTTCATTGGTTGGATGGCAACCTTCTTGTGGATGACGGTGTATGTGGAAGGTTCGAAATATTTACAAGCCTTTTGGTTGTTATTAATGATTTTAGCAGTTGGTTACGCTAGCCATGTCGCTTCATTATCATTTTGGACTGGGTTGTTTTCTCACAGCATTCACTTTTTAGCAGTAGCATTATGGACTGGAATTCTCATTCATGTCGCATGGTTTGCGAAAAACTTAAGTAACTGGACGAGCTTTCTAAAATGGTTTACACCATTTGCTATTGGTTGTATGGTAATCATATTAACAAGCGGTTTTTCCATGATGCTCGTTGTAGTAGATATAAGCGATTATATTAATTCTTGGGTTTTGCCTTATGGTCAAATGTTATTATTAAAGCATATCAGTATCATACCTTTACTTGCATTTGCTCTAATAAACGGGATTCTTTTAAGGAAATTGTCAGCGCAGCCTAATCTTAATATTCGAGCTTGGTTGAAAGCTGAAACCATCATTATTACTGTCATATTCTTTTTCACAAGTATACTTGGTACCTCATCCCCCCCCTCACGATGACATAGATTTTATGGTCAAATCTGAGGGAGCATCCAAGTGGCTTGAATACTTAATCGGCAAAACGATTATAACTCCCGTTAATCTAAAACCAATGTTTTCTATTGAAGGATTCTTCTTAATACTCTTTGGTTTTATGTTTTTAATGATGATCTTTTTAAGCTTTTACAAAAAGATGAAGCCATATTTTGCAGTAGTTTTTGGATTGTTATTTATAGTTTGTACTTATTTTGG
>NZ_FOJS01000089.1 GCF_900111865.1 Parageobacillus thermantarcticus | reverse complement strand
TGATAAGCTTTTTCTAAAAACACTTGTCCTTCTTTTGTTAACTCTACCTTCCTTTTCGTTCGATGGAAAAGCCGTACCCCTATTTCTTCCTCTAATTGGCGAATTTGAAGACTTAATGGTGGCTGTGCCATATTTAAACGAGCTGCCGCTTTACCAAAATGTAATTCTTCAGCTACTGTTATGAAATATTTCAAATGACGCAATTCCAACGCGTTACCTCTCCTTTTTAGTACTTATTATATATTAATATCATTACAAATATATATTAGACATATTACAATAGACTTTGTAAAGTAGAAAGTAGAAAATGGAAGGATTCTTCTATAACGAATAATTCCGTGAAAATGGAGGGAGGTTATCATGCGAAAAGTCTTTCTTCTCACGATAGGTATGTTCGCTCTTGGGTTTGATGCCTATGTGATAGCTGGTTTGTTGCCGAATATGGGGGCAACGTTCAAAATAAGCGCCTCACAAACGGGGCAAGCAGTCAGCGTCTTCACATTTTGTTATGCACTGGCAGCTCCAATTTTTGCGACATTGTTGGCTGGAAAGCCAATGCGCAGGATTTTAGTACTGGCACTTGCTGTATTCTCATTAGGCAATGGAGCTAGTGCACTAGCCTCGAGTTTCTCCATGCTGCTTATGGCTCGTGCCATTGCAGGTATCGGAGCCGGACTTTATTCCCCATTGGCCGCTGCAGCTGCTGCATCCCTTGTTCCTATGCAGAAACGCGGCCGTGCTCTTGGTATGACGTTAGGCGGCATGAGCACGGGGACGGTCGTAGGGGTTCCACTTGGATTGATCATTGCTGAACATCTAGATTGGCACGCAACTCTCTGGTTCATCACTGCACTAGGTCTTATCGCCATGATAGGAATTGTCATATGGTTTCCAAGTTTTCCAGCTTCGGCGCCACCATCACTACGCCAACGTGTTGCCATGATGACCAATGGACGGGTTGCAGCAATTGTTGGCATTACTTTTATGACCAGTGTTGCCAGCTTGGGT
Organism: Parageobacillus thermantarcticus; assembly: GCF_900111865.1. Taxonomy (GTDB): domain Bacteria; phylum Bacillota; class Bacilli; order Bacillales; family Anoxybacillaceae; genus Parageobacillus; species Parageobacillus thermantarcticus. Next base: position 2,673 of record NZ_FOJS01000089.1, on the reverse strand, counting down.
CTCTATACATATATCGCAACCATTTTGAATAATCTGGCAGACATTCCTAGCGTTACACCTTATCTTTGGGCATGGGGCATTGGTGGCACAGTCGGGAGCTTTTCCATTGGCACTTTGATTGACCGAACGGGACGACCAGACTTGCTTATGGCTGGCATTTTAGCCATAATGGCTTTAGCCATGTTCAGCTTACCATTCGTACTTCCACTTTCGATACTATCATTCCTGCCTTTCATTCTATGGGGGGCGATGGGTTGGGGCTCTCAAGCCCCGCAACAACATGAATTACTTCGCTTACAACCTAATCATGGCGCAGCAGTCGTTGCTTTAAACAGTTCCGCTAATTATTTAGGTAGTGCGATAGGTTCCGCTCTTGGGGGGATTGTGATGCTAGCCGGATTGGCACCTTCCCGACTTCCGTTTGCTGCCGGTTGTCTAGTATTAGTGACCTTACTGGGACAATGGGCGGTCGTGTCGAGCAAGGGGAATTATGGGAAGGTAAGAAAGAACAAGGGAAATCAAACAGAATTATGATAGAAAAAGACTACCTCGAAAAAAGAGGTGGTTTTTTCTTCGTTTTCTAGGAAGCAGCACCGTATCATTCATGTGTTTTTTAGGGTATGACACTTGCACTATTTTATTTGATCTCCTTTTTTTCTATGGTTTTGATTCGAGCGTTGAAAAGTAATAAATTCGCTGACGGCTTGCGGGAAGTTCAATGACTTATAGTGAGTAGAAAGCTTTGCTTTCGTACTCATTCATTGTTAGCCGACTTGGCTTCCCAAAGCCGTCCGAAGAGCGCAGACCCTTTATACGTTTAACAAACAAAAATTATATTGGTGTGAGGCAAAGGAAGGAGCGTTCTCGGGAAGGAGGCAAAAATAGAACATATTTTTTTAGATTAAGTATATAAGTTGAAATTTTGTTTTACATCCAGCTGATCACTCGCCACGTTATATCATATCGACTTGTATTGAGATGAAAACGGAAACGAAAAATCGGAAATTCTTTGTTGCAACTTATATAGTTCCGTTTTGTGGAGAAAATCTTAAATTAACATAATGAATCACACGATAATCCGCATTAAAAATCACTAGTAATAGCTTGAAGAAAATCTGTCCTCAAGCTTTAAATTTTGGTCAAGTCCAAATTATTGTGTAAATTCCCCATTGATAGATACCGTGGACCTAATGACTTGACGTATGGTTAGGTAAGTCCGGCAAGTCTCCCTGCCGGTCGCCTTCCAGACAAAATATCATGTTGTCAAGGAACAAGCGTATCAAGGAGCTTTCGAGGCATATCCTCGCTTCGCTTCGGTATTCCACGTTCTCCTTGACACGGCGAAGAGATTATCCCACTCTCTTGATCGCCGGAACTTCTTGATTCATAGATCGTGCTTCTTGCTCTTTCACCGATTACCGATTCGGAAAGATGCGGATGACTCATTCTCTGCAGCGGATTTCTTCGTTTAGCCGTTCCACGCCGTTTGTTGTGCACAGGCGCCGCCGGTAACGGTTCGGATAGTCCAATACGGCGGTGGCGTCTTCGAATCCCTCTTCAAGGATTTGCATGGCTTTTGGCGCTTTCTCTTCCCATTTAGCCAGCACTTGTTCCAATAGCAGCTGGGCCGTTTGCTTGTTTGGGGCATGAAGAATCCCGCGAATCTCCTCCAGCAAGGCATCCTGCATATACTTTGGTGCGGCATCGAGGATATTGCGAATAAAGTGCGTTTGGCATCGCTGCCATGTAGAGCCTTGGAAATGCTTTTCAATGGCTTGCACAAGCCCGCCGTGCTGATCAGAGATGATCAAGTCCACTCCCCAGAGTCCCCGATGTTTCAGTCATCCGAAAAACTCGCTCAAGCTGGACTCCGATTCGCTGTTTCTGATTTGCAGGCCGATAATTTCCCGATATCCTTTTTCATTCACTCCAGTGGTAATCAGGACCGCTCTGAAGAGTACTCGTCCATTCTCCCAGACTTTCGTGTAATGGCATCCATCAGTACAAACGGATACACGTGTTCATGCAGAAAGCGGCTATTCTGGTCTTGGATGATTGGGTTCATCCCTTTGCACAGCAAGGAGACGGTGAACTTAGAAAACGAAGTTCCGCACACCCCCTCCGTAACGTGGGGCACTTTTCGAGTTGACACCCCGTTGACCACCATTTCCATCAACGCCAGCACCAGAGCTTATTCACTCCGTTGGTAGCGTTGAAACAGTTCGGTGGAAAACTCCCCATCTCTTGTCTGGAGAACACGGAGGGTTAACCGTTCCAACCGAGTAGTCAACTGACGGGGATAAGAATCGTTTCAATATCCTTTTCGTTTTTCGGTGTACTCATAACGGCGTGACCCAGTTGTTCCTCCATTTGTGCTTGAAGGATTTGATTCGGGATTTGTTCCAGCAGTTTTGCCAATCCCTCATCTCTTGTTAATATCCGTGTAAAAATACGTTATTTACGGTAATATGGTATTGAGCCATCGTTGCATTCCTCCTTTTGAATATGGTTTTGGTTAACTATTATTCTATCAAAGGAGGACAACATGGCTTTTTTGTGCTTTCTTTTTTTACAAAATTATGGTTCATCACCAAAAGATGTACTTGCATCTATCATTGAAGTGTGGCAGCCGTTTCTAGCCGAACTCGCAATGCAAATCTTTGGATATTTCTG
>NZ_FOJS01000013.1 GCF_900111865.1 Parageobacillus thermantarcticus | reverse complement strand
GTCGTGCGGTGGTTCGGATGAAAGCTCCAATGATGAAGATCGGTCAATGTTCCCGCAAATCCTTTGGTGGTCAGCGCATCCACGATATGAACGAGATGCTTCATGACAGGTTTTGAAAAATAAAGTGCCAACCCCAACATCGTGAAAAACTTGTGGATTCCTTGATGATGTGCTAATCTATTCATGAGACATGAACCTCCTTGTGAATAGTTTTGGTGACACATCTATTCTAATCAAGGAATCGGGTTCATGTCTCTTTTTTTTGTTTGGTTGTAAATTTATGTTAGCGAATTTGCTCATCTACAGTTTACTAAATTTTTTCACCATTAAGAAATCCGTGCTCATCTCATCACGTGAAGTAATTGCTCTTATTTATCAGTAAAACTACTGAGCTTGTTTCATTTGACGGATTAATAAAGATGAAAAATACTTACGAGCATCCGCATTCTTAATATGCAATATTTGTGTAGTGCCTTTTTTTCCTGAAGAGTCTAGTATTTTTAATTCGAATTCAACTATAGCCCCGCTTAAATTTTCTGTAACATTTTTTATATAGTATCCTTGTTGAATCAAATGATCAATTTTATCTCTTTCTTCTAAAAACTCTTGATAAGACATCTTATTACCTCCCATCATTTTACTTTCCTTTGCGTTTCCGTCGAACTATAGATTAAACTAAAGGTTCTAATCGGATTTAAGATTTCATGTTACGTTTTGTAGCCGTTTAGGAGGCAAGAGAAGCCGTTTTTAAATTGTTAATTTTTTGTTCTGCTTGGAAATAGTCAATGTTCCGTATTTTGCCCGTTTTAAATATTGCCCATATCCTGGTTTTCCGACAAATTGTTTATCACGGACGACAAATTCGCCTCTACATAGAACCGATACCGGTTCGCCCATTACTTTCATTCCTTCGAATGCATTGTAGTCAACGGCCATATGGTGAGTTTCAGCCGAAATTACCCGTTCCATATTCGGATCAAAAATGACTAAGTCTGCATCTGAACCTATTGCAATGGTTCCTTTTTTCGGGAATAACCCAAACAATTTAGCAATTCTTGTCGACATAATGTCGACAAATTGATTTAACGTAATTCTCCCTTTCTTCACTCCTTCACTGAAAAGAATGCTAACCCGATCCTCAATGATCGGCCCTCCATTTGGAATTTTTGTAAAATCTCCTCTACCAAGTTCTTTTTGGCCTTTAAAGTCAAACGAACATTGGTCAGATCCCAACGTTTGCAGCTGGCCGTTCTTCAATGCGTTCCACAATATCTCCTGATGCCATTTTTCACGAAGCGGAGGAGACCAAACGTATTTTGCGCCTTCAAAATTAGGCTTCTCTAAATAAGATTGATCGAGAACAAGATATTGCGGACACGTTTCTCCCCATACATCCAACCCTTTATTGCGCGCTTGTGCAATTTTCTCAACCGCTTGCGCACACGTCACGTGAACGACGTAAAGCTGTGAACCGGCAAGCTCTGTTAATTGGCATGCACGCCCTGTCGCTTCTCCTTCCAGTTCTGGAGGCCTTGTTAATGCATGATAAATCGGATCCGTATTCCCTTCCGCAAGTGCTTTCTTCGTTAAATAATCAATCACATCGCCATTTTCCGCATGAACCATAACGAGTGCTCCAAGTTCTTTGGCAGCCACCAGCGTACGATATAACGTTCCATCATCTGCCTGAAATACGTTTTTATACGCCATAAACACTTTAAATGATGTAATTCCTTCTTCTTCAATAACCTTCGGCAGCTCTTCTAATACCTCATCTGTAATTTCACTAATCATTAAATGAAAGCCGTAATCAATCACCGCTTTCCCCTTCGCTTTGTTATGCCAAGTTTCAATCGCTTTTTTCAATGGCTCCCCTTTATTCGTTAAGCAAAAGTCGATGATGGTCGTTGTCCCGCCAAATGCCGCCGCAATCGTCCCGGATTCGAAATCATCCTTTGTCACAGTGCCGCCAAACGGCATATCCAAATGCGTGTGCGGATCAATGCCGCCTGGAAATACGTAACAGCCTTTTGCATCAATCACTTCCGCGCCTTTTTCCTCTAAATTTTGGCCAATCATCGCAATTTTCCCGTCTTTAATGAGCAAGTCCGCTTCATACGTATCCGTTGCGGTAACAATCGTTCCATTTTTTATAATTTTTGTCATCTCCACATCCCCCTTTGATTAAAAAAATTATTTTACATCAACGTTACAGCTGCTAAGCCCGCTAATGGCTGCTTGGCGCTCATTCCATGTCATCGGCGGATGTTCGCTCGGTATTTCGACCATGTCAATCGCACCATCAACCGGACAGACGATCGAACATAAATTGCATCCTACACAGTCTTCTTCACGTACTTTTAAATACTCTTTTCCATTTTCATCCCTTAAACGATCAATGCATTGATGAGAAGCATCTTCACAGGAGATATAACATTTATTACAATTAATACAAACATCTGTGTTAATGCGGGCAACCACTTTATAATGAAGGTCGAGGTCCCCCCAATCGGAGTATTTATGAACTGATTTTCCAACAATATCCATAACAGAAGCAATCCCTTTTTCATCCAGATAATGGTTCAGTCCTTCAATCATATCTTCAATAATACGGAACCCATGATGCATGACTGCCGTACAGACTTGCACGCCGGTTGCACCCATAAGCATAAATTCCACTGCGTCCTTCCAATTGGATATGCCGCCGATGCCAGAAATCGGCACATGAATACGCGGATGCCGTGCACATTCTGCAACCATGTTTAAAGCGATTGGTTTGACCGCCGGGCCACAATAACCTCCATGTGTTCCCTTCCCTGCGACATGCGGAATCGTATTCCATGTGTCCAAGTCAACTCCCATTAAGCTATTGATGGTATTGATCATGCTGATGGCATCAGCCCCGCCCTGAACAGCCGCTTCGGCTGTCGCCGTGATGTCTGTAATATTCGGAGTCAGCTTCACGATGACAGGCGTACGTGCCACCTCTTTCACCCAATATGTCTGCTTTTCCACAAGCTCAGGCACTTGCCCGGAAGCCGATCCCATTCCCCGTTCCGCCATCCCGTGCGGGCAGCCAAAATTCAGTTCCAGCCCGTCTACGCCCACGTCTTCTACTCTTTTCACAATTTCATGCCATTTTTCCCTTTTGGGTTCGACCATCAGGGATGCCACCACTGCTCGGTCTGGAAAGCGCTTTTTTGTTTCATAGATTTCTTTTAAATTCACTTCAAGAGGACGGTCGGTAATCAACTCGATATTGTTAAAGCCCGCCACACGCTGTCCGTTAAAGCTTATCGCCGCAAACCGGGATGATACGTTTAAAATGGGTTCGCCGAGCGTTTTCCAAACCGCTCCGCCCCAACCGGCCTCAAACGCTCTTTGCACTTGATAGCCGGAGTTGGTTGGAGGTGCGGAAGCGAGCCAAAATGGATTGGGAGACTTTATCCCCGCTAAATTAATGCTTAAATCCGCCATTTTCTTGCCCTCCTCTGTTCAAAATGACGATATATCAGGCAGTTTCGCTCACTGCTTTGGTTAAATATTGATGTATCGCGTAGGCTGCCTCTTTTCCTTGCTGTGCAGCGGTGACAACCATCGCTTCGCCTTTTCCTTTTTCAAAAATGACATCACCGCAGGCAAACACTTTTTGATTGGATGTTTGATAGTTTTCCGGATTCACTTTCACCACACCATCATCATGCTCTAAGCCAAATTCCTGAATGAGGTCAAGGTGCCGCGTCTGGCCGATTGCTTTAATCACCACATCGACCCGCATCGTAAACTCTGATCCTTCAATCGGAACAGGACGACGTCGTCCGTCTGCATCTGGTTCTCCTAACTTCATGCGAACACATTCGATATGGGTCACTTTTCCGTTTTCATCACCAATAATCCGCTTCGGCGCAGTCAGCCAGCGAAATTCGACGCCGTCTTGCTTGGCAAACTCGTATTCAAAATCGTACGCGGTCATTTCCTCTTTTGTACGGCGATATAAAATTTTTACATTTTCCGCTCCTAAACGCACCGAACAAGTTGCGCCGTCAATCGCAGTGTTTCCGGCACCGATGACAACCACTCTTTTCCCCACTAGCTTGTCAGTCAATGGTTTTGTTTTCGTTTCTTTTATAAATTCAATAGCATCGTACACTCCGTCCAAGTTCTCTCCTTCAATACCTAGCCGCGGAACTCTCCCCATGCCGACAGCCAACACGACTGCATCGTAGTGATCTAAAAGTTCCTTAGCGGAAATATCTTTTCCTACCCGCGTATTGGTGCGGATTTGCACCCCTAAACTTTTGACTTGATTCACTTCCCAAAACGATATTTTTTGCGGAAGCCGGAAGGAAACGATGCCATACGTATTAAGTCCCCCTGCTTCTTTTTCCGCTTCAAAAATGGTGACAGTATATCCCATTCGCGCCAATTCTCTAGCTGCAGATAATCCAGCAGGACCTCCACCGACAATTGCCACCGTTTTTCCGTTTTTCTTTCCAGCCTGAAACAATGCTTCTGCATTTCGAATGGCCCAGTCTGTCGCATATCGTTGCAGCTTTCCAATCATGATCGGCTTGGTGGAATGATTCAGAACGCAAGCGCCTTCACACAACTCCTCCGTCGGGCATACCCTCGCGCAGCTGGCGCCGACAGGATTGGACAGCATAATGGTTTTTGCCGATCCTTTTAAGTTCCCGGACGCAATTTTTTTGATAAATGCTGGAATATCAATTCCTGTAGGACAGGCTTTAATACAGGGCGCATCATAACAATATAAACATCGGTTGGCTTCTTCTATCGCTTCCCGATCGGTTAAACCCGGCTCTACTTCTCGGAAGTTCTTCTCCAAATCAGAAAGTGATATGTTCATCGCAAACAACCTCCTTCTTCATTTTTAAAAAAGGGAATAGAGTAAAACTCTAATCCCTTTTTACGTTTTATGGCAATAACGCTGTCATTTCATTGTATGTTTCAGGGCGGCGGTCTCTATAAAACTGCCAAGTATCGCGAACTTCGCGAATCATCTTTTTGTCCATCACACCGATGACGACCTCATCTTTGTCACGGCTTCCCATCGCAACAAAGTTGCCTCTTGGGTCGACTAAATAAGACTGTCCATAAAATTCTCCCATGTTCCACGGAGCTTCATATCCGACCCGATTGATGGCAGCGACATAATATCCGTTCGCCACTGCATGGGCAGGCTGTTCCAGCTTCCATAAGTATTCGGAAAGACCAGCTACCGTCGCCGACGGGTTAAACACAATTTCCGCACCTTTTAATCCTAAAATTCTTGCCCCTTCCGGGAAGTGGCGGTCATAACAAATGTAAACGCCGATTTTAGCAAATGCTGTATCAAATACTGAGTATCCTAAATTTCCTGGTTTGAAATAAAATTTTTCCCAAAATCCGCATCCTTCGTTGCCTACTCCAACATGCGGGATATGCTGTTTTCGGTATTTCCCCAAGTAGGTGCCGTCTGCGTCAATGACAGCAGCCGTATTATAATAAGTAGCAATTCCCTCTCTTTCATAAATCGGCAGAACAATGACCACGCCTAATTGCTTTGCCAGCTCTTGAAATCGTTTCGTCGTTGGCCCGTTCGGAATTTCTTCCGCGGCATCATACCATTTTGTATTTTGCTCCGCACAAAAGTATGGACCGTAGAAAATTTCTTGCAAACAGATGATTTGCGCTCCCCGGTCTTTTGCCTCTTGCACCAGTTTTATATGTTTTTCAATCGCCTTTTCTTTATGGACTTTCACTGGCTCATCCCCGTGGACATCATGCGACGCTTGAATAAGACCGATTGTTACTTGATCTGCCATCTCTAATCCCTCGCTTTTTTATATTTTCTTTCATTTACTAAAAAGGACATATCAATGATACAAAAGGTAACATAATCCCTCCTTATCCATAACTGAAATCGATCTACAGGTCCGAACTTTAAGAATATTCTATCTATTTTAGATAAGCTTTTCATTATACACTATGTTAAATAATAAGTAAGATTTGTTTTTCACTATGTAAATTTGAGGCTCTTACGAAATCTTGGTGATAAGAAGGAGGCTAATCGGGAAAATCAGTATGCAACCATGTGTAAAATTTCATCCTTGTTTCAAATCCTCGATGTCAAGTTACAATTACCCGTTTGCAAAACTCTTCTGCACTTTTTACCAAAAAAGAGATGTCATATTCCATCCCATCAGCAACAAACATTTCCACTTTAAATGTGATTACCTTTAAGACACCTACTTAAAGAAAACTACATATTGATCACGAATCAATATAGCAATGTTAATTATATTTACACATTTTACATAATGAAAAACACGCTCCCCTACTTATTTAACAAAGCGTATAATGAAAATGCTATTTTTAATAATTAAAATATTCTCAAATTTATTTTTGTTATTACATTATTACCAAGTGACAAGGGAGGATCTCGATGAAAACGCAAATTGAACAAAACGGTATTGTAATCTTGACAGATGAAGCAACGAAGATGGTAAGCGAAAGCAAGTTGTGGAATGATGATTTGCGACCAACTACACTGAAGGAACATTCATGGAAGGGAATAAACTTTGCGACTTTGTGGATCGGCATGTGTTTATGCATCCCTTCCTACACTATGGCTAGTGGCATGATTGCGCTAGGCATGAACTGGTGGCAAGCAATTGGAACAATTTTTCTCGGCAATGTTATTGTTCTTATCCCGATTTTATTAAATTCACATGCTGGAACAAAATTTGGAATCCCTTATCCTGTTTTTGCGCGGCTTTGGTTTGGTGACAAAGGAGCACATATTCCAACTTTAGCCCGCGCGATTGTAGCTGCTGGATGGTTCGGGATTAATACATGGATTGGAACGGGTGCAATTGATACATTGCTGGTAGCCTCATTTCCTGCTTGGGGAAAATTGCCGGGACATACAGCGATCGTATTTGCTTTGTTTTGGGCATTAAATGTAGGAATTGCTTATAAAGGTCCCGAGGCCATAAAAAAACTAAGTTCTATCGCCGCACCTATAGTAGGTATCTCTTCAGTCATTCTCCTTATCTGGGCATTCACTCACGCTGGAGGCTGGGGTCCGATTTTAGAAACTCCTTCTAAATTCAAGACGACCGGTGAATTTTTAAAAGTATTTTTTCCATCTTTAACGGGCGTTATCGGTTTTTGGGCTACACTCGCTTTGAATATTCCCGACTTTTGCCGATACGCTCAAAGCCAAAAATCGCAAATAGTCGCTCAAAGCTTATCTCTTCCAATTACCATGACCGTTTTTTCTTTCATTGGAATCGCAGTTACATCGGCGACTGTAGTGATTTTCGGTCAAGCTATTTGGGATCCTGTGCAACTCCTTGCCAAATTTCCACCATTTGTTATTCTTTTAGGAACTATTATAATTGTTATTTCTTCGTTAACCATTAACGTCGGTGCTAATGTTGTAGCGCCAGCCCGCGCCATTGAGAATTTGTACCCGAAACGAATTACGTTTGGAATTGGTGCTATCATTACTGGATTATTCGCTATTTTATTACAACCATGGTATATAATGTCTAATTTTGGCAATTATATATTTGGCTGGCTTGGAACATATGCAGCTTTACTCGGACCGATTGATGGTATTGCAATCGCAGACTACTGGCTTGTCCGTCGAAAACAATTAGATCTTAAAGAGTTATATGAACCTAATGGTCGTTACAATTATGCTAACGGTTTTAATAAAAATGGAATTTATGCTCTTGTAATCGGGGTAGCCGTCCCTATACTAGGCTTACTCATTCCAGCTCTTCGTTTTCTTTGGGACAATGCTTGGACTTTCGGATTGTTGATTGGCATTGGTGTCTACACCTATTTAATGAGAGAGGACAAAAGTGTTTTAAAAGAAGGAGAATACGAGCAAATCACCATTATAAAAACTCATCCACATAATGAAACAATGATCGAAACACACTTATAAAAAGACTTCAAAAAATCAGAACAAAAAGATGTTCAAACCGTTGTACATCTAGACGTATAATTTTATTTTGTTGCGGTGCTAATGGCAAGTGTATACTCGGGAACATGCATAAAAGATTTTTGACGAACCGACAAATGAACAAAGAAGAGGAGGGATTTTTATGGCTGAACGCAATACTACTGGCTTACAAAAAGGATTAAAAGAACGTCACATGACAATGATCGCAATAGCCGGAGTCATCGGTGCAGGCCTTTTTGTGGGAAGCGGAGCCGTCATCCATTCCACAGGCCCTGGAGCGATTGTTTCCTATGCATTAGCCGGATGCTTAGTCATTCTTATAATGAGGATGTTAGGAGAAATGGCTGCGGCTCATCCGACGAGCGGATCCTTTTCCGCGTATGCACACGATGCTATTGGTCCTTGGGCTGGATTTACTATCGGATGGCTTTATTGGTTTTTCTGGGTAATAGTGATTGCCATTGAAGCAAATGCAGGTGCTTCTATTATTCAATATTGGTTGAAGGATATTCCTATATGGTTATTAAGCTTAATCCTTACCATATTATTAACCCTTACAAATATTTGGTCAGTAAAATCCTACGGAGAATTTGAGTACTGGTTTGCCTTCATCAAAGTTATGAGCATCGTTTTGTTTTTAATCATCGGAGTTGCTTTCATATTCGGTCTCTATCCTGGCAGCAGCCCAATTGGATTTAAAAACCTCATCGGATATGGAGGATTTATGCCTCATGGCATCAGTTCCATCCTTTCAGGAATTGTCGTGGTGATTTTTTCATTCGTTGGAACAGAAATTGTTACGATCGCCGCGGGAGAATCCGACGAACCGCAAGAAGCGGTCTCTAGAGCGACAAAGTCAGTTATGTGGAGAATTTTAGTTTTTTATATTGGCTCAATTGCTGTGGTAGTCACTTTATTGCCTTGGAACTCGGCAAGCGTCTTGAAAAGCCCCTTTGTTGCTGTGCTTGAGCACATTGGCATCCCAGCAGCAGCCCAAATTATGAATTTTATTGTATTAACAGCCGTCCTATCTTGTTTAAATTCGGGACTATATACGACTTCACGAATGCTTTATTCTCTGGCTGAGAAAGGAGAAGCTCCTCGGCAATTCCTTAAGCTGAACAAAAACGGCGTACCAGCACGGGCGGTTATGGTCAGCACATTCTTTGCTTATATAGCGGTCATCATGAATTATGTTTCGCCAGACAAAGTGTTCTTATTTCTTGTGAATTCCTCCGGTGCCATAGCGCTTCTTGTCTATTTAGTCATTGCTGTTTCACAATTGCGTATGCGCAAAAAACTGGAACATCACAACCCTGAAGCATTAAAGATCAAAATGTGGCTATTCCCGTACTTGACCTATTTCACGATCTTAATTTTATTAGTTATATTAATCTCCATGCTGTTTATCAAATCTATGGTTTCACAATTGCTACTAACACTCTTAATTACCGTCATCGTTATTATCTCTTACTTTGCATTTGCTAAAAAGCATGTAGAAATCAACTACCGCCAACAAGCCTCTCCGCTAATTAAAGACTAATGATATCACTCGCCAAGCAATCAATCCTCTGTTAAAAACAGGACAATTCTTTAAAAAGATTTTTATCACTGGTGCGCCATCATGAGGAGACCGATTGGTTCCTCTTTCTTCTTTTTGGACACTTATCCAAAATAAAAATAACTTAATGGGATTTCATTAGGAGTAAATAGCTGCAATTCAACACCTTGCTATTTATTGATTTTAGCTACATCCTATTTTTGCACTAAAGCAACAATGCTATCGTTTACAATATTCGACACAATATGACAAATTTTCTACTTCTAAAGTAATTTTGTATAAAAGATCGTTCACAAGAAGGAGGGAAATGCTGGCATAGCAACTCCGTAACTGAATTTTGCAAATTATCCTCGGTTTTCGCTACTTTGACTGCTTTCACTGATTGTCATTTTTTAAACAAAGCCAGCGTGAGTCCCCCGTTGACCAACGCAGAAAGCAACGGCCCCGTAATAGTAATCCGCTTTGCAAATCGTTGCCATGGTAATCACCTCCTTCTCAATCAATTCGATTGTACCAATCGTTGCAGAAAAATGCTGTCGAACATTGTCAAATCGTCTATAAATCCCCTATGCACAACCAACATAAGTACCGAAAATTCGAGCGACCATAACAAAAAAAGCTGCCCCCATCATCTTGGGGCAACTTTCTCCTTTGACAGGTGCCAGACACCGAACCGTCAGGAAAATATCATTTACCTTTCAATTCAATCTTTCTCGAACTTCTTCTTCTGTCAAATCGAGCATATGTGCAATTTCCGCTACGCCCATTCCTTTTTCCGACATTTTACGAATAAGATCACGTTCTTTTTGCTTCATCCCTTGCTTAAATCCTTCTTCTAACCCTTCCTTCTTCCCTTTTTCTATTCCTTTTTGCTCATACGAGATCAACAGTTCGAGCACTTGCTCTTTTTCTTTCGTTTCCATTTGGTTCACCTCGTTTCGTAATCGTTGTTCTTCTTCATCCGACAATTTCACATATGTTTCAAAAAAGCCCATTAACAGCCTCTGCTTTGCTTCATCCAGCTCTAAACGAACTAACATGCGCAAAAACTGTTTTTTCAATTCGATTCGTTCATTTTCAGTATACCCCATTTTGCTAAGCAGCGCAGCGGCGATCGGGTTGTCGCTGCGAATGTAGTTGCGCCAATTTTGTTTGCGTAGTTCAACGGTGAAAAAGCGGAAGTGAAGGATGTTGCCAAACGGAAGTTGAAGCGTAAACGAGGACGGTTCGTCGCGGATGGCATCGTAGCTGAAAACGGCAATCGGAACGATGTTCGTGCGGTATTTTTCAAACAATCGGCTGAAGTAGATGAACATCCGTTCAGGAAGCGACGGCTGCACATAGCTTTGGTTTTCAATATGAACGATAATCAGCCCATTTTCTCCTTTCAACTTCGTCTCGACCAACAAATCGACACGGTATTTCTCCCCAGCGGTCACATCGGTGAACAGTTCTTCGGATAAAAAGGACAAATGGCGAAAGTCGATATGCTCGTACATGTCGGGGAAAAAGAGAAGAATAAACTCTTCAAAAAACGTCGTGATGAGCTCTTTAAACAAGCGGTCATGGTCAACAGCCATACATTCACCTCACATGCGAAAATTCACATACGTTATTTCGACAGCATGCGCAAAATTCCTGCATGGAATAAATAAAACAAAAACAGAGAGCCAAGCAATGACTCTCTGCTTCTACAAATCCCAGCCGTTCTTTAAGGAATGGAAAACGCAACCGTTTCACCATCACACAAACGGCAATGCCCGTTCATGCTGCGAACGCGGGTGAATCAGCCCACGGTTATGGAAAGTAGAGCTCAAATCGGCGTAATGGATCGTAATCGGCAAGCGTGTCTTCAGCATGGAATGAATATGCATAAACGATAGCTTATATATGTCGGAGACAATCTCATGAATCGATAAGCCATTCGTTTTTTGTACAATTTTAATCGGTTGAGCCATGCCGACAGCCTCTTTCGGGTCCGTTGCACATAAATACGCCATGTTGCCTTTTGAATAGTATACTCCTTGCTTCGTCACCCATTTTTTATTTGAATAAATAGCCATTCTTCTTCGCGGTTTTTTTATAATTTCTACAAAATCAAAAGGAATTTGAAAGGACCGCAAATAAGCTTGCAAAAAATCTAGATCCTCCCGACAAATACCATCGCGGTGAAAAGTAATATGCCGCGGCTTTGCACCATAGGTTTGTTCATAGCTGTATATGCTTTCATTCACAATCTCTTCCATTGTGGAATTGGCGATTGTTTCCCCCGATTCCGCCGCAGCCACTGATTTTTGTTTAATGATTTTCCCTTCTCTGCCAATGATCTGAACAATACCAGAAGCATGTCTTCCTTGTTCATGACTAACATCTAATCCGATAAAACATTCTGAATGCATAGGACTGGACAAAATCCACGGCTGAATTCCTGCCTTAGCATAAATCCCTAGCAAAATATTATAGTAGTGAAAGATATTATTTTCCGTAACTAAAGAAGAAGTGAACCCAACAAATTGCGTCATTAAGTCTTCTTTTCCGCCAAATTCCTTTTTAATAGTAACATAGGCGCGATCAATATTTTCTTCTGTTCCAATGACCACTACTACTGTTCCGCGGAACTGGTCAGTAATGGATTTCAAATGATACGACAGGTTATCTTGCTTAAAAAAGTCTTTTGGCAATTGACCGTATAGTTGGCGAGGCTGATCGGAAATATTAAGCTTTACACCAAGTGCCTCAGACATTGATTCTAGCTTTTTTACAAAATATCCTACTTCCTTTCGCTTTTGTAGGTCATAGTTCAGCTCTGGATCGACGAAAAAACTAATGGCTACACTGCTCGGTTCATACACTCCCGACTGCTTGAGCCCTCTATAAATCTCATTTGTTTTATATCCTTGTCCAAACGCCATCAGTGGGGAATCCAACTCATTAACATCATAGCCTAGGTTAACCGCCCGCACATTTTCTTTTTGGAATGTTAACACTTGTTGTTGCCCAAGCAAGTGGAACGTTTCTGTATAAAGCTTCGACATTTTTTCATGCGGTGACAGCTTAATTAAGCGATTCACTTTCTTCGTCATCGATGGCGGCAATTGCTCGTATGAACAAGTTAACTTTAGCAAATGGGGCAAATAAGGCAGAAGATGACCGTCTCTGCTTTTTACATGTACAATCGGTGTTTTTTCATGAACTCCTTTTAGCTTCCATCGTTCATTCTTTTCCAAATAATAATCAATGACACTTTGTTGTAAAAACGGACTTTTTTGCCCGGCTGTATAGTCAGCAATTTCTACAAATGTGTAATAGTATGCTCGCCTATTAAATAGGTCGACGACCTCCATTCCTTCTTTGAGTAACGATGGATCGGTATCGATAAAATCTTGTAATGTTTTTCGATATTCAAAACGGTGCTGATAATCAAAACCAACGAAAATATCTCCATTTTCTTCGACTGAAAAGGAAATATAGATTGCCGGATGAATACTAATTTCACCGACATGCATCGACTGTTCATTGGCTAAACGGAATAAGTCGTTATCCATCTTATAGCCGCTTTGACAACGATTCTCTAATTCTTTCTTTAATAATTTTTCCAAAATTGTTCTTTCCATAGGCAAAGAACATTGAATGGGCCGATGTTCGTGCCGAATATAACGACGATCTCCCCAATGACAAATCTCTTCAAACGACGCTATATACTGTCCATGCGCCGCCACCGTTATGTACGAATTTAGCTTTCTCAGTTCATAAGCGATCGAATGGGCATAAGAATATTTTTCGTGCGGATTAGATAAAGGAACCGTATAAAGATGAATGGCAATATCCGACGCTTTTTCATCCGCTTTACATTCAGAAAAATAATAATGGTTCACAATCTCACCGCCTTTCCAAATCGATCCATTCTATATTATATCATCATCTCTTGCAATTATAGTGAAAATATCATGACTTGAAATAAAACTCTGAATATATTTTCATAAAAATGCATCTCCTTGGGAATAAGGTACAAAAACAAGAGGTAGACTAAAGATTATCCGAGTTTTAATAAAAAATTTCGATAATTATTTAAATTGTTATAAAATAATAGGGGATAATACTAAGAAAAGCGAAGGGGGGCTTTCATGAGTTCTAGGCAAATCGATATTTCAAAGATGATTGAAGAAGGACAAGAAATAGCAAGCAATAAAAATGAGCTTCACACATTTCGCCAATATGACGATTTATTTATCTCTACTAAGCAAGATGAAATAGATGGTTGGAGAGATCCGTTTCAAAGAGATTATGCTCGCGTTCTTCATTCTTCTTCATTTCGAAGATTACAAGGAAAGATGCAGCTTCTCGGCACTCAAATTAGTGATTACTATCGCACCCGTCTTACTCACTCGCTTGAAGTAAGCCAAATCGGGACAACCATTTCTAGAAAAATAGAACATGAAGGTGTTAAAGTAAACTCGGCATTGGTTGCGATGGCGTGCTTGGCACATGACATTGGCAACCCACCATTCGGCCATTACGCAGAAAAAGAGCTAAATAAATTAATGAAAAATGATGGGGGATTTGAAGGAAATGCACAGACACTTCGCATTCTCTGCAAATTAGAAAAGAAAAGCTCTCATTATGATGGGCTGAATTTAACAAAAGCCGCTTTATATTCCGTTGTTAAATACGGCGTTTATAACACATCAGATTGGCAAATTGAACAACAAAAATTTCTTTATGAAGAAAATAAGAAGAATTTAGAAGATCATGGAAAAATGAAAATCCAAACGATAGAGGCACAAATTATGGAGCTTGCAGATGACATCGCTTACTCGACTCATGACCTTGAAGATGGATTAAAATCAGGAATTTTATCGATAGACGCTGTATTAGGGCAACTTGAAACTGAGGAATTAAGAAGGGAGTTTCAAGAACTATTACAACAAGCATATAAAAATTGTGGTGAGACGTTTGGTGACGTTGCATTTAAATCACTCACCTCTACATTAATCGATACGTTTATTAAAGACATCGGTGTAGTGGAATTAACTGAAGAACAACGTCAACGGAAAGGCACCTCTTTTAAATACGGCTTAGGATTGCGAACAAAAGCAAAGTTAATGGACGGATTAAAAAAAGCTGTGAGGAAGATTCTCATCGAAAAACCAAGTGTAGCGTTGTACGAAATCAGAGGAGCCCAGATAGTCAATCGCTTGTTTGAGCTCTTAAATGATGACAAATATGAAAGACTACTTCCTCCTGAGTATCGAGCGTTAATTCAAAAAGGAGAACCAAAAAAGCGTGTTGTATGCGATTATATAGCTGGAATGACAGATCATTACGCTGAACAACTTTACAAACAATACTTTGGAGATCCAAATACATTGAAAATATAAAAATAACAGATAGGCAAGCCTGCTGCTTGGCTTGCTTATCTGTTAGATAATAAATTAATTCTTTCTATACACTGCCTCTAATCCCTTGATCGTCTTGTTCGAATCTACATCATCGTGTGGGATTAATAAGTATACCCACTCCTTTCCATTGTTTTCGCGGGCATGATTGGAAGCGTGTTCGCACCAGGTGATAGCCGCTTGCGCTTTCAGTTCCACTTCTCGATCTTCTTCGATTCTGTTTGTTGCCTTAATTTCACATAAATACATTTTCTCTTCTGTTTCCACAATAAAATCCGGGATATATGCTTGTGTTTGATTATAATAAATTTTAATATGGTTTTTCGTTGGCTTCAGCCATTTTAAAACGGATGGATCGTTTTCGCAAATGACCGCAAATTTTCGCTCCGCATCAGACTCAAATTTTTGTGTTCGATATAAACATTTTTTAAATCCGCCAAAACACATGTTCCGAATCGCCGCTTTATTTGCTACTGGTTGGCGAAAATCGCGCACTTCTTCATTAACATCTACAGTGACACTGGTATCTTTTAACGTATCAAACCCTATTCGAACAGTCACTTCATAATTCGTTTGCTCTTCATAATAATGTTCTTTCATTTGCTTATAAATCAATTCTGCCAAACGTTTTTGATTGTAAATTACTACATTTTTGACATCATCTTCTGTTTTTAAATAACTTCGAAGATAATTAATTAACTGTCCTGATAACTTATACAACAATTCAGCATGTTCTTCATAGGAAACATCTGGATAATCCATAAGATGAAAGACAAGATAATCTTCTAAACGTTCTTCCGTCATATTCGTATCTTTTTGAATCCGCAACACTTCTCTTTGATGTGTACGCAAATGTTCAATTAGAATATTTTCGGTAACAGGCTGAAATTTTGGAATTAAATCGCAGTTTAAATCAAAATCGCGGTACCCCCACGAGATTTCTCCTGTAGGCTGCACGATAATTCTCGGAATTTCCATAGTCAAATTAGGAAGTACATCGACTGCTTTTGCAACCATGCTTTCAATCATTTTTTCAGGTTCTTCCTCAAATATAGACAATTGTGATATTGTGTATGTTTCTTTCACATCGCTAACAATTTGTTGTTGTACTTCAGGATCTTTTAATTGTTTAGAACTATATAATGTGCGCTGCTTAGAAATGGCTTTTACTATTGTTTCCGCAATATTTCTTTTCATTTCTATTTTCTTTTTGTCTTCTGGAGAAGTGGATTCCGTCGTTCCAACTAGTTCATCAATTAATGAACGTTCTACGTTTGACTCAACAGTAACTATTTTTTTCTCTGTCTGTGCCACATCACGACCAATGACAACCCCACGACGAATAATAGAAGTAGGATTATTCGCCTCATCAATGATTTCTTGGAATTTATCATGCGCAATAATCGTTAAACGATCGACTGCCGGAACTCCTGTCCGTTTTCCGTATGGGAGACGAAGTCCTCGACCGATCGACTGTTCCACTAATGTTTTGGAGTTTGCCGCACGGAGTGGGATAATCGTGTATAAATTCGTTACATCCCATCCTTCTTTTAACATGTTCACATGAATGACAATCTCCACTTTTGAATTTGGATCCTCAAGAGCAAGCAATTGCTTAATCGTTTCGTCCTTTTCTTCGCCGCGTTGGTTGGAATGAACAGTAATGACTTTGCCTTTATAACGTCCTTCAAAAAAATCATCACTTTCAATGATATTCATTAACTCTTCCGCATGATTCGTATCTTGAGCGACGATAAGAATAAACGGCTTTACTAATTTTTCGTTGTTTTCCCGAGCATACAACTCTAGCTCTAATTTCGTTTCTTCATGGACACGGATACCGTCTTCTAATTTTAAACGTTCTAACTCTCGTTCGTTGTTGAATTTTGCTGGATTAAAATTTTCTCTCGTCGCTACAGCTGGCTCTTTCACATACCCGTCTTCCATCGCTTTATATAAAGGATAGCTATAGATTATATTTTTAAATGGTATCGTTCTGTTTCCGCTTTCCACTTGCGGCGTAGCCGTTAACTCTAGACCAAGAATCGGATTCAATTCATTGATCGCTTTCACCCCAGCTGATGCTCGATACCGATGCGATTCATCCATTAACAAAACAAGATCAGGAAGGGATTTTAAATAATCATAATAACTCTGTCCTAAATATTCGCTTAACCGTTTAATTCTTGGAGATTTTCCTCCTCTAACTTCGCTATTAATTTTAGATATGTTGAAGATGTTAATGTTTACAGCTAACGGATCAGCTAAAAAGAGGGCTTGCTGATCATAGTTATCCCCTGTAATAATGTTCGGTTGTTTATTAGCAAACTCGGAAAGCCCCTTAAATACGTATTTCGGTGTATTAGGTGTAAAATCTTGGATTAATTTTTCATAAATTGTTAAGTTAGGTGCTAAAACAAAGAAATTACGAATTCCTTTTGCCATATGTAAGTAAGCAATAAACGCTCCCATCAGACGTGTTTTGCCGACACCAGTGGCTAACGCAAAACAGAGCGAAGGAAACTCACGTTCAAAATCGGTCACTGACGGGAACAACCTATTAACAGCCTCTAACTTTTCCTTCAAAGATTGGGGATCATTATTTTTATTTAAGCCGAAGTGTTCAATCACTTCGGCGAGAATTTCCAATGATTCTTTTTGCGGTTTACGGAGACTAAGCCGAGATGAGATAACGTTAACGATACGATTCATAACCTCTTCCCCCTAAAATAGTTCTAATTGTTCCGGTTCTTTTTCTTTCATTGGTAAGTTGTTGACATTTAAACTGTAATCGTCACGACCAAACTCACATTTGTTTAAAATAGCTTGCGGAATTTTCTTAATCGTCACTTGCGGGAAATCCTCAACGTTAACGTTATATGCTTTACAGCAAATGAGCAATGTTTCATTTTCTTTCATTTGCTCGACGATACCTTCCACCATTTGCTGCGTGACAAGCTGTGTGGTTGTGAAGATAAAATCGTTCTCCGTAGACTGACCTTGCTTCCAAAATACTTCCGGGTCTGGATTGTACGTAAACCCTTCATGTTTACACATCGCTTCCGCCAACATTTCGGGGTTGTATTCTGGATTAATAATCCAATTACCAAACTTATCTTTCTTCAACAAACTTGGCGCCAATTTATAATAGCGGAAACCGCCTCCACCTTTCCAATTCACTGCTTTACTAATTCCGCTTTGATCCGTTCCATCGATGACTCGCTTCATTCGCGGAATAATATGCGTATGGCAATGCTCGCCAAGCTCAATCATAATCCAGCGTCGTCCCATTTTATGCGCCACCGCACCAGTCGTTCCAGAACCAGCAAACGAATCTAAAACAATATCTCCTACGTCTGTAACCATTTCGATTATTCTTGAAATAAGTTTTTCGGGCTTTTTTCCGTTTCTGAAGTCTACTCCACCTTCATTATGCAAATTATTAATACCAATATCTAACCAAATATCCCCAAGTGGTTTCACTGGAACTAGTTCTCCGTCAATTACTTTCATCCTATCGCTACAAAAAATCACTTCTTCACGCTTATATGCAATTTTTTTTAACCCAGTTGGAGTGATTATCTCTCTAAATTTATCATCATTTGGCAATTCTTCAAATTGTTTACTTCTATTTCTCGCAGTTCTAAATATATTTTTAGCATTTTTTATACAAAAGTTCTCATACTCCTCTAAATTATTAACGTCAACGTTGTAATTTTGAGCAGCCTTCCTAAGCGGAATAACTGACCATTTTGACATGTTATCTGGATCATCTTTATCACGTACCAAAAAATTGTTATATCTATCAAAAACGTTAAAAAAGCTTTCTTTTTCATATATAGGATTGATCTTTAATAACTCCTTATTTTTAGCGTACATTAGTATATATTCCTTAATTTTAGGAAGTTTTTTATCAACGTGGCTCATTTTTACACCGCTTAGATGGGACATTTTAACACAAATATTTGTGATAAAGTTCTTACGCCCAAATATTTCATCACATAGCACTTTAAGATACGCATGTTCTTCATCATTTATCTGAATAAAAATGGCTCCATCTTCTGTTAGCAAGTTTTTTAGTATTTCCAATCTGGGTTTCATCATATTCAACCAAATACTATGCTCCAATCCATCATCATAATGCTCAAACGCATTCCCTGTATTATACGGAGGATCAATGTAAATACACTTAATCTTTCCAGTAAACTCCTGCTCCAATGCCTTTAGCGCCAACAAATTATCACCATAAATAAGGCGGTTATCAAATATATCATTTTCCGTCACTCGTTCTTTCGCATGATAGGAAAGCTCCGGATCTTCAAGAAGAATGCGCGGTTCGAGTTTTGGTTGTTCGTCTTTGCCAATCCACGTTAATTCTAATTTTTGTTTTTTCGCCAATGTGATCCCTCCTGTTGCTACACGATTCTCCATTTGATTGTAAAAAGATGTTCAGTTGACGTGCGCTGTTCTAGTTTTTTCTCTACTTCCTCGAATAAGCGATCTTTTTGTTCATCAATTTCATCCTGTTGATCATATAGATTTCGCCGCATCTCGTTGCGCTTCTTTTCCAATTCCTTAATTTGCTTGTTTTTTTCCAGCTTCTCAGCTAAGTTGCGTGTAAGTTTTGCTTCTCGCTTCAAATGTTCAATTTCTACTGTCATTTCATCTATATCTTTTTCAAGTTTATTTTTCAAGTCTTGCAACCACTTTTCCAGCTTTTCTAATTCAGAATCAAGATAAGCCGATGCTCTCTCCATAATCTCATTTAAAATTGCTTCTTGTTGCCCTTCGCTAATCCGGCGAAGCGTATTTCGAATCGAATCAGAAATTTCCACCTCTTCTCCTTCAACAGCAGGCAGTTCAAACATTTTTTCGCACATTTCCTGATCGAGCTGTCCACCTTCTGTATCAATTGCTGAAAAAATAAGGTGCTGTTCGCTTTCTAATGACTGTACATGAAGCAAATCAAGCGATAACCAACCTTCTTTTCCAATTAATCGCTCTAAAATACTGACTTTCCCTTTATAATCCGAATAACGGAACGTAATTTCCTTCGGCAACAGTTCCCGGCTTTTTGCCTGCTCGATCCACTTTTGTGCAAGCGGATGAGAAAAACGAAAATGATGAACGTTTGGGCTGTTTTGCTTCTTTGCTTGTGATATCATTTGATATGTTTCATGATCTTTGACAAAACTTAATGTTTCATCATCAAATATTGCCTCTCTTGCTCCTTCATATTTTGATAGATTCCAAAGATAACGTTCCATACGATTGAGGTGTAAACTTGTTTGATGATAATGATCTCTTAGTTTCTCTCTTACTTCATCATCGAAGTTTTCCAATAGATGCATACGTGTTTCTTTCATTTTTAATTGAATTTGCTCATCTAACTCCGCTTGCAAGTTTTTAAACGCTTGTTCAATTTCTTCCGCCGTGCGACACGTCTGATAAATTTGTTGAATCCGTTTTTCAAAATCGACACCGGACTCCAGCGAACCTAGCACCTCATCGGAAGAACCAAAAACCCCTTCAAACAGCTTAAATTTTTCGGAGAGAATTTCATACACTTTTTTATCGGCTTCATTTTTACAATTTAAAAAGTTAATCACAACGACATCATGTTTTTGACCGTAACGATGACAACGTCCGATTCGCTGCTCAATCCGCTGTGGATTCCAAGGTAAATCGTAGTTAACGACTAGGCTGCAAAGTTGCAAGTTAATTCCTTCCGATGCCGATTCAGTCGCAATCATAATCGACGCTTGTTCTTTGAAATATTCAACAAGCGCTGCGCGCATATCTGCTGTCTTCGATCCGGTAATTTTATCATCATGCCGATGCTTTTCTAACCATTGCTCATAAATTTGTTTTGCCTGTTCATCCTGGTTTTCGCCATTAAATAAAACAATTTTGCCAGCGTAGCCATTACGTTCAAGAAATTCACGTAAATACATCTGCGTTCGACGTGACTCTGTGAAAATAACCGCTTTTTCATTTGCGCCTAGCATTCTTAATTTTTCAAATCCTTTTTCAAGCGCAATAAGCAATGCTTCCGCTTTTGAATTTTCTTTAATTGATTTTGCTAGAGAATAATATTGTTCTAATTCTTCTTTTTCTTCTTGAATAAGACGCTTCATTTCATCTGGCGATAATTTGTCTATGTATGATGGCTGATCGTCTTCTTCCCACTCTTCCACCGTATCATCAAATTCATCAACATCAGCGTAAACGTTTGAGTGTTCTACAGTTTATCTCTGTTTTTCCGCTATCTAATTGTTCTAACAATTGCTCAAGTCTTTTGATCAGGGAAAGCATGTATCGGAAATAGCAAACGAAGAAGAAGCTAACAATTTACGGACAACAAGCGTCATTAATGCCCGTTGGCTTGCCGGTAACGCAAAAAGATGTTCTCTTTGTAAATATGCCGATACTTTTTCATACAATTCCCATTCCGCATTCGTTGGCATAAACTCTTGAGTGATCGGAATACGCTGTGTATAATTCACATACTCAGTCACTTGCCGTCTTAATGTACGATGACAAACAGGCTTAATTCGTTGTTTCAAATCAATAAAATCCTTTTCCGACATTTCTTTCGTTCCGCGAGAAAACTGACGTCTAAACGTCGTTTCATCACCAAAAATATGCGGATCAATAAAACTGATAAGTCCATATAATTCCATTAACGAATTTTGCAACGGCGTAGCCGTCAATAAAATTTTGGGATAACCAGCTGTAGCTTCTCTTAGCGTGCGAGCAATTTTATTTGATTTTTTGTATACATTCCGCATACGATACGCTTCATCAAAAACGATTAGATTCCAGTTGACCTTTCGTATCATCTCCGCTTTATTTCGGGCGTACGGATAAGAAGTAATCACAACTTGATCTTGTTGCAAAAAAGGATTACGGTGACCGGAACGTACCATTTCGTTGAAGTTTTTACTTTCTAGTATAATGGATGGGATATAAAATTTTTCCCATAGTTCCTGATGCCATTGTTTTCTTAACGGAGGCGGTACGATAATAAGAATATTTCGCTTCCGTTCTGCCCACAATTGACTGATAATCAATCCCGCTTCAATTGTTTTTCCTAATCCTACTTCATCCGCTAAAATCGCTCCTCTCTCCAATGGAGCACGAAAAGCAAATAAAGCAGCTTCCACTTGATGCGGGTTTAAATCGACCGTAGCATTGATGAGAGATTGGCTTAACCGTCCTATCGAATTTGAAGCGTTTTGTTAGTTCGTAAGCAAAGTATTGGCTTTGGTATGGTGTTATCATTAATAGCCCCCCAATATAAAGTCCCACCACTACTTGCGTTATCGAATGTTATCTATATTTATTATATTAGAAGTTATCTTACACTAACAGAGATTTTACAACATATGACAATATTTTTCTAAGCTCCCAAGGTTCTCTCACTATAATTTATTGAAAAAATGTTTATCCATTTCTTTCATTTCTCCTAATAATTTTTAACTCTTGAATTTACTCAATGATAGTATAACGATTGGCGTTTATAGTCGTTTAAGTAATACTGAACGTGTTACAAAACACATAACAAATGCATAATACCCATAAAAAATCCACCACCTTGGAAGTCATATACAGTATGACGAAAAACAACTCTCCAAGGGATGAACACGATCATGATTTCAATTGGAACAACGAACATACATCTAACAACTCACTAATAAAGTATATTTCTTTTCCGACTCAAAGAACTTCTTAATTGGGTACTTTTGTTCGTTTTTCTTTAATAGCTTTTTCCAGATCAATCTCTAATTCATGTGAAAGCAAGAGTGCATAAATAACCACATCCGCAATTTCATCTTTTATATTTTCCAAGTTTGTATTTAATCCTCTTCGCTGCTTTTCATCCAAATACCGGTTGTCAAGTTCAAAGCAGATGCGGTCAGACAACCTTCGCAGCATTCTCCATAAAGCGATTTCTTCTTTCGATTTCATGAACAATTCAGGGAGTTCTTTCGCTTCTTTTAAAATGTTTAACAAAACCAAATGAATACAAGCCATACACAAAAAACACCACCCCTTCTCCACAATAAAACGCAAGGGGTGGTGAACGTGATCTTGATAATAAGCTTCAATTTCACAAAATGACACGCTTCAGCGGATCAAGTCCGCGAAATTGTGTAAAAAAGCGATTCTATTTTCCCGTAATTCAAGTCTACTGTACTGGCAATGGAATTTTACACAATAATTTGGATTTGACCCGTCAGCGATTCCCGGTCTCTATACTTTCCTGTTTTTCAAACAGATGGCTATTTTTTTCTTCGGAAACATAGTGAAGAATATCTTGCAAAGAATATCGATACGGATTTAACTCATATACAATCGGCCCTTTAAAATTCATTTGCCGCAGCGTTTCCAGCACGCCATTCGCCGCGCTGTTTTTGCCATCAGGCAGCAAGTGCAAATCGGACGCGCCATCGTTATCCGAATAATGAACTGCCGCTAACAAGCCGCCCAGTTTCGCGATGACATCCTCTATATTTTCCTTCATCACCAATAGGTGACCTACATCTAAACAAGCTTTTACATTTGCTTCATCTAACAACGATTTCCACTCCGAAAAATGTGACGCGATATGATGAGAATAATTCAAGCGATCGGCGATAAGATTTTCCAATAGGAGTTCTACCCCAAGTTCTGCCGCAATTGCCGCCATTGCCGTTAACCGTTTCTTCACTTTTTCTACAGCTTCATCTCTTTCTTCGGAAGCCCAAGCATATCCGCCGTGCAGCGTTGCATGAACTCCCTCGTATTCTCGCAGTTTTTTCATCCACTCTATCAGCACTTTTTCCGCATGGTTCCATACTGCGATGTCGGGAGTGGCAAAATTCAAGTCGTGAAAGGGCAGGTGCATTCCGATTTCCAATCCACATTGCCTAGCGTATTCTAAATATACAAGTGCTCTTTTATGCTCGCACCAAATTTCGACGCCCGCAAATCCAGCTTCTTTTATTTTTTGAAAATGCGCCAGTTCGGCGTTTGGTCCAATTGACCATGTGCTGATCCATCTTTTCACAAAATCACCCCATTAAAGTTTGGTTGGAAAGTGAAGAAGCAAACTCATTATTTAACTCTTCTAATTTTCTTCCTTTCGTTTCCGGCGCAAGCCAAAGCGAAATAAGCAGACCTAACAAGCCGATAGCCGCAAAAAACCATAAAGCCGCGCTGTTTCCCCACGCCGCAACTAAATTAGGGAAAACGAGGATCCCTAAAATCGAACCGATGCGGCTGACGGAAGTCGCCAATCCGGACGCGCTGGCGCGAATGCCAGTTGGAAACAGCTCTGTTGGATAAACAAAATTGAGAATGCCTCCGCCCATATTGGCGAAAAGAACGGCGAAACTAAACAATATCACTAAAAACAGCAGCGTCGGCGCTGGATTTAAAGCCAATACAATGAGAGAGAGGGTTAAACCGGAAAACGATAAAATAATCAGCGGAAGAAGTAAGCAATCCTTGCATGATAGGCGTTATTTCCCATTGATTCAAAATAAGCGGCATTGCGACGGCAATAATAGTTAAATCATAGCCATCGAGAAACGTCCCTCCCGCCGACAACAGCGTGACTTTTCTTTGAAACTTCTTTAACTTCGGCGAATCCAAATATTCAAAGCTCATTTTTATTACCTCCATTTCGTTTAAAATGAAAGTGCGTAAAAAACGGCTTTTCCCTCCTTTACGATCCATACATATGTATCTATCGCCATCATAAAATCTGTTTGTGAATGTTCTCTTTCATCGATATGAATTTTTTGTAAAAATATTCTAAAAACTGGTTAAAAAAGAAACTGGCTTTCCTTTCCCGCGTTTCAGCGATAGCAATAAGGAAGCCAGTCTTTTTACGACAAGCAATATGAAAAAAGCTAATAGATGTCCCCTCTCTCCGCTTATTCCGCTCGTCCAAAAGTGCAGGAAGCCGGCTTTGGCGCGGAACGACGGCGCGCTTGTAGTAGGTTTCCCATTCTTTTGGCTGTTTAAGAATATTTATGTAAACATGGCGGATTTCTTTTATATATTCCACCGAGTGACGGTGCGCAGTTATTCTTAGTAAATGAAGCCATTGAGACCGTGAAATTTCAAATTGTACCATGTTTCAAGTTCTATTAAAAAATTGGATCCCTCCCCCGCTCTTTTTTTCCTATATAACACTTAAATAACGGCAAGATGCACAAACCCAAGTTCTGATTATTGTGTAAGATCCGTTTTCCGTCCAGCGAATTTAAGTCTTGGGAACATAACTGCTTTTTGCCGTTTCTTTTTATACGAATTCCCGGACTTCATCACTGCAAAAAAACATTTGACATGATATTTTCCTTGATATCTAGCGATCTACAACTTGGACAGATACATCCACTCCAATCACCCCAACGATTTGTTCATGATGGAAAATCGGGGACGAAATCGTGATGCAAGGACGTTTTGTCAAAGCGGAAGTGTAAATATCGGAAACATACGTCCGGCCTTTGCTTGCTTCCATAAACCATGGACGCGCTTTCGCATTCACAAGGCCCGCAGGAGGATTAGAGTAAACGAACGTCCCGTCTAATTTGTTGGACCATATTGCTTCAACATGCGGATGTGATTGCAAAAATTCATCGAGAAATTTTTTATGTTGTTGTTGATCCATCTCATATAGCGGGCGGGATTGAAGAAGACGGAAAAGCTCTTTTTTTGTATTGCCAATGACCGTTTCATCGACATGAATGGCAACGCTGGCTTCATCGTTTTTGATAAGGCTTTGCAGTTCATTGGACGTTTTTTCTAAAGCGTCGTTGATGGACATGATTTGCTCGACGTTTTGGTGCTGATGATCCATGTCTAACGCGACTTTACGCGCGTATTCCTTATTTTCCATCGCCATGTTGGAAATCGTCTCCAATAAGACCGCGATTTTTTGGACGCTGTCTGTTTGTGCGTCCACCGCTTGCGCCGAATCGGATACCATCGCGGTGATATCGCTTAACTTATCTTTAAACGAATCCAAAATGCCAAGGACGTTTATCATTTCCTTTGAACCGTTTTCGATTTGTTCGGTTTCTTTCTTCACCATGCCTGTTGTCGAGGCGATTTCTTTTTGTATAACGGACAAAATTTCCCGCGTTTGTTCAACGGCTTTTGACGTTTGGCCGGCCAATTTCCCCACTTCATTCGCCACGACCGAAAAGCCTTTTCCGTGCTCTCCTGCCCTTGCCGCTTCAATGCTGGCGTTTAACGCAAGAATGCTCGTTCGTTGTGAAATAGAACCGATCGTCGAAAGAATTTGATTGATTTTTTGCGAGCGGTTCACCAAGCTATCCATTTGCTGCAGCAAAACGCGATGGCTTTCGCGCAATTGCTCCATTTCATCTTGCAGCTTTTTTAGCGCGTTCCACGAATGAACCAATTCTTCATAAAACAATTGGCTGCTCGAGTGAATTTCTTGCGAAGCCGCAGAAATTTTTAAGGCGGACGATTCAATCATTCTCATTTTTTCCGATACTTGCAGCGTGTCTTTCACCGTCTCTTCAAGGTGGCGCATCAGTTCGATCGTACTCTGTTTGCTTGACGCGGATGTTTGATTTAAGGAAACCGCCGCCAATTTCATTTGTTCGATAATTCCTTTCAACTGATCGGCCGCGACTTCGATTTGTCCCGCAGCATGTCGATCATTCCGCGAAGATGGATGATGGATATTTTTATTTTCTTCCTTTTTTAACAAATGTTTTAATACAAACATAGAAAATATCACCCTTAATGTCATATTTTATTACAAGATTATAACATATTATGATATGTACGAAAACTCTTTTCAACGGCACGTGGTGATTAAATCACGAAAATTACGAAAAAAGAAAGCTCTTCGTCTATTTTGATGACAGTCAAGGGCTCATTAAGAAATTAGTGTGCAAATTAAAACTTTTCCGCTTCCCATTCTTAATTATCTCGATTTTTCACCAAAAGAATAAAAAAATAGCAAAAGAGAGAGTTGTTTTCTAGTCATTTAATTGACTGACTAAGAACAGAATTTTCTGCAATTTGGCTATGCATCAATCATTCAAAGTACTGCAAAATCAATGCGGCTAATTCACATATCGTTTTTATGATCGTAAAACTAGAGGATCAGCTAGCAAAAAAAGGGGAAGACCAAAACGGCTTCCCCTTTTTTCTATTTTTTTAGTTTTTATAAGCGCAATACGGACGCAGTTTGACACCGATGATGCTTCCAAGAAAGGCAAAAACAAACCAAATCCAGCCATGAACGCTGAAGGAGGCAATGCCGCTGAAGTACGCGCCGATATTGCAGCCAAACGCAAGGCGGGCGCCGTAGCCCATCAACAAACCGCCGATGAGGGCGCCGATCGTCATGCGCGACGGGCGTCTCCATTGAATCGGTTTGGCGTATCGGCCCGCAAACGCCGCAGCAAGCAGCGCGCCAAACATTAAGCTGATATCCATCACTGTTGTCACATCTTGGTATAATGGGCTTTTGAGCGCGTTCAATTTCGCCGGGTCTTGCCAATACGCCCATTGTGTCGGGTCGACGCCGAACAATTGGACGAACTTCGCCCCCCAAAGAGCGAACGCGGAAGTAATGCCCCACGGCTTGCCGCCAACGATTAAGACTAACGTGTTCATGACTGCAAGTAAAATCGCGCCGACAAGAAGCGACCATGGACCTTTATAAATCGCTTTCCAGCCGTTTTTGTTCTCAATTTCCGTCGAAATTAGTTTGCCGTGGCGGCGTTTTTCGATGACGGTCACAACGTAATAGACGAGCGCCAACAGCGCCAGTTGAAGGAGAAATCCTCCGACAGCGCCAAGCTGGTGGATAAGCGAAATCGGCGCTAGATGCGGCGTGTTCATCCAAAAATCAAAATGGGTCGTCGCGATGACCGAGCCGGCGATAAACCCGATTAAGGTAACGATGCCGTTCGTATCGCCGCCGCCGATATGATACAGCGTGCCGGACGCGCAGCCATCGCCAAGCTGCATGCCGATCCCGAAAATAAACGCACCGACGATGACAGAAATGCCGACATCATGAACATTTCCCGCAACCGCGTGACCGAATATCGAACCTTTCAACAATAGCGGCATGAAGAAAACGCTCGCCACTAGCATCATGATCATTTGCGCGCGAATCCCTTCCCCTTGGCGATACAAAATAAATTTCCGCCAAGCGGACGTAAAACCGAAATGCGCTTGATACAACACAAAACCGCCAAACGCTCCTAACAAATACAACAGCGCTTGCTGCCAAGAAACGCGGTTATATAAAAACAAAGCGCCCCCGATCAATACGACTAACGCTACCGTGATAATAAACGAAGTCGGATTTTTCGGGGTGTTTGTTTCTTGTTTGGCTTGTACATCCGCTTGTTTTTTTACCGCAATATCCAATTTATCTTCCTCCTTTTTTATTTTGACGCATTTAATAATATAATAAATTCGATTGATTTTCTAGGTTTTTGCTTATGATTTACAAATTTTGAAATTTCATAATACTTACGCGATGCAACAACAAAAAGATTAAGTACTAATTATTGCACAACATTTCACTTTCAGTCCAAAAATCTTCAATCTACGGAAAATAAAAACGCTTTGTGCCGTTTCTTGTTACACAAAGCCACGAAGTTAATCATGCAAAAAGAAGTATAAGCATTTCTCTTTCCATTCCGCTTCTTTTCTTTTACAATATAATTGACTTACAGAGAATGGAAAGGGATGCAGCTATGAAAGTTTTGGAAACATATATCGTCGCGGGATTGACGGGTTTGCTGTTTTATCATCTCCATTCCCCCATCCCGTGGATGCTCGGAGCGATTACAGGAATGCTCCTATGGAAAACGGTTGTCAAGCGAAAGGTGGCAGCGCCAAAAGCGTTATCCAACAGCGGACTTATCGTGTTAGGGACGTATTTCGGGCTATCTTTTACAAAGGAAACGTTGGCGACGATCGCCCCGTATATTTTTCCTTTCCTTGCTGTAGCTGCTTTATTAATTGTCATTAATATTTTTAATAGTATCGCCGTCACGAAATGGACGCATATTGATAAAGTGACGAGCGTGTTTGCATCGGTTCCCGGTGGGCTGTCGGAAATGGTCGCCGCAAGCGAGTCGTTAAACGCGAACACCGCTTTAGTGACGATTTTTCAGACGATTCGTTTATTAACGGTCGTTTTTCTTGTGCCGTCCATCGTCGTTTATTGGTTAAACGGCGATTCGGCGGCAAGCGGCGCGACCGCTCAAGCGGCAGCGACTTCTTCCGATGGCCATTACGCTTGGTTTTTATTAAGCATTTTCGGGGCGCTTCTTTTGCGGAACGTCATTCCGGCGGCATATGTCGTCGGGCCACTCATCGTAACGGCAGCGATGCATGTAGCCGGAGTAAACTTGCCGTCACTGCCCGCATGGTTGATTATTTTGGCGCAAATCAGCGTCGGAATGAACATGGGAGACCGCATTACGTTAGAAGATATTAAGCTTGGCGGAAAATTCGGCTGGGTATATTTCTTGCTCGCACTAGTGCTGATTGCCCTTTCGTTCGGATGCGGCTATTTGTTTGCGAAATTAACGAATCTCCCGCTGGCAACCGCGCTGTTAAGCCTTGCGCCAGGAGGGCTTGTGGAAATGGTATTAACGGCGCAATCAGTCGGGGGAGACCCGGCGATTGTCAGCTCCTTGCAATTTGTACGGTTTCTTCTCGTCATTATTGTCGTGCCGAATGTTTTGAAATGGGTATTCCGCAAATTTCCATCGATTGCCGAAACGTCATGAAAAAACCGCTCTGTTTCCGTTTCGAACAGAGCGGTTTTTATAAATATCTCCGTCTTTCCTTATGTCTCGCCTTAGCGCGATCGGCTGCGCCGCTTCGCTTCCGCGGTACCGCTTCCTCTCGCCGCTCACTCTCAGCCCGCACCGATGCCTAACCTTTTCGTTTTTTCTCATTTTGCCGGCTCGTAAAATTCGATCCATTCGCCATCAGGACCAAGGAAAAACAAATATTTCGCACCGTTTGGCAGCGTCGTAATATCTTCCCATACAAGCGGGACACCAAGCGATTGAAGCCGTTCTTTTTCTTGTTCAATTCCTTCTACCGTAAACGCAACGTGATGCACCTTTCCTTCTGTCGGCAAATCCGGATTGTATCCTTCGATTAATTCGACAATGACAGAACCGTTTAATCCTAAAAATGCCAGTTTCATCGAACCATTTGTATGTGTCATTTCATGAAGCAATTCCAAACCGATCACATCTTGATAAAATTTTTTTGATGTTTCGATATCTTTGACTTGAATGCCAACATGTTCGAATTTTTTTACCGCCATCATGTTTCTCTCCTTTTTTATTATTTTTAAGATTGAGAAAATACGGCCCGCAATATGTCTTATCTTATCATGGCACCTTTGTGATGACAATCATTTTTTCCACTACATGAAAAGAGAGAGCAAAAGCGCTCTCCCTTCTTTTTTGTTATTGCGCCACTTCCGGCTTTTCCGAAGTGACACCGACATCTTTCCAAGTTAATTTCGAGCTAGGGTCAACGGTAAAGTTTTTCACGCGGTTGTTGACCGCATAAATGATCGAGCGGTATAGCGTCGGAATTACTGGCACCTCTTCATTCATTAACGCTTGCCATTCGTTGTAAATTTTCTTGCGGTATTCTTTATCGAATGCTTGCTCGGAATGTCCTTTTTCTAACAATTCATCATTTTTCTCGTTCACCCATCGAGAATAGTTAAACATCACATCACGTCCATATAATCCATACGGGTCCACATCGGTTCCTGTATACCATGCGGCAGCGAACACATCAACTTTCGGGTTATCTTTTTCAACCATGTCATAGAACGAATTGAATTCGGCCAAACGGCCGTCGACTAGCTGCACATTCAAGCCAACGTCTTTCCAGCATTGCATATAAAACTTCGCCAGCGGCTCGGCGATGTCCCCACCGCTCCTTGAGTTGTATTTATTTTTTCTTGTTTTTATTGATTATTTAGCACATAGTTTTATTTTATATTTAGAAAGTGCACCGCTTTTCATTGTAGAATAGCGAAACATTTTCAAAAACGCCACATGGCACTATAAAATATACGTCATTATTCTACTTTTTCGACAAAAATAACATTAAGCGGCGATCACATGTCGATAATGGTTATTCACTATTGTTATGAAACTAGTCGATACAGCGGCAACAGAGATTGTACACATTTCCACTTGTATAGCCAGTGAACTTTGTCGCCAAAAAACGCTTTTTGCTGTTTTTTACATAGTTTCAGAAGTTGCCTTTATAAAAATCCCTTTACGAAAAAAGCGTCCTATATGTGATAAAGAAAAGGAGGCCCTTCCTTTTTGGAAGAGGCCTCTTTTTCGCATTTTACTTAAACGCCATGGCGGCTTTCACAGCTTTTTTCCAACCGTTATATAGCTTTTCCTGCTTCTCTTTTGCCATTTTCGGTTCGAATTGGCGTTCCAATTGCCATTGCGTGGCGATTTCTTTCCGGTCTTTCCAATAGCCGACAGCAAGGCCGGCTAAATATGCCGCGCCAAGCGCCGTCGTTTCGTTGATGACCGGGCGCTCTACCGGAACGCCGAGCATATCGCTTTGGAATTGCATTAAAAAATTGTTTTTCACCGCCCCGCCGTCAACGCGCAACGTTTTTAACGCGATGCCAGAATCGGCTTCCATCGCTGTTAATACGTCTTTTGTTTGGTATGCAAGCGATTCTAATGTTGCGCGAATGAAATGTTCTTTCGTCGTCCCACGCGTCAAGCCAAATACGGCGCCGCGCACATCGCTGTCCCAATACGGGGTTCCGAGACCGACAAACGCCGGCACAACATAAACGCCATCGGTGGAATCGACTTTTTCCGCGTACGTTTCACTATCTGACGCCTGCTTAATCATGCGCAGCCCGTCGCGAAGCCATTGAATCGCCGATCCAGCGACAAAAATGCTTCCTTCTAACGCGTATTCGACTTTCCCATCGATCCCCCATGCGATCGTCGTCAACAGCCCGTGTTTCGACTGCACCGCTTTTTCACCTG
This sequence comes from Parageobacillus thermantarcticus, assembly GCF_900111865.1. Classification (GTDB taxonomy): domain Bacteria; phylum Bacillota; class Bacilli; order Bacillales; family Anoxybacillaceae; genus Parageobacillus; species Parageobacillus thermantarcticus. Next base: position 35,271 of record NZ_FOJS01000013.1, on the reverse strand, counting down.
TGTTCATCAGCATAAAGCAGCCAGTTCCGTATGTGTTTTTCGCCATTCCTTCCTCAAAGCACGCTTGCCCAAACAGCGCCGCTTGCTGGTCGCCGGCCGCTCCGGCGATTGGCACTTCGACGCCAAAAAAATGATGTGGTATCGTTTTGGCGTACACTTCCGAAGACGGACGCACTTCTGGAAGCATCGACTTCGGAATGCCTAAAATCGTTAAAATTTCTTCATCCCACTGCAATGTATGAATATTAAACAAAAGCGTCCGCGAAGCGTTGGAATAATCTGTCACATGCGCGCGTCCGCCAGAAAGCTTCCAAATCAGCCATGTGTCAATTGTACCGAACAATAAATCCCCTTTTTCCGCTTTTTCGCGAGCTCCTTCCACGTTGTCCAAAATCCATTTTACTTTTGTTCCGGAAAAATAAGGATCAATTAATAAACCGGTCTTCTCGCGGAACAAGTCATCATATCCTTGTTGTTTCAACTGTTCGCAAATATCGGCCGTTTGCCGCGATTGCCAAACGATTGCGTTATAAATCGGCAATCCTGTATGTTTGTCCCATACGACCGTCGTTTCCCGCTGGTTCGTAATGCCGATCGCCGCTACTTGTTCCGGCTTGATCGATGTCTCTGACAAGACGGTGGCAATGACCGCCAAAATCGATCCCCAAATTTCATTCGCATTGTGTTCAACCCAGCCCGGCTTTGGAAAATATTGCGTAAACTCCCGCTGCGAAATATGAACGATTTCTCCTTTCTGATTGAACAAAATCGCGCGCGAACTTGTCGTTCCTTGGTCAAGCGATAAAATGTATTTCTCCATCATCCATTCCTCCCCCTAATTACATTAAAACATTTTTCGGTTTACGATAACTATTCGAAGTTTTTCCTTGCCAAATAAACGCAAGCGCAAGCACCGCTACGATGGCAATAAGCACATACCAAAAGGCAGGCATCACTTTTCCGAGAAAGACAGCTTTATAAAACAACCCGCCAAATGAACCGCCAAGAATCGGTCCGACAACCGGAACCCATGCGTAAGACCAATTAGACGGCCCTTTTCCCGGTATCGGAAGCAGAAAATGGGCGATGCGCGGGCCTAAATCGCGCGCGGGGTTGATGGCATACCCCGTCGTGCCGCCGAGGGAAAGGCCAATGGCGACAATAAGAAACCCGACGATGAACGGGTTTAGACCGTCGGCAAATCGATTTGCACCGATTGCTAAAACACCAAGCACTAATACAAATGTGCCGATTATTTCACTTATTAAGTTCGCAAAATAGTTTGGAACAGCCGGACTTGTCGCAAATACGCCAAGCTTTACGCTAGGGTCATCTGTTTCTTGCCAGTGCGGCAAATAATGAAGGTACACGACGACGGCGCCGATCATTGCGCCAAGCAGTTGCGCAACAATGTATTTCGGCACATCCGCCCATGGAAAATCACCGTTCAACGCTAAAGCAAGCGTCAACGCCGGGTTCAAATGTGCTCCGCTAAATTGGCCGACCGCGTATACCGCTACCGCTACAGCCAGCCCCCATCCCATTGTAATCACGATCCAGCCGGAATTTTGCGCAAACGATTTTTTTAAGTTAACACCCGCGCAAACTCCGCCGCCGAAAATAATAAGCAACGCGGTGCCGACAACTTCAGCCACAAACGGCGTCATCCTTTATCCCCCTTATCATTCGCTTTTGTAACCGTTTGAGTTTATCCCTCCGGAGGGAAACGGCGTCCTTTGCTTCGTGTCGGAAAAGACAAAAACCCACACATCTTCCCTCATCGCAAAAGGGAATAATGTGTGGGTCTCCGACATCTCCGCCACAATTATTAACTTGACTATAGGATAAACAAAAATGTAAGCGTTGTCAATAGGTTTTTCGCCATTTTTATTTCGGCAAAATTTGAATATAGTCAAAGTCTAGCGTATCGACCGCATCTTCAATATCCAAGCGGGTAATAAACCGATACGAAACGCCGGGCTGCGAAGGCGGAAGTGAATCTGGTATTTGATACGTAAACGGTATTTCTTTTTTTTGCCCCGCCTCGATTAAAAACGATCCCGCAATCGGAATCGTCGCGATGACCGTATCGACTTCTTTCCGATCGCGCAGCGTTTTTTGGACAAATTCGACATCCAGTTTTTCAATTTTTTGTTCCACCGTGCCGCCGCGAATATGAAGAATCCCTTCGATGCATTCTCCCGGTTGAAATACGGTTTTATTTAAAATCAAATCGACATACGCCGATCCGACTCCGAGTCTTGACATCATTTTGCGCAACAACATACGATACACCTCTTATCTTTATGCTTTTCATTCCACCATCATATAGTACGACGCAAAAAGAAAGTTTGTTTCAATATTTGCCCATAAAAATAAACAGACTTGCGCCTTATTTTCGGCAAAAGTCTGTTTTTGCTATAATTGCGCCAACGCCGCTCACACAGTAAGGTTATATAGCATCCTTTCACGTTTGTCAACTATTATTCATACACGTTTTCATTTTCAATAATGTAATCAATGCGGATGATTGGAATATCGCGGTTTTCGACTTCTGCCACGATCAAACCAACGCGGTCATTATAAATACAAAACGTTTCTTGCCCTTTTTTAAACGCCGTTTCCCCGTAGGAAAGAACCATGTTGTAAATTTTGTTGTCGGAAAAATACCGTCGGCTCACCTTATTTCCTAAACGAACGATCACCTCTTTACCCGCGATTTTTCCGCGGTACATCACGCCCATCCCCCTTTGCGTTCCTACTATTCAGTGTATGGCAACTTTCTTCCATACATTCTTACTTTTTCGCTGTCTACACAAACTATTTGACGGTTCTTCTTCAACATTTTGTAATTTTTTTCTGAATTTCATCTTCTTTTTCTTGACGATGCCCTTACATTAGTGTATAGTAAAGTCATCATATAACAGAATATATTTCAAGCATTCAGCGTGTTTGTCCACCTTAGATTGCTGTGAAGTATATTCCGTTATTTGATAAAAAATCTTTAAGTTAGCCTAAAGGCTAAAGGTATTAGGAGGAATTCAGTATTATGCAACGCGGTAAAGTAAAATGGTTTAACAATGAGAAAGGTTATGGTTTTATCGAAGTGGAAGGCGGGTCTGACGTATTCGTTCACTTCACAGCGATCCAAGGTGAAGGGTTCAAAACTTTAGAAGAAGGCCAAGAAGTTTCTTTTGAAATTGTGCAAGGAAACCGTGGACCTCAAGCTGCTAACGTTGTAAAATTATAAAGCGTTCGTTGATATAAACGAAAAGGACGTAAAGAACGTAAGCGGAACAAAAAGGCTGGCGCACTGTCAGCCTTTTTGCTTTTTTATGCGCATATTTCCTGACATTCGGCAGACACTATTCGCTAGGAGGTGTTTGCCGAATGGAACGCGGTATTCATTCCGGTTATAACGACTTAAAACAAGTAGAAATGTTTGTCAAAGCAGCGGAAAAAATGGTTGGTCAGGCGACGATGGGCTTGGACAAAGACATGCTTGAAGGCGCCAAACAAGCCGTCGCCAACGCTCATGCCCAGCTTTCCCGCGCCCGCCGGCAAGCAACTGGCGTCGATGAAGAATTTTTATCGCATTATGAGCAGAAGCTTGCCAATGCCGAACACCAATTAAACGAAGCGTTGCGCTGAACAACGCGTTAAAAAAAGGGGCTTCCTTTCTTTGTGAAGTCCCTTTTCCAGCTATTTTGTCGAACGGGAAGTCGTCGCCAGCAACATGGCTCCGTACTGCCGCATTTTCTCGCCAACCGTGCATTGGTTAATGCAAAAAGACTGCGCGTACGTTTTGCCGTATTCTTTTCGAAACGTGCTCTTTAAAAAGCAGCCTTCGCAATACGTTTGATGCAACTCGTTCAGTTTATCTAATATTTCTTTTCGTTTGTTTGCTTTTTTCTCTCTCATTTTATGCCTACCCTTTCTCCGTAAGTTCCATCATGCTGGTAATCGTTTGCCCTTCTAACGCCTGACGAGCAAGCTGATCGGCCTCTTTATTTTGTTTGCGTGAAATCGGCTCATAAATTGGCTGAATTCCCAGTTCGTTCATCTTTTCTTCAATGCGGTCCAACCATGCGTTATAGTCGTCTTCCAAACACGGCCAATCACCGGATAGCTGCTTCAGGACAACGTGCGAATCGCCGCGGAAAATGACCGGCAAATGATGGACGCCGAGTTCCTCAAGCGTTTGCATTAAAAACCAAAACGCGGCGTATTCCGCTTCGTTATTCGACTTTAACGCATCAAGCTGGCGGTTGGCGCGAAGCCGATATTGTCCGTTGTTTTGTTTATAGTAAACCACTACCCCAACCCCAGCCTGCGACGTTTCATTATCAAAACCGCCATCAAAATAAGCGATGATATCATGCGGTTCTGTTTCCATTTCTTTTAACAGCTTGTTTAATTCTTTTTTCGACCACACGACATGATTGTCGTCAATAAAACACAGTTTTTTGACGCGGCCCGTTTTTTCAAAATCTTCTGCCAACCGAAGCGCTTCATCAGCAGGTAAAAAATCGGAAGTAAGCACCACTTCGCGCTTTTTCGGTGTCATATACGTCCACTGGATCATGACGTCCAAGCCATCGTCACCCTTCCGTCATCAATTCCGTGTACAACCTATACTTTCATTTTTATTATACAATATAGTGAAAAAAACATGTGAAGCAACGATTTTTGATTATTTCTTGAAAATGATGTAAAAAACAGCAAAACACGATTTTGGTTTTCGACGATTCAAGTGTGGTCAAGTCCTGTTTATTGTGTAAAATTCCATTACCAGTACAGTAAACTTGGATTTACGGGAAAATAAAATCGTTTTTTGCCGTTTTGTTTTTACACAATTTCGCGGACTTGATCCCCAATACTGAGCTGCAATCGAACTTGATTTTTCTTTATTATCTATTACTATGCAAATTTTCCCGCTGTATCAATGTTTTTGTACGTGTTTTCCGCCTTGCATTTTTGCAAAAAAGTATGTTCTTTTTCGGTAAATTATGGTACACTACTGTTCGATCGCATGAAAAATGAAGCAAAGCGAGTCAAACGGGGGGGATTGGCTTGAAAAAACGATGGGTAGCTGACGCCAGCCTTCTTGCCGTCACGTTCGTCTGGGGGGCAACATTTGTCGTTGTGCAAAACGCGATCGCTTTTCTTGAGCCGCTTTCTTTTAATGCGGTTCGCTTTAGTCTAGCATGGTTGTTTTTATTTATATGGCTTGTTATTTTCCACCGCTCCCTTTTTCGCCATTATACGTTGCCGCTGATCCGCGCCGGTATATGGATGGGGCTTTGGCTGTTTAGCGGCTATGCGTTGCAAACGATCGGCTTGTTGTATACGACTTCGTCAAAAGCAGGATTTATTACCGGGCTCAACGTCGTGCTCGTTCCGTTATTTTCTTTTCTTTTTCTCAAACAAAAACCATCGGCCAATGCCATCATTGGTACGGTGATGGCGGCAGCCGGCCTCTATTTTTTAACGATTGGCGACGGCAGTTGGTCATTCAACCGCGGAGATGTCTTTGTCTTTTTTTGCGCGATTTCGTTTGCGATGCACATTATTGTGACTGATAAATATTCGGCGCGCTATTCGTCCATGTTATTAACAATGACGCAAATTTTCACCGTCGCGGTAATGTGTACGATTTTCGCGTTTCTTTTTGAAGACGAAACGCAAATATGGAATGCGGCGATTTTGCAAAAGCGAGAAGTATGGACGGCGCTTCTCATTACATCGTTGCTTGCGACAACAGCGGCGTTTTTCATTCAAACAAACTTTCAAAAATACACGACGGCCACTCGCGTCGCCCTTATTTTTGCGATGGAACCGGTATTTGCGGCGATTACCGCGTACATATGGGCGGGAGAACGGCTAACCGCTTCCGCGATCATCGGCTGCATCGGCATTTTGTGCGGAATGATTTTCGCGGAACTTCCCACTTCGTTCCTATCGGAAAAATGGTGGCGCGCGAAACGGCGCATAACGCACTGAACCTTTGCCGTGTTTGGATTAAGGGCGCTTGTTAGTGTTTTTTATATTTTGCGCGCTAACGGAGATACTATATTCGGAGGTGAGCGCGATGGCGAAGAATGGCGGCAAAAATCGCGGGACAAAAGCCCCAGGAGTCAATCCACAAGGATTCGGTCAAGACGCATCATTCACTCCGGATCCGAAAAGCAAACTAGAAAACGCGGCAAAAAAAGCGAATACAAAATAAAAATAAAGCAGGCTCTTCTTCTCAAGAGCCTGCTTTGTTATGTTTCGATTATTTTTTCGCTTTTGCGAGTTTTTCGCGCAATACCATCGGCAAAATTCCGCCATGGCGATAGTAGTCGATTTCGACTTCGCTGTCGAAGCGGACGATGACTTCAAATTCTTTTTTCTCGCCCGTATCTGGATTTGTCGCTGTCACTTTGACAAGGTCGCGCGGTTTGACGTTTTCGTCAATATGCACATCAAACACTTCCTTGCCGGTTAAGCCAAGCGTTTCTGCGTTTTCCCCTTCTTTAAATTGCAGCGGCAATACGCCCATGAGCACAAGGTTTGAACGGTGAATGCGCTCAAAGCTTTCCGCGATGACCGTTTTAATGCCAAGCAAGAACGTTCCTTTTGCCGCCCAGTCGCGGGAGCTTCCCATTCCGTAATCTTTGCCGGCAATAACGACAAGTCCCGTGCCGTCTTGTTTGTATTTCATGCACGCATCGTAAATCGTCGTGACTTCGCCTGTCGGCCAGTAAGTCGTATAGCCGCCTTCTGTGCCAGGGGCGATTTGGTTGCGAATGCGAATGTTCGCAAACGTACCGCGCATCATCACTTCATGGTTGCCGCGGCGAGATCCGTAAGAGTTGAAGTCTTTCGGCTCGACGCCTTTTGAGATGAGATATTGGCCAGCTGGCGTGTTTTTGCCGATCGCTCCGGCTGGCGAAATATGGTCGGTTGTGACAGAATCGCCGAATTTGCCAATGACGCGCAAACCTTTAAGCGGTTCGACTTTGCGCACGTCTGGCGACAATCCTTCAAAGAACGGCGGATTTTGGATGTATGTCGAGTTTTCATCCCATTGATAAAGCGGTTCATCCGTCGTTTCAATTGCATTCCAGCGCGGATTTCCGTCGAACACGCGCTCATATTCTTTGCGGAACAACTCTGGGTCAACCGCTTGTTTGACAACTTCTTTGACTTCTTCCATCGACGGCCAAATATCGCTGAAGTATACGTCATTGCCATCTTTATCTTTGCCGATCGGATCGTTTAACAAGTCAATGTCAACCGTACCTGCTAGCGCATATGCGACGACAAGCGGCGGCGACGCCAAGTAGTTACCTTTTACTAATGGATGGATCCGACCTTCAAAGTTACGGTTTCCGGAAAGCACGCTTGTCACAAGCAAATCGTTTTCCGCAATCGCTTTTTCCAGCTCTGGCGCAAGCGGTCCAGAGTTACCGATACATGTCGTACAACCGTAGCCGACGATGTTAAAGCCGAGTTTTTCAAGATATGGAAGCAATCCGGAATCGCGCAAATAACCGGTTACGACTTTCGAACCTGGCGCGAGCGATGTTTTTACATATTTCGGAACTTGCAATCCTTTTTCTACCGCTTTTTTCGCCAATAAGCCAGCCGCGATCAATACATACGGGTTCGAAGTGTTCGTACAGCTTGTAATCGCGGCGATGACAACGGCGCCTGTTTTCATTTTGACTTCTTCGCCGTTTAACGTTACGGTAATTTCTTTATTAAGATCCGCTTCCGTTAAGCCGAAGCCTTGGTTGCCTTGCGGCGCTTTTACCGCTTCACGGAACGATTGTTTCATTTTCGAAAGCGGAATTAAGTCTTGCGGACGTTTCGGTCCAGACAAGTTCGTTTCAATTTCGGACAAGTTAATTTCAACGACATCTGTAAACACAGGTTCTGGAGCATCCGGCGTGTAGAACAGACCGTTTGCTTTGCAATATGCTTCCACCACTTGCACATGATGCTCGTCACGGCCGGTTAAGCGCAAATAGTCAAGCGCTTCCGCATCCACTGGGAAGAAGCCGCATGTCGCACCGTATTCCGGCGCCATGTTCGCAATCGTCGCGCGGTCTGCAAGCGGCAATGTCGCCACTCCCGGTCCGAAGAACTCGACGAATTTGCCGACAACGCCTTTTTTACGAAGCACTTGCGTTACTTTTAAAGCAAGGTCCGTCGCCGTCGTGCCATTTGGCAGTTTTCCGGTTAAACGAACGCCGATCACTTCCGGCACTGGGAAGTAGGAAGGTTGTCCAAGCATGCCAGCTTCCGCTTCAATTCCACCGACTCCCCAGCCGAGAACACCAAGGCCGTTAATCATTGTCGTATGGGAGTCCGTGCCAACTAGAGTGTCTGGAAACGCTTCGTATTCGCCGTTTTCTCCTTCCACCGTATGAACGACATTCGCCAAATATTCTAAGTTTACTTGGTGAACAATTCCAGTTGCCGGCGGAACAGCGCGATAATTGTTAAACGCTTTCTGCGCCCATTTTAAAAATTTGTAGCGCTCCGCGTTGCGCTGAAACTCTAAGTTCATGTTGTATTCTAGCGCATCGTCCGTCCCGGCTCTATCGACTTGCACAGAGTGGTCGATAACGAGATCAACCGGGATTTCTGGATTGATTTCATATGGATCTCCGCCCATATCCGCCATCGCTTTGCGCATCGACGCCAAGTCAACGACGGCTGGTACGCCAGTGAAGTCTTGTAAAATAACACGCGACGGCTTAAACGGGACATCGATGTCTTTTATCTCCGGCGTTCCCCATTTGGCAAGGTTTTCGACATGCTCTTTTGTGATGACACGTCCGTCTACTTGCCGAAGTACCGATTCTAGCAATATTTTAATCGAGTACGGTAAACGGGAGATGTTGCCGATCCCTGCTTCTTCAAGCGCTTGCAAACGGTAATAGTTGTATTTTTTACCGTTTACTTCAAATGAAGAGCGGGCGTTGAAAACGTCTTGTTTTGCCATATGTATTACCCCCTCATTACATACTATACTATTTTTTCGCAACAAAGTCGAAAAAATAGCACGAATTCTCCCAACACCCGTAAAATTTGGTACGCTTTTATCTTATTATAAAGAAAGGTAAGTTGTAAATAGAATTTCGAAGGTTTCGTCATATTATCCCTTTTTCTGGAGCATAAAGTTATTTTTCCGCCGCAAACTAGTACCGGAGGTGAAAATTAATGGGCAAACGAAAAGCCAATCACGTCATTCCCAGCATGAACGCGGCGAGCGCGCAAGGAATGGGAGCCGGCTATAACGAAGAATTTTCCAACGAACCACTGACAGAAGCGCAGCGCCAAAACAATAAGAAAAGAAAAAAGAACCAATAGCCTTAGTCTCTCCATCGCAAGCAAAAGGGAATGTCGGATGATGACATTCCCTTTATGATTGTATTTCATTCACTTCATCGACAATCGCTTGCAAATCGTTACGAAACTTTTCCAGCTGCATCCGCTGTTTTTCCGAGGCGACTTCAAGCGCGTTGTTAATTTGCGCAAACGCTTCGTTCACCTCTTGCTTTAAATGGCTTAATTGATGGCCGTAATCGGCTTGGTCACGCACTAAATGATCGTGCCATTCTTTCGCTTCCATCGTTGCCTTTTGCGCCGCTTGAAACGCTTCTTGTTTCGTTTTATGATAAGCCATGATTGCCTTCCTCCTTCGTCAATGGCGGTCATTCATTACTTATCGTTTCAAACATGGCGTGAATTATACCGCGAATAATGAAGAAAGATGCCGGCATGCTAATAACAAAAGGAGGGGAATGGACATGACTAATAAAAACTCAAGCACAGACATGCGCAAAAACGCGGCAAAAGGCGACAACCCCGGACAGCCGGAACCGCTAAGCGGGTCCAAAAAAGTAAAAAACCGCAATCACACGCGGCAAAAACATCATTCCAGCCACGATATGTAATAAAAATCGTTTTCCGCTCCCGCCGCGAACTTTTCCCGTGTTCATTCATACAATAAACAACAGTAAGATTATTTCGGAATGCGGGGGAGCATTTCTTGGAAAACGGGAAAAAAACTGAGCAAAATGAGTTGCGTAAGTGGCTTGATTTGTTATGCGGCGAATCGTTTGCGTGCGAGTTAGATGAGAAGACGTTTCGCATTGACGTTTTTGAAACAGACAGTCATTACATTATAGAAGCGGAACTTCCCGGCTGTTTAAAAGAACAACTAGCCGTTATATGTGAAACAAACGCGATCATTATCCAAATTCATAAAGAAAAAGCATTTTATAAACAGCGGATTGTTCCTCTGCCGTTTTCGCTTCAACATAAACAAATTTGCGCCTATTTTTCCGCTCCAACACTAGAAATCCATATAAGTAAAGACGAAAGCACAAACGATACAAACCGATACACGATCATGATAAACGAAAGAAACTACTAGCTGAAACGAACATATTTTTTGCCAAACTTTGCTGGACAAGCTTTTTTAAATACACGTTTTAAAAAAAGATTGCCCACTAGCCGCGGGCAATCGCCGTTTATTTCGCAAATACATGATTCCCAATCCGGATCGTTACCGGTCTTGATCGCATCCATTTATCTTTTGTGATTTTTGGATTATAAAAGTACAACGAACCGCGGCGGTCGTTTGGAAACAGCGCCAATGCTCGATCGACCGCAGCATAATCTTGTTTCGTCGGCTGAATGCGCGTTAGTTTTCCCGTTTTTACAGGAACAAACGCGTAGCCCGATCTTGTTTTTTGATAAATGACGCCTTTAATCGTTTTTGGAAAAGCGGGATGCTTCACGCGATTTAAAATAACGAGCGCCACTTCCACTTTTCCCGCAAACGGCTCGCTGAAGCCAGTTTCCGCATGGACAAGCTGCGCCATTAGTTTTCGTTCTTCAGCGCTAATAGAAAACTTCTGCTTTTGCCCAACAGATTTCACCGCCAGCCGCGGCACTTTGATCGTTTCCCCGGCAATAAGAACATCGCTTTTGCGCTGGTTTAATGATTTCAAGGCTGAAACTGTCGTTTTATATGTTTTGGCAATCTTGAAAAGCGTGTCGCCTTTTTTCACCTTATAGTATGTATACGTTGTTGCGGCATTTGTCGAATAGGAGGAAAATCCGCTAACCATACAGCAAACTACCGCAAGTGTCGCAAACGTTTTTCTAATCATCGTAGCCACCTCAACGTTGCTTTTTCTTTGTCGTTTGCCTTTAATAGAGTAGCATGTTTATAGATAGATATCACTGGTCATAATTTCCATTTTTTTGTGACAATCGTCGCTGAACCATTGACATACAAGGGATCGCGGCGCTTCTTTACATTTACTTTACATTTTCGTAACAATGCGATAAAAATACGCTTATCTTGCCAAAAACCGCTTTTTTCGCAATAATGATGGATAGATTGGAATTCGTTGAGGTGGGAATGATGCTGACAGGTTGGTTTCTTTGGTTTATATTGTTTTGGACCGTGTTTTTGCTTGTCATCATGTCGATCGGCGGTTTTTTTATGTTCCGCAAATTTTTAAAACGGCTGCCAAAAGAAGACGGAAAATCGGAATTAGACTGGCAGGAATATTATATTGAGCAGACGCGGCATTTATGGGGCGAGGAAGAAAAAGCGCTTTTAGAAGAATTAGTAAAGCCGGTTCCGGAATTGTTCCGCGACGTCGCCCGCCAAAAAATCGCTGGAAAAATCGGGGAACTCGCGCTTCAAGAAAACGCTTCGCGAATTACAAGAGATTTAATTATTCGCGGCTACATTATGGCAACGCCAAAACGCGACCATAAATTTTTAATCAAGACATTGAAGGAAAAACAAATTAATATCACCCCTTATGAACATTTGCTGCAAAGCAAATAGTTGGACTTCTCGTCATATAGTTTAACGACAAAGAAAAAAGCGGGAATGCGTCTCCCGCTTTTTTCCTATGTTGTCAAAATGGGCGATTGGTATTTTAAGCGCCGCTCTAGCTTTTTATACATGATATACATCGCAATGCGCCACGGAACAATCATCGAAAAAGCAAGCAAATAAAACATTCCGCTCAACTGGCGATAGTCAATCGTTCTTCCTAAGTATGACTTTAAGCCGATTCGAATCGCAATCAAACCGACTAAAATGAAGATAAACGCTTTCGAACGCTTTAAATAAATAGCGCCGTCTTTTATCTCAAATTTCGACGTTTTAATGAGAAAAATGGAAAAAAACAACCCTAATACAACCGCCTCGATAAGTTCCCCTTTTGTCACGCGAAATACCGGGTCAATGAACATCAAAGCTCCGGTGCTCATAAATATCGGCGGTAAAATAATTTTTTTGGCGTTTGTCGGCTTTTTCGACGCTTTCATTCTCACAAACAAAATGAGCAATGCCATGAATACTGCAATGATTGAACTCGCGATTGCCAAGCGCATCATCCTCTTCATTTAAGTTTTGGACAATTGTATTATAACAAAAAGCAGCAATTGTTTCATACCAATATTGTTTATGATAATAAACGAGCCACCGCTTCTATGACACGATTTTCTTCAAACGGTTTCACGATAAAATCAGACGCTCCCGCTTCGATCGCTTCCACCACCATGCGCTGCTGTCCCATCGCCGAACACATGATGATTTTCGCATTCGCATCTTCTCGTTTAATCGCGCGCAACGCTTCGAGCCCATTCATCACAGGCATCGTAATGTCCATGATGACAATATCCGGTTTTAGCACTCGGTATAACTCCACGGCTTCTTTCCCGTTTTCCGCTTCTCCAACAATTTCATGGTTCGCCTTTTTCAAAATGTTGGATAATGTCATTCTCATAAATTTCGCATCATCAACAATAAGAATTTTCGCCATAACTCCTTAACTCCCCTTAATAAATCTAATTTAAAAACCAGTAAATCCACCAAAAATGCTCGTCGTGTACGCAATAATTTTTGTCATCCAATCAAAAAACAGAACGACTCCCATCGTAATCATTACATATCCACCGATTTTCACCATTTTTTCGCTATGCCGGCGAATCCATTGCAACTTTCCGATAAAAAACGAAAGGATAAAAAACGGAACAGCAAATCCTAGCGAATAGGCAAGCATATATAACATGCCTGAACTCGGGTTTGTCGCCGCTAGCGCAATAACGGACACTAAAATCGGACCCATGCACGGCGTCCAACCAGCCGCAAAGGCCATACCAATGATGATCGAGCCAAAATAGCCAGAAGGACGCTCTTGAAACGAAAGACGGCGGTCTTTCATTAAAAAAGCCGGCTTCCATATTCCGACAATTACAAGGCCGAAAATAATAATCAGAATCGCGCCAATTTGCCGAATAAGATCTTGGTATTCGCTAAACCATCTGCCGACAAGCGATGTTCCAAAGCCGATGGAAACGAATATAAGAGAGAACCCAAGCAAGAAAAATAGTGTATGCAATAAACTCCGCCGCTGCATCATCGCCTTCTCCGTCTTAAGTTCACTAACCGATACGCCAGTAATATATGACAAAAACGCCGGGTATAGAGGCAAGCAGCACGGAGAAATAAATGATAAAAAGCCGGCACCAAAAGCCAAAAACACATTGACATCAGCCATTGAATCCAACCCCTACATAATTTTATTTTATTGTAACAAAAATACAACTATTAGTAATCTACGAACAACACACTTTCTTCATAAAATGTAACTTAATTATTTCTATTTTTTACCAAAATTTCAAACAGAGGCAAATAGCGGATTGCCTTTACATCACGTTACAACAAAAAACATAAAATCTATTTTCCATTCAGTGAACTTGGACTATTGGAAAACACTATCGTTTTTACACGATTTTCCATACTACACCAACGAAAAATGGGGCACACATTTATTATTGTGCATAAAAAGCAAAATGTTCAAGTTTAAGCTTATCTATTTTTCTTTTTTGAATTTATTGGTAAAATAGTATAAAATACACCTATATCAATTTTGAAAAGAAAGGACTTGTTCCTCTGTGTTAAACAACGAAATTTTAACTTTAATTGAAAAAAAGCGCACGGAATTGATGGAAGTAGTCGCCAAAAACGGCTTGAACTCGGCTGTTGCAATCCAAGTGAGTCGAGAGCTCGATTCGCTTTTAAACATGTATAACCAACAAAACGATAAGCAAAAAAGCGCTCCTCGCCCGTAACACGAGAGGCGCTTTTTCTTTTTACGCTATTCTTCGACATCTATTAACCCGTTTTGCAATAAATACATTTTATAATATAACCCTTTTTGTGCCAGCAACTCCTGATGCGTCCCCTTCTCGACAATTTTCCCGCGATGAAGGACGAGAATTTGGTCAGCATCTTGAATCGTGGAAAGACGGTGGGCAATCGCAATCGTCGTCCGCCCTTTCCGCATTTTTGCCAGCGCTTCTTGAATCGCTTCTTCTGTTTCTGTGTCGATATTAGCAGTTGCTTCGTCCAATACAAGTATTTTTGGATCTGCCGCAATAGTTCGGGCAAACGAAATTAACTGCCGCTGCCCACTAGAAAAAGTAGATCCTCTTTCTACTACTTGGTGATCGTATTTGTCCGGAAGTTTTTCGATAAACGAGTCCGCTTGCACGAAACAAGCGGCATTTTTCACCTGTTCATCCGTTAACGATTGGTTGTACATGCGAATGTTGTCTTTAATGGTTCCATAAAACAAAAATGGATCTTGTAGCACGAGGCCGATATTTTTACGGAGCTCTTCCTTCGTGTAATCGCGAATCGATACACCATCAATGAGAATATCACCGCGGTCAAATTCGTAAAACCGCATTAACAAATTAATAATCGAGCTTTTTCCGCTGCCGGTATGACCAACAAGCGCAACGGTCTCTCCTGGTTTAGCGACAAATGAAATATGCCTGAGCACATCACGCTTTCCATCATAGGAAAAACTAACGTCACGAAACTCAATTTTTCCTTCCGTGATGGATGCTTTCGATTTTGCCACGTTCTTCGGCGCCAACTCTTCATGATCAAGAAGCGCCAATACGCGCGCGCCAGAAACGATAGCCTGCTGGTATAGGGAAAGGCGCATCATCATTTGCGTCACTGGTTCGAAAAAACGCTCCAAATAGTTGACAAACGCATACAGCACCCCTATTTCCACTGGGCTTTCCATTGCAGAAATTCCAAAAAAGCTAAGAACAACGATAATCGATACGATGTAAACGAAATCGATCGCGGGACGCAATAACAAACCGTCGATTTTAATATTTTTCATGCCCGCAGCGTAGTGTTTGTTGTTAATTTGCGCAAATTCTTCGCGAAGCCGTTTTTGCTGGCGAAACACTTGGATAATGGCCATTCCCTGCAATGATTCGTTTAGTTTCGCATTTAATTGGCTGAGACGTTCACGCATATCTCTATAAAAAATCGAACTGTAATGGCGATACAATTTCATAATCCAAATAATAACCGGCAAAATAAATAAACAATATACGGCGAGTTGTACGTTTAACGAAAACATCGCAATAAATACGCCAACCACAAATACACCGTTTTGAATAAAAGCGGCGAGTACACTAACGAACATGTCTTTGATCGCTTCCGTATCGTTCGTCACGCGCGATACGATACTGCCGCCTGGCGTCTGATCAAAATAGCACATCCCGAGCTGGTGCACTTTTGTAAACACGTCCATCCTTAGCGCCTGGATGACCTTTAACGCCAGTTCTTGAAATTTAACGAGTTGAAAATAAGAAATGATCGTTTTAAGGAGCAAAACACCGATATATGCTGCCGAAAGCCAAAATAGTGGCTCAAAATCAAGGCGCTGCGGTGTTAAATAATCGTCGATAAATATTTTCACTAAATACGGTCCGATGAGTTCTCCGGCCGTTGCCAGCACAAGCAATATAAAGGCAAGCATGGTATCTTGTTTGTATAATTTCATGTACGATAACAATCTCCATAAAACTTGCCGTTGTTCTTTTGGTGTTAACGATTTATTTTCCATACTTGCCCTCCCTGTTCCACTAATGACTCAAGCTGCTGCCGTTCATACATATTGCGGTACCAGCCGCCTTCTCTCATTAGTTCTTCGTGTGTTCCCATTTGCGCGATGCACCCTTCTTCTAACACAAGAATTAAATCAGCGTGCTGAATCGCGCTAAGCCGATGTGCGGTAATAATCGTCGTTTTTCCAGCGCGATTTTCTTTTAAAGCTGTCAAAATCCGCTCTTCCGTTTTAGCATCCACCGCTGATAACGAATCATCTAAAATAAGCACTTCCGGATTTAAAAGTAAAGCACGCGCGATCGAAATGCGCTGCTTTTGTCCGCCGGAAAGCGAAACACCTCTTTCCCCAACAATCGTTTCATAACCGTCGGCAAACTGTTCGATATCCTCGTGAATATTCGCTAATTTTGCCGCTTTTATCACATCTTCTTCACTCGCTTCCGGGCAGGCAAACGCAATATTTTCCCGCACCGTAGCAGAAAACAAAAAATGGTCTTGCGGTACATAGCCAATCGACGAACGAAGCGCATGTAACGTATATTCGCTAATTTCGTGATCTCCGAAACGAATTTCCCCATCGTATTGATCAAACTCGCGAATCAATAGCTTAAGCAGCGTCGTCTTTCCTGCCCCTGTTTTTCCGACGATGCCAAGCGTCTGACCACGCCGTAAGTGAAAGCGAATATTCCGTAAAACAGGTTTTTCTTCATTCGGATACGTAAATTGTTGAATATCGTAAACAATATCCCCTGTTGGAGGGGCAGCAATCGCATTTTCCGCCTCTTGAATTTCCTCTTTCTCGTCAAGCAGCGCTCGGACACGGTCATACGATGCCCGCCCGCGCTCGACAATGTTAAACAGCCAGCCAAACGCCAACATCGGCCAAATCAACAAACCGAGATACGTTGTAAACGATACGAGATCGCCGATGGTTAATTCACCAGCAATGACCATTTTTGCACCGAATGTAACTGCTAAGAAAAATGAAATGCCCACAATCAATGAAATCGTCGGGTCAAACAGAGCATCTACTCTCGCAACCGCCACGTTTTTCGAGACGACATCTTCTGACTGCTTGCGAAACGATTCAATGTCGTCTTGCTCATAGCCAAACGCTTTTATGACACGAATTCCACTTATGCTTTCTTGTACTTTATCGTTTAAGGAAGAAAATGCTTCTTGCGCCTTTAAAAACCGCTGATGCAGAAGCGTGCCATAGCGGCTTGTCGCAATCGCCATCACCGGCATCGGCAATAAACTAATGATCGTTAATTTCCAGCTTATCGTAAACGCCATCGTCGCCAGCACGAAGCCGCCTAGCATTAATGAATCGACAAGCGTCAATATCCCGCTTCCGGCTGTTTGTTGAATTGCTTGTAAATCGTTTGTCGCATGTGCCATTAAATCACCGATACGTTTCCGTTGGTAAAAAGACGGCGACATTTTCGTAAAATGGGCGTACAGCTCATTGCGAAGCTGCCGCGATAACTTCACAGCCGAACCAAAAATTAAAATGCGCCACCAATAACGCAATACATATAGGACGATGGCAACAACAAGCAAAGTAACCATCCAGCGAATGAGAATTGCTTTTGTAATCGTTCCTTCTTTTATATGATCAATCATAATTCCGATGACTTTCGGCGGAATCGTTTCGAAAAAAGCAACGATCAAAAGTACAATAATTCCTGTTATATATGCTTTTTTCTCCTGACGAAAAAACCAAAATAAATCACGAAATACCGTCATCGAACCTCTCCCATCGTCACGTAAAATGCGCTATATTATTGTAGCAAAAATAAAAAAATTTTGGAAGTTTATTTAAAATAAAAAGACACTCCGTCCGAGTGCCTGTCCGATGTTTATTTTAGATGATTGTTCATCATTTTCATCATTTGGTTAATTTTTTTCTGGGATGGCGTCATTCCCATTTGCATCATCATCATCCGAATCATTTGCTCATTAATTGGCGGGTTTTTCTTTAAGTAGTTCATCATCGTTTTGCGAGCAATGAAAAATCCTAGCGCCGTTCCCGCAATAAGCGCTAGAATGCCAACGAGAATCGTTGTCCCCATACTACTATTTCCTCCTTCGTGTTGTCTATTTAACAGTGTACTAAACAATGTGGTATTATACAATATTTCCTCACAAAAATCTTCTATTTACGCAAATTTTCTTCCATCAAGCGAAGCAGTCAGCCATCCATAGTCGGCAAAATGAGCATCCACCGCTAAAAAGAAAGGAGAAATCAGTGCGAGCGCTTGGCAAATGTCATTGGTGACTGACGGATTGTCGGCGACGAGAAGAAGGCGGCGCTTTTGCACAATTAATAGTGCTTCATCTCCAGCCTCATTTTGCAGTACGAACATGTTGCGCTCTAAATTTTTCCCGACGTTTCCCGAAAAATGTTCTTTAAGCCCCAATTCTAACCTTGAAAAAGAGAGGCGTTCCGTAATAAACTCCACTTGTTTTCGATAAATGCTCTTAAACGGCGCTTTGGCGCATTGGTGTTCCCGCAATAATTCGACGATTTTTTCCGTTTTATCGCGATAATGGCCCGCCACCTCTTCGTTTAACAAATAAATCCAATACCGTACCATTTCCCATCCCCCATTTCCTCCTTATTACTATTTTTATTATAGAGAAAAGCGAGAAAAAAATATGTCAATTAACGGAAAAAAATTTTTACTAACTTTGTCGATTGGCCCATATGAAAAAGCTGTCTCCTTCTTCATATGGAGACAGCTTTTTATCGTTATTTTTTCAGCAATGCTTTCACTCGTTTTACTACGTTTTCTACTGTAAAGCCGTACTCTTCCATAATTTTTTCCCCTGGTGCGGAAGCGCCGAAGCGGTCAATTGCCAAAATGTCGCCTTCGTCGCCGACATAGCGCTCCCAGCCGAGCGAAGCGGCCATTTCAATCGCTAAACGTTTTTTCACGGCGTTTGGCAGCACTTGCTGCTTATACTCATCCGGTTGTTTTTCAAAGCGATCCCATGATGGCATGCTGATGACAGAAACGTGAATTCCTTCTTCCGCCAATGCTTGCTGCGCCTTCACCGCAAGGCTTACCTCAGATCCAGAGGCAAGCAATAATGCTTCTGGATCGCCGTTTTTCGCTTCAGATAGGACGTAAGCTCCCTTTTTCACGCCTTCGTATGCCCGTTCCGCCGTATTCGGCAATGTTGGGACATTTTGCCGCGTCAATACTAATGCGGTAGGCTGGTCGGTCGATTCAACAGCCAAGCGCCATGCTGCCGCAGTTTCATTCGCGTCAGCCGGGCGAATGACCGACAAATTCGGCATCGCGCGCAACGACGGCAATTGCTCGATCGGCTCATGCGTCGGACCGTCTTCCCCAACGGCGATGCTGTCATGTGTAAGAACGTACGTTACTGGCAATCCCATTAATGCAGCGAGGCGAATGGCAGGGCGCAAATAATCGGAGAACACAAAGAACGTGCCGCCGAATACTTTTACACCGCCGTGCAACGCCATTCCGTTCAACGCCGCGCCCATCGCGAATTCACGCACGCCAAACCAAATATTGCGGCCTTCATAGCTTCCCGGCAAAAAGTTTCCGGCACCTTTGATTAACGTTTTATTGGAGCTTGCAAGGTCAGCAGAACCGCCAATCAGCTGCGGAACGACTTTAGCAATCGCGTTTAGCACCTCGCCAGAAGATGCGCGTGTCGCCAAGCTTTTTCCTTCTTCATATACCGGAAGCGCTTTTTCCCATCCTTCCGGAAGTTCGCCGTTCATTGCCAATTTCAATTGTTTCGCCAAATCCGGATACGCTTTTTCGTATTGGGCGAACAACTCGTTCCATTCCGCTTCTTTTTTCTCGCCCGCTTCTTTTACCACTTGGCGGAAGTGTTCATACACTTCTTGCGGGACGTAAAAATCTTCCGCAAACGTCCATTTATACGCTTCTTTCGTCAGCTTCGCTTCTTCCGAGCCAAGCGGAGCGCCGTGCACGTTAGACGTTCCCGCTTTATTTGGCGAACCATAACCAATCGTCGTTTTCACTTCAATAAGCGTCGGGCGGGTTGTGTCCGCTTTCGCTTCTTCGATCGCTTTGGCGATTTCCGCAATATTGTTCCCATCTTCAACGCGCAAATATTGCCAGCCGTACGCTTTAAAGCGTTGTTCGACGCTTTCTGAGAAGGAAAGATTTAATTCCCCATCAAGCGAAATATCGTTCGAATCATAAAGAACGATAAGGCGGCCAAGCTTTAAATGACCAGCTAGCGATGCCGCTTCGGAAGCGACCCCTTCCATTAAGTCGCCATCGCCGCAAATCGCATATGTGTAGTGATTGATAATTTCAAAATTTTCTCTATTATATGTAGCTGCTAAATGGCGCTCTGCCATTGCCATTCCAACGGCCATCGCAATGCCTTGGCCGAGCGGGCCAGTCGTTGCTTCCACCCCCGGTGTATGGCCGTACTCCGGATGCCCCGGCGTTTTGCTGCCCCATTGGCGAAATTGTTTAATATCTTCGATGGAAACGTCGTAACCGCTTAGGTGAAGCAAGCTGTATAACAGCATCGATCCGTGTCCTGCCGATAACACGAAGCGGTCGCGGTTAAACCATTTCGGATTGCTTGGGTTGTGGTTCATAAATTTCGTCCAAAGCGTATACGCCATCGGCGCCGCTCCCATCGGCATTCCCGGATGACCGGACTTCGCCTTTTCGATCGCGTCGATGGACAAAGTACGGATCGTCGTAATCGCTAATTGCTCAATCGTATATGCCATGTTTCTCTCATCCTTTCGTTAACATTGTACCAACACTATCATATAGAAAAGAAGGAAAATGTACAATGTTTCTTTGTGAAAATAAAATGGCTATATATTATTTTTCACATTTTAAACATATTGCAATACCCTTTATCAAACTTATTATAAAAAACAACCACCTTGAAAATGCAATGAAGAAGGATAACAATGCCTATACTATATAGGACTATAAACTGCACAACTTTCAACACGAATAATCTGTTCATTCTTTAGAAGATAATGGTTCTAAATATTACTTAGTTATGTATAAAGCTGGAGTTTTACTCTAATAACCTCAAACATCCGTTTAAAAAGGAGTATTAGCGATCGAAGCTCGAAAGTCTAAATAAAAGGAAAGCAATGCTCGTAAACAAAGCCAGCCCTTGTAACGACTGGCTTCTTAATCTTTAATTATGATAAAGGTTACTTTCTATATTATCTAAACAATACTGTAAAAATTATGGAATTAAAATTACTTTGATAGAATCTTTCCCATTTTTGACCATGTCGAATCCTTTTTTAAATTCCTCTAAAGGTAACTTATGGGTTACTACACCTTCAGTAGGAAAATCTCCATTTGCGATTCCCTCGATAACAAGCGGATAGCAATAAGGACCCAAATGTGACCCGAGCACATCTAATTCTTTTCGATCACTAATAATACTCCAATCTACCGTAACCGGATCTTTGAATACACTAAATTCTACGAATCTACCTAGCTTCCGGATCATAGATAATCCTTGTTCAACAGATTTTGGGTGTCCAGTTGCTTCAATATATATATCACAACCATATCCATCTGTCATTTTTTTGATTTCCGCAACAACATCAACCTTTGCAGGATTAAGAACAATATCTGCTCCGAATTTTTTCGCTAGTTCCAATCGGGAATCAATTAAATCTAAAACGACTAAAGTTCCTGCTCCTGATTTCTTTGCCGCTCCTATCATTCCTAAACCAAGCGTACCAGCTCCCGCTAATACGACAAAATCACCAAGCTGAATTTGTGCACGCTGGACTGCATGAAGAGAACAAGCATACGGTTCAATTAAAATTGCCTTCTCAATAGGAAGATCTTCCGGAACCTTGTAATTAATAGCCTCTTTCGTAAATTTCATATATTCGGCCATACCGCCATTTACATTATTTTGGAAGCCATATAAATCATGTTTTTCACACATCCAGTATTGGCCTCTCTTACAAAAACGACATTCCCAACAAGGAACGATTTGCTCGGAAATGACACGGTCACCAATTTCAAAGCCTGTTACTTTATTGCCCATCGCCACTATGCGACCAATAAATTCATGCCCTGGGATCACAGGAGACTTTATATACGCTGGCTGTGTTTCGTCTCCCCAGAAGCTAGGAGCTCCTTCAAATGCCTTTACATCACCAGCACAAATGCCGCAAGCCTCAACCTTTACAATAATTTCATATTCATTTTCAAGCTGTGGAGTTCTCACCTCTTCATATCTATAATCACCAGGGGCATACGCTACAACAGCCTTCATTGTTTCAGGAATAGTTAAATTATCACTTCTACCTAAACTTTTACTAATAGTTGTCATAGAAAAGTTCCTCCCTTTAAAAATGCATTTATTTTAAAACAATTCAACCTAAACAAAAAATTAGGTCATTTGTAGTGCTTTTTCAATCCTTTGTCCTGTTTTGCAGTCAAATATATGAATTCTCTCTGGATTAAACTTTAATTTAATTTCATCCCCATACTTGAAATGGAAGATCTCACTCGAAACAACACTTAAAATATTATCATTATCTAAGCGAATATGAATTCTACATTCTTCTCCTAAATTTTCAAACACACTAACTTTTGTTTTAACTGTATATGAATCATCTTCCCTACAAACCGTTATATCTGTAGGTCTTATACCAAATCTGTATTTTTCTCCCTCTTTTACAAAACGAATATATTTTTCAGGTACTACAAACTTTATTAGAGAATTTTCTGTTTTGAAATGTAGAATTCCATTCTCCATAATTGCAACAACATTAAAGATATTCATTGGCGGTTCACCGATAAAACCAGCCACAAACTCATTAACAGGATTATTAAAAACTTCTAATGGTGTACCAAATTGCTGAAGAACCCCTTGGTTAATAATAGCAATTCTATCCGCTAGAGCCATTGCCTCTAACTGGTCATGCGTCACAATAATGGTAGTACAATTAATTTCCGTATGAAGATGTTTAATCTCTGTTCTCATCTTTTGTCTAACTTTTCCGTCAAGATGGGATAACGGCTCATCCAGCAACAATACTTCCGGTCTCCGGATTAAGGCTCTTGCAATATTCACTCTTTGCTTCTGACCACCAGATAATGCAGCTGGCTTCATGTCAAGTAGATCCGTAATATCTAGTAGTTCAGCAATTTTATGAATTTCCTCTTTTATTTGTTTCTCAGGAATTTTCTTAGCCCTTAAGTTAAATCCAATATTATCGTAAACAGTGAGGGGTGGATATAGTGCATAGTTTTCGAAAGCCAAACCTATATTTCGATCTTTGGGATGGAGATCATTAATCCGTCGATCACCAATATAAATATCTCCTGATGTTATGTCCTCTAATCCAGCGATCATTCTAAGTGTTGTTGACTTTCCACATCCCGAAGGACCTAAAAGAGCAACAAACTCTCCATCCCTACATTTTAAATTTAATGATTTAACTGCTTCGACTGGCTTTTTGTTTTTATAGTAAATTTTACATACATCTTTAAGAATTAGTTCTGCCATGCTACCCCTTTCCTTTCTACATTTGAATAAGAAGCCAGAAGGTTATTTCCAACGCTATCAAAAAATATTGTTTTCTCCATATCTATTTCAATAAAAATCTCTTGATTTAGTTGAATTTCACTATCGGAAGGAACTAAAAGTTGGACTAGCTGATTGTGCACTTGAACCGTAAGAATCGCTTTTGCTCCTAAAGGTTCAAAACTATAAACTTTCCCTATAATACAGTTTTCATTCTTTTGTATAAATCCATATTTAATATCTTTTGGTCTGATACCCACCCGGACAATCGAAATTTCTTTTTCCGCAACTAGTTTTTGTATATTTTTAGGAATTTCGATTTTTTTTCTACCAAAAATACTTAATTTCAACTCTGTATTTTCTTTAACTACTTCTGCATTAAATATATTAATCTCAGGTTCCCCGAACGCGCTTGCAACAAATTCATTAGCAGGCTTATAATAAATTTCTTCAGGAGTACCTATTTGTTCGATTTTTCCTTTATTAATAACAGCAATACGGTCTGCTAAACTTAATGCTTCTAAGTAATCATGTGTAACATATATTGTTGTTGTATCTAGGTTTCGCTGCATATCTTTTAATTCAGCTCTCATTTGGTGTCTAAGTTTAGCATCTAAATGGGTAATGGGTTCATCCATCAAAAACACTTCTGGACTTCTAATAAGCGCTCTGCCAAGTCCTACCCTTTGACGTTGACCATTGGATAATTCTGATGGATTTCTATCAAGCAACCAGTCAATTTTTAGTATTTCTGCCACACGGGTAACTTCTCTTTTTACGACTTCTTCAGGTTGCTTGTATCGGGGACTTCTCAACGGAGAAGCTATATTATCAAAAACAGTCAAATGAGGATAAAGTGCATAATCTTCGAAAACCATTGCCACATTTCGATCTTCAGGCTCGACATGATCTATACACTTATTGTTTAAATACACATGCCCTTCATCGGGAACATAGATTCCAGCAATAATATTCAATAATGTCGTTTTTCCTGCACCTGCAGGGCCGAATATGACAAAAAATTCTTTATCTTTCACTTCAAAACTAATGTCACTTAATACCGTTTCCTTTTTAAACGACTTTTTTATTCCTTCCACTCTTACATTAGCCACTTTGATCTCTCCTTCATGTTTAACCTTTAACAGCCCCCATACTCAATCCACGTACTAGATGTTTTTGAATAGCCAAAGCAAGAATGATAATCGGCAAAGACGAAATAAGAACAGCAGCGGCCATTTGACCATAGTGAACTGTATCAGAGGAGACATATTTTAGCATTGCCACCGTCGTTGTTGTTACCTTTTGACCAGCTAATAATAAAGAAAATGTAAAGTTATTCCACACAAATATAAATGATAACAAGGAAGACGCTACCAAACCCGGTTTAATAAGCGGGATAATCATCTTTATGAATACTTGCCACCATGAATAACCGTCCAGACGAGCAGCATGCTCCATTTCTACAGAAATATCCTCGAAGTAGCCTCTTAAAATCCATATCATAAGAGGCAATGATACAACTTGGAAAATCCAAATTAAACCGAAATAAGTATCATACAAACCAATTTTTTGGTAAATAAGGAAAATCGGTAAAACTACTAAAATCTCAGGTGCAAATCGAAAAGAAAGGAACGTAAATGCAATCGACTCTTTCCCTTTAAAATCAAATCTTGCCAACGCATATGCTGCAGGAACACCGACAACGATGGATAAAATGATTGCCCCCACACTAACGATTAAATTATCAACAAAGTACCCGATAAATTCCCCGCTTGAGAATAAGACACGATAGTTGTCTAACGTTGGCGAGAAAATAAATGTTGTATTAAACATTTCTCGGTCATGTTTAAATGAAATAATAACCAACCATACTAACGGGAATAATGCAAACATGGCATATAAGAGTAGCCCCAAATCTTTTAACAAGCTCACTACCTTATTTGATTTCACCTTAATCCCCCTTTCTATTTATTTCCCGGATGCTTTTTTCTGTGTGTGTGACCAGTATTTCACCATATAATGGCTAATCAAATAAACAAATGCCCATAAGATTAACATATATGGAAGAGAGTATCCCAATTCTTTATACGTAAAGGCCTCGGTATAAGCAGTTAAAGGTAAAGTCATCAACGTATTCCCAGGTCCCCCACGTGTTAAAGCGAAAATAATATCAAACATTTGTAGAGATGCCATTAGACGAAATAAAACGGCAATTAATAGCATAGGCATAATCATTGGCAATGTAAGATTTTTAAATGTAAACCAAGCCGAGCCACCATCTATCATCGCAGACTCAAACGGAGCCTTTGGGAGAGATCTTAGTCCAGCTAATACAAGTAAGATAACAAAAGGAGTAAATACCCATGCATCAATAACTAATACAGTAAAAAGGGCCGTTTTTGGATCCGCTCCCCATGTAAAGTTATCAACACCCACCATACGGAGCCATTTACTTAAAATACCAACCGAATTATTTGTCATAAGTTGCCATATTAATGTTGCGATAACCGGAGCAATTACTAGAGGGAAAATAAGAACGATCCTTAAGGATTTAGCGATAACACTTTCCCTATTTAGTAGCAGCGCAATGATTACTCCCAAAACCGTTTCTATCACTGTTGCTAAACCTGCATACATTATTGTTACTTTCACACTATGCCAAAACTCTGGATCTTTGAACATTGAAATATAGTTTTCTAATCCAATCCAATTATAAACAGCGTATTTAAAAGAGAAATTTGTAAAAGAATAATAAATAGCCATTCCAAATGGAATTAAAATACCGATTGTTAATAGGAAAGCGGGACTTAAAATAATATAAGGCCTCATCTTACGGAGAAACGGTATTTTTATTTCCTCATTACTTAACAAAGTTGTGGAATCTGCTTGAACAAATTTTCCTCTTTTATGTTCTACCTGCATCGTTCTCCCTCCTTTTTATACAGCGGGGGAGAGAAATTCTCTCCCTTCGCTTCTTTATTCAGAATCCTAAAATTTACCTTATCCCATAGCATAGACAATCTATTTAACTCTCAATCTTTCAACACGTTTATTGATATCATTAGCCAATTGATTTAAACGTTCTTGTGCATCTGCACCGTTAACAATATCCTGAAGTGCGGCTGCCCATTCTGTTGTGGTGTTAAAGAATTCTGGTTGAGGAGTGAATTTAATTGTTGAGTTATCGATGATAGATTTAAATGTTTCTTCATAACCTTCTATTTTGCTGATTCTTTCTTTAAAACCTTGATTTTCCCATACAGATTTACGGACCGGATCAACTACATTCGCTTGAGTTGCTCCCCAAATCATATGTTCTTTGCTAGTAAAATATTGCATAAATAGCCATGCAGCATCCTTTTTCTGAGAAGATTTATTCATCGCAATAGACCAAACCCACATATTTGACCCTACATCTCCGTCCTTAGTAGCAGGTGGTGGGGCAACCGCAAGATTTCCTGCTTCTTTTGAAGCACCTTCCTTATTATTGTAAAAAGAAAAATTATCTGCATCATATGCCATCGCTGCCTTACCTGCCCCCAAATCACTAGATACTTGATACCAAGTGTAGTTAGACCAGTCTTTCGGGCCAGCTTTCTTAATTAATTCAACAAATTTTTTAGTAATTTCAACAGATTTTGAGCTATTAAGTTTAGAAACTAACTTCCCGTTTTCGATCTCAAAGTCTTTGGCACCATGATTGGAAAACGAAGTCATATAGCCCGGATGAATTGTAGCCCAAGAGCGGGTTCCACGAATCGCAATACCGTAGGATCCTTCGCCATTCCACCCATTCAGTTTGGTGGCGATTTCAATAAGTTCGTCAAAAGTTTTGGGAGGATTTTTAATTCCAGCTTGTTCAAACGCTCGTTTGTTATAGTGCAGTACATTAATTTCAAATCCTAACGGAATAGCCCATAAATTACCAGTTCCAACTTTATGGCCTGGTACTAAATCCCATTTATCCGCATTTAGTACTCCTTCAAAGAAATCATTGATATCATAGTCCGATGATGTTCTATTTTTGTCATTAACGAACGGGTCTAATTCCTGAATATACCCTGCCGGTGCATATTCCCATAGCTGGTATGAACCTGTCATAAAAACATCTGGATTTCCATTTTTTGCGTTTAATGCAGTAGTTAGTTTATCAAAGTAACTTTCCTCAGGTGTTACCGAATATTTGACCTTAATTCCAGTTAATTTTTCAAATTCAGGTAATCTTTTAATGATTGCTTCGGCATAAGGGTGTTGATTTAACATTACGTTAATTTCTTCTCCTTTAAAACGCTTCCAATCAAAGCCATCCAACTTTTTCAACTCTGTTTTTTCCACTGAAGATCCGGATGATTGAGTGCTATTCGAACAAGCAGAAAATACAATACCTACAACTAACGAAATAATAATAGCTAAGAATTTTCTTAACAACATTTCTTCTCCTCCTTTTTCTACTTCCCCCTAATTCATTAAATTTAAAAACTTGTTTTTATTTTCGCCTCCTTTTGTTTCCTTTCATAAAATTTCTAATTAGAATATTATTATTAATATTTTTAATTGTCAATATATTTTTGTTTTGAATCACATTTTTTTATTTTTTATCATATTATATTTTTTATGTTTTCGTTTTTAAAAATTTAATTATCGATTTGCTTTAGTTTTACTTCTTAATAATAAATTCCCTTATTTCACATGCTTCAATAAACAAAATACTACTTTACACTGACTGTTATATGCAGTTCGAAAGCCGCATTAATTATGACTTTCTATCACT
The DNA here is from genome assembly GCF_900111865.1 of Parageobacillus thermantarcticus. Classification (GTDB taxonomy): domain Bacteria; phylum Bacillota; class Bacilli; order Bacillales; family Anoxybacillaceae; genus Parageobacillus; species Parageobacillus thermantarcticus. The sequence goes on along the minus strand of NZ_FOJS01000013.1, from coordinate 6,973 downwards.
TTCTTGAAAATTTCATATGCATCATTCCACAGTTGCGAATCCAACGGCTCATAAGTTTTTAAAGGAAAGGAATTCTGTATGATCATTCTTCCCTCCTGTAAATCTTTAATCTCCCCAAGCGAAATATATTGGACCATAAGGTTACCTATTGCAGTTGCTTCTTCCATTCCAGCCCAAACTGGGCGCGCAAGAGCATTAGAAGTAAATTGGCATAATAGATTATTTTTTACTCCACCTCCAACAATATAGAGTCCTGGGAATTTTTTGTTCGTCAATTTTTCTATACGTTCTAAGACAAAACGATATTTCAATGCGAGACTCTCTAGAATACATCTTAAAATTTCGTTCTTTGATCTTGGTATTGGTTGATTTGTTAACTGACAATAATACTGTATCTGCTTAGGCATATGTTCCGGGTTTAAAAACATCTCATGATCAGGATCAATAAACGATCGAAACGGTTTAGATTGAAAAGCTAAATCTACCATTTCATCATAAGTTAAAAAATCTCCATCTCTTTCCCACGCTCGCTTACATTCCTGTATTAACCAAAGCCCCATAATATTTTTTAAAAGACGATATGTATTAAAGACACCTTTCTCATTAGTGAAATTCCATTCCATTGCTTGCCTGTTTATTACTGGAGTATCTATTTCGGTACCTAATAAAGACCACGTACCACAGCTTAAATAAGCAAATTCCTTTTCAGCAGTTGGTATTGCAGCAACTGCTGATGCAGTGTCGTGCTCACCGACAGCTATTACTCGTATTTTTGGGATATGCAGTTCATTGCAAATCGATAATCTGATAGAACCGACTTGAGTTCCTGTTTCCACTATATCAGGAAATATTTCAATAGGCAGATCAAGTTTATTTATTAACGGGGCAACCCATGATTTGCTTTGGGAATTATATAACTGGGTAGTAGATGCTATAGTTTCTTCAATCGTTTTCTCTCCCGTTAAAAAATACCGTAATAAATCAGGAATCATTAATAAAGTTTCCGCTTTCTCAAGTATAGGATTGCGCGAACATTTCATCGCATATAAATGATAAATTGAATTCACTTCCGTAAACTGTATCCCTGTATGAAAATATATTTCCTCCTTCGGTACTATATCGCACACCTTTTCAATCATTCCAAGCGACTGTTTATCTCTATAATGATAAGGATTGCCTAATAATTCCCCGTGAGAGCCAATTAATCCAAAATCTAATCCCCACGTATCTATTCCTATACTTTGTATGTGAAACCCTAGAAATTTCGATTTCAATAACCCTTGTTTCATTTCGTGAAATAACCTTAAAATGTCCCAGTAAAAATGCGTACCAATCTTAACTGGATCATTGGCAAAACGATATATTTCCTCAACTATTAATTTGTTTTTTTTTATTTCACCAACTAACACCTTGCCACTACTTGCTCCTAGATCAAACGCTAATATTGACATTTTCATCCCCCTTCGCTCAATCAAATAAATTGACCTATCTAACAACTTATTTTATACAGAATTTTCATAACTTTGACTAAATTATAAAATTAGAGTATATTTTAGTCAACATTTTTTAATGTTTTTTAAAGAATTTTATTTATTTTTATTGATATTGACAAAAAACATTAAAAAGATTTAAAATTAAGTAAAATCTGAATTCAGTTTTTACTCTCTTCTACGCACTATTTTTCAGTATTGACCAATAAAACAAAGCATATGGAAAAAGTTTGAGAGAATTATTTGTATATTTTTTGTGAGTTTCATAGCAACTTTAATCAAACAATAGACGTCAAATTATAAAAAATTGTACTAATATAAAGTTATGCTAAGGGGGATATACAATGCTAATCGCACAAAGACATCAAAAAATCTTAGATATACTAGAAGAAAAAAATGCTGTAACAATCGAAGAATTAAAAAAGTACTTCTCCGTTTCTGAATCAACTATTCGAAATGATTTACGTTATTTAGAAAGAATAAATAAACTAAAACGCTCCCACGGTGGAGCAATCAAAATACAGAAACAAGAAGAAATTCCTTTTTCCCAACGCTCCTTAATAAAGAAAAAAGAAAAGGAGCAAATAGGTAAAATAGCTTCTCAATTTATTTCCCCTAATGAAACCATTTTTTTAGATGCTGGAACAACAGTAATGGAACTTGCAAAAAATCTACCAACTGACTTCGAATTTAATGTTGTTACATCTGCCCTTAATACGGCATTAGCTGCAAGTGTATACCCAAATGTATCCGTTCACCTAGTTGGAGGCTTGCTTCGTCCGGCCTTACAAGAACTAGTTGGTCCAAATGCAGTAGAAGGAATAAGAAAAATTAATGCACAAAAAGTGTTTTTAGGCGCAAGTGGCCTAAGTCTTGAAAGGGGGGTGACGGAAAATCACATTTTTTCAGCAGAGGTAAAAAAAGCAATGGTTGAATCAGCAGAACAAGTTTTCCTGTTGATTGACTCAGAAAAAATCGGGAAGTCCTTCTTCGTTGATTTAATTCCTTTGGACAAAGTAGATGTATTAATTACTGACTCAAACATTTCTGATGAATACTATACAACACTATCAGAAATAGGAATAAAAGTTATTAAAGCTTAATTGACTCTTCTTTTGAAAACTATGGATAATTCCCTCAATAAAAGAGTTGGAAAATCTTAAGCAAAACAAAATAATTAAAACATGGGGAAATTAATATACGTAAAGCAAAATAGCAATAGAAACCATTTTATACATTTCTGAAAATGAATCTACAAGGTAAAGTTAGGGCAAATTCCTATCAATAATACAAGGAGGAACTCTTAAATGGAATACCTGCTTTCAAAAGACGATGTTCTAAAATTAAGCTATATTAGCCAAAAAATAGTTGACAAACAATTAGTAGTCGGTCCTGGCGGAAACATTAGTATAAGGACTAACAATATTATGTGGATATCACCAAGTGGGTTTGCATTAGATCAAATTCAAGAAGATCAATGGGTGCCGGTACAAATTCACAACGGGCAATCTCTCCATCCCACTTTAAGACCCTCATCTGAGATTGCTATGCATTTAGAAATTTATCGAAATCGAAAGGATATAAATGCGATTGTTCATACTCATCCCCCGATTACAATCGGTATCATTAGTACAGAGCATAATGAAATCCCAGCAATGTTTCCTGATTTTGTCGCTCTAGTTGGAAAGGTTCCTTTTATTGAATATGTTGTTCCCTGCTCTACCGAATTAGCCAATTCTGTTATTAATATTTTGCAAGATCCGGCATATAATGCTTTATATTTAAAAAACCACGGCTTAATTACTTTAGGAACAAATATCATGCAAGCGTATTACCGTACGGAGATTATAGAAAATGCCGCAAAAGTATTTTGGGTAAGCAAAACGGTTGGAACCCCGCGAGCTTTACTAGAACATGAAATTCAAGAAATCCTAAATCTTGAGGCGGAAAAGTACCGCCAAAAATTACTGGAAAGGGGATGAATAACATTGGGTTCAACAAAAGAGGCTGTTTTTATAGGAATTGATATTGGAACTCAAGGAATCCGAGTAATAGCTATTACAGAAACCGGAACATTGTTGACTAGCGATAATCACCATTTTTCCTTTATTACTTATCAAAATCTGCAGATAGAACAGTCACCAACGTTATGGTGGTCATGTTTAGTTAATTCCTTAAAAAAAGTATCAGATAATTTAAAAAAGTTTATTTCCTTAGAACAAATTGTTTCTTTATCAGTCACTTCTACTTCAGGTACAGTAATACCGCTTGATCAAAATTATCAGCCTATTAGCAACGCTTTTATGTATAGTGATAATCGTTCGTACAAGGAAGCGGAATTTTGCAAACAATCTTCGATGTCTATAAATAAAGACGATTATACTCCCTTTAATACTTCCTTTGGGTTACCCAAAATCGTTTGGTTTACTAATAAATTTCCTGAAAAAGCAGATAGCATTCACCTTTGGTGTAATCCGACAGATTATATTATCGGAAAACTAACGGATATTTGGGGAATTACTGACTATACAAATTCTCTCAAAATGGGATATAACCTAGTAAAAGAAAAATGGCCTTCCTATATTTTCGATATTTTGAAATTACCAAATTCATGGTTTCCTCAAGTGGTCCATCCCGGAAAAGTGTTAGGTTACCTTTCTCCCAAAATTTCGGCTATAACCGGCCTTCCAAATAAAATAAAAGTGGTTGCTGGTTTAACAGATGGATGCGCTTCTCAAATTGCATCAGGCGCAGTAAGTCTAGGTGACTGGAATACAACAATAGGCACTACCATGGTAGTAAAAGGAGTAACTTATCGACCAATTGAGGATCCGTACGGAAGAATATACAACCATAAACACCCTTGCGGATATTGGATGCCAGGAGGAGCAAGTAATACCGGCGCGGACTGGATTTCAAAAGATTTTAGTAACGAAAACCTCCATTATTTAAATGAAGTAGCCAAAAAATTAATTCCAACTTCCTGGATTTCATATCCTTTGCAACAGAAAGGGGAAAGATTTCCTTTTATTTATGATAACGCTCAAGGTTTTGATCCTCATAATGTGTCAAAGGAAGAGCTTTATACAGCACGTATAGAAGGCATTGCTTATTTAGAAAGACTTTCATATGAAATAATCGAGAAATTTTCGGTCGATGTTAAAACTATTTATACCGCCGGTGGAGGGAGCAATAGTGATGTATGGTTAGCCGTTCGAAGCAATGTTTTACAAAAACCAATTTATAAAATGAAATACGTTGAAGCAGCTATCGGAGCTGCTATTGTCGCGGCTTCCCAAACATATTATAAAAACATTGAACAAGCTGCTAAACAAATGCTCAAGTTAGAAAAATATATAGAACCTAGTTATTATATGATGGAAAAGTACGAAGAAAATTATCAACGCTTTGTAAACATTTTAAAAACGAAAGGGTACATAAGTTGAAAGAGGTGCAATCATGACAAAATTTTATATATTACGCCATGGAGAAACGGAGTGGAATCACAACCATAATCGCTATTGCGGAAGAACCGATATTCCACTTTCCTGCACAGGTATAAAGCAAGCAAATGCGGTCAGTCAGATCTTAAAGGGAATAAAGTTTGCTAAAATCTACTCTTCTCCATTAATTCGTGCTAAAGAAACGGCACGTTTAATAAAAGAAAATTTATCCTTAACAACTTCTATAGAAACAGATGAACGTTTAATAGAGATTGATTTTGGTAGATGGGAAGGAAAAACAAAATCTCAAATACAAAATGAGTTCCCAGAGCTATGGCTAAAATGGGCTAATGACCCTTCAAATACGAAAGCCGGAGAAATCGGAGAAACAGCAAACGAAGTATATAACCGTGTATACAACTTCTATCACGAAAAAGCTCAACGATATCCCGATGAAAATATTTTAGTCGTCGCGCATAATACCTTAAACCGAATATTTATCGCTGGAACATTAGGATTACCTTTTAGTAAATATCGAAAACTAGTTCAAAGCAACACAGGAATATCTATTTTGGAAATTAAGGAAGATAATGAGTTTATATGGCATCAGATGAATAGCTTTCTGCACATTTCCTCTGGTAGTAATCACCTTTAAAAAATAAAAAGTAACTAATTATATCAAAAATTACACCCCGTCAGTACTAAATGGCTAAACAATAGTTACCTAATATAAAGCGAAATTTCCTGTATAGTAAAGACCATCAATGAGGAAATTTCGCTTCCCATTCTTTTCATATCATCAGACTTTCATATTGTATTAGGAATTTTGAATTATTCAATTAAAGACATAAAACATGAAAAGGAAAAGAACTAACCTAAAAATTCATATGAATCTAAGAGAACAAAGGAACATATGACAGCTTGAAAAACACATGAAAAAGCCTATCATTTCAGCAATAACAGATTCCTCAAAAAACTTAGAAGCAGCTTGAATGTATTCCCTATTTGGTTTGAAAGACAGTAAAATTCTTTAATCATGATGGTGCTGCAAAACTAGAGTAAAAACTCGAAGTTATGCATAAGGATGCAGCATGACACATGCAGTAAATGCAGTTAATATCGATAAAATCTATACCATCGCGACTGTTCCAGCCCATCGTTTTTTAGCTCATTAAATACCCGCTCAATCTCACAACGAAGCCCAAACATCCATCGACCAAACCCTCGTCTTCAAAAAACAGGAAGAACCCGGCCATAGGCATCTTTCCGTTCCTCGTTGTTGTGGAGGTTGATGGGGGAAATCAATAGGATTCCCGACTGTTCTGCTGTTTGGCGAACCTTTTCGCTGCTATACGCAGCATCACCCAATACCAATTCGATATCCCATTGTCGCAAAGAAGTAAGCAATTCAGGCGCCACTGCCGCATCATTCCGATTTGCTGTGGTCAACAACATATGAGACAAAATAATTCCCTCGGTAGTTGTACAGAGATGGAACTTATATCGTTTAAACCAATGGTATCGGGTGTGGACACTCCCTACTGCGCCTGTGGATCGTAAAGGCTGCTTTGAAGGGCCGTGCTGTCGATCAGCACGATTTAGGGATACCCTAAGCCCGCATGCCAGCTGAAAAGAACGCAACCTCTGTAGGATGCGCTCTAATTTTCGTAAGGAATCGATGGCAAAATAGGTTTTTAACTCACATTTCGCACCCTAACAAGGTCAAAACAAAGGATTTTTTATTTAGTTTTTCAGAATAACTTTTTGACCAACACGACGAGCGATGGCTATCCTTTTTTTACCATCGCTGGTCGTTCCGTATGACGTTACACGTAAATGCTCTCATCCAGCCCCAACCCCTGCAGAATCCTTCGTTGTTCAGGGGTGAGGGAGCGATCCAGTGAGCGTTGGATGCGTCCATCCGGCAGCTCCAGGAGGACGACGTTCACATATTGAAACAGCTGGAAAATCGCCTGCCCCGTCGGTCGGGTCAGCTTGCGGCCTCCGGCGCCCTTTAATGGGTGTTCGGGTGTGATGAAC
>NZ_FOJS01000037.1 GCF_900111865.1 Parageobacillus thermantarcticus | reverse complement strand
GGTTAAAAAGCAACAGCGTCGTCAACACTCTTCTTGGTCTTTTTATCAGTTGAGAAAGTTTATTGAGTATAAAGCGGCGATCGCTGGCGTGCCGGTGGTATTGGTTCATCCAAAAAATACTTCCCGCACCTGTCCGGTTTGCGGACATGTGGCCAAAGAAAACAGACCGTCAAGGGATCAGTTTTGTTGTCGAGCTTGTGGGTACGCTGCCCCTGCCGACAACGTGGCTGCGGAAAACATCCGCAGGGCTGCTGTCAACCAGCCGAACGCGGCAGCCAATTAGGCTAGCTGCAAGCCCACGGCTTTAGCCGTTGGGTAGTTGACAAAACGGTTTTCTTTTTTGAAAACTTAGGTTCGCTGGATTTTACACAAACATTAGGACTTGGCCGTTACGCACCTTTCCGCATGTCGAAAAACGGAATCTGCCTAATGTTTAACTCGAACAATTTTGATGTAGATTCCTTTTTTCGACATGTTGCGAGTGCCGGTCTAGCCGTCCGGAGAGAAGCGAAAAGGTGTTGAATTGGATAAGCGGGAAAAACAAAAAGTTTAGTAGAAAACTTCGGCCTTCGCCATTTTTTGTAGTTTTCCATTTTTTGTTTGCCTCATCCCTTGGCTGGAGATGTTTATCTGTGAACGACAAAATATGGTAATGAACCAACGTTTTACATAGTTGTGCAAAAGGTGAAAGTAGAGAAGGGAGAGGAAGATAATTGTGAATTTGAAGCCAAGACATATCGTATTAACATCCGCTTTCGCTTCTGCGCTGTTTCTTATGCCGGATGATGGAGAAGCGGCGGAGTGGAAAGTGGGGATGAGTTCTCCGCAAGTGAAAGAACTGCAGCAGCTATTAAAGGAAAAAGGGTTTTTTACATATCCGACTGCCACAGGGTATTTCGGAACGATAACCGAGCGGGCGGTAAAAGCGTTTCAAGCGTCCGTCCGCTTGCCGGTCACAGGCGTCGTGGATGACGCTACGTACGCTAAGTTAAAAGAAGCTGCCGTTCATCGTACGGCGGAAATGAAAATCGGTTCGCGCGGAAACAATGTGAAAGTTTTGCAGCAAAACTTAAAACGGCTTGGCTATTTCAAATATCCGGAGATCACTGGCTATTATGGAACCATTACGCAAAACGCGGTCAAGCGGTTCCAGCAAAATCACGGTCTTCCCGCAACGGGTATCGCCGACGCCCGCACTGTGCAGTCTATTCAAAATGAAGTGAATCGGCGCCCGGCAAAAATCGCTCAAGAAACTGTATTGACAATAGGTTCAAGGGGAACGGAAGTAAGCAAATTACAGCAAAATTTAAAACAGCTCGGCTATTTTACTTATCCGAAAATAACGGGATATTACGGCACAGTTACGGCGGATGCCGTTCGCCAATTTCAAAAACGATATCGCCTCCCGGTTACCGGCAAAGCCGACGCTGTGACGTTGGCGAAAATCAACGAGGTGATCGCCGATTCCAAGCCGAAGCCGTCCGCGCCAAAAGCGGCTATCCGTTTAACGATCGGATCAACGGGGCCGGAAGTGAAAAAAGTACAAACGAAGCTAAAGCAGCTCGGTTATTTTACGTATTCGGAAATTACAGGATATTATGGGTCAATTACGGCGGAAGCGGTGAAACGATTCCAGAAGAACACCGGCATGAAAGTAACTGGCGTTGTCGATGCCGAGACGTATGAGCGCTTGATGGGGCAGGCGCCGCAGCGAAAACTGAACGCCATTGCACTTGTCGCGGATGCTGCGGAACTTCTCGGCAAGCCGTACGTCTGGGGCGGGGAAACGCCGCAAGTCGGTTTTGATTGCAGCGGATTGATTGTTTATTTGTTTCAAAAGCAAGGCATTTCTTTGCCGCGCACGGTAGCGACGATTTGGAGCGTCGGCACATCGGTTTCCGCCCCTGCGGTTGGCGATATCGTCTTTTTTAACACGAACGGGTCCGGCCCGTCCCACGCCGGCATATATATCGGCAATCAACAATTTATTCATAGCGGCTCTTCCACTGGCGTGACGATCAGCAGTTTGAATAATTCTTATTGGAAAGCACGTTACTTGGGCGCAAAACGATATTAAATTTAACGCGTTGCTGCAAAAAATCGATGATGGACAAAATGCGGGGATGGCTTGGGAACTTCCGAAGCTGTCCCTTTGCTTTAGGGAACTATGGCGGTCTTTCCACTTTCCTTGCTACCGATAAACGTTATTTTTGTGTCGTAGCCCCGCAGACTCTTTTTTGATACAGGTTCTCGCTATCTTGAAAATATCTAGATTCCTCAATGGGTAAACTGAAGGTATTTTCATCCTTCCGATGGCGACGAATTTTTTCGTCATGGGAGTCTATCCGATAAACAAAGAGCTGGAAGTTTTTGCGTTTGCCGAAAACGCGCATGTTGACGGTTGAGGAAATGGGAAGGTTATGATAATGTAAGGAAGGAAGTTTGTGTAAGAACTAACCTTTTGTCATTGTAGGTGAAAGTATGGCTGATAAAATTAAAGTAATGACGATTTTTGGCACAAGACCGGAAGCAATTAAAATGGCACCGCTTGTATTGGAACTAAAAAAACATTCGGAGCTGATCGAACCGATTGTCACCGTCACGGCGCAGCATCGGCAAATGCTCGATCAAGTGCTGGAGATTTTCGATATAAAGCCGGATTATGACTTAAATATTATGAAAGACCGCCAAACGTTGACAGAAATTACCGTTCGTGCTTTAGAAGGGCTCGACGACGTGATGAAAAAGGTGAAGCCGGATTTGGTGCTCGTGCACGGGGATACGACGACAACGTTTGTCGCCAGCCTTGCCGCGTTTTACAATCAAATCGCTGTCGGGCACGTCGAAGCCGGGTTGCGCACGTGGAACAAATATTCACCGTTTCCGGAAGAAATGAACCGCCAGCTTACCGGCGTCATCGCCGACCTTCATTTCGCGCCGACGAAAAAAGCGTATGAAAACTTAATCAATGAAAATAAAAAGCCTGATTCGATTTTTATTACGGGAAACACGGCGATCGACGCGTTAAAAACAACCGTGACAGACGACTATAAGCATGATATTTTAGAGAAAATCGGCGACGATCGCATGATTTTATTAACCGCCCATCGCCGAGAAAATCTTGGCGAATCGATGCGCAGCATGTTCCGCGCCATCAAGCGCATTGTCCAAGAACATGAAGATGTGCAAGTCGTTTATCCTGTCCATTTAAACCCGGCGGTGCGCGAAGTAGCTGATGAAATTCTTGGCAATGATCCGCGCATTCATTTGATCGAGCCTTTAGGGGTGTTTGACTTTCATAATCTCGCCGCGAGGGCGTTTCTCATTTTGACCGATTCCGGCGGCGTGCAGGAAGAAGCGCCTTCATTGGGCGTGCCGGTGTTGGTGCTGCGCGACACGACAGAACGGCCGGAAGGCATCGAGGCGGGGACGCTGAAATTAGCGGGAACGAATGAGGAAACGATATACAGCATGGCCCGCGAGCTGTTGAATAACCGCAGCGAATATGAAAAAATGGCGAAAGCCTCGAACCCGTACGGAGACGGCCAGGCTTCCAAGCGCATCGTGCAGGCGATTCTTTATTATTTTGGCAAGGTGGAATCTGCACCAACTCCTTTTACCATTTAGCCAGAACACTGCCTGCTGCAGAAAAGATCAGTTTTTAATAAAACCATAATGAAGCAGATAATCATTTTTAGGAGGTAATAATATCGATATTATGTTTGACAGCCTTCCGCAGGGAATTAAGATAAGTATTACAAGGTCTATTTCGAACTCTTTTTTGAAATATATGGAAACTATCGGATGGGACGAAAAAAAATATAGTTTAGAGGATTTTATTATATATTGGCGAGATTACGCACAAAAAAGCGCCTCATGGTTTGTAAAAATAGATGATGGAATGAAATCAAGCCCAGATTTTCACAAGGCATTGGCTGAAAAAATTAATGAAGTCATTGAAAAAATATTGACGGAAGCACCGACAAAAAAAGAGATAAGGGAGCTGGAGGAGCTTATTAAACAATTAAAAATCGATGATATTGATTATTCATGCAGAATGGAAGCAAAATACCATATTGAGCGTTTAAAGAAAAAGTTGGAAACATGATCATGATCGTCAATAATCCCTTCAAGTAAGCAGCGGAGGCAGCGGAATAAGTGGAATAACTGTTTACTTTGAGGGGATTTTTTGCAAACGGCTCAAGTTTGTACATCCAGTATCATAGGAAATTCGGTTTATACACGTTAATAAAGTTGAAAAAGTTATGGTGACTGTGAAAAAAGGACTAATTTAAAACATAACGTTTATCATTTATAATAGAATAATAGAAAAATATATTGGAAGAAGGGAGAAGGGATGTATGAGAAAAGGAATATTTGTCACTTTTTGTCTATTACTGATCTTGGGTTTCATTGGTCCAACTAGTGACGCTGGTGCTGCTGCATATTTTCATGATGTTAGCACGACTCATCGCGCCGCGAAAGAAATTAATTATTTGGCGCAAGGGAAAATCGTTCAAGGAAGTTTATCCGGATATTTTTATCCGTCTAAGTATGTGACAAGGGCGGAGGCTGCTGCGATTATCGGAAGAACGCTTAATTTCAATGGGACACAACGGGCGACGAGCTTTAAAGATGTAGGCAAAGGAAATTTTGCGTCAGGATACATACAAGAAGCGGCCGAAAAAAATATCATTAACGGTTACAAAGACGGTACTTTCCGCCCTGAACAGCTCGTTACGCGTGGAGAAATGGCGTTGCTCATTAACCGCGCTTATTCCTTTGGCGGAAACACGACATCGCAGGCGATTCATCAACTGATGGACAAAGGGATCGCCCAAGGGTTTACGAATGGAACGTTCGGTCAAGATCAGCCGATTATACGCGCTGATTTTGCGGTATTTGTCGCAAGAGCCATTAATCCAAAATTTCGGATCAATTATGAATTAACAGCTATTCAACAAGCTACGGTAAATGCGTCGGCTTTGAATGTTCGCCAAGGACCGTCGACAAACTTTGACACTGTAGCTGTTCTGAAAAAAGGACAAAAAGTTGATGTGTTGCATATTGTCGGCAGCTGGGCATATGTTCGTGCTTCAGGAATCGAAGGTTTCGTACATACTGCTTACCTTAGTGGAATCAGTTCATCTAATCCAACAAACCAGCTGTTGCAGTATTTAAAAACGCAAACGATTATCATTGACCCTGGACACGGCGCCCATGACCCTGGTGCGGTGGCAAACGGATTAAAAGAAAAAGATATTAATCTTAGCGTTGCTTTAAAAGTAAAATCATTGTTTCAAGATACAGGGTTTAATATTGCTTTAACGCGTGAAAGCGATGTGTTTGTCTCGCTAAGCGACAGAGTTAATTTTGCTAAAAAAATGAATGGAAATGTATTTGTCAGCATTCATACCAATGCAGGTGGTGGAACTGGTACAGAGACGTACTATTACAGCGCGGCGGCGACAAATCCGTATGTTGAAAAAAGCAAGAAGCTCGCTCAATGTATCCAAAAACGGTTAGTCGAAGCATGGAATGCAGCAGACCGTGGAGTGAAAAAGGGCAATTTGCACGTCCTTCGCGAAAATAATATGCCTGCTGTGTTAGTTGAGTTAGGCTTTATTGATCGCAAAGAAGATGCAGCGAAGCTAGGATCTTCATACTGGCAAGGGAAAGCGGCAAAAGCAATTTATCTTGGAATCTTAGATTATTACGCATCTGAATCGGGATTGAACTTTCAGCCTTTATATGACCGCGTTCAATGAGAATAACAAACCGTCAAGTTGTCACAAGAGCGATTTGAAGTTAAAACAAGCGGAAGATTTTTTCGCATGAGAGGTTATTTGCTATGAAAAAATGGTGTCTTGTTTTGCTCAGCGTAGTTCTCGTCATGATGAGTTTTTTGCCCGCTGCTTCCACTTTTGCGTCTGAAACAAAGCGGGTAAATGTGCTTATTCTTTTTAAAAAGCATGTTGACGAAAAAGCGGTCGAACAGCTGCAAGGGGAAGTGTACCGGCGGTTTGAAGTGCTTCCAGCTTTATCTGCCAATGTGCCGTTGGCTTCCGTGGATGTTTTACGGCAGCTCCCCGAAGTTGAATACGTTCAGCAGGATGAAACGGTTACGATTAACAAACAAGTGACAGACTGGGGCGTAACGAAAACGAAAGCACCCAACATGCATGTTCGCGGCGTTACGGGCAAAGGAGTAAAAATCGCCATTTTAGATACGGGGATTGATACGAAGCATCCTGATTTGCATGTATCGGGTGGTGTGTGCCTGTTATCCAATTGCCCGAATTCTTATAATGATGATAACGGCCACGGCACGCATGTGGCGGGGATTATCGCTGCGCAAAATAATCAGATCGGAGTGCTCGGAGTGGCCCCGGAAGCGAGCATCTATGCGGTGAAAGTATTAAACCGCTACGGCGATGGAACGTTGTCAACTGTCTTGGCAGGAATTGAGTGGGCGATACAACACAAGATGGATATTATTAACTTAAGTCTCGCTACTCCGGAAGATTCTCCTGTGTTAAAAAAAGCAATTGATAAAGCGTATCAGCAAGGCCTGTTAATTGTCGCGGCAGTTGGGAATAACGGCAATAAACAAGGAACAGGGAATACTGTCGAATATCCTGCGAAATATGACAGTGTCATTGCCGTTTCAGCTGTCGACAAGCAAAACGTTCGCGCTGCCTATTCCGCCACAGGTTCAGAAGTTGAGGTTGCGGCTCCCGGAGAAGAAATCTACAGTACCGTTCCGGCTGCTTATGATTCGGATGGCAACCCGGACGGATATACATGGATGTCAGGCACGTCCATGGCAGCGCCGTTTGTTAGCGGCGTATTAGCCTTATATAAGCAACAGTATCCCAATAAAACGAATGTTGAACTTCGGCAAATGCTAAGGGAGAACGCGGTTGATTTAGGTGCGCCTGGAAAAGATGATTGGTATGGCTATGGATTAGTACAGGCAGAACAAAATAAACCGCCGCAGCTGGAAGTGAAGCTGCAATCCAATGCAGCGGGAGTAGTAAACTTTTCTGTTACACTGCTTGCTGATAGTATTCAAGGATATAATGTGTATCGCGATGGAAAGCAAATAAAAAAGTTGCAAACTAGTTCGTCATTTTCAGACTACGCGCTCAAAGGAACTTACCGCTATCAGTTTTCTTCCATATATAGCGACGGAACAGAATCAGCATTATCTAACCCGGTAACTGTAACCTTTTCAGAGCCAGATTTCAAAGATTTGACAAACGACATTTGGTATACTCCCCACATTGTTTATTTATTCAGCAGGGGCATTATTACCGGATATAATAACGGCACGGTCAAGCCCAATGATTTCGTAACGCGTGCCGAAGCGGTAGCGGTGTTAGGAAGGGCGTTGCATTTGGATTCGACAAAACGGTCTACCGTTTTTAAAGATGTTGATTCTTCTAATATGGCGTCTGGATATATTCAATCGGCATATGAGCGAGGATTGGTAAATGGGTTTCCAGATGGTACGTTTCGTCCGCAACAGCCTATCACCCGTGCGGAAACAGCAATGCTGTTAGCGAAGGCGTACCAACTCCCTAGTGCTTCTTCTATGGTGTTTAAAGACGTTACCGACAAGGTGACGGGGCACGCAGAAATTTATAAAATAGCTGCAGCGAATATTACAAAAGGGTATCCCGATGGTACATTTAGACCTTATCAATCTGTGAAGCGGCTAGAGTTTTTCGTGTTTATTGCCCGCGCTGAAAATGACATATTCAAATAAGAGGCTGCCTCTTTAATGGAGGCAGCCTTTCTTTGTCCTTGTTATTCTTTTTGTACAATGAGTTTATATGGGTTAATGCTTGCATTGCCAAATGCATCTTCCACTTTGATGAAGTATTTTCCTTTCTTTAATTTTAATTTCAAATATTCGGCGTCCCCGCTTATATAGTAATCTGCTTTTTCCACTTGTTTGCCTTTTGCATCATAAACGCTGATAACCCCATCAAGGTCAGAAGGCAGTTCGAGTTTAAATGTGTATGTTCGTTCTTCATTCGCAGTAAACACATAGTAATCAACATCGCCTTTATTGGTGGTGGCGTTCATATAACCGGTATTATAGAAGGTGTTTTTATTAGGTTTTTTCAACGGAAGTGGTTTTGATGGAATGTTGTTTTTCACGATCGAATTTTTGTCTTCATCTTGCAAATCTGCTTTTGCCAGTGTGAATTGGTATGGCGTTAGCGAAGTGTCTCCGAAATAATCCAGAGTAACGATAAAGTATCCTTTCGTTTTCACCGCTTTAAAGGCACCATGCTCTTCCTCATTGGAGAAACCGCGGTCGGTTATCCATCCCTTTCCTTCCTCTTCCTTATCTAATTTTTTGTTGCCATTTGTATCTTCAATGATAATAACTACTGGGTCAATCGGCGTTAACAGTTCTTTTGGCAGTTTAGCATATTTTGCCGGGACACTTAGCGGAGTTATTACAAATCCGTAAAGCCCGTTTTGTTCTGGTTTGAAGTAGTAAATATCTATATCTTGCGCAGAAGCAAAGTTTCCTGTAATTGCTTTTAGCCCGATGTTGGTTGCTTTTTCAAAGTCATCGTTATTCTCAAATTTATCTGCTGTATTGCTTGCCAATAGCGCTGATGTCAGCGTATAGGCTTTCGCTGATGGGCGATACATTTTTTCCGTTAGTTGAATATAGTAAGTTTGCCCGCCTTTTAGCCCGATTTGATAGCAGCCTTTTGGATCAAGGCTGTCATAAGAAAGATTGGAACCGAGATAGGAGAAATCTTTTTGTTGTTCGTTATAACTGAATATGTTTATGCTTGGAACCTCATTGTTTTCATTTGCAGCAAAACGGAACTCGTAAATTCCGTTTTCCTTAGGTGTGAAGGCAAACCAATCTTCATCTCCGCTGAATTGGAAATATCCGCTTGCTGTTTGCCCCAACTCATAAGGCTGTGCCGCTTTGCGAACGTTTTCGGACCAGTTGTTCTCGCTGGAGAGTATTGCTGAATCTGTGATAACTTCATTTCGCTTCTCTTTTAACGCTTCTTTTTTCGATAAATATGACTCTATGTCTCCTTGTATCAATTCTTTTTCCGGTATGTCCGCTGCCAATGGAAAACCATCTTCGTCGGCTGGCAAAGTGGTTGCCTCAATCGTTAACTGGTAAGGCAAGTGAGAAGAGAAGTTTCTTGTTAAATCAATTTCTGGTTCTCCCGAAAGCAGCATCATCAATGGATCAATGATTGGTTTATTCGTAACTTCAATCATATATTCCATGCCTGGGACCGCATTAAAGGTAAGCTCCTCACCTTCGCCGTATCCTTTTGTGTTGATGGAATCAATCAGAAATTGATTTTCCGCCAGCTGTTCTTTATCTTCAGGCGTTTGCTCCGTTTCTCCATCAGAACTTGGTTCTTCTTCCAGTTTTTCGATTGCATATAAATTGATGGCGGAATCAATTCCAGGCACTCCTGTCAGCGAAACATGAACCGTTTGCTCCGTTCCATCCTCCGATTCTGGTACTGTAAAACGGAAATAATCGCTATCTCCCGGTATCGGTTTCGTTTCTTCTTTCACTGGCCCTTCCGTTTCTGTATGTTCATCTGCCGGGGGTTCCGTGTCTGTCAGCTCGTTTGTAAAGAAAAGTAATCCATGTTCACGCTGCGAATGATATGGCAATGAGTGAATAAAGAACGGATTTTCTGCATTGTTGCCATCATCGAGTTTGTCCCTTGTTCGATCAATGGAAAGGGTATAGCGCGATTTGCCGCTTTCGCTATAGTTGCCGAGCGCGTCCTTAACGCCGATCACTAGCGTACCGTCTTGCGGAGCCTCGAATAAGTAGCCTTCTTCTTTACCTTGCAATGTATCATTCACGGCCACCTTTGTGGACGGTGTCGCTTTGCCGTCAGGGAAGAATAAAATATTCAATTTATAATCGTAGTCGGCTGATCCTTTCAATTTTGTTTGAATGTAATCTCCTTTTTGGACTTTAAATTGATACCAATCCGTCTGATTCAATTTCTTAATGGTGCCAGTTTGTACAGAATAGGATGCAACGTTGATGTTTTTTGCCTTCTTTAGCAAATCCTTTTCAGCAATATTAGGATTTGCCGGAATATTTTTCGGATTAAATCGCAACGCTGCTGTCGGGTTGACCAACCCATAGCCATATTTGAGATCATATCCCTTTTCTCCTAAATCTTTCGCCGTCTTATTTAAAATATAATTAATTTCATACGGCGTCAGCTTTGGATTTTTCGATAGCAACATCGCCGCCGTTGCCGTGACCATTGGCGTCGCCATCGATGTTCCGTCTAATTTCGCGAATGTGGATTTTTTGTCAATATCGTAAACAGAACTGTAAATGCCTTCTCCGGGAGCGACAACGTCGACAGCAGGCCCATAAGTGGAGAAATCAGCGAGTTCATTTTTAACGTTGGTTGCCCCGACTCCGATTACACCTTCAAAAGCAGCTGGATATTCATTTATATTCATTCCAGAGTTGCCGGCTGCTGCGACAACGGTGATGTTTGCCTCCAGTGCTTTTTTCACCGCTTCTTCCACGATCGGCGAAGGGATCGTTGAAGTTAAGCTTAAGTTAATGACTTGCGCTTTTTGGCGAATGGCTTCTAAAATGCCTTCGGCGACAAGGTAGTCAGAAGTAAAGAAGGAACGGTTAAACACATCAATCGAAATAATTTGTGCATTCGGAAAAACGCCATATCCGCCAATGCCGTTATCTTTTTCCGCGGCAATAATTCCGGCAATATGCGTGCCATGCACATCGGCCATCCCTTTTTGCAACGGGTTTGCAACATTATAGTTGGCAATGATTTTATTTTTTAATTCCGGATGGTTATAATCGATCCCTGTATCAACAACCGCAACTTTGACAGGATGCTTGCCGGTCAGCGCAAGAGCTTTATTGACTTCCAGCGAGGAGAGATGATACATTACCTGGCTTTTAACATCAGCGGCTGCTTTAGTAAAATAAGCGCTGCGCGATATGGAAACAACGTTTGGATTGTGCGCATACGCGCGGATCACATCTTCTAACTTTTTCTTTTCTGTCAGCTGTACGATGTCATAATGCAAAGAAGCGATTCGTTTGACGAGTTTTGTTCCGGCTTTGCGGTGTTCTGTTGATGAAAGTGCGTTTTTGTATTTCACTATTAGCTGGTTTTCGCTAAACAACTGTTTTTCCTTATCTTTTTGCACTGTGTTTGCCTTCAGTTCATGAAGGCCAAATCGATGCAACAGTTGATTAGCCGTATTTTGTGGTTTCAGCTCTGCCGCTGAAACGTCCGCATAAGGAAGGATTCCGCCAAATGCGAAAGACAAAGCCATTCCCAAGGAAAACAGTTTTTTTATTTTGTTCCTCTTCTTCAAAAAAATTCTCCTTTCTTTTCTAGCTATTTTTAAATCTATAAAAAATTGATATCACTATAAATATTATCATATATTTACAAAAAATTCTTCTATTTTTCTAGCAAATTCGGAATAAAATCTTAATTATCTTGCATTTTAGATTACCGGAAAATATCTTTTTGACAAAAATTTCGAAATTTAATCTAATTTCATGTTTAGTAATCTATTTGTAATATACTTGTAAAACAACAATTCGCTAAAATTTGCTAAAATAGCCTTGTAATTGTCAAAGTTTGCGGGAAACCGCCAAAAACGCGCAGGTGATAAAATAATGAAAAAAGCGTTTTCTTTTTTGCTGATGTTGGCATTCCTCATCGTTGGCCTTCCGAGAGCTTATGCGGAAAACAGCCGGGATGAAGTTGTAAAAATTGCAAAAGAACAGCTTGGCGCTCCTTATCGCTTTGGCGGTACTACCCCAAGCGGATTTGATTGTTCCGGGTTTGTTCAATATATATTTGATAAAATTGGAATCGAACTGCCAAGAACCTCAAGTGAACAATATCAAGTAGGAACCGCCGTAAACAAGGAAGATTTGCTGCCTGGTGATTTAGTATTTTTTAAGGGTACATATAAATCCGGGATTTCTCATTCAGGTATATACATAGGAAACAGCGAATTTATCAGCGCAACAACAAGCCAGGGCGTTGCTGTTGCTTCCATGAACAACTCGTATTGGAAGCCAAAGTTTGCCGGCGCTAGACGCGTCATGGAGGAGTCACTGCCGCCTGGGCAATTTTATGATGTCAGTTCAAATCATCCGGCATATAAGGCGATTAGCGAACTAAGCAAAACGGGAATTATCAGCGGATTTGAAGGTTCTTACTTCAAGCCCGATCTTCCCGTTACAAGGGGTCAAGCTGCCGCGATATTAAATCGTTATTTGCGATTGCCTGCCTCTTCGGCAAAGACGTTCTCGGATGTGCCGCTGGGGATGCCATTTGCCAAGGATATCGCTGCCGTCAAAGAAGCCGGCATTATTGCCGGATATAATGATGGCACGTTCCGCCCTTATGAAAATATTACAAGAACGCAAATGGCGGTCATTATCGACCGTGCGTTTCAACTTAGCAAAAGCCCGATCATGGCCAGTACTACAGCCAAATATAATGATGTGAATCCGGGCTTTTGGGCATATTCTTCCATTGTTGCAATCAAAGCGGTCGATTGCACAGGGGTGTTTAATAGAGCGAGCTTTAACGGAAACGGTTATGCAACAAGAATGGAATTTGCATCAGCGGTTTATGGCGCGATTCAAGCATTACAAAAGTAGACGAAACGGCACGAGGATTGATGATCGGTTTGCTTCGCGTGCCGTTTTTTGTCCATTTGCCGCAGTAACTATTTAATTGATTTGGCAGAAAAAATAGGCGAGCAGGAAATATATTAAATTCTAATTCTTACATATTTTTATCATATTTGATAGAATAAAAGTGATATAGGAATGAATTTCTTTTACATACATATTTATAAAAATTTACCATAACATAGCAGGGGGGAGTAAAAACATTGAGATTACTTGTCAGCTTTTTTCTAGTTTTTAGTTTATTTTTTTGCCAATATTTCTGTTTCGTTCGCCGATGATATTACAGGAATTGCGCTGGAAAAGGAAATGCGCGCGATGGTGAGCCAAGGTGTCGTACAAGGATATCCTGATGGCAAATATCGCCCTAACGAGTCTGTTACCCGCGGTCAGTTCGCTACGTTTATTGCTAGAGCGTTGCAGCTTCCGGAAGGTTCGGGGCACTTTTCTGATGTTTCGCCATCTTCGAAATTAGCCGACGGCATTTATAAAGCGAACGCAGCGGGAATTGTACAAGGATATTCGAACGGTGCGTTCGGTGTGAACAATAAAATCACAAGGGAAGAAATGGCGGTAATGATCGATCGTGCGCTGGACTATTTAGAAATAGAGAAAAAACAGGCGCCGCTCTCTTCTTTTACGGACGTGGATGGGCTTTATTCCGCTTCGAAAATCGCGATATCCAATAATGTGTACTATGGCATTATTCGCGGAATTCCAAATACGGATGGAAAAACGTTTCGTTTTGACCCGAAAGCGTACGCGACAAGGGCGCACGCCGCTGCTTTTCTTTACCGCTTGCTTGAAGTGTGGGCGGAACAAACGCCGGAAATGGCGTATCAAGTCGCTTCCATTCAAAACGGGCAATTAACGCCGCTGCCGAAGCGCTACGCTACGTTTGCGCAGGCGGAAGCGGCCGTTACGAATT
Source organism: Parageobacillus thermantarcticus (assembly GCF_900111865.1). Classification (GTDB taxonomy): domain Bacteria; phylum Bacillota; class Bacilli; order Bacillales; family Anoxybacillaceae; genus Parageobacillus; species Parageobacillus thermantarcticus. The sequence goes on along the minus strand of NZ_FOJS01000037.1, from coordinate 14,027 downwards.
GGTCTTCACAAGTGGTGGTGCAAGGTACGAAAATCGTTAAAATGGCTAGTGGCAACGTCATTGCCCAGCCGTCTCCTGGAAAATCCACGACAACGATTTATAATGCCAATTTCAGCGCAACGCTGACGTATGTCGCACCAAATACGGAAATGAAATATTTAGGCGCAGATGAAGAAAAAGTAAAAGTGCAAATCGCTAATACGATCGGGTACGTGAAACAATCGGAAGTGATGCTTGTACCGACGGCATTGCTACAAGGACGGTCGTACTACAAAGCGGAAAAAGGGGAATTGTATCATTACATTTATAATACGACAAGCAACACATACTCAAGCTATCTATATGGAAAAGCGCCATCGTTTATGCAAGATGGGCAAAAGTATTACAGCTGGGACGGCGAAGCGTTTTCTAACGCAACAGGCAAGCTCGTCGGCACGGCTTATCAGTACTATAACGTCTTGCCAATCCGTACGAAAACGAATTATACGGCCGAAGAGCTGAATAAGTTCGTCGCTGCGAGCCGCCCTGACAGTCCGCTGAAGACGTTAGGGGAAGCATTTAAAAAGGCAGAGGAAACATACAATGTCAATGCGCTTTATTTGTTGGCGCACGCGATTCATGAAAGCTATTGGGGAACTAGCGAAATCGCGAAAGAGAAGAAAAACTTGTTCGGCATTCAAGCGGTTGATAGCGATCCGCTCAACAGTGCGGTGAAGTTTAACACCTTCGAAGATTGCATCAACTATATGGCACAGACGATAGTATCGAACAGATATGCCAATCCAAAGGACTGGCGGTATAATGGAGCGGTGCTTGGTGATAAAACGATCGGCTTTAACGTTCGTTATGCGTCTGACCCGTATTGGGGACAAAAAATCGCTGGACTGATGTACCGGGCTGACAAATTTTTAGGTTGGAAAGACTGGGGCAAATATACGGTTATGGGAACAACAGTGGATGGCGTGAACGTCCGATTGCAGCCAGCGGCAGTTCCGCCTGTATTCTACGAATACCGTCTTGCCAACACTCCTGTCGTTAAAATCGGGGAAACGGCGAAACAGCCGGACGGCTATGTATGGTATCAAATTCTCCCTGATTTACCGACAGAGGGGAAAGCTTATATCCGCGGCGATTTATTAAAACCGCTGCCAATCGCAAAATAAACGAGGCAAGCAATATGGCTTGCCTCGTTTTTTTGTTATACCGCCTTCTGTTTTGTTTTGACCATGCGAAGAAGCCGATAAAAACCGTCGCGATAAAAGAAGTAGGTGCCAACCATATAAAAGACGACTCCGATTGGCACAAGAACGGCAAGTTGAAAAAGAGAGTACCAATGCCCGACGGGTGTCCAGCATTTTACTGCATATAATGGAACGGCCATGATGGCGGTCGGCGGAATGACGCGGGCGATCAATGAAAATAGTTTTTTCGCCTCTCCTCGCTCAAACCCTTTGTATACGGATACAGTGCACGCCGTTAAATAATAGAAGGAAACAAGCGAGCTCGATAAAGCGAGTCCGGGATAGCCGAGCCACTTCACAAATAAATAGTTTAATAACGTGTTTAACGCGATGGTCGTGACGCTAATCCGCAATACAACCGCCGTTTTTCCTTGCGCATACATCGATTTCGAAACGATGTATTGCAATCCTTGTGTAACAATAAGAGGCAAATAAAACAGCAGTGCGATGTACGTATTATGGGTGTCTTCCGCCGTAAACTGGCCGCGTTCATAAATAAAAGAGATGGCGGCATCGCCTACAAACAGCAAGCCGGCCGCAATCGGCATGAGCGTCATGAGAGACAGTTCCATCCCTGTAAAGAATGTTTGCTGGAACTTGCGCTGATCGTCCACCTGCTCGGATAGCAACGTGAATATAATGGCGGCGATAGTTGTGCCGTAAATGGTATGGGGAATGCTGACTAACAGTGATGCGTTGTTTAAATAGGTCACCGCTCCTTCTATCGTCCCGGAAGCGAACATTTTATCGATAAACATGTTCATTTGTCCGACAAGCGAATTTAATAACGACGGTACAAGCAAGGCGAGAAATGTTTGGCGAAATTCTTTGTCCACGGCAAACGTCGGCGACCAGCGATAACCGCTTTTTTGCAAATAGAAAAACATGAGCACGACTCCCAATATAATGCCGAACACAAATCCGTAAGCGAGGCTGTATATTCCCCACACGTCCGAAAAAAGAAGGGCGAACACCGCTCCCATTAGTGTAGCCAGCAGTTTCGAAATTTGCGATGGTACGAAGATGCGCCGCCCTTGCAAATACGAGTCAAGGATTCCGTTTAATGCGATAGCGCTCATAAACAGGAAAAAAATTTTGGTAATCTCGACCGCGACTTTTTCCGTCGTCGGCGTCATGTCGCCGAAAATGATCGGAACGAATGACGGAGCGAAGAAATATCCAAAGACCGTAACGAGAAGGAAAATTGCTACGGTTGCGTTCATAATGCCGTTGGCGTTTTTTTCTGCTGCTTCGGGATCTTTTTTGCTCTTCTGTATATATAAAGGAAGAAACACGTTATTGAATCCGCCAGAAATGATTGCCAGTACGAGAGTAATAAACGAAAACGCCAATAAATAGCCATCTGTGTATTCGTTTGCTCCAAACTGTTTGGCAATAACGCTTTCGCGGAGAAAGCCGGATAACTTGACGAGCAACGCGAGCAACGTAATCCAAAGCGCGGTGCGTTTTAATGATGGCATCTGTCTCACTTCCTTATTAAGAATCGAAAAAGGCTGTCTCTAAAGGGCGACGAGACAGCCGCATTTTATTGCCGCAACGCTGCTGCATAAATTTCTTCATACTTTTTCGCAGCGGCTAAGTGGGAATATTCTTCTTCAATTTTGCGTCTTGCTTCTTTCGCCAATTTTTGTCCGATTTCCGGATGATCAAGCAAATAAATGATCGCTTGCGCGAGCTGATCGACGTTTTTCTCTTCAACAAGGAGGCCGTCATGTTCGTGGCGGACAATTTCTTTTAGACCGCCGACGGCAGAAGCGATGAGAGGCGAGCCGGATCCCATCGCTTCGAGGGCGGAAATGGACGTCGCTTCCTCGACGCCCGCTGAATGAACGCTTGGCACAAGAACGATATCCGATAGCGCGTAATATTCTTTAATCGCTTCGTGCGGGATCGCCCCTAGCAGCTTCGTTTTCTGTTCCAATCCTTTTTCACGAATCAGCGATGTTAATTCTTGAAACGCTTCCCCCATGCCGGCGTAGACGAGCATCGTATTCGGATATTTTTCGAGAACTTGCGGAAGCGCGAGCACCGGATAAATGACGCCGTTTTTCTTCGTCAGGCGCCTTGGAACGAAAATGATGTTCGCGTCTTCCGCAAAGCCATGTTTTCGGCGGTAAGCAAGCCGGTTTTCCTTGTCCGGCTTAAAATTGTTAATGTCAATAAAATTGCGAATCGCTGTCGCTTCTACGCCCGCTTTTTCGAACACGTAATGTTTAATGCGCTGGTCGACTGTAACAATTTTCCTTGTTTTTGTATAGGCTTCGACTTCTTTTTGCAATAAATAACGGGCTTGCCGGCTTCCTTCCACGACAGAGCCGCGGCTAATCGCTTCGTACGTCATATATCCATGCACGGTAGTGACGGTTGGGATGCCTGTTTCGACCGCCGCGAGCGTCGCAAATACTTCTTGGGCGTTAATGATGTCGTATCCTTTCGATTTATGCTTTTCGATCAAGCGATAAAGCATTTTTTGCCGGACGTGATGGCTCCAAATAATTCCGCTGCCTTTTGACAGTTTGTTTAAAATAAAGCTTGGCCCTTTCGCGAGCAAGTTTTGGCTTACAGGGCTAATGTCGCTGAACGAGAGCACATCGACTTCGTGCCCTCTCGCTTCCAACCCTGCTTTTAATGTCGTGACGTGCGTCGATAATCCTCCAGCGTGAGGATAATCGAAGACGGTAGCTAATAATATTTTCATTTTTCATCTTCTCCTTGCGAGAATGAATGTACGAGAAATTTTTCCTTTAACAACCGAATGTTTTCCATCGCGTCTTTCCGCATCGACTCGGCGTTTTTCCGCACTATTTCGCTTAACTCATCGCGATGGCTAAGCACATATTTGGCGTTTGCAATCAATCGTTCCACGTCGATTTCGCCTAAGCGAAAAGAATATTCCCACATTCCCGAACGGTTCAATAAACTTTCTACTTTTTTATCATAGCTGATACCGATGTGCGGAACTTCCGTAAGCGCGGAGAAAATGAGCGAATGCAGTCGCATGCCGATTGTCATGCGGCAACGGCTAATAAAGTGCAAATATTGGTTTGGCGTAAAGTCCGGACCAAGAAGATGGCATGCGTCTTTCCGCTTCATTTTTTCGATTACTTGTTCGGAGGCTCTTACGTCATGATGGCCTTCCATCGGCACGAAAACAGGGGTGATATGTTCTTCCTCTATTAAGCGGTCGAGCGCTTCCGCCATCTGCGAATAATATTCTGTATGGTGAAACCACGGCCGGACAGAAACGGCGACGAGCTTTTCGTCTCCTTTTAACGGAAGACTGTGGAAGCAAGCGTCATCTACTTTATGTTTAAACGCGAAGACGATATCCGCCGTGACGACCGTCTCCGGTTTGGTGACCCCAAGCTTGTGCAGCAATTCTTTGGAATATTGGTCACGCACCGTAATAAAGTCAGCCATATTCGCAAAAACTTTCATTAATATTTTTCCCCATGTCGTGTTGATGGGACCAATGCCCTGCGAGAAAAACATGACTTTTGTCCCGCAAAGCTTGGCAAGAAAGACGATTAACAAATAATAAGGAAGAGGTCCGAACAAAAATCTCGTCGGATATGTATCTTGCAGCAACCCTCCTCCGCCGCTGATAAGCAAATCTGCCTCGCGCAGCGCTTTTATTTTTTTTCTATTATCATGACGCCATCCGCGGTAAACGCTTTTCACGTTATGCGTTTTTGCCGTTTTTTCCGGAGAAAGAGAAAATACGGTGATGTCCGGATGATCCAATTCCGCGCGAAGATTGTCGATAATCGCTTCGAGAATCGCTTCATCCCCGGTGTTTCCAAGGCCGTAAAAACCTGAAATAACGATTTTCAAAGAAACGTTTCCTCCCTCTGTCCAAAATATCATTTCGCTTCAATACGCGATTTTGCCGCAAAAATCAACCTTAATTGTAGCATTTGCCCATTCTATATTCAATGATGCAAAATATGTCGCAATTTGATATACTATATCGTGATTGACAAAAACGGCTCGCAGTGAGCATAATGAAGCGTGGCAAGTACGTTTGCCAATTTCCGAACCAAAGAGAGGTTTTTCGCAATGAAAAAAGTTTGTGTAGTTGGACTAGGATATATTGGATTACCGACATCGGCGATTTTCGCGAACGCTGGCTTTGAAGTCGTCGGTGTGGACGTAAACGAAAAAGTTGTGCAAACGTTGAACAAAGGCGAAATACATATCGAAGAGAACGGGTTGCCCGACCTTTTCAAAAAAGTGGTGCGAGAAGGCAAGTTTCGGGCTTCGCTTGTTCCGGAAAAGGCGGATGTGTTTATTATCGCCGTTCCGACCCCGATTCACGAAGATTATACAGCAAATATCGATTATGTCATTGACGCGACGAAATCGATTCTTCCTTATTTAGAAAAAGGCAACGTCGTCATTGTGGAATCGACGATTCCGCCTCGTACGATGGATGACGTCGTTGCGCCGATCATTCGCGAACATGGGTTGGATCCAGAAAAAGACATTTATTTAGCTCATTGCCCTGAACGTGTATTGCCGGGTCGCATTTTAATTGAGCTAGTGGAAAATACAAGAATTGTCGGTGGTGTCACGAAAGAAGCAGCGAAAAAAGCGGCTGACGTGTACCGCGCCATCGTCAAAGGCGAAGTGATCGAAACAGAAGCCGTCACCGCCGAAATGTCGAAGTTAATGGAAAACACGTTTAGGGACGTCAATATCGCACTTGCCAATGAACTCGTCAAAATTTCGCGGCGGATTGGCGTGGACGCCCATAAAGTCATTGAACTGGCAAACAAACATCCACGCGTCAACATCCATTTGCCGGGACCTGGCGTCGGCGGCCATTGTTTGGCGGTTGACCCTTATTTTATTGTCGAAAAAGCGAAAGAAGAGTCGCCGCTCATCCAAACAGCCCGGCGCATTAATAATTCGATGCCGCATTTTGTCGTCGAACAAATTCAGCGCATGACGGCCGAACTTACGGTGCCAAAAGTGGCGATTTTCGGCTTGACGTATAAAGGAAACACGGATGATGTACGGGAAAGTCCGGCGATTAAAATATACGAATTATTAAAGCAACAGGGCCGGTTTGAGGTGCGCGCGTACGATCCGCACGTCAAACAAGAACAAGTGTCTTTCCCGCTTTCCACGCTGGAAGAAGCGGTTGACGGCGCGCATTTAGTCGTCGTTCTCGCCGACCATAACGAATTTAAAAACATGAAAGCGGAAGATTTCGCGACGATGAAAACAAAAGTCATTTTCGATACAAAAAACTGCGTGCATCTTCACGATGAAAGTATAACGGTATATAAAATCGGGAACTTGCACTCTGTCAACGCAATCCAAGAATAACGGCAAAAGAGAGTATGATCGATGATGGAGAAAGAAAAATATTTGGACGTGTACGTTTCCACGCTGAATTACGACGAAATTCTTGCCGATATCGAAAAAAGAATGGCGGCAGGAGAAAAATCAACAATTGTTGCCGTTAATCCGGAAAAGCTCATCGCTGCCAGCAAAGACGAAAACGTCAAACAGCTCATTAACTCAGCGACGTATCAAATCCCCGACGGCATTGGCGTGGTGCTCGCGTCAAAGCTAAAAGGCGGGCGCATCACCTCGCGCGTTACGGGGATTGATATGATGGAGCGGCTCATTGAGCTTTCCGCGAAAAAAGGGTATCGCGTGTTTTTATATGGCGCGAAAGAAGAAGTCGTCAAAAAAGCGAAAGAAAATCTCGAAGCAAAATATCCTGGATTGCGAATCGTCGGCTACTCCAATGGCTATGTCAACGATTACGATTCGCTCGTCCGAAAAATTAACGAGTCGAATGCCGATATTTTATTTGTCGCGCTCGGAAGCCCGCGGCAAGAACTGTGGATCAAAACATATATGAACGATTTGAACGTCAAAGTGCTACAAGGCGTCGGCGGAAGCTTCGACGTGTTCGCTGGATATGTCAAGCGGGCGCCAAAGCTGTTCCGCAATCTCGGGCTGGAATGGTTTTACCGCCTTGTGACAGACCCGAAACGGTTCAAACGGCAGCTTGCGTTGCCAAAGTTTTTATGGAAGGTATTATGGGAAAAACGACCGGCGGAATGACCGGGCCGAACCAAATCAAGCTGCTGGAAAAACGCGGCGGTTTCACTCCAACAGCAAGGGGAGATTCATTTGAAAGTATTACACGTCATTAGCGGCGGGGAAACGGGAGGGTCGCGCAAACACGTCGTCACGCTGTTATCCAAATTTCCGAAAGAGACAGCGACGCTCGTGGTGTTTCAAGAAGGAAAGCTTGCGCAAGAAGCGCGGGAACATCATATCGATGTCCGCCTCCTTCCGCAATCGTCCCGCTATGATTTGTCGGTGTTGCGCAAACTCGTGGAACTCATTCAGCAAGGACGCTACGACTTGCTGCACACGCATGGCCCGAGAGCCAATTTATACGGCGCGCTGATTAAACGGAAAATCGGGATTCCGTGGATGACGACGATTCATAGCGACCCGCGCCTTGATTTTATGAAATCGGGATTAAAAGGCTTCCTTTTTACCCGCCTAAATTTATGGGCGCTAAAAAAAATCGATTATTTCTTTGCCGTGTCGGAGCGATTTAAAGAAAACCTCGCCGCCTTCGGGATTCCTAAAGAGCGGATCAAGACGATTTATAACGGCATCGACTTTCACGAAACATCTCCCAATGATCTGCTGCGACGAACGGATGTTGGAGTGAACGAAGAAGATTTTGTCATCGCCATGGTCGCAAGATTGCACCCGATTAAAGGCCATGCCCTCGTATTTGAAGCGCTCCGGTCGCTGCCGCATCGCGACATCCAACTGTTAGTCGTCGGAGACGGTCCGCTCGAGCGGGAATTGAAAGAAAAGGCGGCGGAATTGGGCATCGAAAATCAAGTGAAATTTCTTGGCTTTCGCCGCGATATCGCCGCGATCTATTCTCTCTCCGACATTGCGCTCATGGCTTCTTACAGCGAAAGCTTTCCGTTGGCTTTGCTCGAAGCAGCCAATGAGCGCATTCCCGTCATTTCCACCGATGTGGGCGGAGTTAGACAGCTCGTCGTTTCGCGGGAGATGGGATGGGTCGTTCCCGTCGGCGACAGCGCGGCGCTGGCCGCGGCAATCGAAGAAGCGCGCGAAAAAAAGCCGCAATTAAAACAAATGGGACAGTCTTTATACGAATACGCCTCTTCCCATTTTTCATTAAACCGCTTGTACGAAGAAACAATCGCTACGTACAAACATGTGATCAAACATTATCAAAAGTAAAACGAAGTGTGTAAAAGGAGTTTAAGCGATGCGTTTTCAACAACCGTTTACTTATTACGCTGTGATTTTATCTTTGTTTTTTGTTCCGCTCGTTTCCTTTAAAACATATATCGGCCCTCTGCCGCTGTCGGCGGAAGTCGTGCTGATTCCGCTGTTAACGATTGCCGCTTTTATCGATTATACGCGAAAAAGAATCGAGCTTAATGACTTCAACATAAAGCCGATTGCGGCGGCGTTTCTCTTGTTTTTCATCATCGCGGTTATTTCTTTGACGCAAGCGGTCAGCCTCGCCCCGGCGGCAATGGAACTTGCCCGCTATCTTTCGTACGTTGTCTTGTTTCTCATTGTCGTGAAAGTTCGCTTTACGCGCGAACAATATATCGACTTCGCCAAAGTGTTCGGGCTGTCGGTCTTGATCATCGGTGTTTACGGAATCGTGCAATACATTTTCGGCATTTCCTTGAACACCGCGGGGCTGTATGCGCTGAAGGAAGCGAAAGGGCGCGTTGACTCGACGCTTGTGAATCCGAATTATTACGCCTCGTTTTTGAACTTTGTCATTCCGACGTTAGTGCTATTAGCGGTCGTATATTTTAAAAATAAAAAAGCGCAGCTACTTATGTTCGCGCTATATGGCATTTACGTGATCAACTTGGTGCTTACCTATACGCGCGCCGCCTGGGTCGCGATGATCGGCGGGTTCGTATTAATGGTCTTGCTCATTCCGAAAGAATTCGTGAAAAACGCCGTTCGTCCGCATATACTTGTTTCGTTCGTCGTCTTGCTTACGGTTGTTTATTTCATGCCAGATGTCCAGTCGCGCACGTATTCGGCACTGTACGCGATGGAGAAGATTCTCATCCGCAACCTTCCTGGCCATATTGCCGGTGACGATCATTCAAAAGGAAAAGATATCGGATTCCTTCCAGAGCCGGAGGAAACGGAAAAAGCCGAGGACGAAGCGACGACGAGCCGCGCTGTTGTTTCCCGCGTCACGCTGTGGAAAACGGGATGGGTGATGATGAAAGAAAACCCGGTCCTTGGCGTCGGTATCGGAAATTACCTTGTGAGATACAAAGAATATGTTACGAAATATCCGGAGTTGTATATCGGTCATGACCAGTATTCCGTGCATAACTCGTATTTAAAGGTTGGCGCGGAAACGGGATTTATCGGGCTGGCGGCATTTTTAATCATTTATCTCATTTATTACGTGTATTTGCTTCGCCTTTATTTTTCCGCGGCCAACCGGCTAAGCAAGGTCGTAATCATCGGGCTGATCGCGGGGAGCGCCACATTCATGGTGCAAAACTTATCCAACAATCTCATTTTCATCCCGCAGCTAAACACGATCTTTTGGCTCGTGTCCGGGCTGGCGATCGCCTTTGTCCATCAAAATAAAGAAAAACCAGCAAGCATGCAGGAATAAGCTGCATGCTTGTTTAATTTATTTTTAAAAATTCTTAAAAAGTATTTTACAATCTTTCATTTATTTGTATAATGTTGACTATAGTAAATTAATGTTTATACGCCAAATTAAAGATTTGGTTCATAAGATACGCAAAGGATGAGAATTTTGTAAAAAACGGTTGAAAAATCACATGGTTTTGATAGAATAGTAGTTGAGTTTGGGAGTATCTATGTTTACGAGTCATTTTATGGAATCTTTTCTACGATACCATCATACATACTTATTTGGGATGGATATTCTTTTTGGCTCGTAAAATGTTTGTGTTGCTCCTAATCTCGGTAATTGATCGATGGTATTTGTCATACCCTCGATTCATCATAAAAATATACACAAAACGGGGAGGAAATTGTTCATGGCTTATCAACCTAAGTCCTATCGCAAGTTTGTTGCGACAACTGCAACAGCTGCCATGGTCGCGTCTGCGGTAGCTCCTGTCGTATCCGCAGCAGGCTTCACAGACGTTGCGCCGCAATATAAAGATGCAATCGATTTCTTAGTTTCAACAGGCGCAACAAACGGTAAAACGGAAACTCAATTCGGCGTTTATGACGAAATCACTCGTCTAGATGCAGCAGTTATTCTTGCAAAAGTATTAAAACTAGACGTTGACAACGCAAAAGACGCAGGCTTCACAGACGTGCCAAAAGACCGCGCGAAATACGTCAACGCGCTTGTCGATGCAGGGATTTTAAACGGAAAATCCGAAACACGCTTTGGTGCATATGACAAATTAACTCGCGTTGAAATGGCGAAAATCATCGCGAATGCTTACAACTTAAAAGGCGATGATGTAACGCTTCCATTCACGGATGTAAACGATACGTGGGCACCATACGTAAAAGCGCTTTACAAAAACGGAGTAGCAAAAGGTAAAACAGAAACGAAATTTGGTGCTTACGAAAACATCACTCGCGGTGACTTTGCACGATTTGTATATAATGCGCACAATGCTACTGTAGCTCCGGAAGTAATTTCGGTAAGTGCGGTTAACTCTACACAAGCTGTTGTTACTTTTTCAACTGAAATCGGTGAAGTTTCTGCTACTAACTTCACTGTTGATAATGGGTTAGCAGTTGTGAATGCTGAAATTAATCCTAATAATAAAAAGCAAGTTACATTAACATTTAACCAACCTTTAGCGGATAAAACTACTTATAAAGTAACAGCTAATGGTGTGAAATCTGTTGCTGGCGTTGAATTGAAAGAAGATTCGTCAGCAGAATTTACTTATGAAATTGGTGAAGTTAGTAAAATTGAATTGACAAAAACTACTTTTGTTAATGGTGATGATATCACTGATTTTGTTAAGTTAACAAATGATAAAGGTATTGATGTAACTGACGAATATACTGTAGAGATTTCTTCTACTTCACAAAAAATTAATAATGGAACTGTTTCAGGTGTTACTACTAGTGAAGTAGCTTATGTACAAGTTACAGTTAAATCTAAATCTGGTAATACTGTAGTTAAGCAAAGTGATGCTATTAAAGTAACTTTATCTCCAATTGCTGTAACGTCGCTTGTTGGCTTCGGGTTGGGTAATGATGTAGACAATCCAACTGCCTTTAAACAAGCAGTACAAAATGGTCAGTTGATCTCTGAAATGAAAAAATCATCTCGTCCAAATTTAGAGCTTCTTGTAAAAGACAATAATGGCAATGAAAAATTATTGTCTGCAAACGATGTAACGAAAATTGAAAATTTAACTCCGACTGTAGCAGTTGTTTCTAAAGATAATAATACTGGAGAGTTAGTCGTTGACGCATACTCTACTGGTACGGCACAAGTTAAGTTAACAATTGGTGACTTTGTAACTACTGTTAGCTTTACAGTTAAAGAGGACTCTAAAATTGCAAATGCAACTTTAAGTAAATCAAACGTTTACTTCAATACTGCAAATGATGATAAAGCAGAGAATGACTCAGTAAATGTCAATATCGTTGACCAATATGGCGAAAAAATCCAAGCAACTGTTACATCTAATGAAGTGTTTGTCGGAAAAAATAAAGTTGGTACATTAACTGCAAAATCTAGCAATACAAATGTTGCTACAGTTACAGTAAATAATGTTACTCAGCCATCTTCTTCACTTCCGATAAGAATCACTGAAGCCGGAAAAGGAACTGCAACAATTACAGTAGAGTTTAAAGATACTAAAGGCAACGTAGTATTTACAAAAACTTTAACTGTAACAGGTAAAGATGCTGGTGCATTCGCTGGTTACGTGATTGAAACAGATGCAACAGAAATTGACTTAGACAAAGATGTTAATCTTGAACCAAACGATGACACAGTAAACTTCACAGTTTACGAAGTGGATGCACAAGGTAACAAGATCCAACCTGTAACATCAGGTGTTACTTTAGAGATTCAAGGATATGACAAAAATCCTGAAGTGAAACAATATATTGATGTTGATCAAAATAATCCATTAGCGATAACTGTTGTAAACTCAAATGCATACAAAACTTTTGCTGGTTCTGGAACATTAAATGTAGATGTTAAGGTGAATGGCACGAAGATCGGTACTAAAACAATCACCTATAAAAATACCGATCCTGTAGCAACTAAAGCTGTTATTAATACAGTAGATGTTGTGATTGATAATGATAAAATTAATGGTTTCACAGATCAGCCATTAGCACTGTTGGATTTATTCTACGGACACTATGATTCTAAGGCTGGCAAATATACAATTGCACCAAAATTGTCCGTATTAGATCAATCTTCTAAAGTTATTGATTGGGACACGAATCAACCAGGTACTTTAGTAAATACAGATTCAGTAAACAATATCGTATTTACGACAACGAATGAATCTAATGTGGAGATTTCGAACGGTCAAGCAACTCTGGCTTCAAGAAAATCGTCTGGTTCATTTACAGTTGTTGTATCTGATGTCGATACTACAGCTGTAGCAGATATCTTACCTGCTCCTGTAGCATTTAAAGTAACAATTGTTGACTAATAGGTGGAGGTGCTGTGGCCACTTGAAAAGCTCTGCGGAGAGAAATCTCTGTGGGGCTTTTCTTTTTCTTTGTTTTTTTTAAAAAGAAAAAAGACAAAGCGACAATGGCTTTGTCCTGAAATGGGTGATATCTATTCATGATTCATCCGCTCCTTGGATTAACCTATTTAGGAGCAGTATAGACAAGAACAGGCATTGGTTAAACATGTCGGAATTTCAAACTGAATTTATATAGAATGTACGAAGGGAAATAGAATGTCATCATCAGAAAAACATCAGGGAGATAAGTAAGGCGATTAAACCGAAGACCATTTGACGAGTGCTAGAGGATGATGCGCCAGTCGTTGTAGTGGCGGAGAAATTAAACCTTTGTTATCGTGATAATATTATCAATGGATTAAGAAATATAAACAATATGCTGTTTTTGGCAAGTAGAAAATGTATGAAATGGCAATTAAAAATGCATACATACACTTGCCAAATTCCATGGTTAACGTTGAGAGATTGAGTCTTTGTATCGGTGACTTTCACCATTGAAGATGATTAAATGAGAATGATGAATCAGCCGATCAATGACGGCCTCTGTTAAAATGGGATCGCCAAAGACATTATTCCATTGGCTAAAAGGTAAATTGGTTGTCACAATGATGCTTTTGGTTTCATAACACATGGAAATAACTTGAAATAATAACTCTGCCCCCTGTTTATGCAATGGAATATAGCCCAATTCATCAAGAATCAAGAGATCCAACTTTTCGATTTGATTGAGAAATTTACCAAGGTCACCTTTTTCATTGGCCTCCAATAAAGCATTGGAGGCGGCCGTATAGAACTTCACTCTTTTTCCTTGTTTTTTCATCAAATTGAGGGCGATGAGAGTGGAAAGGAATGTTTTACCGGTTCCCACTCCGCCATAGAAGATAAGGTTTTCCTGATTTTTCGTAAACTCACCTTCTAAAATATAATCTTTTGTGATGCCTGGGGCTAGTTGAATCTCCCGCCAATCATAAGGTTTATTTGGAATTTTCGGCAATGTCGCCTGTTTTAGTAGTAAATTTATCCTTCT
>NZ_FOJS01000088.1 GCF_900111865.1 Parageobacillus thermantarcticus | reverse complement strand
ACGCGGAATAACGTGCCATATTTACAGCAATCGTCCGGGACACCGATCTATCATGCCCTGTCTGAACTCAAGGGATGGTAAAAAAGGTATACATATCGGTCTGTCATGGCAAGGGATGAGATTCCGAAAGCGCTTACGGATAAAATTCAAAAAAATGGTTTGCCAACCTATGACTTACACCTGTTTTTTAGCGAACCAAAAAAGTTCCCACAAAATCTTGACTGACTCGAGCTATACGAACGTCCTTTTTTATTTGCTTCATGTCTGATATAATTAATTTCTACCAATGCTAACATCTCCTTCATCGCCTCCTGTCATTTTTGCCCAATAACAGGAAGTGTATTTGAATGTAGGGATGTTGGCAAGTGGTTTTTTATGCCCGAAAAGGGCTACATAAATTAATTGCCAAACTGTACATTTTTAGTTTGCAATAAACATTGAATCGGAATTTATAAATTTATATATAAAAACATTATTGATTTAAAAATCCGGGAGCTACATAATGCATGTATCGAAAGTTTCTTTTCACATTTGGAGACAGAAAAGTTGTATTTAGTGCATCCAAAAACATTGGAACAAGTTTATCAGTCTGTTCATGATCATATTCATTATTTAATTACAGTTGTTTTCAAGAAAAATTCAACGGTCTTTCCCCATCGAATTTCAGGAAAAGGACGTAGCTTAATGTACTCTTTTTTCCACTGTCTACTTGATAGGGTTATGTGCATATACTCTTTTTTCGTTATTTAACTGATAGGGTACTCTGTCAAGGCCGATTATTTTTTTGGCTCTTACGTCCTTTTGGTGAAAAGTCGAGATAATTGAAAATGAGAAGCTAAAAGATTTTAATTTGCACACTAATTTTGATGGTGTTGCAAAACTAGAGTAAAAACTCAAAATTATGGATGAGTATGCATAATTGCACATGTAATAGATAGCGATGAAGCCCGTACCACCGAGGTTGTTCCAACCCATTAATCTTTAATTGGTTAAATACTCGTTCGATGGTGCTACGGAGACCAAACAGCCACTTCCCAAATCGAGTTTTCAAAAAAACGGGGATCACCCGGCCATAGGCATCTTTTCGTTCCTCGCTATTGCGTCGGTTAATCGGGGAAACGAAAAAGATGTCCAATTGCTCGGCTGTTTTACGGATCTGTTCACTGCCATAGGCGGCATCACCAAGTGCAAACTCGATGTCCCATCCTTGCAGAGACGAAAGCAGTTCCGGTGCCACTGCTGCGTCATTTCGATTGGCGGTAGTCAAAACATGGGATAAAATGATCCCTTCCGTGGTGGTACACAGATGCAGTTTATATCCTTTGAACCAGTGGTACCGAGTCGACATGCCCCACTTTGCTTGGGAATCATACAGGCTGCTTCGAAGAGCCGTACTATCGATCATCACTACTTTTGGTTTTTGAACGTCTAAATCGTTTAGAAGTTGGGCATTCAAATCGGAAAATCCTTGTTCTTGAAACCATTGACTAGCTCGTGAAAAAGTAGACAGATGAGGAATCTCCAGAAGTCCACAAATCCGTCGGAAATAGCCAAACCGGTGGAGGATGTTCACCAACTGCCGCAAAGAATCAATCGCGAAGTAGGTTTTCAAAAAGAAACATTTGAGCAGTGCCTTTTTAGACACTGGGGATCTTCCTGTCACATACGGTGTTTCCAGAAAAAAAGTTGGTCGATGTATCGAAATAATGCCTCTAAAAGAGGATCTATTTCACCCATGAGTGCATGTTCGATCACTAAATTGGAAATCATGATAGTGTCCACTCCTTGGTAGTTGGTTTTGGTCACTGTATATGATTTCCAATGTGGTGGATTTTTTATGTGCATTTATGCATTCGTTATGCGTTTTGCAACACGTTCATTTTCTCAATTAGTCCCTCCCTATCACCAAGATTGCGTAAGAGCCATTTTATCATTGGCTTTAACAATTCCAACACTTAGTGGAATTTTGGACAATAACAGTAGTATAATTTATAATAATTATTTAACATTGCTCAATATATGTAGATAGGAACATAAAGAAAAGAGATTACTATTCGGTATATCCGAAAAGTATAGATTTCAAAACTTTGAGGTATTTCTATATTCAATCTGAGTAATTTTAGCCTGATATATATTAGGGGAGGTATTGTTGTTTTGTGGATTATTATTCAATTTGGATTAGTCACTATTTTACTTTTATTTTCTACTCTAGCTGCTTGGTATGAAGGTAGTGCAATATTAGATAATCCTTGGGAATGGAAGCATTCAACACCATTTTCCCAAATGCTATATGGTCAAGTACATAGTAAAAGCCATATTTCACAACTTGACTACTTTGTATACTCGGCTAAGTTCCATCCCATTTTTCCAAGTATCATGGCAATAAGCAGTTTATACTTATTAATTCTTATTGGATACTATTTCTTAAAACCACAGCATAAAAGATTTGCTTATTTTCTATTAATTTTAGGAGGAGGCTTATTCCTACTTAGTTATTTTTTTATTGATTCTCCCTCAACAGGTGGAAAAATCTTTTTTTATATTTGGTTAGTGAGTGGCTCTTTGTGTACTGTAACAGCTATAATAACTTATTTCCAAGTATTAAATCGTAATAAAAAAGATATAAAAAAATGGAATTAATTTTTTTACAGAGTTGTTTCCTCATTAACCCCTAATGAATTTGGACACTCTATAAAGTTGTTTTTTATAATTGAAGTGACCGAATGGGGATTTTGATATACATGAAGCGAGCTTCACCACAGATGGTGAAAGTTAATTTGTTCTTCCATGAAAGGATTATCCTTTGTTTGGAACTTTATTCAAAATAAGACATGCAATTCCAATTAATAAACAATCTATACTAATTATCCATAACCGGAGATTCCTATGTTTATAGTTATCAAAACAAACCGCAACTTTATTGACAAAAACTGCTAAAACATAATAGCCAATATGTTGCATTCAACGATATCTGACAAAACGAGGCGAGGTGTTTCCTCGTCTTTTTATGCACTATTTTATATGATTTAACTGGTCATATAATATACATTATATGACGAACAATCCATTCTTTTTTATGATATACTCGTCATATAATGTTATTTTTCATATCCGTTATTTTGGAAAAAAATCGTTTTTAACTCGCCGTATAAGTGAAAGGGTGGAAAAAGATGCTCAACGAGTATGTCACTTATCTTCAGGAAAAAGGTGCTTCCAGAAATACCATTATTTCCTATACGAACGATTTAAACATATTTTTTCATGATTTACATATACGTCCAGATGATTATGTCACGCCGGCTGACATCCGCAAATGGATTCAGCAAATGTTAAATCCAGCCGTAGGGAAACCGTTGGCCATCTCCACGATCAACCGCCGCCTCAATTCGCTGCGCAGCTTTTACGCGTGGGCGGTTGAGCACCATTACATCGAACAAAATCCGATGAAGGATATTCAAGATTTGAAAACGGCCGATGAAGATCACGAAAAAATCATGTGGCTCACCGAAGAAGAATTTGAGGACTTATTGCATCGGATGCGGAAAAAACCGGTCCGCAGCAGAGGCGTCGATCCAGAGGAAAAGTACCGCCGCGACCGCGCGGTGGTGTATTTGCTTACTTACGCGGGATTGCGTGTTGAAGAGCTGTCCAATTTGAAATTAACGGACTTGGATTTAGAGATGAAACGGATTCGAATCGTGGGAAAAGGGATGAAGGTTCGGACCGTGCCGATCTCGAACATCCTGCTGGCGGAACTCGAGGATTGGCTGAAGTTTCGCGCCGAGATGGCGAAAAAGAAGCCGCATGTCGCCGAATCGCCGTACGTCTTTTACAGCCAGCGCTCGCCGAAGTTTTCCGTCCGCGGCATCCAGCGGATGATCGAAAGCTATAGCTTGCCGAACAAAAAACTTACGCCGCATATGTTCCGGCATACGTTTTGCAAGTGGATGCTAAAGGCGACGAACAATGATATCGAGAAAGTGCGGCGGCTCGCCGGCCACAGCAATATCGCAACTACATCAAGATACTTGAAAGACAGTTATAGCGATTTGGCGGATGCCGTGGAGGCGTTGCCGAAATTTTAACAAAGTTTTTTGTGAGTAGGCGTCACCGATAACGATTCGGATAGTCCAGTACGGCCATGGAAATCATTATTCGAAGATTGCCTGTTTTTTGCAAGCAAAAAGTGCAGAGAATTGCAAGAAAAAATACATAGGCTTGCCGGCTCAATGAATTTACCTTTCAACCGAGTGAGAAGGGAG
>NZ_FOJS01000017.1 GCF_900111865.1 Parageobacillus thermantarcticus | reverse complement strand
CAAGGAGATTCGGAAACGTCTAAAACCGATGAACAGTTTGAGCAGTTTAGAAGCCGCGGAAAAAATCGTGTATTTGACCATTCAAGATTTTAATGAGAAATGGGCAGAGCGAAAGTTGCGAGGATTTGCCGAAGCGCAGGAAGCCCTCCAGCGAATGTTTGAAGAACGTTACAATTAACCAAATACTGTAAATAACAAAGTAAGGGGATTCTCCCTTTCCGCACAGGAGACAGAATATTCTGTCTCCTGTGCGGAGGAAACCGACTCCTTATCCATTCTAAATCCATTCAGAGATACCCTATCTATCTTTCATTACACAAAATTCTTGACGGTACCGCTCCATCCATACAATCGTTTAGAGATGTTTATTTAATTATTTGATAAGCTTCATTTATATCCTACATTCATTTTACTATTTCTTCGTTGTTTCGAAACAAACCTGTTTTAATTTTTCCATCACTGTTTTTGATTCAACATTTTTATCATAAGTTTTCATTCACTTTCAGTACAGTAAACGGAATCACCATATCATGGCTTAACCGACATGAAAAGACTGCAAAACATAAAAGTATTGTGACCCAATTCATGAAGAGCATGTTAGTTTGGAAGAAAGACGCGCGTATAGAAAAACGGCTTCCTAATGCTAGGAAACCGCTCGCATGCGCATTTGCTTCCCGATCATCGGTGTTTGCACTTTTTATTGCCAGTCTTCCTCATTCTAAACGACAAGTACCGGCGCAGACGAAGCGCGCTTTCGCTGCTTGTCTCTTAAAACGGATATTGATTAAGCCACTGCCCACCATCCATTGTGATGCATTCTCCATTGATGTAAGCGGCATCATCAGAAAGAAGAAACGCGGCAAGCGCGGCAATTTCTTCCGGTGTACCGAGCCGCCCTAACGGGACGCTTTCAATTGTCCGTCTTTCCGCTTCTTCCGATTCCCAAAGCCGTTCCGCACCTCCTGTCCGCTCAATTGGACCAGGCGCAATCGCATTGACGCGAAATCCGTATTTTCGTCCCCATTCTACCGCAAGCGTTCTTGTCATCGCCAACACGCCTGCTTTTGCACATGCGGAATGAATGACACCTGCACCAGCGTTCCAAGCATACGTAGCAACCATGTTGATGATAGAACCTTTTTGGCCGTTTTTAATCCAATAATTTCCGACCTCGCGACTGCAATAAAACGTACCGTTTAATACGATATTAATGACGCTGTTCCAACCGTTGATCGATAGTTTCTCAGCAGGGCAAATAAAATTGCCGGCAGCATTATTAATGAGAGCGTCAATTTTTCCGAATTCCGCATCGGTTCGCTTTACCATTTCAGCGACTAATTCAGGGTCGCGCACATCCATTGAAATCGGAAGAACTTTCCCGTTTGGTGATTCAATTTCTTTTTTCGCTTCTTCGAGCGCTTCCATCCGTCTCCCTGTAATAACGACATTCGCTCCTTCGGATACAAACCGTTTTGCCATATATTTTCCCATCCCGCTCGAACCACCAGTAATAATGATTACTTTTCCGTTCATGTTTCTCCCCCTTTGCCAAACGACTGATTACTCATTCATTTTTATCTTACTATAAAATGACCGAATTTTCTAACATTATTACTCCCCTATTGTCCTCTGTTTCTTTTTTCCATTATAATAAAACTAATTGTGAAAGGACGGCACATGATGGAACGATTAGAAATGACAAAGATGAATCGACGAACATTTTTAAAAAAATTGCTGGGCACCGGTGTCGGCGGAATGCTGGCGACATTATTTAGTTATTATTACGCTCGCTTTATTGAACCTGGACAATTAACCGTTACTCATCATATCATTTCTCATCCGCTTATTCCGAAAGAATTTACAGGAATCAAACTTTTGCAATTTAGCGACGTTCATTTAGGCCATTATTACGGATTAAACCGCTTTCGCTACATAATCCAAAAAATAAACGAATTGCAGCCCGATATCGTGCTGTTTACGGGGGATTTATTGGATGAGCCAAACAAATATCCGCACATTGATGCAGTTGCCAGCGAGCTTTCACGCATTCGCGCCCCGCTCGGAAAATTCAGCATTTACGGAAATCACGATCACGGCGGATATGGAACAGACATATATCGCTATATTATGGAGAAGGCCGGATTTCAAATGCTTGTTAACGAACATGCCCTCATTAAGCGGAAAGAGCGAAGCTTCATTGCGATTGCCGGCGGGGATGATATGATGCTCGGTAAACCAAATTTTTCTGACATGGTAAAAGCAATCCCTGATTCGACTTATACGATCGTGCTGTTACATGAGCCGGATGGCGCTATGCAAACGAGCCGTTATCCCGCTCACCTGCAGTTATCGGGACATAGCCATGGCGGGCAAGTCCAGCTTCCTTTCATCGGTCCGCTCATTACTCCGCCGCTTTCCGAAAAATATTATGAAGGGTTTTACCAAGTTAACCATTTAACGTTATATGTTAACCGTGGTCTCGGCACGACAAGAATACCGCTTCGCTTTCTTTCGCCACCAGAACTTACTGTCTTTACATTACAACATCAAGCATAAATGATATGAAGCAAAACCGCTAAAAAACGGCCGCTTCTTTGCCTGCCGCCGCATCGCGTATCATCAAAAGATAAAACAAACGAAAGAAAGCGGTTTTGCAAACAAATGTTCATTTTGTATAATAAAAACTAAATTAAAGAAGCGATGAAAAGGAGACATGCTGATGGAACCATTAGAACCGACAGTAGATAACCTAGCAAAAGCGATTTTTACCGTAAACCGCCACGCAAAAACCGCGTTAAACCCATCTTTCCTATATCTTCTTAAGAAAAAAGCTATCGAAAAACTACTGCAAGAAGGAAAAGCGAAAAAAATCGGCTTACATTTTTCCCGCAATCCGAAATACAGCCAACAGCAATCGGATGTGCTTGTCGCTGTCGGCGATTATTATTTTCATATTCCACCAACAAAAGAAGACTTCACACATCTTCCGCATCTTGGAACGCTTAATGATTCTTACCGCAATCCTGTCGCAAGAATGCCGCTGTCCCAGGCGAAAGCGTTATTGCAAGCATACACAGGCGTGAAAGAAACGCCGCCAAAACGAAAAAAACCGTATCAAAAACCGGTATTTAAACGTCTTGGAGAAAGCTATTATTAAAAAAAGCGGTTCCGATTATTGGAACCGCTTTTTATATTAGCAGTAGATGTGCTTCTTTATGCGCCTATCCGACCTTTAGAATGCCCACACCCGATAATCTGCTTTCTATATGTATAAGCGCAAATGTTTATTTCATCAACTTCATTATAAAATATGTGCATCAATCATGTTGACGAGTTCGTCGATTTGCGGTTTGCTTACTTGCGCTGTCGCACCAACTTTCTCGCCTTTATGGCGAAGATCATCGGTAATAAGAGAAGAAAAAATAATGACAGGAAGTTTGTTTAACCTTTCGTCTTCACGAATGCGCTTTGTTAAATGATGGCCGTCCATTTGCGGCATTTCAATATCCGTAATAACAAGTTGCACTTCGTCAGCGATATCTTTTCCTTCATCAACAATCGACTGTAAATAGCGGAGAGCATCCTCGCCATTTTCAAAAAATTCCACCAATACGTATCCCGCTTCCGCTAACGTCTCGCGCAGCAATCTTCTTAATAGCGGCGAATCTTCCGCCACGACGATCTTTTTTTGCGAACGTTCTCGGTTTCCGAGCCGTTTCATTTGCTGTGCGTTTATCCCTAAGTCTGGGTTAATGTCGACGATAATTTTTTCAAAATCTAACAATAAAATCATTTGCCCTTCCAATTTTACGACACCGATAATTTGCGCTTCCAGCCCTTGATACATTTCCGACGGTTTTTCGATCTGTTTCCATGAAATCCGATGGATGCGTGTCACGTCGTGTACGTGGAAAACAACTTTTAGCTGATTAAACTCCGCGACAATAAATTTATCGTGTTCAGGATGTTCGGAAGATGGGAAATGAAGCACTTTTGCCAAATCAACGACCGGAAGCACTTCTCCGCGCAACTCAATAATCCCTTCAATATGCGGATGAGAATGCGGAATTTTCGTAATCGGAAGCGGGTGAACAATTTCACGCACTTTCATGACATTGATCGCAAAACGGTTATTCGCAATTAAAAACTCGACAATTTCCAGTTCGTTCGTACCGCTTTCTAATAAAATTTGTGATTTTTCCGTCATCGTTAATACGTCCTTCCTGCTTTTAATCTATATATTTTTATTATATTGTTGAATACGCAAAGAAGGAATATTTTTTTCGCGTTTATTTTCATAATTGTTTTGCAATCTAAAAATGGTGACAGCACAATTTTGTCGTGACTGAAACGCACCTTGCCGGCTTTATGTCGCAGGCAATCTTTGTTGCTGCAAATCGTCATAATTGCGTTAGAGGAACAGGTGCAACACGCACGGCTTAGATAAAAATCCATTATTTCTTCTCTTTGGAATCATTCCCTTTATGAAAACGGAACCATCCGTTCCGTTTGAACCAAAAAAACATAGAAACCGCAATCACCGCCATTACCCCAAGGACCGTAAAGTAACCGTACTTCCAATGCAATTCCGGCATATAATCAAAGTTCATTCCATAAATGCTCGAAATGAACGTTAACGGCATAAAAATCGTCGTAATGACCGTCAATGTCATCATAATAGTGTTCATCCGGTTCGAGTTAAGCGACAAATAGCTATCGCGTATATCAGATGTAATTTCGCGATTCGTTTCAATCATTTCCGCCAACTTTAGAAGATGATCGTAAATATCGTGAAAATATAGTTGTCGCTCCTTCATTCGCTGCAGACGTTCCGAATGAATAATCCGGTACAGCAAATCGCGCATTGGCACAATCGTTCTTCTTAACTTCGATAAATCGCTGCGAATATCAAACACTTTTTCGATGATTTCTTGAATTGTCTCATCGTTTGCGTTTTCCTCTAATTCATTCAACACATCTTCAATATGATAAATCGGAGGAAAATAGTCGTCGACGATCTTGTCTATGATACGGTACATTACATGGAAAGGCCCTTGCTGGACATCTTCCTCGCTCTTGATTCGTTCCCATACTTCATTCACGGCATGAATGGACTGCTTATGGAAAGAAACGATAAAATTTTGTCCGACAAATAAATCGACTTCTTCGGCTTCCAGCGAACTTTCTTCGATCGCATGTAATACAATAAATAAATATCGGTCATAAAAATCGAGCTTTGGCCGCTGTACGTATTCCAAACAGTCTTCGATCGCAAGCGGATGGAAATGAAAAAAGTCAGACAGCAGCTTTGCTTCATCTTCAGTCGGTTCATGAAAATCAACCCAATACCACGAAACATCAGAGCTATTGACAAACGGAAGCGGAACATCATACATCACGTCAAATTCTTTTGTCACCGCACACGTCCGAATCATATTAATCACCTTAATTCATCATTTACTTTCCTTTACATATGATAACCGAAAATATGCTACATCCCAACCAAAAAAGAGGATATATATTTCATGAATATTTATCAAAATTTTCTTTACTTTTTTATCAAAAATTAGGATAATATAAAAAAGGGAACTTATCGTTCCTAAGCAAGGGGGAATCACATATGTACGAAAAACAATATCCTTACGAAGGCGCAATTTTATTCAGCCAAACGGAAGAAACGAATAGCTATGGTCCGCTTGCGGAAAAAGTGTTGGAACATGCGATATTCCAGTTTCAAAAGCAAAAACTGATGGAAAAAATCGACGAGGCTTTAATGGCGCGAAACAAGTCCCTCTTTTTGGAACTTTCCGCACAATATAATGAACTTCTAAAAAAATACGGTGCGTAATAAGGAGAGAAAGATGTTCGAGTGCGAAACGTCCGAATCATATAAGCAAACAATAAGGTGAGCCGCCTTTTCAAAAATTTCTTTAAGAAAAACAAAGGCGGCTCACTTTTATTTTTTCACGATTCTCACTTCATCGTCAAACATGATAAAATGTTATCAAACGATGATAACGGAAGGATGAACAACTGGTGGAACATCTTATTCATTCGCGTGTAAAAAACATTGAAATATCCGGCATTCGCAAATTTTTTAACATGGTTGCCAACCGTCCCGATTTGATTTCATTAACGATTGGGCAGCCGGATTTTCCGACTCCCGAGCATGTAAAAGAAGCGGGAAAACAAGCGATTACGGACAATTTCACAACGTATACGCATAATGCCGGTTTTCTTGAATTGCGTCAAGCCGCTTGCGATTTTATTCGCGAGAAATACGGACTGGATTATCATCCTAACGAAGTAATCGCAACCGTTGGAGCAAGCGAGGCGCTTGACATTACGTTTCGCACTATTTTAGAAAAAGGAACAGAAGTAATTTTGCCCGGCCCCGTCTATCCGGGATACGAACCGCTGATCCGGCTTTGCGGGGCAAAACCGGTATATATCGATACGCGGTCGAACGGATTTCGTCTATCCGCTGAATTAATCGCTCCTCACTTAAACGAGCGGACTCGTTGTATCGTACTCCCATACCCTTCGAATCCAACGGGTGCCACATTATCTGAACAAGAACTTCAGGAAATTGCTGCGCTTGTGAAAGGGCGACCAATTTGGGTTGTCTCGGACGAAATTTATAGTGAGCTCGTTTACAACGGCCGCCATCATTCGATCGCGAAATGGTTGCGCGAACAAACGGTCGTTATTAACGGATTAAGCAAATCCCATTCCATGACAGGATGGCGAGTTGGTTTTGTATTCGCTCCGTCTTTCGTTACAAAACATATGATCAAAGTACACCAATACAGCGTTTCATGCACATCTTCCGTCTCGCAAAAAGCTGCGCTCGCCGCCTTAACAATTGGAAAAAATGACGCGGAAGCGATGCGCTCGCAATATAAAGAACGGATGGAATATGCTTACAATCGCCTCATCAACATGGGATTGAAAGTCGAAAAACCGAGCGGTGCCTTTTACTTATTTCCATCTATCGCCGCTTTCGGCCAATCTTCTTTCGATTTCGCGCTCGATGTCGTGAATAAAGCAGGGGTAGCACTCGTTCCCGGCAGCGCCTTTTCCGAATATGGAGAAGGGCATGTGCGCCTTTCTTACGCTTATTCACTAGACACGCTGAAAGAAGGATTGGATCGGCTGGAACGATATATTAAAGAAAGACAGTAAGTACGTGCTGACGTACTCACTGTCTTTTTTCTTTCGCCACATAGTTGGAATAAGTTTGCGATGCGCATAATGGACAAAACACCGCCAATGTATCCTCGCCACGTGCAGTCCAATAGTTTAGTAAACCACTCCTGTCGCCGTTTTTTCCTCAACAAGCAAAAGTCCGCCTTGTTGCATCGCGAATTTCTCCTCCTGACTCTGTCTTTTGTAAAACCGGAATGACCGAAAGCGCCCCTTGCCGATTAATGTAATTGATGTCTGCTTCAAGGCCGTGGGCCATCATCCATCGCCCGACCCGCGAAGAGGCAATCACTGTTTTTCCGGCGCTTTCCGTATGATATTTTTCATAAAAAAGCAGCGCCGCCATGGCAGCATCAGACAAACTGCGCTCAGAAACGCCGCATTGAAGCAAGCAAGAAATAAAATAGCCAGCCCCATAAAAATCTTCTAAACAAAATCGCCCTGACGAACCGGAACAAATCGCGACAACTGTTTCAGAGAAATGTTGGCGACAAATATGTTCGGCAAGCGCCTGCCCATTGAGCAAGCTCCCGACGTAAAGATGATTGGCATTCATCGCCTTGCGAATCGCAACCGTTCCGTTTGTCGTTGATAAAATAATCGTCTTTCCTTGACAAAATGTTTGCAAAAAAAGGGGAGCCGGAGGACGAAACCCATCAATCGTTCTTCCTTCATACTCCCCGACAAGTTCATAACTGCCGTGCGGTAGCGAATTCGCCCTCTCTTTTGCTTCATGCGCGCTTTTCACCGGAATGACGGAAGCGGCCCCGAATGAAAGCGCAGCGGTGATCGTCGATGTGGCGAGCAAAATGTCAAACACCACCGCCACTTTTCCGTTTCCTAAAGCTGCTTCGTCAATATCTTCTTTGCGAAACACAACATGAACCTTTGTCATATATTCACCTCAACGCATCGCTAACTGCCATGCATGTTTGACGAGTGCTGGAACAAACGTGCCAAAATGGCGGAAGCGCTCATCATTTGTTTGCCCACGGCGATAGCGATAATAAATTTGTTGGCAAATGACAGCAAGCTTAAAGTAAGCAAACGTTAAATAAAAGTGCATATTCGAAACGTCGCGTCCGCTTTTTTCCGCATATTCCTGAATAAATTCATCCCGCGTATAAAATCCACGATATACAGTAACCGGCGTTTTTCCAAACCCGTTTTTTAACGACGGCGGATCGTCATCTTGAACCCAATAACTCATTGCCACTGCCAAATCTGCTAGCGGATCCCCAACTGTCGCCATTTCCCAGTCGAACAACCCGACCATTTTCGTAATATTATCTTCAGCAAACAACGCGTTGTTTAATTTATAGTCATAGTGAATAATTGCCGCTTCACTTTTTTCTGGAATATGACTTGCAAGCCATTTCGTTAACGCTTCCACCTCTCGAATATCATCCGTCTTCGCCCGCTCGTACCGTTGAATCCAGCCATGAACTTGCCGCTCCATAAATCCTTCCGGTTTCGCCATGTTTGCTAAACGCGTTTTCGTATAATCAAGACGATGAAGCGCCACAAGCGTGTCGACCATTGTTCGCGAAATATTTCGACATATTTCTTCCGTCGGAGTGACGTGTTCTGGAAATTCTGTGTCCAATACGATTCCTTTGCACCGCTCCATAATGAAAAACGGGCTTCCGATAATTGATTCGTCATCGCAAAACAACAGCGGCTTTGGCGCTAGCGGAAAAATCGGATGAATTTCTGTGAGCCATGTGCTTTCCCGCTTCATATCGTGCGCTTTCGGAGCCACCGGACCGAGCGGCGGGCGGCGCAGCACCGCTTCCCATTCACCGCACGATAGCAAATACGTCAAATTAGAACGCCCCGCCGAAAATTGCTGGATTTGCAAAGGCTCTTCCGGAAGATCCGGAATTGTCTTTCTTAAAAAATTCGTTAGCTTTTCGACTGGCAACTCTTCTCCTTTGCGTACGGGAATAATCGCCGCCACTACTGTTCCCCCTTTCCGTTGCGGGTATTTTTGGCCCTTCCTAATGAATCACGATTAGTGCAAAACCGAAAATTTTCCTTGCGCAGTCAAACGCCAGCGACGATTGCTGTTCCATGTAACCGTCGCCAATACAGCAATGTTTTTTTACTGACCAGTTAGTATGCAAAATAAGCGACGAAAAGCGGCGCGCTTCGCTATGCTGACAACGTGCGGTAGACGCGACCGTCGAACTGTTCCGTCTCGTTGCAAGCCTACGGAATTAGTTGTTGATAGATTGCTTTTTCTCCATTCCTTCCAGCAAAATCGCAACCATTTGTTTCGCTACTTCGAAATCGCTTAGTTCACCATCAGGCCGAAACCATTGATAACTCCAGTTTGCCGCTCCCAACACCGTCAATGTCGCGATAGACGGGTGCAAATCTTCGCGAAACTCCCCGCTTTTTATTCCTTTTTCAATTAACGATTGAAGTTCGTAGCGAAATAAGTCGCGCTTTTCGACAATTTTTCTTAAATGTTCTTCATTTAGATGTTTCATTTCCCGGAAAAAAATGCGCGCTTGTCTCCCTTGTTTCTCAATGTTATGAATCAGCATATAGACGATGTCCAATACTTTTTCTTTTATCGATTTTGCGGGATCGTCGATAATTTTCTTTTGCTTTTCAAGCAATCCTTCAATATAGCCGAGATGAATATCCATTAGCAATTCTTCTTTGCTTTTAAAATAATAGTAAAACGTTCCTTTTGTCACTCCTAGTGCGTCCACAATGTCTTGAATCGAAGTTTCGCTAAATCCGTTTTGTTCAAATAGCGCGATGCTTGCTTCCATAATTTTTTCCTTCACGCTCTTCCACCTTTCCTGTCCTGTTTCATTCCTGTCATTATATCATAAAACGGTCAAGCCGATATGGCAACAGACATTTGACTTGACCGTTTTGGAAGAGCGCGCTTCTTTCTTATTTTGAGTCTGTGCGGAGCGCTTCTTCGCGAAGGGCGCGGCGCAAAATTTTTCCGACGTTTGTTTTCGGCAATTCGTTGCGGAATTCCACAATGCGCGGCACTTTATAAGCGGCTAAATTTTTGCGGCAATGGGTGATAATTTCCTCTTCCGTTACTTCTTTTCCATCTTTTAATACAATGATCGCTTTTACCGTTTCGCCGCGGTATTGATCCGGCACGCCGATCGCTACCGCTTCTTTCACCGCCGGATGTTCATAAAGCACTTCTTCAATTTCACGCGGATAAATATTGTAACCGCTCGCGATAATCATGTCTTTTTTCCTGTCGACAATCGTGACATACCCTTCTTCGTCGACGGTTGCCAAGTCGCCCGTATATAACCATCCATCGCGAAGCGCCACCGCCGTTTCTTCCGGCATGTTCCAATATCCTTTCATCACCTGCGGACCACGGATAATCAACTCTCCGACCTCGCCGGGCTTCAGCTCTTCTGTCCCTGTTGCTACATCAACGATTTTATATTCCGTCATTGGCATGCCGATTCCTACCGTTCCTGGCTTTCTTTCGGCAAATGGCGGATTGCAGTGCGTCACTGGCGATGCCTCGGATAAACCGTATCCTTCTAGCACCGTTGCGCCCGTCTTCTGTTCAAATTCCTTCATTAACTCGACTGGCATCGGAGCGCTTCCGCTATTGCACGTTTTAATGCTGTTGATGCCGTACTTCTCCACTTCCGGTGTGTTCGTAATCGCGACATACATTGTCGGCACTCCCGGAAAAACAGTCGGCTGCTTCTCTTTAATGGTCTCCAGCACTTCTTGCAGTTCGAAACGCGGCAATAAAATATTATTTGCTCCAACATAAATCGCCATATTCATTCCCGATGTCATCGCAAACACATGGAAAAGCGGAATAACAGTTAAATACCGTTCCTTTCCTACCTCATACGTTCCTTTGAAAAATTCCGCGCATTGCATGACGTTTGCTAAAATGTTCCGATGAGTTAACATCGCGCCTTTTGAACGCCCGGTTGTTCCGCCTGTATATTGCAGCACGGCAACATCGTGCTCCGGCTCGATCGGTACCGGCTGTACGTTTCCACTTCCTTGCGCAAGAAACTGTTCAAACGTCACATCTGGTGAAAATGACGCTCCCGCTTGCTGGAAGCTGACGACAATCGCCCGCTTGATCGGCGTGTCTTTGCGCACCGCCTGCAACCGTGGATAAATGGCGTCATAAATGACAATTGTTTCCGCTCCCGAATCAGTTAAAAGATGAAGCAGCTCACGCTCAACAAGCATCGGGTTCACTTGCGTCACAATCGCGCCAACGCGCAAAATCGCATAATAAGCGATGACATATTGCGGGCAGTTCGGCAGCATAATGGCAACGCGATCGCCTTTTTGCACGCCTTGCTGCTGCAGGCTTGAGGCAAATTTCTCAACAGCATAGGCAAGCTCGCCATACGTCATCACTTTATCATAAAAAGTCAATGCCGGATTGTCGCGATATTGTTTGGCGCGTTCTTGCAAAATATCGCACAGCGTGATATCGGGAATGGCAAACTGGAAAGCGATATGTTTTGGGTATAACGAAGCCGCCTTCTTTTCGTTCATTTTTTCTCCTCCCCCCTCTTTTTAAGAGCCAGCATGCGTGCCGCCATCGACAACGATGAGCGAACCCGTCACAAAATCGGAAGCGCGGGACGCTAAAAACAACACCGCACCTTTCAAATCATCTTCTCCACCGAAGCGTTTTAGCGGCGTGTTCTCCAAAATTTTTTCCCCAACTCGTTCAAGAATGACCTTTGACATTTTCGTTGGAAAAAATCCCGGGGCAACGGCATTGACATGAATGCCGTATTTTCCCCATTTTACCGCTAAGTCTTTTGTAAACGTAATGACGGCCCCTTTGCTCGTGTTGTAGCCAATCGTATTTAACACTTCCGGATTTGTTCCACCAAGCCCGGCGACAGAAGCAATATTGATAATTTTGCCGCTTTGCTGTCGAATCATCACTTTTCCAACCGCTTGGCTCATCAAAAACGTTCCGGTGACATTGACGTTCATCACTTTCTGCCATGCTTCTAGCGGCATTTCTTCCGCAGGTGCCCCCCATGTTGCGCCGCTGTTATTGACTAAAATATCAATTCGTCCAAATTCGTCTACCGTCGCTTGAACGACGCGCTTTACATCTTCCGGATTAGTGACATCACATTGCAACGCAAGGGATTTCACGCCGAGTTTCTCTAATTTCTCTTTTACTTGTTCACACGCTTCCACTTTCCGCGAACATACGACAACGTTAGCTCCCGCTTCCGCTAAACCGACGGCGATTTGCTCTCCTAGCCCGCGTCCTCCTCCAGTGACAATCGCCGTCTTTCCAGAAATTTTAAATAAATCGAGCACATGCATCTTGATTCTCTCCTTTTATTATTGATATTGTCGCAATTCTAATTTAGCGATCTGTTCCTTATGCACTTCATCCGGTCCATCGGCAAGACGCAGCGTACGCGCATTTGCCCAGTGTGCCGCGAGCGGAAAATCGTTGCTAATTCCCGCCGCGCCAAACGCTTGAATCGCGCGGTCAATTACTTTTAACGCTACATTTGGCGCAACTACCTTAATCATCGCAATTTCTTTTTTCGCCGCTTTATTTCCAACTGTATCCATCATATACGCCGCTTTTAATGTAAGCAGCCGCGCTTGTTCAATCTCAACGCGCGATTGGGCAATCCAATCACGGATAACCCCTTGTTCCGCCAGCGGTTTTCCGAACGCCACCCGCTTTTGCACACGCTGGCACATCAACTCAAGCGCCCTCTCTGCCGCACCGATGAGCCGCATGCAATGGTGAATGCGTCCTGGGCCGAGACGCCCTTGCGCAATGGCAAATCCCTTTCCTTCCTCCCAAATAATATTTTCTTTTGGCACGCGAACATGGTCATACGTAATTTCGGCATGGCCGTGCGGTGCATGGTCGTATCCAAACACCGGAAGCATCCGTTCGATTTTCACTCCGGGTGTATCAAGCGGCACAAGAATCATCGATTGTTGTTCGTGTCTTGGCGCATCTGGATTTGTTTTTCCCATGACAATCGCGATTTTGCACCGTGGATCGCCGGCTCCAGATGACCACCACTTTCGCCCTGTAATCACATATTCGTCACCATCGCGGACGATGCTCGCACTGATGTTCGTCGCATCGCTTGACGCAACATCCGGTTCCGTCATCGAAAAGCATGAGCGAATCTCTCCGTTTAGCAATGGAATCAGCCACTTTTTCTTCTGCTCCTCCGTTCCATAACGAACGAGCACTTCCATATTTCCCGTATCAGGAGCATTGCAATTAAACACTTCCGGGGCGATGAGGGAGCGCCCCATCATCTCGCAAAGCGGCGCATACTCCAAATTTGTCAGCCCTGCTCCATATTCACTGTCCGGCAAAAATAAATTCCATAACCCTTCTTTTTTCGCCTTTGCTTTTAATTCTTCGATAATCGGCGGAACGGCAGACCATCGCGATTCTTGCGCATTCAGCTGTTCTTCATACACTTTTTCATTTGGATAAATATAATCTTCCATGAAAACGCTTAATTTTTTTAACAGTTCTTTCACTTTCGGCGAATAAGAAAAATCCATATATTCCCCTCCCTTTATACTAACCGGTTAGTATGTAGTTCTACTTTTACTATACCTCTATTTATAAAAATATTCAATATTTTTAGATAAATAACAAATAACAAAAAAAGACATCATCATAAAGAGGATGATGCCTTTTCATTCTTGAACGTACCGCTTATATAAAGCTTGCGTGCCGCTGTTTTCCTCTCCCGCTTTTGCCAGTTCTTCGTACATCGATTTCGCAAGCGCCAGCCCTGGCAGCTGCAAATTCATTTTTTCCGCTTCTTCTAGCGCGATTTTCATATCTTTAATAAAATGTTTCACATAAAAGCCTGGCTGAAAATCTCCCGCGAGCATACGGGGCGCCAAATTGCTCAACGACCAGCTTCCTGCCGCACCTTGCGAAATGCTTTCCAATACTTTTAACGGATCTAATCCCGAACGCTTTGCGTATGCCAACGCCTCACAAACGCCAATCATGTTCGACGCGATCGCAATTTGATTGCACATTTTCGCGTGCTGGCCGGCGCCGGCTTTTCCTTGGAGAACAATATTCGTCCCCAATCTTTCTAAAATTGGTTTGCACGCAGAAAATACTTCTTCATCTCCGCCGACCATAATCGTCAATTTTCCTTCTTTCGCGCCAATATCCCCGCCAGAAACGGGAGCATCAAGCGCATAAACATTCCGCTCCTTCGCCGCTTGATAAATTTTTTCAGCGAGCGATGGAGTGGATGTCGTCATATCGATCACATATGTACCTTCTTTCACGTTTGCCAGTATTCCTTCTTCGCCAAAATATACTTCTTCGACGTCTTTTGGATATCCAACCATCGTAATGACAACATCCGCTTCCTTGGCAAGCTGAGCGACTGTTTGTTTCCAAACAGCTCCCTCTGCAATGAGATCATCCGCTTTCTCTTTCGTCCGCGTATAAACAAGCAGAGGATAACCAGCTTTTAGCAAATTGCGTGCCATGCTTTTCCCCATTACGCCAAGGCCGATAAATCCGATTGTTTTCACCGTCTTGTTCCCCTCCCTATGACGAATTCGTCACAAAAAATATCCCTATTCGCTTCATCTGCATGCAAAAATTTTCGTCGATTCCAGCAATATTAGAATTTTCGTGTATGAAAAAGACGCCAAATCTACTGGAAAAATCCATAAAAAGCCCCGCGGCGATTTTATTTTCACTAATTATCCGCGCACCTGCACACGAAAACACGTTCATCTTTATTAAATCGCTTTTACCATTCCACCGTCAACAATGAGGGATTGGCCGGTGATATACGAATTAGCTTCTGAAAGAAGGAATGTAACGACGTTGGCAAATTCCTCCGGCGTACCGTAACGGCCAAGCGGAATTGCACTTTTCATGCGCGCCTCCATTTCCTCTTTCGAAATTCCTAATTTTTCCGCATTGATTTTATCTAGAAATGCGACTCTTTCTGTTGCAATTCGCCCCGGCGCGACCGTATTAATTAAAATATTATACGGCGCGAACTCTGCAGCCAATGTTTTCGTCAAACCGACGATGCCTGTGCGGAATGTATTCGATAAAATTAATCCCGGAATCGGTTCCTTAATAGAAGAAGAAG
This sequence comes from Parageobacillus thermantarcticus, assembly GCF_900111865.1. Classification (GTDB taxonomy): domain Bacteria; phylum Bacillota; class Bacilli; order Bacillales; family Anoxybacillaceae; genus Parageobacillus; species Parageobacillus thermantarcticus. The sequence goes on along the minus strand of NZ_FOJS01000017.1, from coordinate 44,132 downwards.
CGATGTTGACGATTTTTCCTCCTTTTTTCTTTAAGTACGGAAGCGCTTCGCGAATCACGCGGATATAGCTAAGCAAATTCAATTCAAACGCATGGTACCAATCTTCGTCACTGATCGTTTCGAACGTTCCCGCAGGTGGTCCCCCAGCGTTGTTCACCAACAAATCAATCGTTCCGTAAGCGTCTACCGTTTTTTGCACAAGGCGACGAATATCTTCTGCCTTCGTAATATCCGCTTGAACGTGGGTAATTTTTCCTTTATGTAAGTCACGCAACTCTTGTTCAACTTCTTGCAGTTTTTCTTCGTTTCGGCTTGTAATCATGACATTTGCCCCTTCAAGCACAAGCTGACGGGCAATTGCTTTGCCAAGACCTTGACTGGATGCGACAACAAGCGCCGTTTTCCCTGATAAACGCAACTCCATAGCTTTTCCTCCTCCATTATAAATGTTTTTTATTAAAATGATTTCGTCACGTTTTTCTCCTTTTCCTTCTTTACAAATCAAAAAGCGGTTCACTTAGCATTATCACGCATTACTCGAAATATCTCCATTCTTTATTTGCGTCACTTAAAACACGTTTTCGCGCACGGTTAACTCATTTCATATTCGCCTTCTATAGCCAGAACGTCATCGTTCAAAATTTTTTGCAGCAACGAAATGAACGCCACAAAAAAGCTGAACACTTCTCTCCATTATTAGAGGAGCTATCCCTTCTTGTCTCATTTTCGTTAAAATTAAACGAACCGTTCCTTTTAAGCATTCATGAATCGGAAAAAGGAGGAGACTCCAAAGAGATGTTTTTTCGGAGTCTGCCTCCCTTTTTCTTAACTTTCTAATAAAAGATCTTCTGGGTTTTCGATCAAGTCTTTGATTGTTTTTAAGAAGCCAACTGCTTCTTTTCCATCAATAATTCGGTGGTCATATGATAGCGCCACATACATCATCGGACGATTTTCGATTCGTTCTTCGTCGACTGCAACAGGACGAAGTTTAATCGCGTGCATTCCCAAAATACCGACTTGCGGTCCGTTAAGAAGCGGCGTGGAAAACAGCGAACCAAACACCCCACCGTTTGTGATCGTAAACGTTCCGCCTTGCAAATCGCTTAGCGATAGTTTATTGCTGCGCGCTTTCGCCGCCAGTTCGGCAATATCTCGTTCGATTTCGGCAAAGTTTTTCCGATCACAGTCGCGCACAACCGGAACAACTAATCCTTCGTCTGTTGAAACAGCGACACCAATGTCGTAGTATTTTTTCAAAATAATTTCATCACCTTGAATTTCCGCATTGACGTAAGGATATTTTTTCAATGCCGCTACGGCTGCTTTCACGAAGAAAGACATAAACCCAAGGCGCACATCGTGCTCTTCGAAAAATTTGTCTTTTTTCCGTTTTCGCAATTCTATAACCGCTGACATATCGATTTCATTAAATGTCGTCAACATTGCCGTAGATTGCGTTACTTCCAATAAACGTTTGGCGATCGTCTGACGGCGGCGCGACATTTTTTCGCGGACGACCGGCTTGCCGTCATCTTGTTTCACTGTCGATGGCGCCGGTTGTGAAACCTGTGCGGCTGGCGTCGCTTGCGGTCTTGATTGTTGTTGCGCAAATGATTCAACATCTTGTTTGCGGACGCGACCTAACGGATCGACTGTAGGAACTTGCGTTAAATCGATCCCCTTTTCTCTTGCGATTTTTCGCGCTGCCGGCGAAGCAACTGGGCGCTGCGTCGGCTGGCTTGCCGCTGCTGCTGGCTGTTCACGTTTTTCTTCGGTTTCCACTTTCGTTTCTTGTGCTGCTGCCGCTTGTTTTTGTTTTTCTTGTTGTTTTTGCTCTTCTTGAGCAGCAGGTGCAGCCGCTTGTCCTTCGCCGATTACCGCAATAGCTTGTCCGACTGCGACGGTATCGCCTTCGTTCGCCAAAATTTGTTGCAACACTCCTGATTCCTCTGCCATAATTTCCACATTTACTTTATCTGTTTCCAATTCGCAAATCGATTCGCCCTTTTCTACATAATCACCAGGTTTTTTCAACCATTGCGCGATGGTCCCTTCCGTAATTGATTCTGCTAATTCTGGAACTTTGACTTCAGCCACGTTGATGACCTCCCTAAATCTTGCAATTATTGTTCTTTTTTCGTTAATGCACATTGAATGATACGCTCTTGCTCTTTTTTATGAACGACAGGATCGCCTTCTGCAGGGCTCGCCCGTCTGCGTCTTCCGATGTAACTTACATCTACCCCATCTGGAGCGATTTCACGCAATTTCGGTTCGACATAACACCAGCTTCCCATGTTTTGCGGTTCTTCTTGAACCCATACGATTTCCTTTACGTTCGGATAGCGCGCTAAAATCGCTTGCAATTCTTCTTTCGGGAATGGGTACAATTCTTCAATGCGCACGACATGGAGCCAATCTAATCCTTCCATTTTATTGATTTGTTCCTCTAAATCAATCGCCAACTTTCCAGTGCATAAAATGATTCTTTCCACTTTCTCGCGGTTTTCGCCAAGCCCTTTTTGTTCAAGCACAGGGTGGAATTGGCCGTTCGTAAACTCTTCCACATCCGAAGCAGCTAGCGGATGCCGCAACAAGCTTTTCGGCGTCATCAGCACTAACGGGCGCACTTCCTCCCATTGCAAAATGCTAGCTTGCCGACGCAAAATATGGAAATATTGTGCAGATGTGGATAAGTTCGCTACCGTCCAGTTATTTTCCGCCGCTAATTGCAAAAACCGTTCTAAGCGGCCGCTCGAATGTTCTGGACCTTGCCCTTCATACCCGTGCGGAAGCAACATGACAAGGCCGGATTTTTGCCCCCATTTCGCCCGTCCAGACGAAATAAACTGGTCAAACATCACTTGCGCCATATTCGCGAAATCGCCGAATTGCGCTTCCCATAAAACGAGCGTTTCCGGCGCAAAGACGTTATATCCGTATTCATAGCCAAGCACTGCCGCTTCCGTCAGCGGGCTATTGTAAACAACAAACGAGGCGTTCGCTTCACTAATATGATGAAGCGGCACAAATTCTTCGCCTGTTTTCACATCATGCAACACAAGATGGCGTTGGGCAAACGTACCGCGCTGCGAATCTTGGCCGGTAAGCCGGATTGGAACACCATCGCGCAAAATCGTCGCGAAAGCGAGAATTTCCGCATGCGCCCAGTCAATTTTCCCTTTGCCGTCAAACACGCCGTCGCGGCGTTTTAAAATGCGTTCTAGCTTATTAAACACATGGAAATTAGAAGGAAACTGCAATAACTCTCCATTCAACCGGCGCAATACGTCTTTTTCTACAGCCGTTTTTACAAATGGAAATTTTCTTGCCACCGGCTTCGGCGGATCCATGATAAAATCAAGTTTTGACTCGTCTTTCGGAACTTTTTCGTATGCGATTTTCAACCGCTCGGCAACTGCCCGTTCCATTTCTTCTACCGCTTCTTTTGTAACAATTCCTTTTTCTATCAACTTTTGCGCATAAAGCTGGCGAACTGTTGGATGCTGTTGAATGATGTTATACATTGTTGGGTTTGTCGCCATCGGCTCATCCATTTCGTTATGACCGAAGCGGCGGTAGCCAATTAAATCGATCACAAAATCTTTTTTGAAGCGCTGGCGGTATTTAAACGCAAGGTTTGCCGCTGCCAAACACGCTTCCGGATCGTCGGCGTTCACATGCACAATCGGTATTTCATAGCCTTTTGCGATGTCAGACGCGTATTTCGTGGAACGAGAATCATAACTTTCTGTTGTGAAGCCGATCATATTGTTTGCAATAATATGAATCGATCCACCTGTCTGATATCCACGCAGACGGCTTAAATTCAATGTTTCCGCCACAATTCCTTGCCCAGGAAACGCCGCGTCCCCGTGAATCATAATGGCGAACGACGAATCCGTGTCTTGAGATGGTACGCCCGCTTTCGAGCGATCCTCTTGTGCAGCGCGCGTAAACCCTAAAACAACTGGGCTGACGACTTCCAGATGGCTCGGGTTGTTCGCCAACGTAATTCTCATCGTATGCTCATTTTTGTTGCGCAAGCGGCGTGCTGCTCCCAAATGGTATTTTACGTCTCCTGTCCATCCGTATGTGATTGCTACTGATCCTTCCGACGGGATGAAATCCTTGCTTTCCGCATGTTGGAACTCAGCAAAAATCATTTCATACGGCTTGCCGAGAACGTGGGCGAGCACGTTTAAGCGTCCGCGGTGCGCCATGCCGATATTAATCGCTTTCACTTCATTTTCAATGGAATGGCGGACAAGTTCGTCCAACAGCGGAACCATCGAATCCAATCCTTCGATGGAAAAACGCTTTTGTCCGACAAACGTGCGATGAAGAAACTTTTCAAATCCTTCCACTTCCGTAAGGCGACGAAGCAACGCTACCTTTTCTTCATTCGATAAACTTGGGTAATATGCCCCTGATTCAATTTCCTTAATTAACCAGTTTTTTTCTTCTAAGTTATGTACTTGCGAAAATTCAAAAGCAATTTTATCTGTATATATTTTCCGTAAATGATTAATTGCATCCAATCCATTACGGACATGCGAAGGTGCGTGCGGGCAAATAAACGGAACCGGAATTTCTTTTAAATCTTCTTCCGTTAAGTCAAATTCGCTTAACTCGATGCGGCGCGTATCTTTATTTTGGTTGTTTAATGGGTTGACATCCGCAGCGAGATGACCGTAATGACGAATGTTGTCAGCTAGTTTTACAGCAGCGACGAGTTTGCTAAATATCGTCGGATTCTCAGGAAGACGGAACGTTTGATGAGTTTTGGCGGCGCTTTCGCTATACTCAAACCGTTCTGTTTCCGTTGTCGGCGCCCCCCACTGTTCAAATAACTGCTTCAATTCGGGGTCTACGCTGTCCGGATCCTCTAGATACTGCTCATACATTTCCATCACGTATCCAAGGTTCGGACCATAAAACTGACTCCATGGTTCTGCGTAGCTCATCGTTTGCTTTGCCATTTTGAAAGACCTCCAACTATTTTCATTCATTTGGGAATAGTCGAGCCTGCTCCGCGCATATAGCAAAACTACGAAGCGGAGCATATCGCTCGCCATCCATTGTTCCCAAACAAACAAAGAAATAACGTTATAAACGTTTTCAATCTATATTTTAGCACTATTATTCATTAAAATCGATGATTAAAAACTAAAAATCGTCATATAATACTTATTTTTTTAAATAAAGTTTTAAAACAAAACATAAGAAAAAAGCGGCGATGTCATGCATGCCGCAGAAAATACAAGACTATAGTTTAAATTTTTCTACCAACTTTTGCAACTGTCGTCCCATCTCACTTAATTTTTCCGCCGATTCCGTCACCGTACTTAATGCTTGCAATTGATTATCAGCCGATGCCGCGACTTCCTCCGCAGCGGCGGCAGATTGTTGCGCGATCGCTGAAATGCTTTGCATTGCCTCAATCACGCCATCTTTGCTTTCGTTCATCCGGCTTGCTTCATCTGTAATATTAGCAATCGCGGTCGTTAATTCTTCCATCATTGTCGCAATTTTGAAAAACGAATCGCCAGTTGTATGGACAGCTTGTTGCTGCTGTTCGTACATATCTTTAGAATGGCTAAGCGCCTGCATCGCAAGGTCGACTTGCTGTTGAATCATCGCGATCGTCTGACGAATGAGATCCGTTGCGTTTGCCGATTGCTCCGCTAACTTACGCACTTCTTCGGCGACAACGGCAAATCCTTTTCCATGTTCTCCCGCTCTTGCTGCTTCGATGCTGGCGTTTAAAGCAAGCAAATTCGTTTGCCCAGAAATCGCTGTAATCGTTTGAATGACTTCATCGATTTTTTTCATTTTTTCGACTAAGTCGTTCATCACTTTTTCCACTGCGTACAGCTCTTTTTTCGCCTCATCCGATTTTAATTGCAGCACATTTAAGTTTTCCAGTCCGTTATAACTTGCTTCTTTTGTCTCATTCGATAACGTTTGCATATTGGTTGCTGCTTGCGTAACGGTTTCAATTTGTTGCGAAAGCGCTGCCGTCCGTTCGTTGATCGTATCTAAATCGCCAGCTTGCTCCGTCGCGCCTTTCGCGATATCGTTAATGGCGCCTGCAACTTGCTCGCTCGTCGCCATCGTTTCCTCAGAAACAGAACGCAAGTGATCGGCGGAAGCGGCCAGTTCGGCTACCGATTCATTTATTTGGCGAATAATCTCCCGCACTTGCGAAGTCATATAATTGAAATGATTAGCTAATTGCCCAATTTCGTCCTTTGATTTCACTTGCACCTGTACCGTTAAATCGCCTTGCGCAACTTTTTCAGTTTGTTGTTGGAGCGCAACTACCGGTTTGACGATCGAGCGGGAAAGGAAATAAATGATAACGATGCCAATCAATATTGCGATAGCTGCAATTGTGAACATTTTAGAAGCGAGCGAGTGGCTAATGGCAAGCAAATCTTTCTCTTTATATACAACGCCAACCTTCCATCCTAGCTCAGGGATAGTGTCAAAATACATAACCCGTTTTTCATTTTCGGATGTATATGTATAGAAACCGCTTTTATTCGCTAACATGCGCTTGACGCTTGGGTTGTCTGACATATCTTTCCCTTTATATTTTGGGTGGACAATAGCGATTCCGCTTTGATCAATCAAAACGGGATAGCCATCATACCCAACATCGCTATCATTGACAATTTTTGTGACAGCATCTAACGTCATGTCCAGCCCAATCACAGCGACGACACGCCCGTTCGCGGTTACCGCTTTTGCCAATGTAACGATATTCTTTCCTGTTATCTCATCGACATAAGGCTTTGTCCAAATGATTTCATCTGGATTTGCTTCCGCTTTTTTATACCATGAACGAGATGTCGGATCATATCCATCAGGCAGCTGCATTGCCGGCGTTGTATACATTTTTTTGTCGGCTGTGCCAATATAAGCAAGCTGCACATTTTCATGGATTTTTAAAAATGTGTGAAATTCTTTGTCAAGTTCCGGCCATGTTTTACTATCTTTAACCATTTTCGCTACGACCGAGGATTCACTAATTTGTAGCAAACTATTTTCCTCGCTTTGGAAGCTGTTGCGAATATCCCTGACTACGCCTTTTACAATTGTTTGCGCGCGTTTTTCGACATCTTTTTGGATCGCTTTTTTCGTTTCGACGACCCCGACAATTTGAGTGATCACTAATGAAGCAACCATTAACAACGCCATAAATACGATAAGTTTTGCCTTTAATGTTTTGAACACGTCTCCATTTCTCTCCTTTGCGCATTCTCATTTTTTGTCGAATCTTGTTTTATTTATTATAAAATTTATCATTATTTTCCGTCTATAGGAGCAGCTTCTCATAATTAAATAATTTATGAACAAGCGGTGAAAAAGCGGTTGCGAGATATATTTTGCAAACGATCAGCGTCATTCCCAAAAATATGCGCCGCTTACATCGAGAGGAACCGTTTATTCACTTTTGGAGGAAAAAATCCGAACGAACACAAACATAAATTTTAGAAAAATAAGAAAATAAAGTATTTTTTATTGCCATACTTTAGATAACCCCTACATGATTTTAGGTAACCATTCATAAAAAGGAGGACAAAGAGGTATGAAAAGAATTGTATAAACGGCGATGCTCCGCCAAAAGTGATCATACGCAATTACACGAAAAACGATTTTTCGCAATTAATTCGCGTTCAACAAGAAAGTTTCCGCCGCTATTTCTATCCGATCATAGTGGAACGAAGAGAAACTCGCCAATCATGTTTTGAAGGAGCACTTTATGTGGAAATAGGCGGCCGTGTTGGCGGTACTCTGGCTGCATCCGATGATTGCCGGCCCTCATCCCATTTAGGCGCTGCACTTGCACTTGGTAAAATCAACATGTACATTAGAGAAATGACGGAATGTGGTGGCATTCAGGCACTTCTTGCGGAAAAAACGATCGCTTTAGCATTCCCGTAGAGCACGTCGGCTCGTTATGATGAGTCTATGCTGAAGCAAATCAGCGGTGGAATCTGTATTCCACCGCTGATTATTCTTTATTCTATATGGAACGTTTGTTTCACAAACGTAACAACTTCTTCCGCTGTGCTCATAGACAGCAGCGTTTCTTTAAAGCGCGCTGCGTCTCCTTTGGATAATTTTTTCATTTGCGAACGCGCGCGCAAAATGGAAGTTGCGCTCATGCTAAACTCGTCCAATCCTAAACCGAGCAAAATCGGAATCGCTACAGGATCGCCCGCCATTTCACCGCACATTCCAGCCCATTTTCCTTCTTTATGCGCCGCATCGATCACATTGCTAATAAGGCGCAAAATGGCTGGATGATACGGCTGGTAAAGATAAGAGACTCGTTCGTTCATGCGGTCGGCAGCCATTGTATATTGAATTAAATCATTTGTGCCGATGCTAAAGAAATCCACTTCTTTCGCAAATTGATCAGCAAGTACCGCTGCCGCTGGAATTTCCACCATCATGCCGACTTCAATGTCTTCTTTTACCGGCACGCCATCGCGCTGCAATTTTTCTTTTTCTTCGAAAAGAATCGCTTTTGCTTGGCGAAACTCATCAAGCGTGGCGATCATCGGGAACATAATTTTCAAATTCCCGTATACGCTCGCTCGCAATAAAGCGCGAAGCTGCGTGCGGAACATATCCTGCATTTCTAAACAAAGGCGAATCGCGCGGAACCCTAAAAATGGGTTCATTTCTTTCGGTAAATCTAAATACGGAAGTTCTTTATCGCCGCCGATGTCAAGCGTACGCACAACAACCGGTTTTCCTTCCATGCGCTCAAGCACCGTTTTATACGCTTCAAACTGTTCTTCTTCTGTCGGCAGTTCAGAACGTCCCATGTACAAAAATTCCGTACGGTACAAACCGATTCCTTCCGCACCGTTTTCGAGCGCTCCTTTGACATCATCTGGCGTGCCGATGTTGGCGGCCAGTTCCACATGATGTCCATCGCTCGTCACCGTTTTTTCATGAACGAGCTTTGCCCATTCCGCCTTTTGCGCTTCATAGCGGGCGCGCTTTTCTTCATATTGCGCGAGCACATCTTCCGACGGATTAACAATGACATTACCGTCCAATCCGTCGATAATCACGACATCACCAGTTTGAATTTCTGCTGTCGCTTGTTTCGTGCCGACAACCGCTGGAATTTCCATGGATCTCGCCATGATCGCCGAATGGGATGTGCGTCCTCCGATATCGGTGGCGAAGCCTTTTACATATTGGCGATTTAATTGGGCTGTATCGGATGGAGTTAAATCTTCAGCAATAACCACAACTTCTTCGGAAATAAGGCTTGGGTTAGAAATCGCGACTCCAAGCAAATGAGCAAGCACCCGCTTTGTCACATCGCGAATATCGGCAGCGCGTTCTTTCATATACTCATTGTCCATCGCTTCGAACATGGAAACGAACATCTCCGCCGTTTCATGCAATGCGTATTCCGCGTTCACTTGCTCCGCTTCAATTTTTTCTTTGACCGGATTTAATAATTCCGGATCATTTAATACAAGCAGGTGTGCAGCAAAAATCGCAGCTTTATCTTCCCCTAATTGTTGCAAAGCATGTTGTTTGATGTCTTCCAGTTCTTCTTTCGCTTTTGCTACCGCTGCTTCGAAACGTGCAACCTCCGCTTGCGGATCGGAAACGGCTTTTTTCTCTACAACGAAATTAGGGGTTTCTAAGCGGTACGCCTTCGCAATGGCGATACCGCTCGATGCAGCAATTCCTTGAATTGTCTTTGTCATTACTGCGCAAGGCCTTCCTTAGTTAATGTTTCCGTCAATGCTGCCATCGCGTCTGCTGCATCTGCCCCTTCCGCCGTAATTTTAATTTGAGCGCCTTTTGGGATTCCTAATGACATAACGCCCATAATCGATTTTAAGTTTACCGTTTTCCCATTGTATTCTAAATTGATGTCGCTGTTGAATTTGCTTGCCGTTTGTACAAGTATTGTTGCAGGGCGCGCATGAATTCCAGATTCCGAAGTTACTTTGAACACTTTCTCAGCCATCGTCGTCATTCCCCTTTTCCTTATATTTTCGTTTGTCATCATATCAAATAATAACAACAATATTCAATTAGCAAAAGCAAATTTACAAGAAAAATTCACTTTATTGACGAATTTCCGCGATATGATCTTCTCCTTTTGTCACCGCTCCTTGTTTTTTCACATGAATTGCCTCATTCGGCTGCAAGTTCGTGAAAATAATCGGCGTTACAATAGAAGGAGCGTTATTTTTCACGTATTCTAAATCTACGTTTAAAATCGGTTGGCCTTTTTTCACTTCGTCCCCTTGTTGTACGAGTGCGGTAAAACCTTGGCCGTTCAATTTCACCGTATCAATACCGAAATGAATTAAAATTTCATGCCCACCAACAGACTCAATTCCGATCGCGTGTTTTGTCGGAAATACATTCACAATTTTCCCATCTACAGGAGAAACCACCGTTCCATCTGTTGGCATAATCGCAAAACCGTCACCCATCATTTTTTGCGAAAACACTTGATCAGGCACTTCAGAAAGCGGAACAACTTCTCCTGTTAACGGCGAAGCAATCGTTTCTGTTTTCACTTCTTTCGCTTCTTTTGGTTCATTTGCTTCTTTTGTTTCTTCCTGCTTTTCTGCTTGTGCCCGTGCCGGTGCGCGGCCTTCCATAATATCTTTAATTTGTCCTTTTAATATGTCGGATTTTGGACCGAAAATCGCTTGGACATTGTTTCCAACTTCAAGCACTCCTGCTGCTCCTAACGCTTTCAATCGATCTTTATCGACTTCTTTAATATCATTGACGGAAACGCGCAAACGTGTGATGCACGCGTCTAAATGAGCGATATTTTCTTTGCCGCCAAGCGCCGCCAACACTTCGTACGGGAGGTCGTCTCCCTCTGCTTTCGCCGTAGGCGCTTCTTCTGTCGCTTTTTCGCGGCCTGGTGTCGCCAAATCCCATTTGCGAATCGCAAAGCGGAAGCCGAAGTAATAAATGACCGCAAACGCTAATCCGACCGGAATGACGAGCCACCATGCTGTCCGGTTCGGTAATACGCCAAATAGCAAGAAGTCAATAACCCCACCGGAGAAAGTCATTCCGATTTTTACGTTTAACAGATGCATAATCATAAAAGATAATCCCGCAAAAATCGTATGAATCGCAAATAGCGCTGGCGCAACGAACAAGAACGAAAATTCAATCGGTTCTGTAATCCCTGTCAAAAACGATGTTAGCGCCGCTGATCCCATAATGCCGGCAACGACTTTTTTGTTTTCCGGACGCGCTTCATGATAAATCGCAAGCGCCGCCGCCGGAAGGCCGAACATCATAAATGGGAATTTTCCTGTCATAAACGTTCCCGCAGTCAATGCCACTCCATCTTTTAATTGTTCGAAAAAGATTTTTTGGTCGCCATGCACCACTTGTCCTGCTTTGTTGACATATTCGCCAAATTCAAACCAAAACGGCGCATAGAAAATATGATGCAATCCAAACGGAATGAGCGCACGCTCAATGACCCCGAAAATAAATGCTGCGAGCGTTTTATTGGCATCAATCATATTATGCGAAAACGCGTTTAACCCATGTTGAATCGGCGGCCATACCCATGTCATGATAATTCCGAACAGAACGGCAGAAGCTGCCGTAATGATAGGCACGAAACGTTTTCCGGCAAAAAAGCCAAGATATTGCGGCAATTCAATGTTGAAATACTTATTGTACATATAAGCGGCTAATATACCGACAATAATGCCGCCGAATACCCCAGTTTGCAACGTCGGAATCCCTAATATATTCGCAAATGCCGGGTTGTCGCCGATCATATCCGGAGTAACGCCTAATATCACGCTCATCGTGATATTCATAATTAAATAGCCGATAATCGCAGCAAGCCCGGCAACACCATCGCCGCCTGCCAGCCCAATCGCCACCCCGACGGCAAAAAGGAGCGAAAGGTTCGAAAACACGATGCCGCCCGCCTGTTCCATGACATTGGAAACAAGCACAACCCAATGTGCTTTCAACGCCGGAATTTTATCCGTCAATGCCGGATTTTTCAACGCGTTGCCAAAAGCGAGCAAAATCCCCGCCGCCGGCAAAATCGCAACAGGCAGCATGAGCGCTTTACCGACTTTTTGCAGCGTACCAAATATTCGTTTCATTTTTATGCCCTCCTTCTCTCTATAAGTTTTGCAACAAACGTTACGTTCATGTACAACAAACGAGAAAATTCTCTCGCGGCTGTCGTGAAAAAATAGCGTTCCCATATCATAATGAACAACATGCAAATAAAAAACGAAAGGCATGAGCAAAGAACGACAAAAATAGAACGCTTACAACAAGGGGTAAAAGAAAAAATTCCCCTTGTCCGTTCCATTTTGTCTTCTTTACTCATGCCTGATCGAATCAGTAACACGTAAAGAGAGACAACTTTATTTGGTTGTTTCGGATTCCTTTTTGGCAAGTCTTTGCAGATGCATTGTCAAATATACCGCTTCTGCTTCGTCTACCGGCATTTGTAACGTTTGTTGCATCACTTTTATCAACTTCCACGCAAGATTATAACATAGCGGGTATGCGTCTTTCAAGATTTTCGACAATTTTTTCGGTTCTTCGACTTTTTCCCCTTTTTTTATACGTTCAATAGCGTAACGCAAATGGCGAATAAACCGCAAATAATGGATGCTGTCGCGATCAATCGCAATATGAAGCTGTTGTTCGACAATTTGAACGAGCTTGGCGATAAGTTGGGAATGTTGATTTACTTCAGAAAGGCTATGTTTCGAAATCGCGCTATGAATATGCAGCGCGATAAACCCGGCTTCCCCTTCCGGCAGCTCGACCCCTAATCTTCGGTTAATCATATCGACGACTTCACACGCAATTTCATATTCTAACGGATATAAGCTTTTCGTTTCCACCAAGAACGGGTTTTTCAAATCAAGCCCTTTTTCCAACCGCTTCAGCGTAAACGAAATATGATCAGTCAACGCGACGTGAATATGCTCGTTTAGCGGAGCGCCAACCCGCTGTTTAATATGCTGGATCACTTCGTTCATCAGCCCGATAAATTCTTCATCAAGCTCCGGCAGCAATTTTTTGTATTGTTCCTGTTCCCGCTCATTTTTTAAAATGAAGCATTTTTCAACAGCACTTTGCTCGATATAATCCCCTTTTTTCTTCCCGAACCCGATCCCTTTTCCAAGCAAAACTACTTCATCGTACGTTGGATGTGAAGCGATTAACACGTTATTATTCAGCACTTTTTCCACCCGAAAGGACTCCGTCACAAAGCCCCACTCCTTTAATAAAACGTTTGCAATACTTATCATCTTACGCAACGATCGATAAATCGTCAATGAATAAATATTGACTTTTCCTGAATATATAAATTTCGTCTCTCTTTTTTCCCACTACGATGAAAGCATGTTACAAAAACAAAAATAATGGAGGCTCAAGCCTCCATTATTTTTCGTTATGCTGCTTGTCTCGTGACTTGCTTCCCTTTAAAAATCGCCTTTAATAACGGCGGTGTCACAATCGTTGTCACAAGGACGACGACAACGAGCACAGCGAACAAATCAGAAGTTAGCAATCCGGTTTCCAATCCAATTCCAGCAATAATTAGCGCCACTTCACCGCGCGAAACCATTCCTGCTCCAACTGCAAAAGAACTATTCCAAGAAAATCCGGCCAGTTTTGCTCCCAACGCGGCACCGACCAGTTTTGTTAATACAGCTAACACGCTTAACCCGAGCATTAACCAAACGTGCTTTAGCGCACCGGAAAATTCGACGGCTACCCCGATGGAAGTAAAAAAGACCGGTACAAAAATGGAGTATCCAATCGTTTCTACTTTTTCAAACACTTCCTGCTTATAATTTGTAAAACTTACGGCCAATCCAGCGATATACGCGCCGATAATCGCCGCCACTCCCGCCGCCTCTGCAAAATACGCGAACGCAAAACAAATAATTAACGCCGCGGAAATAACGGACTCTGATACGCGCAACGGTGCAAATAGCCGAAGCACAAACGGCACGACTTTCCACGCCAATAAAATCGCAACAGCGAAGAAAATGATTTTTTTCAAAATGACAGTGCCAAGATGAACATCGCTGCCGGTTAAGCTCATTAAAAATGCGAGCGCGATGATGACGAGAATATCATCAATGACCGCAGCGCCCAATATCGCAGAGCCTTCCTTCGACTTTAGTTGGTCCATTTCTTTCAGCGCCTGCACCGAGATGCTGACGCTTGTCGCTGACAGCAACAGTCCGAGAAATACAGCCTTTTCCATTGATAAGCCGATCGCCATTCCCGCTACATATCCAAGCGCCAACGGAACGACGATTCCAAGCACCCCGACATATGTAGCCGCTTTTCCCGTGCGCTTAAATTGATCGATATCCGTTTCCAAACCTGCGATAAACATTAATAAAATAACGCCGATCTGGCTTATTTCTTTTAAAATGTCCGTATCTTCCACAATCCCTAATACGCTCGGGCCAAGCACGATGCCGATCAACAGCTTTCCAAGCACAGCCGGCTGTCCTAAACGGACACTGATATCCCCCGCGATTTTTGCAGCAAATAAAATAGCTGCCAGTTGGACAATTAACATTTCCCACTCCTCCTTATTTATATTCATTATTCTTATAGAACTACGTCTAGCGTATGCAAAAGGTTTCATTTTTAATAAAAAAGAGGAAACGGAATAGCCCGTTTCCTCTCTTTTCATAGGATTACGCCATCGATGTGTTGTGGAATCGATCAATGCACTTCGTAAACAGCTGCAACGAACACCATCGTAAAACAAGCAGTAAAATTTTTTAGAATATATATTAAATTGCACATATATACTTATTCTGATTGCACCATTCCTACTCGCGGTAACGTAAAGGAAGCAATATATTATTTCCATTTTTTAACAGATGACTGCAGTTTCATCAATACACTTGGCAATTGTTCTAACGGCACGGGACGACTAAAATAATATCCTTGCATCTCATCACAGCCTTTTTCCAGCAAAAAGCGGACTTGTTCCTCTGTCTCTACTCCTTCGGCCGTCACGCTTAAATTTAATCGGTGCGCAAGCGAGATAATTGCCTCCACAATTTCCGCCCCTTTTCGATTTTCGTGAAAATCGCGGATAAACGAACGATCTATTTTCACCGCATCAATCGGGAAACGATTTAAGTAATTGAGGGAAGAATAGCTGACGCCAAAATCATCGATGGCAATCATAATTCCTTGCTCTTTTAGCGCTTGTAAAATACGAATCACTTCATTCGGCTCTTTCATAATCGTTGTTTCCGTAATTTCGAAAACAAACGCTGATGGCGGAACGCCCGCGCTCGTTAAAATATCCGACACCGTAGCTTTTAGCGATCTGTCAATAAATTGCCTTGCCGACAAATTAACGGCCATTTTCAGCGCAGAAAATCCGCTTTTATGTAAACTTTTCAAATCATCGCATGATTGCTGGAGCACCCATTTTCCGATTTTCTCAATCATATTTGTTTCTTCGGCGATTGGAATAAATTCTGCCGGGCTTACCATGCCTAACTGCGGATGCTTCCAGCGGATCAGCGCTTCAACGCTGACCGCGCCTGTCTGAACGTTTACCTTCGGCTGGTAATAAAGTGAAAATTCGTTATTTTCAAGTGCTGTTTGCAAATCGTTTTCTAAACGAATCCGCTTCACGAAAATATCATGTAATTTCGATTGATATTGGACAACACGATGGACGCCGTTCGTTTTCGCATAATAAACCGCTTTTCCCGCATTATTTAGCAACGTTTCGACCGAACGATCCGCATCATGCGCATAGCTTACCCCGATATTCACCGTGACATTTAGCTTTTCTCCAGCAATGTAATACGGCTCATTAAGCAAACGATCAAGTTTTTTTAGCAGCCAGTTCACTTCTTCTTGTTTTTGATATGTACAAACAACCGCAAACTCATCATCGCCAATTCTCGCCAAAAACACTTGTTCTGACTGTATTTGTTTCAACCGCCGCGCCAATTCTTTTAGAAGTTCGTCACCATTTGCATGACCAAGAAAATCATTAATAAACTGAAAACGATTAATGTCGATTAACAGCACAGCGATATTAGTATGCCGAAACAGCAGTTCATTCAGTTTTTCCCTTAAATAATTACGGTTTGGAAGCACCGTAAGAGGATCATATTGTGCCATAAATTCAATTTTTTTCTCTTTGCTCTTTTGCTCCGATAGATCGCGGATAATAAGAAATTGCGCGCTTTGTCCATAGTAATCAATGGGAGTCTCTTTCACGTCGACTTCTTTTTGTTCCCCGCATAACGATGTTAATATCCATTCATTTTCCTGCTGTTCGCGTTTTTCGAGAAAATCGCTTAGCCTTTTCCCTTTTACAAAGTCCATCTGTTCGGCCTTTACCATTTCCAGTCCGGCCGGGTTCATGTAGTGAATCGCCCCATCGACTTGAATGATAATAGGATCAGGCAAAAACTCGATCACTTTCCGGTACAATTCCTCGCTTTGTTGCAGCTGCTCCTGCACTTGGACAAAATCGGTGATATCGCGAAGCATCGACAATCCCGCAACTACTGTGCCATCCTTTCCGAAAATCGGAGTAACATTTGCGGATACATACACTTTTTTCCCATCTTTTCGTATCAGCGACAAGTGAACAGATGTCAAACTTTGGCCACGGCCGAGCTTCTGCAAGCTTTGCTGCAACGCGGCATGATCCCCCGGCAAAAAATCAGCGATTTTTTTTGTAACTACTTCCTTCTCGCTCCAGCCCAACAGCCGTTCTACTTCACGGTTAACCCGCAAAACCCGTCCAGCTAAATCAAACATCACGATCGCATCGTGCGACTGTTCAAGAAACGAATGAAACAGCTGATGAATTTCCTCAAGCTGTTTTTCCCGCGCAATTTGTTCTGTAATATCCCGAGTAAAACAAATCATATATGGAATCGTTCCGTCCTCTTTAAACGTAGGAACAATCATCGACTCAGCAATTCGCAATTCGCCTTTTACGTTCACTTGATCGCGATATGTAACAATCTTTCTCGTTTCAAACGCTTTTCGATATTGTTTGTTTAAATACGCAGCAATTTCCTTTGGATAAACATCCTCGATGCATTTTCCGATATCCTCTTCGGTCAAATTCGCTAAATAAAGCGCATGAGAACTAACGCGAACATAACGAAACCTAGGTCCTGATTCTACTTTCATTAAAAACACTACATCGAATAGCTCATTCATAATCGTAAACAACAGCTGCTCATCAACAACGATGTCATAAAGAAATCGATTTCGAGTCATCTTGTTCATCCCTTTATGCAATAAAATAACAGCGATTTATCAATATCGATTATCGATGTTATTACGCGAATTGTCGCTTAACTCGAATCAATATGCCCTTTCACTTATTTTTTCGGCAAAAAAGCTTGTATCGTTAATACGTTTTTCCACTAAATTTCGGGAAAAGCACACCGTCAGATTGCCGCATCAGTTTTTTTAAAACGCGATAAAGGCAAAAAACATCTTTGTTTAAAAAATTGACAAAAGCAAAAGATAAATTTATGATGATAACGATCCCTTTAGTTACTAAAAGTAAGTTTATTGTATTTTTTTATCCAATAACCAATCGGAGGTAATAATTATGGTAAACACTATTTCCACACCCGTAAAAGACTTTTTTACTGTCATTAACGAACGGCAATCTGTGCGGAAATACGACCCAAACGTTTCCATCAGCAAAGAAGAACTGCGCGACATCATCAAAATGGCGGGAAAAGCGCCGTCAGCGTGGAACTTACAACATTGGCATTTTGTCATCATTCATGGAAAAGAAGCGCAGCAACGTCTATACCCAATCGCCAATCACCAACAACAAATTGTTGATGCTTCGGCCGTCATTGCTGTGTTGGGAGATTTAGAAGCAAACAAAAATACGGACGCGGTATATGACCCACTAGTACATGAAGGAGCAATGTCGCAAGAAATAAAAGAACGAATCGCACAGCAAATCGAAGCGGCATACAAAAATAAACAATATGCCCGTGACGCGGCATTTAACAACGCTTCGCTCGCCGCCATGCAACTAATGCTAGTTGCGACGGCAAAAGGATGGGCGACATGCCCAATCGGCGGCTTCAACGCTGAACAATTTAAACAAGAATTTCGTATTCCTGACCGCTACATTCCGATTATGCTCATTACCATCGGCAAAAGCGTCGCCCCTGCCCGCCGTTCAACGCGTTTGCCTATTGAAACGATTACCACATGGGTAGAGAGATAATGCAAAAACCAAAAAAGATGACCGCAATTTCGGTCATCTTTTTTCATAAGCTGAAAAAAGACGAATGAACGTTGTCCGTTCGCCAACTTTGCTTTTCATTTCTTTACGTTTCTGCATCGGCTTTGCTGCGTCGTTTACATTTCGCGCACCCAATATAACAGTTTGGTTACAAGCGTTTCTACATGCTCTTGCGTCACTGCTTTCGTCAAGGATGATGTCAAGCGTTCTTTTAGCGTTTCCGTTTCCTCTTCGTAGCGGATCAAAAACGACCATTCGAGGTCGGGAATGGCTACAACAATATATTCTTCTTTTTTATTTTCATAAATGTAAACATTGGTAGGTGTCCGCTCATCAAACAATACCGCTTTTCGAATTTTCATCGTCATACCCCGTCCTTTGTGCTATCTTACATGTTGTATATTTTAACAAATCCATGTCGAACGTTCAATGCAACATCCCGTCACTCAACGGTTCACCGCCATTTTTAGCGCAAATCTACTCGATGTAAATCATCTTTCTCGTCATTCCGCCATCAATGACAATGTTTGCTCCGGTAATAAAGTCGTTTTCATCATCGCACAAATAAAGACAAGCGCGCGCGATGTCTTCCGGCTTGCCGACGCGCCGCGCCGGATGCTGCGCGTGGTCAATTTCTCGCAACTGCCCATAATCCCCTGTTTCAATCCATCCCGGACTGATTGCGTTCACACGAATATGATCATCAGCAAACGAAACAGCCAACGCATGAGTCAACGACAAAATTCCTCCTTTAGAAGCAGCGTATGCTTCCGAATGAGGCTCCGACATAAGCGCCCTTGTTGACGCAATATTGACAATCGCTCCGCCTGTTTCGTTTTTCCGCATATACTTCGCCGCTTCACGCGATCCGAAAAAGACGCTCCGCAAGTTGGTGTGAAGCACATCGTCCCACTCTTCGACCGTTAGTTCATATGGAGATTTCCATCTTGACACACCCGCATTGTTAATTAAATAATGCAAACATCCATACGTTTCAAACGTTGTTCTCATCAATCGCTCTATTTCATCGACTTTCCGAACATCAGTCGAAATGAAACGCGCCTCTAACCCTTTTTCCTTTAACGCTAAAACAAGCTTTTCCCCCGCTTCTTCGGCAATATCGGCAATCACGACATTCGCTCCTTTTTCCGCAAACATCGTGACAATAGACTTTCCAATGCCATTTGCTCCGCCAGTTACAACAACTACTTTTTGCGAAAAATTCATCTTTCTCCCAACCTTTCTCTTTGTTTTGTATGACAATTCCGTAGCAAATAGCGTTCCTAGCAACAATTATGTTCTAACAAAAGTATACCATTTTGTCTGTTTACATCAAAAAAGGCCGCAACAAAACGGCGGCCTTTTTCATGTCTACCGATATGAAATATATGAACCCGGGAGCAATGGAACATATGGCACCGTTCCCCCGTAGTAAGGAATCGGTGTGTAATAGACTGGTGGCATCGCCCCGAACGGCATCATCGGGCTACATGCAGAAAGCGGAACGCTTGGAACCATCCATGCCATTGGTAACATCGATGGAAGTACAGGGCTTCCCGCTTGGCTGGCAACGCCTTGCATTTCAGCTGTAGGAGGCACTTGCATCGGCGCTGCTCCAGCAAAATCAACATTTTCACGCATTGTCTCTCTCGCTTCCATGTCAAATGTCATCATTGGCGGTGCGACATCCGGGCTGTCAAAATCATCATCGACAAACGGTGTCATTCCTCCTGCCGCTGGATTGTGCCAGTTCTCCGTAGGATATCCTTGCACCGGCAGGAACGGATAAGAAGGAACTGGCATTGACATAACTGGCGGCACATTGTGTTCCACTCGCTCTCTGTCATCCTCCGTTCTTTCTTCTGCATCATTGCTTTGTTCATAAAAAAATGGATCATCCATATACGAATCCCAATGATTCACACTTCTCTCCCCCTCATTTTCATTTATGATACACACCCATCGATATTGTATGTGAAAACAAGCAAAGGGTGTTTACCCCTAAAAAAATGGGTATTTATCCTAAAGTGCTACTGCGTTACTATATGTTTGTGACAACATTCATCGGTTGAGGTGAGCAAACGATGGATGAAAAATTAGCCGCGAAACTTCTCGATGAATTGCGCAACGGAACGATTTCAGAACTGCGCGTAAAAAAAGAAGATTTTCCTACGTTTCGTAACGTCCTCGTAAAACAAAACGACTTTAAACATTTCCGCGGCATTGCACAACGAGGGGGAGACGTCATTTACCATTATCAAGAAAAACCGCGAAGCTAATGCTCGAATCATTCATTAACGCCGATTTTCCTGTGTGGAAATCGGCGTTTCTTCTTTATGAAAAAATTTCTATTCATCCTATGAAACTAGTAATATCAATGGAAAACGTAATTTTCCAACATTTATATAATGATAGAGAAAAAAATCCTTGTTACGCTAGTAACGAATTAAAGAGAAGGAGGGAATTTGATGAAAAAGATAAGGAAGCTTATGCTAGCATCGATTTTTTGCGGCGCGTTTTTGCTTGGAGGTCAAACTTACGCCGCTACCACTCATACAGTAAAACATGGGGAAACGTTTTGGAACATTGCGAAACGATACGGCGTCCCATTAAAACAGCTGCAAAAACAAAATGGCAAGTACACCGATGTATTATTTCCTGGCGAAAAATTAGTTATTCCTAAAACAACAATTTCTGCAAGCGAAAAAGATTTATTAGCCCGCCTCGTTCACGCGGAAGCAAAAGGTGAACCATATGCGGGAAAAGTAGCCGTAGCAACCGTCGTATTAAATCGCGTGGATCACCCTGACTTTCCTGATACGATTCGCGAAGTAATTTATGAGCGCTCTGGCGGCCATTATGCATTCACTCCGGTGCAAAACGGAACGATTAATGAACCGGCAGACCGTGAAGCATATCGTGCCGTTGAAGAAGCAATTGCTTTTCGCGGTTTAGGAAATGGTTCATTATATTTCTATAATCCAAAAACGGCGAAAAGCAACTGGCTGCGCTCGAAACAAGTCACTATCATAATTGGAAACCACGTATTTGCCAAGTAAGAAAGGAGCTTTTTTCACAAGCTCCTTTCTTTTTTAGAAGAAATCGGTTACAAATAAATGTGACATAAAGCCCTTTACTTAAAAATGAAAATGAGGCAAACTATAACAAACGCAATAAAATAAAAAAAGGAGAATGGATATGAAAAAAGCAAAAGTTGGCGACATTATCGAGTTTAAAAACGGATTGCGCGGAATCGTCGAAAAAGTCAATGAAAATTCTGTCATCGTTGATCTAACGTATATGGAAAATTATAGAGAGTTGGATTTGCAAGAACGAACGGTCGTCAATCATAAAAATTACAAAATTATTAAATAGGGATGAAAACAGAGGCTGTTCCTCTATATTGGGACAGCCTCCGTTCATTTTGCTAAGAAATGCGGGCTACTTGATCCGCTTCATATATATGCGTGCCGTTTTGGCAAGAAGTCGCAACGCAAAACATCGCGAAAGCAAGCTGTTTTGCTTCCACCGGCTTATATTTTTCCCATTTTCCAACAAACAAAAACGGAAGACGGCCTAGCAGCCAACCCGCCATTTTTTCTCCAAGGCGAAATTCTCGCCGCTTTCCAAGAAGAAGCGAAGGCCGGAAAATGTGCAACGATGGAATCGCAAGCCTCTGTAGCGCTTCTTCGGTTTCCCCTTTCACGCGATGATAAAAGAAAAGAGAGCGCGGATTTGCCCCGAGAGCAGAAACGGTTAAAAAGCTTTTTACACGGCATTTTTCCGCCAACACTGCCGCACGCAACGTATATTCGTAGTCTACTTGGATAAATTGCTGCCGCGTTTTTGCTTTTTTCCGCGTTGTTCCAAGGCAACAAAACACATCATCAACGCGAAAATACCGTTCATATGATTCTAATTTATTGAAATCTATCACCACTTGCCGGAGTTTTTCATGATGAACAGGCAATGGACGCCGGACTAAAATCGTTACTTGCTTATATACATCTGATTCCAACAACAACGTTAGCAATTCGCTCCCAACAAGTCCGCTCGCCCCGATTAATAGAGCCCTCCTGCGCACCAAGGCTAAAACCTCCAAATGAAAAGTCAATGTCATTATATATGACTTTTATGAAAAAAACCACTGTTTTTTTCCTGCATAAAACGACATCTTCCTAATAAAATTAGGAAGATGCGCATTAACGGTTATCTACTTTTTCTGGATACAAGTCATGGTTCATTAAACGGTATTCGGCCATTTTCTCATATTTCGTCCCCGGACGTCCCCAATTGCAATACGGGTCAATCGAAATGCCGCCGCGCGGCGTGAATTTTCCCCACACTTCGATGTAACGTGGCTCCATTACTTTAATTAAATCGTTCATAATAATATTGACGCAGTCCTCATGAAAATCTCCATGGTTGCGGAAACTGAACAAATATAATTTTAGCGATTTGCTCTCGACGCATTTTTTATCGGGAATGTAGCTAATATAAATCGTCGCAAAATCCGGTTGCCCGGTTTTCGGACATAATGTCGTAAACTCCGGGCAATTGAATTTCACGAAATAATCGCGGTCAGGATGTTTATTCTCAAACACTTCCAATACTTCCGGACTGTATTCGAACAAATATTTTGTTCCTTGGTTGCCGAGCAGCGTCAGATTTTTTAATTCTTCCTCTTTTCTTCCTGCCATCATTGTTCCCCTTTCCTGTTTTTATTTGTTATACGCCGCGCTTGTTTCCCCACAAAAGCGCATGTAGTTGCGGCAAAACGCGCACGTCATTCAGTTCGTTTGATTGCGCCACTTTTTCCACCAGCCATTCGAGCTTCGCCAACAACTTTTCGCGTAGCGCTGTAACATCTGTCTCCTTTGTATCGTCATTACCGGCTTGCAAATAAAACGAAATGTTCGGATAGCGTTTGTGAACCATTTTCGCATAGGCGAAATCATCATCATCAAATACGACGACTTTCAGGCTAACATGGGACGCGCGCCCCGCGCCGACCAGCTTATCGATAATGCGATCAAGCATCGCAAAATCCGTCTCCATTCCGGAGCTTGGCGGTTTTGGCGAAATCGTGACATCATCAACATCATATAACCAATCTTGCCAGCGGCTCCCTTGCGTTTCGACGGCAACGCGAATGCCTTTATTTTTTAATAATGATACAAGCTCTTCCAGCGCTTGAATGAGAACGGGATTTCCTCCCGATATCGTAACATGGCGAAAACGATCGCCGCCAAGTTCGCATAGGCGTTCCCAAATTTGCTCGGCAGTCATTTGCCGAATTTCTCCTTTTGCCGATCCGTCCCATGTAAAGGCGGAGTCGCACCAGCGGCACGAATAGTCACAACCGGCCGTGCGGACAAACATCGTCTTCTGCCCGATCACCATGCCTTCCCCTTGAATCGTCGGCCCAAAAATTTCAAGGACGGGAATTTTTTTTGCCATGATCATTTCCCCGCTTTCGGCCGATAAACAACATAGCTTGTCGGCGTTTCGCGCACGAACACTTGCAAACACTTCGGCTTGTTTGGCAATGTATCCAAATGCGCTTGCACCGTTTCATAAATTTTGCGGGCGATGACTTCGCTTGTCGGGAAATCGTTGCTGTTTTGATCATTAAACCAATCTCGATGTTCGTTCATTAACGTATGATCCAGTTTTCCATGAATAAGCTCTTTCAACTCTTGAAAATTCACTAAAAATCCCGCATCGTCCAGTTCGTCGCCCGCCACCGTAATGTTCACGGTATATATATGTCCATGCATGTTCGCGCATTTTCCCGCTTTCTCGTGAGGAATAAAATGAGCAGCAGCGATATGCATATCTTTATTTAACTCGTATTGATAATTGTGAAATACTTGCGGATAAAGCTGATGTATCATAATTGATTTGCCCCTTCCTTTTCTTTCATATATTCTTCAAGCCCCCGTCTTCGCAACACACAAGCCGGGCACTCCCCGCAGCCGTCGGCGATAATCCCATTATAACAAGTTAACGTTTTCGTCCGCACAAACTCAAAGGCGCCAAGCTCATCAGCGAGTTTCCACGTCTGTGCTTTCGTCAGCCACATTAATGGCGTATGAATCACAAATTGGTAGTCCATTGCTAAATTTAATGTGACATTTAGCGATTTGATAAATATATCCCGACAATCCGGATAACCGCTAAAATCCGTTTCACACACGCCCGTTACGAGATGGCGGGCTCCTTTTTGCTTGGCAAGCACTGCCGCAAACGACAAAAACAATAAATTTCGCCCGTCTACAAACGTTGATGGCAATTGCCCTTCTTTTTGCTCAATGGCGATATCGCTTCGCGTAAGCGCATTTGGTGCCAATTGATTTAATAGCGACATATCCAAAACGGTATGGGAAATACCGAGTTCCTTCGCAATCGAAGCCGCCACTTCAATTTCGAGGCGATGGCGCTGACCATAGTCAAACGTTACCGCTTCTACTTCGTCAAATTGTTTTAACGCCCAAAATAAACATGTCGTGCTATCTTGACCGCCACTGAAAACAACCACAGCTTTTTCCTTTTTCATTATCGTCGCTCTCCTTTCTTTCCTTTCAAGAAGAACGAGCGTTCTAAAACAAAAAAGCTATACCCTCTAAGGATATAGCCGTCCCTAGTTTTTTATAGAGGGTTGTTCTAGAACCTCTCCCATACCATATCGGTACGGAATTCTTCTTCAATTTTCTGTGCTTGCTTAACCATTAGCTTTTTTTATTGTACCGCTTTTTTTGTTTTATTGACAACCATAACTAAGGCAGGAATGTGAACAAAAATACTAGCTACATTTCCAATCTCAAAAATATATTGGAGTGCTATCATTCTGTCCAACATATAACATTGCCAAACAAAATGGTAAAATGCCCCTATTTCCGTTATTAAAAACAAACATGACTATCTTCACATATTAACAAACATTTTATTGACTGTTGATATATCTGAATATTCCGTATATTATTGAAAGAAATAAGAATAGGGGGGATAAACGATGAACCAACTAATCAAACAGCAGCGGGCGAAACAAGCATTAAAAAAAGTCGTCGATGTTGCTGAAAAACTGCGGCAGTCGCTTGACGCAAACCGTCCGCTGGAAGCACAATTGGAACGCGTCCGTTCATTTCTCGATAACGAGTTACAGCAAGATGAATATTTCTTGATCGTTGACGAAACAGGGTACGCAATCGTTCATACAAATCGATTGCGCGAAGGCCGCGTTTTTTCCGATGAGGTGGGGCAAAAAGCCGCTAAAACAACGGAACCGCTTTTGCAAGTGTACGAGCGCGATACAGGGGAGGTGCTGATTGATGCAAGTTGCCCTTTATTTACAGACTTTAATGGAAAGCGTTTTAATTTACGATTGGGAAGATTAATGCACCGTCCTTATTTGCAAACTTACTTTTTATTTCTTTCCGTTGTTCCTGCCATGTTCAGCTTTCTCATCACGCAACCTTTTTCACTATCCTCGTTATGGACATGCGCTGTAACCATTATCGTCAGCTTGATCATAAGTTCGCTTTTTTACCGCTCTCTTGTCAAAGAACTGCGTCATTGGTATAGCGCCACTCGCTCCGTTTCATCTGGAAACCTTCATACAGAAGTACATACCGGCCGAAAACGCAATGAATTTCATCAAATCGCATACGAAATAAACAAAATGATTTTAGGCATTCGCGCGATGATCACAGAGCTAGCGAAAGCTGCCAAAACGGTAAATCAAGTAAGCGAACAACAGCAGCTGGAAACAAAACGACTTTCCGAATCGTTTGATGAAATCGCCACAGCAATGGAAACGTTCCGCGAAGGTACGAAACAGCAAACCGCATCGGTAGAACAAGCCAACCATTTAGTCATCCAGATGGTCGAGCGGGTGCAAAAAATGCAAGAAGAAGTGGAGCGCGTCGTTTTCCAAGCGAAAACCGCTCTCACATCGATGAACGAAGGAAACCGCCTCATTGAAGAAACAAAACAAAAAATGGATACGATGCAGCAAGAAATAAACAAAACGACGGCATTAATCCACGCTGCATCACAAGAAGCGGCCAACGCCCAAAATATGATTTCCGCCATTCGGACGATCAGCAAACAAACGAATTTGCTTGCGTTAAACGCATCGATCGAAGCCTCGCGCGCAGGGGAAGCAGGAAAAGGCTTTGCCGTCGTCGCGCAAGAAGTCCGCAAGCTTGCTGAAGATACGAACGCTTTTGCTGCACAAATTTTATCTTCGCTGCAGACGATGACAAACGTGCTACATAACGCCGTCCAAGCCGTACAGGAAAACGAACAGCATGTGGAAAAAACGAAACATTCGCTATGGAAAACGAGCGAAACATTCACATTATTCCAGCAAATGTTTTCCGAACTCAACGCTCTATTACAGCAAAACCAAATTCACGTCGAAGCGGTTACTGGCAATGGCCGAAACCTTCAGCGTCTCATTGGCGATATTAACGTCATCGCCAACGATTTTACTAATATGGTGCAGGAAACTACCGCTGGATTAGAACAGCAAACTGCCGCCATCCATGAACTCGCGAAAGAAGCGGATGTTTTACTTACTTCTGTTCAACGGCTTCAACAAATCGTTAACCGCTTTCATTAAAAACGACTAGAAATGTAATGTTTCTACGACAACATGATATCGTGGCATCCATCGCCGATAGGCTTTTTTTCTTTCTGTCTCGCAAAACGCGGCAGCCGCGCAGTTTGGTCAGTTAAATCCAATGCTCCCCTGACAACTACGCCGTTGACTACCGGAACTATAAACGCGTTTGTCCGTTCTCACGTGGACAAACGCGTTTTTCACTATTTCGGCACTTTTCGCACACATAGCAACAAAAGAAAGACGAAGCTGATATACCCAAACAACGGGTATAAAAATGACAAAAGAGAACTATAGCGAAACAAACTAGCCGCGTACAATAAAGCGAATAAAGCAATAAGAAACAAGCTATTCGAAACAGAAAACATCGCGCGAAATTGCCGTTGCAACCCAAACGCGCCACCGATGATAGACGTCAAAATTTCTCCGTAAATGACGAGAATATACACCCAGTAAAATAGGGAAAAAAAAGAACGAACCACTTCCGCCATCGGAATATCGTAACTTATTACATGTGGGAACGATAATAAAACGAAATGGCTGCTTAATAAAATGCCTGTGAGTAACACCCCCCCAATCATTGCTCCGCGCCGCACGGTCGTTTCATCATCGGCTTCCTGAGCTAATGGCACAAGCACAGGTTGCGCCATCGCTAAATTAAACGCGGCATACGAAAGCGGTGCAAGAAATGCCTTTAATGAATGATCGATGGTCATCGATCCTTCGCCGCCCCATTTTCCCATGACAAACAGCTTGAAAAGAACGATGGCGCTAAACAGCACCATGATCGGAACGACTAACGCATTGACACTAAACAAACCTTTTATATCGTATAACATCACGACAAGCGATAAGCATAGCGTTATCATGATTCCTGCCTGCTTTGACAACCCAAGCTGTTCTTCAAACACCGCGCCCGCACCCGCGATCATTACCGCGACCACTCCCATAATCATTGCCGTCATCATCATCGTAACAAGCGGACTCATTACATTTCCAAATAAATAGCGATTAAACTGCTCGTAAGATACGGCGCCAATTCTGCGCGCCATCACCATCATCCGCGCTCCCATCCATGTAAATAAGCTGCCGCTGATGATCACTCCAATCGTGCCAAAAGTTCCGTATTGGGTAAAAAATTCGACGATCTCCTTTCCTGTCGCGAATCCCGCGCCAACGACAGTTCCGACGTAGACAGCGGCGATTTGCCACGCTTCCGACCATTTTTTCCACACTTCTGCTGCTTCATCCTCCTTGTCCGCGCTTTATTTCATATATATGTAAACGCGGACAAAGAAAGACGAAATAATAAAGAAAAAGGATGCCAAAACGAGGCATCCTTTTTTATTCATCGAATCCCGAAAATTATGCAAAGAAACTGCAAAAGCGATTTTTCCGGCAATTCAAGTTTTACTGATTGTAAAGACATTTTTACACCATAATTGTCGCAACCTTTTTATTTCACCGTAATTTGTTCGATTTGATGCTCGTGTATTTCTTTTGCTTCTACATGAATTTTGACCGAGTATGCGCCTTTTTCTTGGAAAGTTGTCGCTGCTTCATATTGGCCAGCTTGTGTCTCGCTTGCGTCAATAAACTGATGCTTTCCGTCATCTTTCCACACTTCAAAGCGAACCGTAGCGTTTGTTAGCGGTTTTCCGGCATGAGCAATCCGCGCCGTCAAATTTGCAGATTGATTAACGACATATTCCTTATGTTGCAGCATTATCGATAAATCAGTGTGATGATGGCCGCTATGTCCAGCATTGTGATGATGATCATTATGTTCATGGTGTTGTTCGGACGCTTGACCGACGACAATATCTTTTTTCGGCATATTGTGCATGTTCCGCGCTGTGACATGGGCAACGACGGAATATGTTCCCGGCTCCGTAAACGTTTTCTTAACGGAATATTTGCCGTTTCCTTCATTCTTCGCCTTTAACATATCATGTTGTTCATTTCCGTGTTTCCAAATTTCAAATTTCACTTCATCGGCGTCGTCTACTTTTTCGCCCCCGTATGTTACGACACATGCAATCGTTGTTTCTTTGTTTAACTCAATACGGTCAGCAGCTTCTATTTTCACTCCCAACATCGCCGGCTTTTCCTCTTGCTTTTCTTGATCGCAAGCCGCAAACAAAAGCAACGATGACATCAATAACGCCAAAAACGCATAAACTCTTTTCATCCTTTTCACCCTCGCTAAACTTTTTTCTGTCCCAAACTATATCACAAGTTTGCCGCGTTCTATACCATCGTTCACCGTTTTTCCAAAAACATTTCACGATTACAACAAATTTTTTTGCAAAAAACACTTGAAAGTCAAAGATAGTCAAAGTATAATAAAGACAGAAAGTCAAAGATAGTCAAAGTCAAACGGTAAAAAGGAGGTTATGCCTCATGCTTTGCCAAGTATGCCAACAAAACGAAGCGACGGTATTTGTTAACTTGCAATTTAACCATGAGAAAAAACAATTGCATCTTTGTCATGAATGCTACGAAAAACAAAAACAAGAGCTTTCCATCCCAATGAACTTCGGGTTTGGAGGCTTTTCGTCATTCCCGTTTGATGATTTCTTCATGAACGGATTTTCGCCAATTTCGGAAATGAACACGCCGCAGCCAAAAGCCGCACAACCATCGCACCGAAACAGAAAAGGCGGCGGCTTCCTCGATCAATTTGGCCGCAACTTAACGCAACTTGCGAAAGCTGGCCTCATTGATCCAGTCATCGGCCGCGACAAAGAAATCGAACGCGTCATTGAAATTTTAAACCGCCGCAATAAAAACAACCCGGTATTAATTGGGGAACCGGGCGTTGGGAAAACGGCGATCGTCGAAGGGCTTGCCTTGAAAATCGCGGAAGGGCAAGTTCCGGAAAAACTATTAAATAAAGAAGTATATTTGCTTGACGTCGCATCGCTTGTCGCCAACACAGGCATTCGCGGTCAATTCGAAGAGCGCATGAAACGTCTTATCGCTGAATTGCAACAACGCAAAAACGTCATTCTCTTCATCGACGAGATTCACTTGCTCGTCGGCGCCGGTTCGGCGGAAGGTTCGATGGACGCCGGCAACATTTTAAAACCAGCGCTTGCCCGCGGCGAATTGCAAGTCGTCGGCGCGACAACATTGAAAGAATACCGGCAAATTGAAAAGGACGCCGCGCTTGAACGCCGCTTCCAACCAGTTCTTGTCCATGAGCCAACGGTCGAACAAGCGATCACGATCTTAAAAGGCATTCAGCCGAAATACGAGCAATTCCACCATGTGAAATATACGGATGAAGCGATTGAAGCGTGCGTGAAATTGTCGCACCGCTACATTCAAGACCGCTTCTTGCCGGACAAAGCGATCGACTTGTTAGACGAAGCCGGTTCCAAAGCGAACTTGCGCATCGGCCCGACAGATGAAAAACAAATTCAAGAGCGCCTTGCGCAAATCGCTAAAGAAAAAGCGAAAGCAACGCAAGAAGAAAATTATGAACTGGCAGCGAAATTGCGCGATGAAGAGTTGAAATTAGAAAAACAATTGCAAGAAGGCGTCAGCCAAGAACGTCCAGTCGTCGATGTTGCCGATATCCAACGCATCATCGAAGAAAAAACGGGCATTCCTGTCGGCAAACTGCAAGCAGATGAAAAAGAAAAAATGAAACATTTAGAAGAAAACTTAGCGAAAAAAGTGATTGGTCAAGAAGAAGCGGTGAAAAAAGTAGCGAAAGCGATCCGCCGCAGCCGTGCGGGATTAAAAGCAAAACATCGTCCAGTCGGTTCGTTCTTATTCGTCGGTCCGACCGGCGTCGGGAAAACAGAGCTTGCAAAAACGCTCGCCGAAGAATTGTTCGGCTCAAAAGACGCAATGATTCGTCTCGATATGAGCGAATATATGGAAAAACATTCTGTATCGAAATTAATCGGTTCGCCTCCTGGCTATGTCGGTTTTGAAGAAGCCGGTCAGCTTACGGAAAAAGTGCGCCGCAATCCATATAGCATTATCTTGCTTGACGAGATTGAAAAAGCGCACCCGGACGTGCAACACATCTTCTTGCAAATTTTAGAAGACGGCCGCCTCACTGACAGCCAAGGCCGCACCGTAAGCTTTAAAGACACGGTCATCATCGCGACAAGCAACGCCGGCGTAACTGATAAAAAAATTACAGTTGGCTTCGAAAAACAAGGAACGACGCACACAAGCGTTCTTGAATCGTTAAACGCCTACTTCAAGCCGGAATTTTTAAACCGTTTCGATGCGATTATCGAATTCAAACCGTTGCAAAAAGAACATATGTTACAAATTGTCGATCTCATGCTCAACGAAGTCAAAGCGACATTGCGCGAACAACACATCGACCTTGATGTAACGCCAGCGGCGAAAGAAAAATTGGCGGAACTTGGCTACCATCCAGCGTTCGGCGCTCGTCCGCTCCGCCGCGTCATCCAAGAACACGTCGAAGACAAAATCGCCGACGTCTTGCTTGATGAAAACGATCAAGTGCAAGCGATTCGCATCGATGTCGAAAATGACGCGATCGTCGCAAAAGCTTTGCATAAACAAACCGCCTAATCCCTTATGGGAAAGGCGGTTTTTTTTGCCTATTCGCTTGCACATTATTATATAAATTTCATAATTTGCTGGCGGCTTTTCAGAAACAGCCGTTAGATAAACTTAAAACAAAAATCAAATCCTACTAAAGGTTGAGGCGGCAGGCCCATCTTTTCGCAGACTGTCACCCTGCTTGAATCCTTCCAGAAGGGTTTGATTGTGGTCCATTAAAATTTAGTAATTACGTTAAACCCTTTCGTATTATATTGTGACATATTTTCAAATACAGCGTTTACATCTTCCAATTTGATTTCACGTTCAACCAAGCGCTTCGGACTCAACCGCCCGGAAGAAATTAAGCTCAGTAAGCCGCGATAGTCAGGATGAGGATTTCCAATGCTTCCGACAAATTCAATTTCAGATGCTGTAATTAGGTCAACAGGAAGCGAGACAAAACCTCCTTCTTCTGATGTGGTTAAACCTACTTGAACATGTCTTCCTCCTTTTCTTAAAGATAGAACCGAATTAAGAACGGTATCCTTAATGCCTAAAGCATCCAGTCCGACATGTGCGCCCCCTTTTGTGATTTCTTTTATTGCTTCAACAACGTTTTCTTTTCTCGCATTGACAACCGCAATAGCGCCTTCCTGTTTTGCGATTTCAAGCTTTTGATCATCAATATCAACGGCTATAACTTGCGCTCCTAATGCATTGGCCACCTGAATAGCAGAAAGACCGACGCCGCCTGCTCCATGCACGGCCACCCAATCACCAGGCTTGACATTTCCTCTGACAATACCGTGATATCCCGTCATGTAACGGCAGCCTAAAGCAGCAGCTGTTAAACTGTCAACATTTTCAGGGAGTCTGATCAGGTTAAAATCGGCATTGCGAACTAATACATATTCCGCATACCCGCCTTCAAATCCAGAAACCAAGCCATAAATTTGCAGGTTTTCGCATAAATTCGGCACACCTTTTTTGCAATATTCACATCGCCCGCAAGCGGAATGGAACGGAACGGTGACACGATCTCCCGGGCAAAATGACTTCACATCTTTGCCAACTTCTTCGATTACACCCCCAAATTCATGTCCAGGTGTTATCGGTAATTCCGGGGACAAACCGATCCACGCCCAATCCCCTTGCCACGCATGCCAGTCGCTACGACAAACCCCGCAAGCTTCGATTTTAATCACCGCATCTTCCGGACCAGGTTGAGGATCCGGAACATTTAAAATTTCCAACGGTCTTTTGTGCTGAATAATTTTCGCAGCTTTCATTGCCTCTCCCCCTTACTTCAAAAAACAGATTATTAACAATATTATTAATATTCAATATTTTAATAAAAATAATTATGTAGTCAATTAGTTACAAAATTTTTGGTTTCTCGTAAGCTGGTTACGCAAGCACAATAGATAAATGGTATGAATGAAATGTAGCGCTTTAAAGCAACTTTATTGCCACTTCCAAATGAAGTCACTGAAATCATTGGAAAAGTTTGAATCGGGAAGCTTTATTATCAGCGTGTCTGGTTTGTTACGGAAACAAGATTTTGAATCGAAATTATAAACATTTTACTGACAGCCCGAAAATGGATTTCAGCTAGGCGGTAGGCGATGTTGCGACGTCAACCCATTGGACCAGTTTATAACGAAGAGAAGATACGATTGTTTACGCTGGTTACCATGCAAATGAGATTAAGGTAGCAAAAGTAGTGTTTGACGGATCGGGCCATTATTCCAGACCGGATGCTGTCCAGCTATTGCTGCATGATTATGAACATAGAAATCTTCTCCGCAACTCAAAAGGATTTTCCTACCAAGATTAAAAAAATATTTCAGAAAGCGCAGAAGTGCCTCCTGAAAAAGCGGAGGCAAGAATAATAAAAAACAGTTTCAATCAATAGTATCCAAAATCTATAATGGTAGTATTAAGATAATAATACCAACCTTGCTGCTACAGGCCCCAAAGAATCAGCTAAAATAATAGCAGGATGCGATTGCCAAAAAATGCGGCAATCTCTCCTGCTACTATCCTAATGTGCAAGCCGGTTAAAAACATAATAGAGCTGGCTAAAATAGCGCAACATCCAAAAATCACTAAGCAGCTATAGGCGCTGATAGTGAAATTTCAGCCCCTGGTATCGGCGATGGAATTTTCACGCAAACCATCCATCTTTTTTGGAAAGACCGTGCATTAAAAACTGAACCGTCCGTTCCATTTCCGCTTCATCGTCCCAGTCATAATCTGGCAACACGATAAACCGCGTCAGCAAAAATCCGGCAATCGTCGTGATCGTCATGCGGATGACCGAATCAACAGGAATGGCGGTCAGTTCCCCTTTTTCTTGAAAATGCTCGACGATTTGCTTAAATTTTTGATAGACATGTGTCGTAAAAATCCGCTGAAACTGCTCCTTAATTTCCGCATGAAACGCGATTTCCTGCCAGAACACTCGGATTGCCGGCAAGTATTTTTTCACAAATTGATAACGGTTTCGCAAAAGTGCGCGAATGAAGTCTTCATAGCTTTGATACTGGCTTTCAAACACCTCTTTGACAAACTCTTTCGCCAAAAATGGGGCGACGGATTTAAACAGCGTCGGAGTGACAATCGCAAGCAGCAAATCTTTTTTCGTTTTATAATGGCGGAAAATCGTTCCTTCCGCGACGCCCGCCCGTTTTGCGATTTCGCTTGTCGAAGTGGCGGCATAGCCTTTTTCGGCGAACATTTCAATCGCCGCTTGTAAAATTTTGATTTGCTTTTCACTAAGCTTCACATCTTCCCCGTTTCGTTGCAACAATTCTTTCAGCCACTGCTGTTCGTTCATTCTTTGTACTCCTTACAATTTTCGATATTTTTTTAATGCTACTACATTTAATATCATAAACAAGATAGCAAAACCAAGTAAAACATATACGTCTTTAGCAATTTCATTCCAGCCGTTGCCGCGAACCATAATTTCCCGCAGCGCATCCGCTCCGTACGTCAGCGGCATAACCACGCTTAAAGAACGAAGCCATTCCGCCATCGTATCTAAGTTAAACAAGCCGGAAAAGAACACTTGCGGGATGACAACGAGCGGGATAAATTGCATCATTTGCAGTTCATTATTCGCAAAAGCAGACAGCAACATTCCTAACGTTAAAGCGGTCATCGCCAATAAGAATGTTATCAATAGCACGTATACGAAAGAACCTTCCATCATCATGTCAAGAATATCCACAGCAAACCAAGCAATTAAGCTCGCCTGCAATGTCGTAAATAAACCAAATCCAACAATGTAGCCAGCCACGATTTCCCAGCGCTTCAGCGGCGTTGAAAGCAATCGTTCGAGCGTTCCGCTTGTACGCTCGCGCAGGAACGAAACACCAGCGATTAGGAAAACGAAAAAGAAAACGAAAAAGCCGATTAACACAGGACCGAAATTGTCAAATAGTGCCATATCCTCTGAACCGTGCAAATACGTTGTTTTCCATTGCAATGATCGTGTTTGCGGAACTAATTCTTGTAACGCTTTTTGTACAGTCATAAGCACCGCTTTATTAACAGTCGGATCGCTTCCTTCCAACGTAATTTTCGGAGTTCCTTCATCCATTTCCATAAACGCGTCAATTTGTTGTTTTTCTAACTGTTTACGAGCCGTTGCTTCCGTAAGTTTTTTGACATCCGCATCGTATTTCGTTAACTTTTCCACCACAACATCTGGAGTTTTTTTACTAACGGCAATCGTTGGCTGATATTCCTCGCCATTAAACACAAGGTTCATCAACAATAATACAAACATCGGGGCCACAATCATTAACGCAAGCGTTCGTTTATCACGGAAAAACTGGCGAATGATACGAACGACGATGGCGCGAACTCTCATCATCTTGCACCTCCAAAATATAAAAAGGCTTGCTCGATCGTTTCCGAATTTGTCTCTTTTTTTAACTCATCCGGACTGCCGACCGCGATGAGACGGCCATCGCGAATCATGGCGAGACGCTGGCATTTTTCCGCTTCATCCATGACATGGGTCGTTACGACAATCGTCGTTCCGTTTTGGCGAATTCTCTCCAGTTCTTCCCAAATGGCTTGGCGAAGCACAGGATCGATGCCAACCGTCGGCTCATCTAAAAGCAGTACTTCCGGTTCATGCAGCAAAGATATCGCCAGCGATAACCGCCGTTTCATCCCTCCTGAATATTGATGGACGGGCTTTTTCATATCGTCTGTCAGATTGACAAGATTCATCACGTCATCAATACGTTCTCTTTGCTTTTTTCCTTTTAATCCATAAATCGAAGCGAAAAACTGTAAATTTTCAAACGCCGTTAATTCCCCGTATAAGGCGTCAGACTGCGCCATAAAACCGATACGTTCCATCACATGTAAGTCAGGCATTTTTTTATTTAATACATGAATCGTTCCACTCGTGGCTTCGTCAATGCCAGCGATCATTTTGACAATCGTCGTTTTCCCCGCTCCGGAAGGACCGAGCAACCCGAAAATTTCTCCTTTGTGCACGTCAAGCGATACATCTTCAACAACCGTCTTTTTCCCAAATCGTTTTGTCACATGTTCCAGGCGAATACACGGCTTTTCTGGCATGAATTTCCCTCCTCTATAATGAGTGATTACTCACTTATATTTTACACGATATTGATCATATTTTGAAGTGAGTAATCACTCATTAAATATTTTTTATAGCTGCCTTGCGCCTAGGCAGCTGTTTATTTATGTGAAATATTCGATGTTTTTCCATCCATAGCACCATTCAGCCAGCTTTTTCCCACCGATGTCAATGACTTCCTTAGCGATTTTCTTTCCGCCTAGCCGCTCGTAAAAACGGCGCGACGGATTATCGGCAAGCACCCACACAATCATCGAGCCAATGCCTTCTTGGCGAAAATCCTCCACCAACGCACGAACGAGCTTTGTGCCATATCCTTTCCTTTGTGCTTCTTTCAATAAATAGATTGCGTATATTTCCCCTTCATACTCCGCTTCTTTCCCTTGTGTAGCGCGGTTTTTGCCGCCGGAAATAAACCCGCATACCTTTCCGTCTTTCTCCGCGACAAAAATAGAATGCTTCGGTTGATTCAATCCACGCTGCCAGAGCTGTTCTTTTTCGCTTACGCTTAATTGCGCCAAATACTCCGCAGGCACAATCCCTTCATATGTCGTTTTCCAGCTTTCGACATGCACGATGGCGATGGCGTGCGCATCATCGGTCGTTGCTTTGCGAACATTCATGCTCCTTCCTCCCCCATTGTATTTATCAGCCGCCATAAGAATATCTTTCGGCATATTCGCCCTTTTCAATAGATATGAGCAGGCTCAATATCTTTTCTCCATATTTTTAAGAGACAAGGAAGAAACCGTCTTGATTTCTTCCTTGTCCCCTTCGTTATAAGTTCCGGTCGTCAACTTGATCAAGCCATTGTTCGATCTCATCGACTACCGCTTGAACGCATCCGTCTTCAAACGGCGAAATGAGGTTGGCGGCGCGGACCAATTCGGTAAACGGCTTGCTTCCGCCTTGACGGCATAAGGTTAAATAATCATTCCACGCCTCTTCATAGTTTTCACGCGAACGTTTCCAAAATTGGAACGCGCAAATTTGCGCAAGGGTATAGTCGATATAGTAGAATGCATTCGTATAAATATGGCTTTGCCGCTGCCAAAAGCCGCCGCGTTCTAAATAATCATTGCCGTCATAGTCTCGTGTCGGCATATATTTCTTTTCAATCTTCCGCCATGCTTGCTTCCGTTCCGCCGGCGTTGCGTTCGGATTTTCGTATACGAAATGCTGAAATTCGTCCACCGCTACGCCATACGGCAAAAATAATAAAGCATCGCTCAAATGATAGAATTTATATTTTTCCGCATCTTCCCCGAAGAATAACTTCATCCACGGCCATGTGAAAAATTCCATGCTCATCGAATGAATTTCGCATGCCTCCAAGGTCGGCCAGATGTATTCCGGAATTTCGTAATGGCGGCTTTCATACACTTGAAACGCGTGCCCCGCCTCATGGGTAAGCACGTCGATGTCTCCGGATGTGCCGGTAAAGTTCGAGAAAATAAACGGCGCTTTATAATTTTCGATATAGGTGCAATAGCCGCCGCCTGCTTTTCCTTTTTTCGCAACGAGGTCCATTAGTTCATGATCGATCATATACCGGAAAAACTCGCCTGTTTCCGGCGACAGTTCTTCGTACATCTTTTTCCCGTTTTCAATAATCCAGTTTGCGTCCCCTTTTGGCGTTGGATTGCCGGTTGGAAAAACAAACGCTTCATCATAATATTTCAGCTTCTCGACACCGATGCGCGCCCGCTGCCGCTCGCGAAGCTTCACAGCAATTGGAACGATATGCTTTTCGACTTGTTTGCGGAATTTCGCGACCATCTCGGCGTTGTAATCAGTCCGTCCAAGACGGGCATAACCGAGTTCCACGAAGTTTTTAAATCCGAGCTTTTGCGCGATGGCGGTGCGCACTTTCACAAGCTGATCGTAAATTTCATCGAACTTCTCCTCATGTTCTTGGAAAAAGGCAAAACGCGCCTCACTCGCCCGCTTGCGCATCTCGCGGTCCGGCGATTCGACAAACGGCTGCAGCTGCGCTAACGTCCGTTCTTCCCCTTCAAAGAAAATTTTTGCCGAAGCGACCAATTTTGTATATTCGCTCGTCAGCTTATTTTCCAGCTGCAGATCTTCCACAATGTCTGGAGAATACGTTTTTAATTCCGTCTCAGCGAGCGCAAATAACTGTTTCCCCCATTTTTCTTCAAGCTGCGAACGGAACGGAGACGAAACAAGCGCACGGTAATAATCGTTCACAAGCCCTTTAACAATTGGCTCAACTTCATCGAAAAAATCTTGCTCCTGCTTATAAAACTCATCGTTCGTATCAATCGTATGGCGAATATAGCAAATTTGCGCCATCGTGCTGAAATCGTTGCGAAGCTTATTAATTTCCTTCATCGCCTCATCCTGTTCTTCTACGCTGCTTGCCTTCTGGAACGATTGCAGCGCCTGTTGAAATGATGCTTTCAGCTTCTCGATATTCGGCCGTTCATAGCGAAACTCAGAAAATTTCAACGCAATCCCTTCCTTTTCTCTCGTTTTCCTTATCTTAGATTGTATTCCATTCATACACGGAAAATCCTTTTTTTCGATTACAAAAGGTTGTTGACGAAATTTGTCGAAAGAACGTATAATAATAACACCAATTGAATATTTTTTCTTTCTCATCCACATAGACGGGATACAGGCTGCAATGAACAAGAGTTATAGAAACGAGACGCAAAGAGCCAATGAGGAAAGTTGCCGAAGTTTGAGTCGGACTCTGACGCCGTAGACTGGGCCTGTATCCGAACATGCATCGTTGCAACAAACGATGAAGCACTATCGATTGGAAGTTAAATGCGGATGGCCACATGCACCCGTTGAAAACTTTGGGGTGTATTTTTTTGCGAAAAAAGCTAAAACTTAATTATCGTCAGGAAGGAGCTATCCACTTTGCAACAGCAAAAACTTGGATTATGGTTATTAACGGCGCTTGTCGTTGGAAATATGGTGGGATCGGGAATTTTTATGCTGCCGCGCTCGCTAGCAGAAGCGGCAAGCCCGCTTGGCGTAATTTTAGCATGGCTGCTCACGGGCGCCGGCGTGTTAATGACGGCGCTCGTATTCGGTAATTTGGCGATTCGCAAACCGGAACTAAACGGCGGGCCGCAGATTTATGCGAAAGAATTGTTTCCGAAAGGCTCGAACATCTCGATCCTATCTGGCTTTATGTCTTCATGGGGATATTGGATTGGCAACTTTGCCGGCAACGTGGCGATTATTACGACGTTTACCAGCTATTTATCAACGTTTTTTCCAATTTTAACAAGAAAACAAACGTTATTTTCCATCGGTCCTCTTGATGTAAAGCTTGGGAACTTGTTGACGTTTCTTATATGTACCGCATTGTTATGGGGAATGCATTTCATCATTTTGCGCGGCATCGAAGACGCGGGAAAGCTAAACTTTGTCGCTACCGCAGCGAAAGTGCTCGGATTTTTCCTATTTATCGTTATCGCTTTATTTGCGTTTGAAAAAAGCACGATCGGTTCGTTTGTCGCACCGCGTTATGATGAAGCGGGACATTCGATCGGATTGTTAGGTCAAATCAATAATGCGGCTGTATCGACACTATGGGCGTTTGTCGGCGTGGAATCGGCGATTGTTTTTGCTTCACGGGCACGTAAGCAAGCGGACGTAAAGCGCGCAACCATTCTCGGTTTGCTCATTGCTCTCGCGATCTATATCGGTATTAGCGTGCTCGTCATGGGCATATTGCCGCAAAAAGAACTTATTCAATCGGAAAAACCGCTTGTCGACACGATTGTCACGATTTTAGGACCAAGCGGAGGCTACGTTCTAGCCGGACTCGGATTGATCAGCTTGCTCGGCTCCACGCTCGGTTGGGTGTTATTAAGCGCGGAAGTGCCGTACCAAGCGGCAAAACAAGGTATGTTTATTCAAGCGTTTTTAAAAGAAAACAAAAAAGAGGTGCCAAGCTTTTCTTTATTGCTTTCCAACGGGTTGGCGCAAATTTTTATTTTTTCGACCATTTCTAATTCGATGTCAGCGGCGTTTGACTTTGTCATTTACATCGCGACATTGGCGTATCTCGTTCCATATTTTATCGCTTCCGTTTTCCAATTAAAATTGGCGCTTACCGGCGAAACGTATCAGCGAACTTCACGTGATCGCGTCATTGACGGGGTGATCGCCGCACTTGCGACAATCTATTCGATTTGGGTCATCATCTCCGGAACCGCGGACATAAAAACGTTTATGCTTGGCGTCGCCCTGCTTCTAAGCGGCGTCATCTTCTACCCGCAAGTGAAAAAAGCGGCACAGCAATCAGAGGAAAAACAAAAAATTTCGGCGTAATAAGAAGCGGACGCTTGGGAATTCCAAGCGTTCTTTTTTGTTTTTCCCCATGTCTTAAGAAGGAAAAAATCATTCGCATATCGAAATAATGATCGAGAAAATTTTTGATGAAGGAAGTGGCTTGCATGACTGTACATCATGTAAAGAAAAAAACAACGCGCGGCATTGCTGCCGAAGATCTTTTCCGCATCCGCTTTGTGAGCGACCCTCAATTCTCGCCAGATGGCGGGAAAATCATGTTTGTGCAAAAAACGATTGATGACGAGCGGGAATATCGCTCCCACCTTTTTCTTTTATCATTAGCAGATGGCACCGTGAAACAATGGACGTTTGGAAAAGTAAAAGACGCTTTTCCACGTTGGTCCCCGGATGGAAAAACAATCGCGTTTCTTTCGAACCGATCCGGAAAAACGCAGATTTGGCTTCTGCCGGCAGACGGCGGGGAAGCGCGCCAGTTAACCTCATTAAAAAACGGAGTGCGCCAGCTGCGCTGGTCGCCAAATGGGCGGTTTCTCGTAGCTCTCACTTCTCTCGGCAAGAAAGAAACGCTCAACGAACGCGAGGAGCAAGACAAACAAGAAAGCAAAAAACACGAACTGACACCGCTTATTGTAGAGCGTTTGCAATACAAATCTGATGCAGCAGGATTTCGCGATGATAAACAAGATGTGCTTATTCGCATCGACGTAGAAACTGGCGAAATTCAAGGGCTAACCGATGGCGATGACGAGATCGGCTCATTCACCATATCTCCTGACGGCAAAACAGTCGCTTTTACCGCCAACCGAAGTGAGGAGCCTGATTTCACATTTACGCGCGATATATTTCTTTTGGATATCGAGAGCGGAAAAACGAGAAAAATCACAAATGGAGACGGGCTTTTCACTTCGCTATCTTGGTCTCCGAATGGAAAAATGCTCGCGGCGATTGGACATGAACTCGAATATTTAGGCGCCACATTAAACCGGGTTTGGACTTTTGATGTTGCCAGCGGAGAAAAACGGGCGCTGACCGCCAATTGGGATGTGCATGTTGGCGACGCGATGGTAGGCGACATGCATTCCGACGCCCCAAGTCCCGGACTCATTTGGCATAAAGAAGGAAACGGCCTGTATTTTCTTGCTTCCGAGCGAGGGCGCGTCAACCTTTACCACGTAGCGCTAGACGGAACGATTACCCCAGTAGTTATCGGCGATTTCCATTTATACGGATTAACCA
Organism: Parageobacillus thermantarcticus; assembly: GCF_900111865.1. Classification (GTDB taxonomy): domain Bacteria; phylum Bacillota; class Bacilli; order Bacillales; family Anoxybacillaceae; genus Parageobacillus; species Parageobacillus thermantarcticus. Next base: position 2,483 of record NZ_FOJS01000017.1, on the reverse strand, counting down.
TTCATCCGCATGATTATATCGCGGTTGCGGCAATTAGCGATCCGACTCATATTGGCGACTTATACGCCGTTTCTCTTCGCGACGGAAAACGCAAAAAGCTAACAAATGCCAATGAGAAGTTGGAAAAGGAGCTTGTCCTTTCCACACCTGTAGAGTTTTCGTACCCGTCCCGCGATGGTTGGAACATTCAAGGATGGCTGATGAAGCCTCCTCATCTTGAAAATGGACAAAAAGTGCCGATGATTGTAGAGATTCACGGCGGACCGCATGCGATGTACGGCTTCACCTTTTTCCATGAAATGCAGGTGCTTGCGGCGAAAGGATATGCGGTGCTGTTTACGAATCCGCGCGGCAGCCACGGCTATGGACAAACATTTGTCAATGCCGTACGCGGTGATTACGGAGGAATGGACTATGAAGATATTATGAGCGGTGTCGAATACGCACTTGCCCATTTTGATTTTATTGATGAAACTCGTCTCGGCGTCACAGGCGGAAGCTATGGCGGATTTATGACGAACTGGATCGTCGGGCATACGGACCGATTTAAAGCGGCGGTAACGCAGCGGTCAATTTCCAATTGGCTCAGCTTCTATGGAGTGAGCGATATCGGTTATTTCTTCACGGAATGGGAAGTCGGTTGTAACGTATGGGAAAATCCAGAGCGGCTTTGGCGCCACTCTCCGTTGAAATATGTGAAAAACATTCGGACTCCGTTATTAATTCTTCATAGCGAAAAAGATTATCGCTGTCCGATCGAACAAGCGGAACAGCTGTTTATCGCCCTGAAACATTTAAAACGGGAAACGAAGCTTGTCCGCTTTCCGGAAGCGAACCACGATTTGTCCCGCAGCGGTCCGCCGACACTTCGCCTCGAACGGCTGAATCATATTGTCGGCTGGTTTGCAAAATATTTATAGGCGCACAGGAGAACATCACCTGTGCGCCTTTTTCCGTCGCTTTCTTAAACCGCAACGAATAAAGGGCTGGCAGAAACGAATGATCGTTTTCGCCAGCCCCTTATGATTTCTGTTTTGCCCCATATCCTAATTTTTTTAATAAATCGATCGCTTTGTCTTTTTCCTCGGCTGTCAAACCGGAGACCGTTTCATGAATCGTTTGTGCATGCCGCGGAAAAACTTCCTCAATGAACGCTTTTCCTTGTTCCGTAATCGAAGCATATGTAACGCGTCGGTCTTTTTCGCACGCCTTTCGCACAATGAGCCCTTTTTGCTCCAATTTATCCACTACATACGTAATGCTGCCGCTGGCGAGCAAAATTTTTTCGCCAATTTGCTGTAGCGGCTGGTCGCCTTTATGGTAAAGCAATTCTAAAACCGCAAACTCCGTCGGATTTACGCCGAACGATTGAATCGACTTGTTCACTTGATCGTTGACAGCCCGATATGCTCTTGATAATACGATAAACAGTTTTAATGATTGTTCAATGTCTTTCTCCCTTGTCATCCACAATCAAACCCTTTTGTTAGTTAAATTCAAAATCTTTATACAAGTTGGCACTTGAATTTGCATAAAAAGCGAAAAGAACGCAACATCAATTCGTGTGGATCAACAACATTCGTGCCTTACCATCCATGCTTAAAAGCCAATTTCTTACTTGCATTATACTTTAAATGTCAAATGCAGTGCAAATATTTTTTGAACAGACCTTCGCCTACACGATCTATTTTATAGGATACTCGCCATTTGTGATTTTTGTTTATATATTATAGTATTATGAATAAATTATTTTTATTGCTTGGGCGTTTATCACTTTTTGTTAGGAAACGCATATTGTAAAAACTACAGAAAGGTCAAGTCCAAATTATTGTGTAAAATTCCACTACCAGTACAGTAAACTTGGAATTACGGAAAAATAAAACTGCTTTTTACTGTTTTGTTTTTACACAATTTTGCGGGCTTGATCACTATAGAAAAGGAGGATTAGATGCAAGAAGTATTAATCGGCAGCATACTTTCCGCATTATCAACTGGATTAGGTGCAGTTCCCATTTTATTTTTAGCGAAATCGATTACCCACCGATGGCGCGACATATTACTGGCGTTTTCAGCCGGAATTATGATGGCAGCTTCCATGATGAGTTTAATTCCGGAAGCATTGCAGGCAGGCAGGCGTGTTGATTATCCAATAAAATCCAAAGGGTATAGAAAAAAGAGCACCTTTCCTGTAGAATGTGAGTAGCGACACAAACAAACCCAGGAGGTGCTCTCTATGAACAAGCATACCACACTCCCGAATTTGATGCAAAAACTTGTTTCGGATGAAGAGATTCAACTGATTGCCGAAGCGGTTGGGTATCGTGATTCGTCTCGAACCTTTACGTTGCGCGAGTTGATTCACTTCTTCCTGCTGGCCGCCATGCATCAATGGAAAAGCTTTCGCCACGGAGCCGATGTGGGGCCTCTGTATGGATTGCCGCGATTCCATTATTCAACTGTATCCAAGAAAGCGAAAGAAGTTC
>NZ_FOJS01000090.1 GCF_900111865.1 Parageobacillus thermantarcticus | reverse complement strand
GGAAAACATCCGCAGGGCTGCTGTCAACCAGCCGAACGCGGCAGCCAATTAGGCTAGCTGCAAGCCCACGGCTTTAGCCGTTGGGTAGTTGACTTCTTTATACTCAAACGCCAGGTCCGTCTTCTCCGCGATTTCCTTTTTTGCCGGGGCAAGGACCCTTTTTTTGAAATTATGGTATTCGAGATACTTGTCGGTCGCCCCCACCATTTTTCGCAGCTCATCGAGCGGAATTTCCACGTCGTTGATAAACTGCCATCTTTTCAAAATTTCATAGATGCGGATCGAATAGCCGCTTTTCAATTCCATTACGTTTTTCAAGCGGTATGTCGTGAATTCTTTTTTCAGCTGAAGCAAATACGGCTTCAGCCGCGGGTCAAAAGACAAGCTGACGCGCCCGGAGTGCTCGTCGTACTCGACATACGAAATCCAGCTCATTTGTTTCAGCTTTGTCCCTTCTTTTATTTCCAATATTTTCCTCATTAAGTTTCGCGTTATCTCGCGCATTTCGCTGTACTTCGGGCTGCCCCGATATCCAAGCAATTCGTAAAAGTGCTGAATCGGCAACGTATACATCTTGAAATCGTCGTCATCTTTATTGATTTGGCTGACGAGATACAAAATAATTTTTTGTTCCGTTACGGTCAACTTATAACTCGCTTCAATCAATATATTCGATTTCGTCACCGAATTATTATTAGATTGCCGCGTAACAGATGGCTCCATCCCCAATCCTCCAACTACAAAAAAAATTTCAATTTTCTGTTTATTTTTTATTTTACATTTAATCCGCAAAATGAAAAAGTACATCTTTGCAAGTGATGTACGCTTTGAAACCAAAAATGTACGGTTTGAACACCAAAAATGTACGCTTTAGCACCAAAAATGTACGGTTTAAACGCCAAAAACGTTGATTTATCAAGGGTTTCGCGGCTCCCTAAAATAATTAAAAAAATATATAAAAAAATATATAAAATATTGCAAAAAGGGATTGCTTGCAAAAACAATCGATTCATGTTAAAAAATTTCCACTTTTGTCATTTAGTGAAAAAACTTGTTTCGCTGGAGCGATATTTGTCGCCCATAGCCGGAGCGCCATCTTATATTCCGCGAAACAACAGAAATTCCGGTGGAAAAATCGGCTAAGCGGGGCTTGTCCGTTCGACAGAAGCGCTACATACTTGGCGGAAAATCCATTATAATTATTAAATATTAAAGGGGATTACAAAAAATCGATTGAGCCCGATTCCGCTCGCGATATCGGCCAAACAGAAGGCAACAGCTAGTTTACAAAAAAATCCATTGAACCGATTGGCCGAACATTGAAAATGATAGACTCATAGAGTTTTATCGCAAACGCCGGAAAAGCGTTTATTTTGGCGTATAACGCGTTTTAAACCCCGGGGCAATGGTTTTCCTATTCGGAAAGAAAAAAACGGCTGTAATGGCCGTTTTTGTACGTTTAACGCGATGTTTATTTTTTGGTGCGATAGCCGCAAACTAGCAAACCGAAGAAACGAAACTCCTTTCTAGCCGTTTTTGCATTGGTTGCTTTTCTTCTCTATTGCGCGCGTGCGGTCTTGTGGATGCGCGCTTCGCGTAGGCGGAAATATTCCTTGCTTTGTTTATAGAAAGGTAGATTGCAAGAAATATTGTTAGGAAGAAAAGAAGAAATAAACGTTGGTTCGTTGATTCATTTATTTACCGGTTTATTGTTTTATAGATTTATTTATTGGTTGGTTGACTAAAATATTCATTTATTTGTTCTTTGGTTTGTTTATTGATTCGAAGAAGTATCCGTTGTAGAACGCTTGGGCGAAAATCGCGCGGCTGTGGAGAGAACCAGCGTGCTAGACCGTTTCGAATCGCTCCGAATGAAGCGAGTGCCGAATTTTGGACGCTTCGGACAAAAGCGGGCGAGAAGGCGGAAAAATGAAAGGGACGGCGCGGTTTTCCAATTTACAAGTCCAATTTCAGCGCGACTTCGTCCATTTGTTCTTGGGTGATGCCGATATAGCGCAGCGTTTCTGCTTGGCTTGAATGGTTCAGAAGCTTTTGGATAATCGCGAGATCCGTCCCTTGCTTGTAGGCGAAATAGCCGAACGTTTTGCGCAAGGAGTGCGTTCCGACGCGCTCCATGACGCCGATCATCTTGGCAGCGCGGTTTAAAATGTAATGGGCGTGCTGGCGGCTGATCGCCCCGCCGCCTTTTTGGCTGCGAAACAGCGGCTCATCGTTTCGCGCGTTTGGCCGTTCCGCCGCCAAATACCGTTCGATCAAGCGGCGCGTCTTTTTGTTCAGCGCAACGATGCGCGTCTTTTTCGTCTTTTTCTCAACGATCTCGAAGCGCTCGACGACACCTTTTTCGTTTCGGACGTCCCCGACTTTCAAGGATAGGATGTCGCTGATTCGCAGCCCCGTATTAATCCCGAGCGTAAACAAAAGCTCATCCCGCAATGACGACGCGCGCAAAATCTTTTTCATCGCCTCGATCTTTTCCCTATCTTTGATCGGCTGGACGGTATGCAAAATGTGACACCTCCTTGTCTACGAAAGAAAAAAGTAAGATTTCGGCGTGAAAAGCGAGAAAACGCAAAAATGGCCTCGCGCTGCTTCTGTCCATCTGTTTCATTCCAAACAAAAATATGACATAACGTGCTTTTGTCAGATATAAAAAAACGCAGCTTGTTTATGTGTAACATTTTCCTCTCTAGCTGGAAAAATTGGCCGCTGGAAAGCGAAGGTTCTTACATTGTTTTGGTGGTAGGACAAACAACGATTTCGATTCAAGAATAATAGATGTCACTCGATGTTTTGCCAAATATGCGCAAAAACCAAAACGAAATCGCTTTTCCGCAACTTCCGCGCCTCCTAAAAAGAAGGCGCCCCAAAAGGGCCCCTCCGTTCCGCGCTGCCGTATAATACGCATTGCAGTGTGGGAGAATTTTAACATAGTTCCGAAAGAAGTCTCCCGCTTCAAGCGCGTGAAGGGCATAGCCCAGCGATAAGCGGGAGATGAATTTCGATTGGCGTTAGC
>NZ_FOJS01000034.1 GCF_900111865.1 Parageobacillus thermantarcticus | reverse complement strand
AAGTGGTACCGGCGCTTGTCCCGGGTTTCCGCCAATTGTCGGTCGATGTCCTCCAACAAAGCCGTAAACAACTCGGCGAAGGCGTTTTGCAAGGCCCGAAACAAATCAAGTTCGATCTCTTTCCATGACAACGAATTTGTGGTAAGATGTTGTTGAATATTCATAGGACTCTCTCCTCCTGTTTGATAGTGTGGTTAATGAATATCTTACCAGGGAGAGAGTCCTTTTTTCATCTTTCCTGCTTGGGATCTTACCGCGCTTCGCTTGGTGGCCCCGATGAGGGGAATTGCGAACCTACGTTCCCAACCCCCTCATCGGGGAATTCTAAGAATTTCTCCCACAAACATTTTACTCACACCACTTGTCAACGCTATACGCTGCAAGCCATGTCGGCTTAGGCGCTGTTTGTTGGCATTGGCAAAAAAAGAATCTCATCCATCTCGCACATGACAAACTGTCCATTTACCATTATACTAAAAACAGCAGCTGCTGTAGAGGAGAGGATGGAAAAATGAGCGATATTATTCTTATAACAGGGAATGTAAAATTTACGATTACGTTGGATCCAGGAGTATGGATTTTTGATGACCGCAAAATCGATTTAAACACATACTTTTCGAAATCATCTGATGATCAACTGCAAAGCGGGCAACAAGAAGAAGAGGAAATAAAAAAACTGTCAGCGTTTTGGGACCGGGAAATTCAAGAAGGTGCCGTTTTCCCGCCGACATTGAAAACAGAAAAACGTTTTCTAAAAGAAAAAATTATTACAGGAACATTCGCGATGCCGCTTGCTCCGTTTTTGCAAAACGCCGAGCCGCTCCCAGATGCAAAAGAGCTGACTATCGTCACCGAGCATAACGAAGTAACGATTCCGCTTGCGCAAGCTTACGAGGCGATTCTTGGATTTTCTAAAGATGGAAAGCCGTTAAGGGAAGACGGACCCGTGCATTTTTATTTTGGCGACGGCTCCAACCGCGAAACCCCGATTACTCATGTGCGCCGTTTCGTCGTCCGTTAAAGCAGGATGTCCTCGGATGGGACATCCTGCTTTTTTTACAATAAATCCGCGGCAAGCTGCGCCAATGTCGAGCGCTCTCCTTTGATGAGACGGACGTGCCCGGCGATTTTTTGATCTTTAAACTTTTCAACGACATACGTTAACCCATTATTGTACTCGTCCAAATACGGATGATCGATCTGTTCCGGATCTCCCATTAAAATGATTTTACTTTTTTCTCCAACACGCGTTAAAATCGTTTTCACTTCATGCTTCGTTAAATTTTGCGCCTCATCAATAATGATAAACTGCTCCGGCAGGCTGCGACCGCGTATATACGTGAGCGCTTCGACTTCAATCGAACTCATTCCCGCCAAAATCGCATCTAACTCCCCCGCCTTTTTTGTGTTAAACAAATATTCCAAATTATCAAAAATCGGCTGCATCCACGGGCGCAACTTTTCTTCTTTTTCCCCAGGTAAAAAACCGATATCTTTTCCCATCGGAACGATTGGCCTCGCAACAAGCAGCTTTTTATACGTGCGCAAATCTTCCGTCTGCATCAGCCCCGCTGCAAGAGCAAGCAACGTTTTCCCCGTTCCCGCTTTGCCGATCAAAGTCACAAGCGGAATGTCATCGCGCATAAGCAATTCAAACGCCATCGTCTGTTGCACGTTGCGCGGACGAATTCCCCATATATGTTCATGGTGAAACAAAAGTTTTTTCACTTTTTTTCCGCTATGATCGACAATGCCAAGGGCGGAAGCCGAGCCGCCAAAAGCATCTTTCATGACAATAAATTGATTTGGGTAAAACGGATGGTTGGCAATGTCCGCTAAAACAAGCTCCCCTTTTTCATAAAATCGTTGCAAATGCTCCGTCCCTATGTACAGTTCAAGAAAGCCAGTATAAATATGGTCAACATCGACGACACGGTCGCTTAAAAAGTCCTCTGCTTGTAGCCCGATCGCATCGGCCTTCACGCGGACGAGGGCATCCTTGCTTACTAAAATAACGGAACGTCCGTTTTCTTTTGCTTGTTCTTCAAGCGATAAGTTTTTGGCAACGGCCAAAATGCGATTATCGTTCGTTTTTTCCACAAAAATTTCTTGGAGCTGGTGAAAGGAGCGATGATTTAATTCGATGCGCAACACCCCGCCGTTTTCAAGCGGAATTTTTTCATGCAGCTTTCCGCTTTCACGAAGGCGGTCAATGAGTTTCGATACTTGGCGCGCATTTCGCCCCACTTCATCCATATATCGTTTTTTCGAATCCACTTCTTCCAACACTACAGCCGGAATGACCACTTCATTGTCTTCAAACGAGAAAATGGAATACGGATCTTGCAATAAGACGTTCGTATCCAACACATATATTTTTTTTCCCAAATTCCCACGCCCCCCATTTTCGCTTTTTCCTTTGCTTATATTTGGACGGGATCGTTGTTATATAGTATGAGGAAATGTATAAAGATAGAAGAATGATTGCAAAATAAAGTAAAAAATAAAATAGAGGTGTAACTAGAATGAACTGGAGCCGACATTTATTTATTGCGATATGCATCGGTTTACTAAGCGGGTGCAACTTTGGAAATAACGAAAGTGCCCGCGATGGGGACCGCTCGCTTGTCCGTGTCAAAAATACGGCCGATGAAAAAACAGTTGACAAATCAGGACAAGAAATCGCCCATCGTCTAGCGGATTTAGCCAAGCGCGTGCCGAACGTAAACGACGCCGCCGCCCTTGTTGTCGGAAAATACGCGATCGTTGGCATTGACGTTGCCGCAAATATCGATGCTTCCCGCGTCGGCACGATTAAATATTCCGTCGCCGAAACGTTGCAAAAAGATCCTTACGGGGCAAATGCCATCATCATTGCTGACCCTGATTTATACACTCGATTGGAAAATATCGTCAACCAAGTCGACAATGGGCGACCCGTTCAAGCGTTTATGAATGAAATCGCCGATATCGTCGGGCGCGTCATGCCGGAAGTTCCGAGCGATTTGTTGGAAACAACCCCGCCGGAGCCGACCGAACAAAATGATTCGCAATTAAATAAGCGCGAAGAAGAACAGCTCCATCACCGTCAAGAAAACCAGTCTAACGAACACTTAAATAAATAAGGAGCCTAGCCTTAAGCGCTAAGCTCCTTGATTTATGCGTTGCGCAGAGCCGTCATTACTTGATTGTCCAGTTTCGCCGCCGCCTGCGCATCGTACGTCTTTTCATATTTTGGTTCTTGTACGATTTTCGAACCGTAAAACATAACATCGCGCACTTCGTTAATGGCAACATCGACTAATGCCAGTTTAAGGGGAACGCCTTCGATTTTCTCGACTTTAATATGCGCTTTTCCGCTAATCGAATAGACGGACTCGTTAGCAATGATGTTGACAACAATAGCCGGATTGTTTCGAATGTTTTGCACAATGCGGGAGCGGTTGTCAACGGCAAAATAGATATGTTCTTCGCTAGGGGCATAAATCCATGAAATCGCGCTGACATTCGGGCCGCCCGTTTCATGGTCGATCGTCGCTATCGTCACAAATCGTTCTTTTTGCAGCGCTTGAAACAACGGTTCCGTTAATGCGGCTTCCACTTTATTTGGCATCGCTATCCCTCCTAAAAAATGCTCTTCGTTTATCATACATTTTTTCTTAAAAATGCGAAAGTAAAAAGGGTTCGGATTCATGATATAATAAAAATGAAATTGAAATAAAGCGACGAGGTGGACGATGAGAGTCAAATGTGTTCTTTGCGACCGAATTGACACGATCGATGATGAATCATTGCTTGCCAAACGACTGCGCAACCGTCCGATTCACACATACATGTGCCAAGAATGTCATGATCGGATCGCCGAAAAAACGAAAGCGCGCCTAGCGACCGGAAAATTTCGCATATATCGTGCGAAATTGCCAAACGATGAATGGTAAAAAACGCCGGGAAGTGATTCCCGGCGTTTTTTACAAAGGATAATTGCGATATTTTTCAGGCGCTTCTTCAATTTGCTTAAGCATCGACTCAATAAGTTCCGTTGGAAAACGAGCTGATTTTTCCTCGCCATCTTTCTCGTACTCGACGATATACATTGCTTCTTTTTTTACTTTCACCTTTGTGACGTTGAAATCACGCTTCAATATTTCCTTAAAAAAGGCGGCGGTTTCTTGCGCCGCCGCATCATCCGGACGCGCCTGCGCCACGACGTAAATCGTCAACCAATTATAAAGGGCGTCTTGCAGCGACTTCATCGTCCCACCGCCTTACTCATGCTTTTTCGATTGGTATAAGCGAACTTTATAAATAATTAAGACGAGAGCCGCCACGACCAAACCTTCGGCGACAGGCAAAAATACCGCAAAAAACGTTAAAATCGTGCAGCCTAACGCGAGTAGCACATAGATGATGACGTTTTTCAATAGCGGCAGTTTTTTCGCAAAACCAAGGCGATAAACGATAGCGGATAAAATGAGTACAGTAATGTAAAGAAGCCACATGCCCCGTTCCGGATCTGTATGCACTTTGTATAGCGAAGCAAAAAAGGTAAGGCGCTCTATGACGTTCACCATCTTTCCCCCTTTATTTCGCCTGCTTAGCGGCTTTCTTTTTCTTTTCCATTTTTTCTCTCTCGCTTTTATTCAATATTTTTTTGCGCAGGCGAATCGATTTTGGCGTCACTTCACAATATTCATCGTCATTTAAATATTCCAGCGCTTCTTCGAGCGTCAACAAACGCGGCTTTTTCATCGTAACGGTTTGCTCTTTTGTCGAGGAGCGGATGTTCGTCATATGTTTTTCCCTGCAAATATTGACGGCTAAATCATTTTCACGATTGTGCTCGCCGACAATCATCCCTTCATACACTTCAGTTCCAGGCTCTACAAAAATGGTGCCGCGGTCTTCTAGCTGCATAATGCCGTACGCCGTCGCTTTTCCTGTTTCCATGGAAATCAATACCCCTTGGCGGCGGCCGCCTATTTGTCCGCTTTGCGCCGGCGCGTAATGGTCAAACGAATGGTTTAAAATTCCGTATCCGCGTGTCAATGACATAAATTCTGTCCGATAACCGATCAACCCGCGCGAAGGCACCATAAAGATAAGACGAACTTGTCCATTTTCGTTATGGATCATATCCACGAGCTCGCCTTTGCGCATGCCGATCGATTCCATGATCGCGCCTGTGTATTCTTCAGGAATGTCGATGATTACTCGTTCAACCGGCTCACAAAGCACTCCGTCGATTTCTTTCATAATGACTTCCGGCTTGGAAACTTGCAGCTCATACCCTTCACGCCGCAAGTTCTCAATTAAAATCGATAAATGAAGCTCTCCTCGCCCAGAAACGATCCACGCATCAGGGGAGTCGGTGTTTTCGACACGCAAGCTTACGTCCGTTTCCAATTGAGTGCGCAAGCGTTCTTCTAGCTTTCTTGCCGTCACATATTTCCCTTCGCGCCCGGCGAACGGGCTGTTATTGACTAAAAACGTCATTTTCAATGTCGGCTCATCAATGCGAAGCGGCGGCAACGCTTCTTGATGATCGAGCGGACATACCGTTTCTCCGACGTTAATATCTTCCATTCCCGCTACCGCAACAATGTCTCCCGCTCCTGCTTCTGTGATTTCGATCCGCTTTAAGCCGATAAACCCAAATAATTTTGTCACACGAAACGTTTTGACAGAACCGTCTAGTTTCATTAGCGCTACTTGCTGACCGACTTTCATCGTGCCGCGGAAGACGCGTCCGATCCCAATCCGTCCGACATAGTCGTTATAATCAAGAAGCGCCACTTGGAATTGCAACGGTTCTTCCCGATTATCGATCGGCGCGGGAATATGCGTGATAATCGTTTCAAACAATGCCGTCATATCTGCTTCTTGTTTGTGGGGATCCAAACTTGCCGTTCCATGCAAAGCGGATGTATACACGACCGGAAATTCAAGCTGGTCTTCCGTTGCGCCCAATTCGATAAATAAATCGATGACTTCGTCGACCACTTCCTCCGACCGCGCGAACTCTCGGTCAATTTTATTGACAACGACAATGGGGGTAAGCTGCTGTTCGAGCGCCTTTTTCAGCACAAAGCGCGTCTGCGGCATGCATCCTTCATACGCATCAACGACGAGCAAAGCACCATCAACAAGCCGCATGATCCGCTCCACTTCCCCGCCGAAGTCGGCATGCCCCGGTGTATCCAAAATATTAATGCGCGTTCCTTTATAACGAATCGCTGTATTTTTCGCTAAAATGGTAATCCCACGTTCTCTTTCCAAATCGTTTCGATCCAATGCGCGTTCTTCCACATGTTCATTGGCGCGAAACGTTCCCGATTGGCGCAACAACTGATCAACTAACGTCGTTTTGCCATGATCAACGTGAGCGATAATCGCAATATTGCGAAGATCTTCTCTTCTTGTCAATGTCGGTCACTCCTAATGTGTAAACTGCTCGTTTATTATATCATAAAAGAGGATAGAAAAGCGGCACGTTTTCATGTAGACTAAAGAAAAACCGTAAAACATGAAAGGGGATTGGGATGAAACAGTTTCAACCTGTATCGTTTTTATTAGCTATATTCGCTGTCATCGCCATCATGGCCATCGGCATTTTTATTGCAGAACAAAGCATGATAGGCATCATTGCTTCCATTGTCGCCTTGTTTATCATCATCGGCATCGGTTTTGCCCGCAAAAAGCGGATGCGTGAAAAAGGAATGCTGTAAAAACGGGACAATACACAATTTGTCCCGTTTTTAACGATGTATATATTTTTGCAAAATTTCTTCATGCAATCCCGGTTTGGAAACAAATACAGAGTTTTTCCCGAGCAAGTCAAGCGGCTCGCCGTATAAGTTCGTCACGATGCCGCCGGCTTCTTGGACAAGCACAAGCCCGCCGGCGAAATCCCATGGCGACAGCCTCATCGTAATATACGCATCCAAGCGTCCCGCTGCAACATATGCCATTTCCAAAGCAGCCGAACCATATGAACGCGTTCCTCTCGCAGCTTTGACAAGCGGGGCTAACACTTTTGGATCAATTCGTTTATTTTCTGTTACCCACGTCGCATTTAAGGAAATAACCGCTTCTGAAACAGATACCGGTTCCAAGCGAGGCAGCGGCTTACCATTAAGAAAAGCGCCCTCTCCTTTTCGCGCCACGTATAGTTCGTCATGCACGACATCGTATACATATCCGAGAATTCCAACGCCATTTTCAAAAACGCCGATCGAAATGGCAAAGTTCCGCTTTTGATGGATGAAATTCATCGTGCCGTCAATCGGATCAATAATCCAGACAACACCTTGCAGCGTTTTAATTTCATCGCCAAATCCTTCTTCGCCAAGCACGTGATGGTCAGGAAACGTTTTTCTTATTTTCTCAATAAAAAACCGCTCTATCTCACGGTCCACATTTGTCACTAAATCATTTCGATGCGCTTTCGTTTCGATCGTTAGCTTTTCTTCCAACGCAGTGTGAATTCTTGCTCCCGCTTCCTTGAGCCAATGTTGGACGCACTCATCGATCTCTTTCCATTTTTCCTGCATATTCATCCTCCTGACTTTCGTAGCATATGTATAGCATAGAATAATTGAAATCGTTCGTAAAGAAAAAGGTACTGTTCAAGAAAAAAACGAACCGTTGATCTGGTTCGCATAAATGCTCTTGTTATACTTGAAGGCGCATTAACTCTTGACGCAGCTTTTCTAGTCTCCGTTTACACTCTTTTTTCTTTTCTTCATTATTTTCCATCATCGCCTCATAAAGAGTCGCTAATTCATAATCTAATTCAAGGCGCAACATCGCTATCCGCTTATCCCCATCCGCACGCTTCACCGAATTCATCGTCTTTTTCATGAGCGCAGGCACCCCTTTCCATATAATCCCCGAAAAGCCGTCAACACAAACACCCGAATTTTCTGATATCTATTTTTGTTTTATATTATATTATGTTGGAAAAGGGGGGGATGCAACAAATTTGTGCGTCTACTTTTCTTCATCGCACACAAAGTCTATTCCATTTTAATCCAGTCGCCATTTCCTGCTTCTTTTGCCTTTTTCATCACCCGATAAGAGGAATATCCGCTTGCTTGTTCAAACTCATCACATAATCTTTTTTCCTCGCTTTTGCTTGGAACAATTTCTTTAAAGCGGCGATAAATATTCATCAGCTTTTCTCGTTCCATTCCTTTTTCGTAAACTGTTTCAATCGCTTCAAAAAATTTGATGACATCAATAATTTCTTGCGTCGACCAGTCGTAAGAAAACGGGTACGAATAATTCATCGCTGACACCTCCGCCGTTAGTTTGCCCATCTATCCCGGATTTGTTCCGCCTCGCTAATGATTCGCGAAAACAATTCCGCTACTGTCGGCACATCTTTAATTAGTCCCATCACTTGCCCCGCCCATGCAAATCCTTCATTTATTTTTCCTTCATAAATAAAGCGGCGGTTTGCTTCTCCACTGATATATTCTTTTAGTTGTTCATACGTTCCGCCTTGCGCTTCTATCTCTAAAATTTTTTTCGTCCATTCGTTAGCGATCGCGCGACCAGGCGCTCCTAAACTTCGTTTAATCACGACAGTATCATGTTCGGAGCCTTTTACAAGCATCTCTTTATAAATTGGATGGGCATGCACGCATTCTTTTGTGGCGATAAATCTCGTCCCCATTTCAATTCCTTCTGCCCCAAGCGCTAATGCCGCCATCAAGCCGCGCCCATCGCCAATTCCTCCAGATGCAATTACAGGAATGGAAACGGAATCCACTACTTTCGGGATAAGAACAAACGTTCCGGTATCATGTTTTCCTAAATGGCCGCCCCCTTCCTGGCCGACGACCATGACGGCGTCCGCGCCAAGTTCTTCCGCTTTTACCGCTTGGCGAACAGCGGCGACAAGCACGAGTTTTTTCACATTGACGCCCTTTAATTGTTCAAAAAACGGGGCGGGATTTCCACCTGTGACAGAAACGACCGGCACCCCTTCTTCCAATGCCGCTTCCAGCATATGATGAAAAGGGCGGCCATGTTGTCCGATCGCAAAGTTTACTCCAAACGGACGAGCGGTTTTTTCTTTTACTTTGCGAATTTCTTCACGCAATTGCTCAGGGGTTTCCAAAGACATTGCCGTAATTTGCCCCAATCCTCCGGCATTGGAAACGGCCGCTGCTAAATCGGCATAGGCCAAGTAAGCGAGCCCTCCTTGAATAATCGGATATGTAATTCCGAGCAGTTCCGTTACCCTTGTTCGCCAAATCATTTTTATCCCTCCTCGTATATTATGTTTCTTGTTGACATCCCCATTTTCCTCTTTTATTTTCAATCTATGTATAGGAAAAAAATTTTACCATTGACGGATAACATATGATGCTTTGCAAATAAAAAAATAAATGCTATAATGCATTTGTTTTATTTTTATGCAAAAAGAGGTGTGAAAAAACGTTGTCACAGTTCGAAACACCATTATTTACTGGACTGTTGGAACATATGAAGAAAAACCCGATTCAATTCCACATTCCTGGTCATAAAAAAGGAGCAGGGATGGATCCTGACTTTCGCGATTTTATCGGCGAAAATGCCTTATCGATTGATTTGATTAATATCGGTCCTCTCGATGACCTTCATCACCCAAAAGGCATTATTAAGCGTGCTCAAGAATTAGCCGCTGAAGCATTTGGGGCTGATTATACATTTTTCTCCGTCCAAGGGACGAGCGGTGCCATCATGGCAATGGTGATGTCAGTTGCTGGTCCCGGCGACAAAATTATCGTGCCGCGCAACGTCCATAAATCGGTCATGTCCGCCATTGTCTTTTCTGGCGCGACACCGATTTTCATTCATCCGGAAATCGATAAGGAGCTCGGGATTTCACACGGGATTACGCCCGAAGCGGTGGAAAAAGCGCTGAAGCAGCATCCCGACGCAAAAGGAGTTCTTGTCATTAATCCGACTTATTTTGGCATCGCCGGTGACTTAAAGAAAATTGTCGAAATTGCTCATTCTTACCATGTTCCTGTTCTCGTTGATGAAGCGCACGGCGCCCACATTCATTTTCATGCAGCTCTTCCGCTTTCCGCCATGCAAGCTGGAGCGGATATGTCGGCAACGAGCGTTCATAAACTAGGGGGATCTTTGACGCAAAGTTCAATTTTAAACGTGCGCGAAGGGCTCGTATCAGCCAAACACGTACAAGCTATTTTAAGCATGTTAATGACTACCTCTACTTCTTATTTGTTGCTCGCTTCCTTGGATGTTGCGCGCAAACGGCTTGCCACGCAAGGTCGGGAACTTATTGAAAAAGCGATTCAGCTCGCCGAAAAAACACGGCGGCAAATCAATGAAATCCCTTATCTCTATTGCGTAGGGGAAGAAATTTTAGGAACGGAAGCAACATATCATTACGATCCAACTAAACTGATCATCTCTGTCAAAGAACTTGGGTTGACAGGATACGACGTTGAGAAATGGCTGCGGGAAATGTATAACATTGAAGTCGAATTGTCCGATTTATACAATATTTTATGCATTATCACGCCTGGGGATACAGAGCGGGAAACGAACGCGCTTGTTCACGCCCTTCGCCATTTATCTGAACAATTTCGCCATCAAGCAGTGAAAGGAACAAAACCAAAAGTGTTGTTGCCGGACATCCCTGCTCTCGCGTTAACACCGCGCGACGCCTTTTATGCAGAAACGGAAGTTGTCCCATTTGAAAAATCGGTAGGACGGATTATCGCAGAATTTATTATGGTTTATCCTCCGGGAATTCCGATTTTTATTCCTGGGGAAATTATTACGCAAGAAAACTTAAACTATATTAAAAAGAATTTAGAAGTCGGCCTTCCTGTACAAGGACCGGAAGACGATACATTGCAAACATTGCGCGTCATCAAAGAGCATAAACCAATTCGCTAAAAAAGCGTAAGCTAGTTAGCTTACGCTTTTTTGTCATAAAAAATGGGCGAGCATGTGCCCCTTTCACATGCTCGCCATCTAAACTCTTCCCCCATCGCTCGATCGTTTTTCTATTGTTCATCCTCTTTTTTGTCGTAGCAATCACATTTGGAACATTTTCCGTAAAGCGTTGTCACTTTTTCGTCTTCAAAATGTGCAATCGTCGCATCGCATGTTTGACAAACAATTGTGCCCATCCCCAAAACTCCTTTATGATGATATATTTATCAGCTAATTTAATAATAATATATCACATTTATGATGTCAACCGTTAATTTGTATGTCACATTTAATGTTTATTCCGTAACAAAGCGAACGGCGATATTCGGATTAACCAACACGAATGAAAGAATAGCTAAATCAACATCTGGCTCTGCCGCATCGATACGAAAAAATCAATAGCCCCTATTTCGCAAACGTGTTACAATAAAAATTAGGATGTTAACGATAGAGGTGATATTATTGGCGACGCACGCATACATTAAGCTTGTTCCGGCGTCTAAAAAGAAAGCGATTACATTACAAGAGGTAAAACAATTGTTTCAGTATTACCAAGAGATCATGAGCAAAACGGGAGAACAACTTGGTTGGGGATATCAACAAGCAGCATTTCCTTATCAACTTATCGAAACCGATGAAGGAGAAGAAAAGTGGTTTTATTTAATAGGAGACGGGCACCGCTATCGGAAGATTATCGTCGGCGTCGGATCACAGGAAACTGGCGAATCATTTATTCAAATCACATTACCAAATGAGGCAACGCATGGAGATAAAGGAAAAGCAAATGAATTTTGCAAGTTTCTCGCCAAAAAATTAGAAGGGGAACTTCACTTATTTAACGGCAGAATTATGTATTACTACAAACGATAGCGATTCCGCTATCCTTTTTATTTTCCCTTACTGCAGCGCCTCCCACACAAAATGTTGGCAAGTAAAGTACATCGCCGCCGTCAACGTCGTTGTCCACAGCGCTTGCCGAGTGCGCAATCCGATTTTTCGCGCTAATAAAAACGCCATATATAAAAACACACAAAGCATCATTCCTTTAAAAAACGGGCGATCGCGTCCTGACAGCCATTCAATCAAGGAAAAACTGCTCCAAATTATCATTTGCAACAAAAACGCAACATATTCTCTCATCTCGACATCCCCCGCATCTTCTTTACCATAACAATATGAACAAGCAAGGGAAAATATTATCCATTCATTGGACAAGAAGGCAAGTTTATAGAACAAAATAGGTTTCAGACAAATGTCTGAAACCTATTTTGTTAACTTATTTACTAATGATATGGATCGGAGTGCCGAGAACCGCTTCCGCTGTTTCCATCGCTATTTCACCCAACGTCGGGTGAGCATGAATCGTCAAAGCGATATCTTCCGCGGTCATTCCAGCTTCGATCGCAAGACCTAGTTCTGCAATCATGTCGGAAGCGTTTGGACCAACGATTTGCGCTCCGATCACAACGCCATCTTCTTTGCGGACGACAAGCTTCATAAAGCCGTCCGTATCATTTAGCGAAAGCGCTCGACCGTTGGCAGCAAATGGGAATTTCGCCGCTACAACGTCAATTCCTTCTTCTTTCGCTTGTTTTTCAAAATAACCGACAGACGCGCATTCTGGATCAGAGAAGACAACCGCCGGAATCGCTAAATAATCGATTTCCGATGGCTTTTCAGCAATTGCTTCTGCAGCGATTTTTCCTTCATATGATGCTTTGTGCGCAAGCGGTGGTCCTTGGACGATATCACCGATCGCGTAAATGTTTGGAACGCTTGTCCGACATTGTTTGTCAATTTCAATTAAACCGCGATCTGTCAATTTAATGCCAATTTGTTCCAAACCGAGCTCATCCGTGTTCGGACGGCGCCCTACCGTCACAAGCACATAATCGGCATCGATCGTTTTTGTTTCTCCTTTTACTTCAAAAGTTACCGTTACGCCGTCTTCACGCTCTTCGACCCCTTTTGCAAGGGCGTTAGTGAAAATGTCCACACCTTTTTTCTTTAAGCGGCGTTTGACAATCGCGGTCATTTGTTTTTCGAACCCAGATAAAATTTCATCTGCTCCTTCGATGATCGTTACTTTTGTTCCAAAGTTCGCGTACGCCGTTCCCAATTCTGTTCCGATATAGCCGCCGCCAATAACGACAAGCGATTTCGGAATTTCTTGCAAGTTTAACGCGCCTGTCGAATCAAGCACGCGTTTGGAAAAAGCAAAGCCAGGAAGTTCAATCGGACGGGAACCTGTTGCAATAATCGCGTTTTTAAACGTATATGTTTGCGCGCTGTCTCCATTGATGACACGCACTGTATTCGCATCAACGAAATACGCCTCTCCACGTACGATTTCGACTTTGTTTCCTTTTAGCAGCCCCTCGACGCCGCTTGTCAGTTTTTTCACGACGCTTGCTTTCCATTGCTGCACTTTTGAAAAGTCAACGGTTACGTTTTCTGCTTTAATTCCGATGTCTTCCGAATGTTTCGCGGCTTCATAGCGATGGCTTGCCGAGATAAGCGCTTTAGACGGGATGCATCCGACGTTTAGACACACTCCGCCAAGATTTCCTTTTTCGACAATCGTTACTTTTTGCCCTAACTGCGCAGCGCGAATAGCAGCTACATAACCACCAGGTCCTGCTCCAACGACGAGTGTTTCCGTTTCAATTGCAAAATCACCGACTACCATTGTTTTACGCCTCCATTAATAATAATTCTGGGTCGTTTAATAGACGTTTAATGTGATTTAGTGCTTTTTGCGCTGTTGCTCCGTCAATCATGCGATGATCAAAGCTTAATGATAATGCTAATACTGGAGCAACGACGATTTCGCCATCACGAACAATCGGTTTTTCCGCAATGCGGCCGATGCCAAGAATCGCCACTTCCGGATGATTAATGACCGGAGTAAACCATTGACCGCCGGCAGATCCGATATTTGTAATCGTGCAAGAAGCGCCTTTCATTTCATTTGGAGTCAGCTTTCCTTCCCGTGCTTTTGCCGCAAGTTCGTTAATTTCTTTGGCAAGCGCGAAGATCGGTTTGCGGTCAGCATGTTTAATAACAGGAACAAGCAATCCTCTATCGGTGTCAGCGGCAATGCCAATGTTGTAGTAATGCTTGTAAATCACTTCTTCCGTTTCATCGTCAATCGACGTGTTTAAAACCGGGAACTCACGCAACGCCGACGTTAATGCTTTTACGACATACGGCAAGAATGTCAGCTTGATTCCTTTTTCCGCTGCGATTTCTTTGAACTTCTTGCGATGTGCCACAAGTTTTGTCACATCGACTTCGTCCATTAATGTAACGTGCGGAGCCGTATGCTTCGAATTGACCATCGCCTTGGCAATCGCACGGCGAATGCCGCTCATTTTCTCGCGAGTTTCCGGGAATTCCCCTTCAAGCACAACTGGCTGTTGAGCCGCAACAGCTGCCGCTGCTTTTTCTTCTGCTTTCGCTGCTGGCACTTCTTCTTTTTGCGCCGCTTTGGAACCGCCGGCAAGGAACGCATCGATATCGCTTTTTAGCACGCGGCCATTTTTTCCTGTACCTTGAACAAGGCGGATGTCGACCCCTTTTTCACGAGCATATTTGCGCACGGAAGGCATTGCGATCACGCGGCGATTCGGATCAACTTCCGTTTGTTTGGACGGCGCTTCTTGTGGAGCTTTTGCTTCTCCTTCTTCTTTTTTCGACACTTCTTTCGTGTTTTCCTGCTCCGTTGGCTCATTTTGTTCATCGCCTTTAAATGTCATATTCTCATATCCTGGCGCATCTAATGTAATTAATGTTTGGCCAACCGTTGCAACCGTTCCTTCTTCTACTAAGATTTCTAATACTTTTCCTTTCACAGGCGACGGGATTTCTACAACCGCTTTATCGTTTTGCACTTCACATAGCACATCGTCTTCGTTCACTTCATCGCCTGGCTTGACAAACCACTTGACGATTTCCCCTTCATGAATACCTTCGCCGATATCCGGCAACTTAAATTCAAATGCCACTGTTTGTCGACCTCCTATTGTCTTTTCAAAAAAGTATGGGGTGGGGGAAGAGGAAGGGAATAATTCCCACCTCTTGCCTAATAGCTTTTAGAAGTTAATAACTTTTTTCGCTGTTTCGATCACGTCTTTGAAGTTAGGCAACCATACAGATTCCGCTTGTGCGAACGGATAGACTGTGTCCGGAGCAGTGACGCGCAATACCGGAGCTTCCAAGCTTAAAATGGCACGTTCGTTAATTTCCGCGACGACGTTTGCGGCGATTCCTGCTTGTCTTTGCGCTTCTTGCACAACGATTGCGCGCCCCGTTTTTTCAACGGAACCGATAATCGTTTCAATATCTAACGGCTGAACGGTGCGCAAATCAACAACTTCGGCGGAAATACCTTCTTTTTCTAATTCTGCCGCCGCTTTTAATGATTCATGCACCATCGCGCCATAAGCGATAATGGTGATATCTTTTCCTTCTCGTTTAATATCTGCTTTACCGATTGGAATCGTATATTCTCCTTCTGGCACTTCTTGGCGGAACGAACGATACAGCTTCAAGTGTTCTAAGAAAATAACTGGATCGTTGTCCCGGATCGAAGAAATAAGCAATCCTTTCGCATCATATGGAGTAGAAGGAATTACTACTTTTAACCCAGGCTGTTGCGCAACTAAGCCTTCTAAGCTGTCGGAGTGCAATTCCGGTGTATGCACGCCGCCGCCAAATGGTGAACGAATCGTAATCGGAACGTTATAGCGGCCGCCGGAACGGTAGCGGATGCGCGCCATTTGTCCGCAAATCGCATCCATCGCTTCATACACAAAGCCGAAGAATTGAATTTCCGGAACCGGACGGAACCCCTGTAGCGCCAATCCGATGGCAAGACCGCCGATTCCTGATTCAGCAAGTGGTGTGTCGAATACGCGATCTTCGCCAAATTCCGCCTGCAATCCTTCCGTTGCCCGGAATACACCGCCGTTTACTCCAACGTCTTCCCCAAATATTAATACATTTGGGTCATTTTTCAATTCGATGCGCAACGCATCCGTGATTGCTTGAATCATTGTCATTTGCGCCATGGCTTACTTCGACTCCTTCTCTTTGTAAATTTCATACTGTTCTTTTAAGTTAAATGGCAGTTCCTCATACATGATGCTAATCAAATCCGTTACTTTTTGTTTTGGTGTTTCGTCTGCTTTTTTAATCGCCTCTTTAATTTCTTCTTTTGCTTGCTCAATTACTTTGTTTTCTTCTTCTTCGCTCCATAAACCTTTGTTTTCTAAAAACTTGCGGAAACGAACGAGTGGATCTTTTTTCTCCCATTCATTTTCCAATTCTTTCGTGCGATAACGAGTTGGATCGTCCCCTGACATCGTATGCGGACCGTAACGGAAACACAACGTTTCGATAAGCGTTGGTCCTTCGCCGTTGATCGCACGCTCGCGAGCTTCACGTACTGCCACGTATACCGCCAATGGGTCCATACCGTCGACTTGAATGCCAGGAATTCCTGCTGCCACTGCTTTTTGCGCAAGCGTTTTAGCTACCGTTTGTTTTTCAACCGGAGTGGAAATCGCAAAACGGTTGTTTTGGACAACGAAAATCGCCGGTGCTTTAAACGCGCCTGCAAAGTTGATTCCTTCGTAAAAATCGCCTTGCGAGGTGCCGCCATCACCTGTATATGTAATTGCCACCGCTTTTTTGCCGCGCTTTTTCAATCCTAAAGCAACGCCTGCCGCTTGAATATATTGAGCACCGATAATAATTTGCGGAGGCAACACATTGACGCCTTCAGGAATTTGATTGCCGTGGAAGTGGCCACGTGAGAATAAAAACGCTTGATAAAGTGGAAGCCCGTGCCAAATAATTTGCGGGACATCACGGTATCCCGGTAAAATAAAATCTTCTTTTTCCAAAGCGAAATGACTAGCGATTTGGCTTGCTTCTTGCCCCGCCGTCGGCGCGTAAAAGCCTAAACGACCTTGACGGTTCAACGAAATGGAACGTTGATCGAGAACGCGCGTGTACACCATCCGGCGCATCAATTCTTTTAATTGATCATCGCTTAAATCCGGCATTGCCGCTTCGTTCACAACTTCTCCTTCTTCGTTTAAAATTTGAAACGTCGGGAATTGCTCAGCAACTTTGTCGAGTTGTTTCTGAAAATTAAATCTGGATGTTTTCGCACCCATTCTATTCACCTCTACCTTTCGTAATTTAAAAAATAAAGAGCGATTCGCAAACATGATACATACAGCATTAATTTACCCAAAATCTAAAATAAATAAAAAACAGTAGCCCTTGTTCCACGGTGTAAATGAAAAAAAAAGCGTTACAATATCTGTATCAATTATTTAGTTAATTCGATTAGTACAATTTCCACCTACATATTTAAGTTTACACTTTCTTTCTTCACGCGTCAATCACTTTAATTTAACGTTATTTTTTTGGAATATGAGAATTTTTTATCAAATCTGTTATAGTACATATACTTCGATCTGTATTATATCTGTTTCATATTCTTTCATATAAGGAAAAAGAGGCTATAAACATAGCCTCTCGGTACGGAAAAAATATTTATTTCCATATATGATATAATCGCTTTTTTGCTTTATTGTATTTTTCCGTATCTTCGTTAAATTGTTCATTAGCGCCGATCAGTTCCTTATATTGTTCATTCACGCGGTCAATTTGCCGCTGTAGCTGTTCGGGTGTTGCATGCTTATTTTGTAGCAAAATATAGAGATCTTTTTCTAATGATAGCATTTCTTTATAATGAAGATATAAATCTCCATACGTTTCATAACGCTTTTTTTCAATATCGATCAGAAGGATTGCTTGTCTTCTTATATCTCCATCATGAAGCTGGCTAACCTTTTTTTTGACGGCATTTATTTCTCGATTTGCCGACTGAATCGCTTTATATTCTTTTTCAACATGTTTGTCTCGTTCTTCTACCAGTTCTAACGATTCTTTCGACAATTGCTCGACTTTTGCAAACTGCTTCATTCCGTATGACATAATCCGGTCGTATAATTTATTTTGTTTTTGTTCTAATTCGTTCAGTTTTTTCTGTTGTTCTACCGCCTCGTTTTCATATGTAGCGATCTTTTGAAAAGCAGATAAAACGTCTTGTTCGGCGGCAAGTTTATCGCAACTGCCAAGCAAAAGCAAAACCGCCATCATCCAAATGCACCGCTGCATTGCTTTAAACATCGCTCCTCCTTCCTTTTCCAAACACATCCGTTTTTCTTTACGTGCAAAACGAATTTTTGTTAGACTTAATTCAGACACCAACGTCGTACAGGGAGTGAAAAAACGATGATCACGATGAAGGATATTATTAAAGAAGGACATCCAACTTTAAGAAAAGTGGCTGAACCAGTTTCACTTCCTCCATCGGAAGAAGATAAGCAAATTTTGCAAAGCCTTCTCGATTACGTAAAAATGAGCCAAGACCCTGAACTTGCCGAAAAATATGGATTACGTCCGGGAATCGGGCTGGCAGCTCCGCAAATTAACGTATCGAAACGAATGATCGCCGTTCATGTCACAGATGAAAAAGGCACTTTATATAGTTATGCATTATTTAATCCTAAAATTGTGAGCCATTCCGTTCAGCAATGCTATTTAACAAGCGGAGAAGGATGCCTATCCGTCGACCGCGACGTTCCGGGATACGTACCACGCTATGCCCGCATTACCGTAACAGGAACAACGATAGACGGCGAAGAAATCACGCTTCGGCTAAAAGGACTGCCTGCCATCGTATTTCAGCACGAAATTGACCATTTAAACGGCATTATGTTTTATGATCATATCGATCCAAAAAATCCGTTTAAAGTGCCTGATAACGCGATCCCTATCGAACGTTAAATGAAAAGAAGGGCTATACCCCCGCATTGGGATATGCCCTTTTTATTTAATTAATTCGAGCTGCTTTAATCCGTATAATATTCCTTCCTCCCCAACAGGCTTCGTGACGAAATCCGCCACTTTTTTGACTTCTTCCTGCGCGTTTCCCATCGCAACGCCGGTTCCAACAAATTTCAACATTTCGATATCATTTAACCCATCGCCAAACGCGTACACATTTTCTTGCGCGATGCCGATTCTCTCAATCATCCGTCGAATTCCTTCCGCTTTCGAACCTCCTGTTGGCAATACATCCGTTGACACGTTATGCCAACGAACAAAACGAAATTCCGGATATGCCTTCACATACATTTGTTCTTCTTCCGCCTTGCAAAACAAAAGCGCTTGATAAATATCTTCATTTTCGTAATAAAGCGGATCAAACGGAGGATGGGAAAATTTCAAACTTTCCATGCTGACATGAATGTATGGATGATCTTCCATGCTCGCTCTCATTTCGTTCACATTCATAAAAACGAGCGGATGGCCATTTTTGTGCGCTTCTTCCTTTAATTCATGCAACTTTTGCCGATGAAGCGGATGTTTATAAATGACGCTCCCTCCAAATACTACGTATTGGCCATTGAAGCTGACAAATGAATCAATTCCTAGCTGCTCGCGCAAATTGGCAAACATAAACGGCGCTCTGCCAGTAGCGATCGCTACATAAACACCGGCTTTTTTCAATTCTTGAACAGCTCTTACCGTCGAAGAAGGAAGCTTTTTTTCTTCATCAAGCAATGTTCCGTCAATATCAAAAAAGACAATTTTCTTTTTCACTGTCTTCTTCCTCTCGTGTTTTTTTCATCCTTAACCGTACTGAAAAAAGCAGAAAATGTCAATTACTTCTCGATCCTATCCACTTTTATCCATGAAAAACAAGCCTTTGTTCACATATAATATTATAATAGGAAGGACATTTACTTTCGTTAAGAAATGAGTACAATAGGAATTAAGGAGTGATGAAAAATGTTGAAAAAGCTGAAAAAAAAGCTGCTTCAACAATGGAAAGATTTGCTCCGGAAAAAATCGATTGCCTAACCTGTTACGATAAGAGCCCTTCTGTCACGAAGGGCTCCTTTCGAAAAACTAGCGAATGAAAAAGGCAAAATTCGTCAAATATGGTAAAAGCCAATCTTTTTTCCCCTTTACTTTTTCCTGATGAAAACTATCGCTATTTTTATATATAATAAAAAAGTTAAAGAAATAATTGTTCATAAGGAGAGATTTTGCAATGATTTTTAAAGTGTTTTACCAAGAAAACCCTGATGAAGTGCCTGTGAGAGAAAAAACAAAAACGCTGTATATCGAAGCGGAATCAGAGCGGGAAGTACGCCAAAAGCTGCAAGGACGCACCATGAATATCGAGTATATTCAACCGCTAGAAGGTGCTCACTTAGAATATGAAAAGAAAAATCCAGATTTTAAAGTATTGGAGATTTGAGTATGAAGTTTTTAAATGATCATCAAGTTGGCGTATTTGCCCTCGGTGGATTAGGAGAAATCGGGAAAAATACATACGGCGTGCAATTTCAAGATGAAATTATTGTGATTGACGCAGGAATTAAATTCCCTGAAGATGAACTGCTCGGAATTGATTACGTCATTCCCGATTATACGTATTTAGTCAAAAACGCGGAGAAAGTAAAAGGATTGTTTATTACTCACGGGCATGAAGATCATATCGGTGGAATTCCTTATTTGCTAAAGCAAGTAAATATTCCGATCTATGGTGGAAAATTAGCGTTAGGGTTAATCCGCAACAAGCTGGAGGAGCACGGGTTGCTTCGGCAAGCGAAACTGATTGAAATTCGCGAAGATGATGTCATTCGCTTTCAAAAAACAGCAGTGACATTTTTCCGAACGACGCATAGCATTCCTGACAGTTACGGAATTGTTGTGAAAACTCCTGTAGGGCAAATCGTTCATACGGGAGATTTCAAATTTGATTTCACTCCTGTCGGTGAGCCAGCAAATTTAACAAAGATGGCCGAAATTGGCAAAGAAGGTGTCCTTTGTCTGCTTTCTGACAGCACGAATAGTGAAATTCCGCACTTCACCATGTCCGAGCGCCGCGTCGGCGAAAGCATTCACGACATTTTCCGAAAAGTGCAAGGACGGATTATTTTTGCGACATTTGCTTCCAACATCCATCGGCTCCAGCAAGTAACAGAAGCAGCTGTAATGAATAACCGAAAAATCGCTGTGTTTGGGAGAAGCATGGAAGCAGCGATTGAAATCGGCCAAGAGCTCGGCTACATTAGATGTCCTAAAGATACTTTTGTTGACGCAAATGAAATCAACCGCCTTCCTGCCAACCGTGTGACGATTTTATGCACTGGCAGCCAAGGCGAACCGATGGCGGCGCTGTCGCGCATCGCCAACGGCACCCATCGGCAAATTCAGATTATTCCTGGCGACACCGTCGTCTTTTCTTCATCGCCGATTCCGGGCAATACGGTAAGCGTCAATCGAACGATTAATATGCTTTACCGCGCCGGTGCTGAAGTCATTCATGGCCCGCTGAACGATATTCACACATCTGGGCACGGCGGGCAGGAAGAACAAAAGCTAATGATCCGCTTGATGAAACCGAAATATTTTATGCCGATTCACGGAGAATACCGCATGCAAAAAATGCACGCAAAGCTCGCTATGGATTGCGGAGTGCCAGAGGAAAACTGTTTCATCATGGATAATGGTGAAGTGCTTGGGCTGAGCGAAAACGATGCTCGCATCGTCGGCAAAATCCCGTCTGGCTCCGTTTATATCGACGGCAGCGGCGTCGGCGACATCGGCAACATCGTCTTGCGCGACCGCCGCATTTTGTCTGAGGAAGGCCTTGTAATCGTCGTCGTCAGCATCAACATGAAAGACTTCAAAATCGCGGCTGGCCCGGATATTATTTCGCGTGGATTTGTATATATGCGCGAATCTGGCGATTTAATCAGCGACGCGCAAGCGCTCATTACGAAACATCTTGAAAAGGTGCTCGAACGCAAAACAAACCAATGGTCGGAAATTAAAAATGAAATTACCGATACGCTTGCTCCGTTTTTATATGAAAAAACGAAACGAAGACCGATGATTTTACCAATTATTATGGAAATATAAATGAAAAACAGCTGTTCCGAAACACGGAACAGCTGTTTTTATTTGCTTACTACTTTTTCTTCAAAGCGGTCGATATCCTCATCCGCGCCGATCACGACTAAAATGTCGCCTTTGCGAATGATTTCGGATGCCAATGGCGATACAATCACATCCGTGCCACGTTTAATTGCAACGATGTTAATTCCATAACGAGCGCGGATATCAAGTTCTAACAGCGAGTGTCCATCTAACCGCTCGCTTGCTACAATTTCGACGATGCTATGTTTATCCGATAGTTCGAGATAGTCGAGAACATTGCTAGAAATCAAATTATTGGCGATTCGTTCGCCCATGTCTCGCTCTGGATGAACAATTTGATCGGCGCCGATTTTTTCCAACACTTTTCCGTGATAATCATTCGTCGCTTTTACGGTAATATGTTGAACACCTAATTCTTTTAAAATTAACGTCGTCAAAATGCTCGCTTGAATATTATCGCCAATCGCGACAATAACATGGTCGAAATTGCGAATTCCTAAACTTTTTAACACATTTTCATCGGTTGCGTCCCCTACCACCGCATGGGAGGCGATCGAAGCGAATTCGTTCACACGGTCTTCGTCGATATCGATTGCCAGCACTTCCATCCCTTGTTCACTCAGCGTGCGGCAAATGCTCCCGCCAAAACGGCCAAGACCGATCACAGCATATTGCTTCTTCACATTCATTCCTCCAATGGCAATAATGCATTTCTTTTTTCTTTATCATTGTAATATTTTATCAAAAAAATGCAAATAAAAAAGGAACGAAATGACACGTTTTCGTTCCTCTTGCTCTTATTATTGTTGCTGCGCTTTTTCGTTTTCTTCCAACACGCGGTTCACACGTTTTTCCAACATTTTCATGCCGCTTCCGCCAGCTTGGAAGTGGCGAAGCTTCCCTTCGGCATCAAATACATAATATGCGGGAACATATTGATTTTCAAACGCATCCGTAATTTTATGTTCATTATCGACTAAAATCGGCTGCGTAATGCCGTGTTCTTCCGCTACCTTTTTGACAAGTTCGACGTCTAAATCGTTTTCCGAACGCGGCATATGAACGGCAACGACATTTAGTTTGTCTTTATAGCGGTCGCGGAATTCATTGACTTGCGGCATCGCTTCTTTGCACAGATGGCAGCTTACCGACCAAAAATGGATTAACGTCGGCTTATCGCCGATCAATTGGTCTCTCGTCACTTCACCGTTTAGCGTTGCGGTAGCTCCAGTTAATTCTGGCATTGGTTCACGTAATTTCATATTCATCCCTCCATTGTTAAAGAAAGGCCTAACGTCAAGTTAGACCTTTCTTCATTTATATTATATTGCCCATTACGCATCTAACGTTTTTTGGCCTGGTTTCCAGTTTGCTGGGCAAAGACCGCCAGTTTGTAGCGCTTGAAGCACACGCAATACTTCGTCTACATCGCGGCCGATGTTGTTATGGTGAACAACAGCGTATTTTAATTCGCCTTCTGGATCGATGATGAATAGACCGCGAAGCGCAACGCCTTCTTCTTCAATAAGAACGCCATAGTCGCGGGAAACTTGATGAGTAGGGTCTGCCGCTAAAGGATAATTGATTTTGCCAATACCGTTTTCTTCGCGAGGCACTTTCATCCACGCTTGGTGCGAATATACAGAGTCTGTCGAAACGCCGATCACAACTGCATCTAAATCTTCAAATTCATCGTAGCGATCAGAAATTGCCGTAATTTCTGTCGGGCACACGAAAGTGAAGTCCATTGGATAGAAGAAAAGAACTGTCCATTTGCCATTTTTCATGTTTTCCTCAAGGCTAACACGACCAAAATCGCCATTTGGCAATACTGCTTGAAGTTCAAAACGAGGCGCTTGTTTTCCCACCATACGTTCTGCCATATGTATCCCTCCATTTTCTTTTTCCATAATATTTTCGATAGTTCAACATAACACATTGACAAGTAATATTATAATGGCATTATTATTTTTAGTCAATGTTAAATGATAATTAATTTAAAAAGAAAGTTATTTTTTATTATCATTCACTTCCATACTTGGTATATCCTAATATTGCTTCATTTAAACATGCTTTTTTCAGTTTTTAGTATATTATTAGTCGCTATCAAAAATAAAACTATTTGCTCATAAATCCTTTTCATTTCAACAAACGGGCTGTTGGCGCGGACAGCCCGTTAACCATTAGCGCAATTTTTCTTCAACTTTTTGGCAAATTTCTTCCGCCGTTAAACCGCTCGCTTCAATTACAGAACCTGCGGAAATGGCATTTTGAATGCCCATCACATTCGCGTCTTGACCGGTAATGACGCAGCAATCACAGCCTTTGGCGTCATTTTCCCCACGAAGCGGTATGATTTCATGCCCTCTCGCTTTTAACGCTTCTTGCACGTCTGTTAACGAATGTTCCACACCGATTCTCGCCATAGCAATCCACCTCCTCATACACATAATGTGCCTTAAGGAAGGTGGAACTATACAATTTTCATTATTCATTGTTTCCTTTCCACGTCATGTACGATGTTAAAAACGCAATTGCTTGATCGATCGCGGCTTCGTTTGGCGCCAATTTCGCATGATGCAAGCCGTAAGGAGAATCGACGCCAAGCCAAAACATAAATCCCGGAATTTCTGCAAGCATATAGCCAAAGTCTTCTCCGGTCATCGCTTCTTTGCAGCGAACGAAGCGAATTTCCGGATAGTTTTCGGCAAACTCGATAAATTCCGCCGTCAAGCTCGGATCATTGTAAACTTGATGATACATCGCTCCATAGTCGATTTCTGCCTCGCATTGATACGCGACCTTTATTCCGTTCACCATCGCTTCAATCCGCTCTTTCACTTTTTTCATCGAATCAACCGACAATGTGCGGATCGTACCTTCCAAGCGCGCATATTCTGCGATCACATTTTGCACCGTGCCGCCAGAAATTTTTCCAATCGTAATAACAGCGCTGTCAAGCGGGTCGACATTGCGCGCAACGATAGACTGGAACTGCGTAACAAGCGAGCAGGCGGCAACCACCATATCGTTCGCCAAGTGCGGAAACGCCGCGTGCCCACCCTTTCCTTTTAAATCGATAAACAATTCCGACGTATTCGCAAACAGCAACCCTTCTTTTGTCGCAATCGTGCCGACTGGATATTCCGGAGCAATATGTAACGCGATGATCATATCAGGCTTCCAAGCTTGCATGATCTCGCTTTCTAACATTGGCTTTGCTCCACCCGGCCCTTCCTCTGCCGGCTGGAAAATAAATAGCAAGTCATCTTTGATCGGATGCTCGGCAAAATGCGCAAGCAACCCAAGCGCGATGCTCATATGGACATCGTGCCCGCACGCATGCATGTTTCCTTCATGCTCCGAGCGATACGGCAAGCCGGTTTCCTCCTTAATTGGCAAACCGTCGATATCGGTGCGATAGCCAATCATTTTTCGCGGCGCTGTTCCGTTTACTTTCACAAAAATCCCGGTTTTCCACGTCTTTATTTCCAGCCGTTCTTGCGGCAACGTGTGAATGTAGCGCAATAAATACCGCTGCGTTTTAAACTCTTGAAAGCCTAGTTCAGGAATTTTGTGCAAATCACGGCGAATCGCAACAAACGGGCTAATAGATGACATACGAATCTCCTCCATGGAAAAAAGAGCTGCCCAGCAATGGGACAGCTTTTGTTTTTCCTTATCATTTTATAATTGGCGAAGTTCTTGCTTAATTTCCGTTTTTGCCTTTGTTTTTTCATCAATTTGTTTAATGACGCGCGCCGGGACACCGGCAACAACCGTATACGGCGGCACATCTTCCACTACGACAGCGCCTGCCGCAACAACCGCGCCTTTGCCGACGGTAACCCCTTCTAAAATAACGGCGTTTGCGCCAATGACAACATCATCTTCGACAATAACTGGTTTCGCAGAAGGAGGTTCGATGACTCCCGCTAAGACAGCGCCAGCGCCAATGTGACAATTTTTCCCAACCGTCGCACGCCCACCGAGCACCGCGTTCATGTCAATCATCGTTCCTTCGCCGACAACGGCGCCAATGTTGATGACCGCTCCCATCATAATGACCGCATTATCGCCAATTTCCACTTGATCGCGAATGATCGCACCCGGCTCAATGCGCGCTTTTACCCCTTTTAAATCAAGAAGTGGAAGCGCAGAATTGCGGCGGTCATTTTCAATCACATAATCTTCAATTTTATCTTTATTTGCCTCCAATACCGGTTGAATTTCTTGCCATTCGCCAAAAACGACGCCGGCGTTTCCAGCAATGAACGTTTTCGCGTTTTCTCCGAAATCGATCCCCTCGAGATTTCCTTTTATGTATACTTTAACAGGAGTCTTTTTCTTACTATTTTGAATAAAAGCGATAATTTCATTCGCGTCCATCATTTTCATGTTCAACATCCTCCCTTTCTTCTCTGTTCTTTTTTACTTTAGCAAAACAGAGAGCACAGTGACAAGCATTATTTTTCCTATTTACGAAACGTTGTTGCGATATTTCCATAAACGCAGCTGTTTATTTACACGCTTTAAAAATTCCCGCCTAGTAAAAATTCCTGCAAAATAGCCATCTTTATTTTCCACGCAAACAAATGGATGATTCACGATCAGCTCAATCCCTTTCAACACATCATCATCCAATAAAAGGCGCGGAATGTCTTTATTCATCACTTCTTCTACTTTCATCGTTTCCAGCCGTTCAAATTCGATGCGTTCCAATCCTAAAATCGCATCCATAATCATCGTCATGCTAATTAATCCATGAAGTTTATACGAAGTATCCAATACAGGAATCGCTGAATATCCCGTTTTCGTTAACACTAATAACGCATGGTCTAAATAATTGCCAAGTTGGACATGCGCGACTTTATCAGAAGGAATCAGAAATTGCGCGATCGTCATATGTACAAACTCATTATTTTCAAAACTTGTCATCCCCATTTTCCGCCTTTCTCTTTTCAGCGTTTTTCTCTTTTCAGTTTATCATATTTTTTATTGTTTTCTTATAAAAAAATCACTATCGCTTATTTTCAGCGATAGCACTATGTAAAATCATATGTTTTGCAGAAGACGATCGTATAAATGTAAAAGCTGCTGATATCGTTTTTCGTCCACTTGCTTCTCGCCATTTTCTATATCAGCTAGTTCACAGCTAACAAGTTCCAATGCGTATTGTTGCGCAAACAAAATATCAAGAAGCAATAATTGCTCTTCATGTGATAACATTTCAAGCAATGGTTTCTCCATTTTCATTCCCCCCTTTAGAAACAATATATATTCAGCGAAAATATAAAAAAGTCTACTCAAACAGTGAAGACGTCCCCCTCTCACTCGTCCAACGCGCATTTTTCTCCCTATGCATAAAAAAAGAGCACTCCCAAAAGGGCTGCTCGTATTGCCTTATCAATAACGCAATGCTAAATAAAAAATCACCATCGTAGCTAATAAGCCAGCCAAAACATATGCCAATAAAACAGGGTTGCGTAAATAGGCGTGTTCTTGCACTTTCTCGGGGAGCGGAGCGTCTAATTCCCCCCGCCATTTTTGTTGTCGACCAAGGCGGTATGTGTATACACCTCCAGCTGCGGCAATAAAAACGGCAATGATCGATAATACAAACGTCAACTGTGCCATTGTTTCTTCACCTCATGCTTACTTTGCCACGAGGAGAAGATTTTATGCAGTTTTAATAATGAGCATCGTGTTCAAATAAATAACTATACGATATGTCGATGAATAAATAATGGCGATCATCAATCGGATACGAATACGTCCGAATCGTTTCCCCCGTTTCAATATCTGCGTATAAATCGGATAGAATCCCGCGTTTGCGTGAACGCATCCGAATAATATTTTCTAAAAAGTACGGCCGCCAACTCCAATTTTTCATGTAATATTGCGGCTGAAGTTCCCATTGATTATCTCGTTTAAAAACGTTGGCCGACTGTTGAAATCCGTCTTCATCGCAAACATAAATGCGGAAACAAACGTCATCTAACTCTTTTGCTAAAACAGAGATCAGTTCGTTAAAATCAGAAATTTTTCTATATTTTGCTAACAGCGCCGTCAGCCGTTGCTGAAACTGTTCGGAAATTTGATAGAGCGTTTCCAATTTTCTCTTTTCTTGCTGAATAAAATGGTGGCATTCTTGGCGCAGACGCTCTTTCAACATGTCACGCGGCACCAGCTCAGCAGACGGTTCCGCCAAGTAGTACCCTTGGTAATAACGCCCCCCGTTGCGCCACGCGTATTGCAATTGAAACGATGCTTCAATATCTTTATATAAAAGCGTTGCCCCGATTTTGCGGGCGAGTAGAGAAAGAGAATAAATCACATCTTGATACGCTTGATTGACGGAAGTTTTTCGCAATTGGCGCAAATCGATTTTCAAAACGTCAGGCGACAATAACCCGATTCTCTCCAAATTGCTGTTATGTTCACCGATATTGTCCACCGCTACTTTAATTCCATATGTGCGAATATACGTCAACAAGTGGCTTAATTGATTCAAATCCCCTTTAAAATGATGTTCATTGATCTCTAACACAACGCGCTCTAGCGACAACCCGCGCGCTTCATACTGAAGGAGCAGCTGCAAAAACGACTCGGCGCGGTCAAGCATCAATAAGTTCGCATCACGATTTAAAAAAATAAGTGGTGTATAATCGTCGAGGGAAAGGAAATAATCAAGCGCTTTCTTTGTTACTACTTCATCCACTTCTAAACGAAACTCTTCCGGTATCGTTTCGTCATGAAAAAACGGACCGAGGCTTACCACTCCTGTTTCTGATTCATATCTTCCCAGCACTTCATATCCAACTACACAATGTTCATCCGCGCTAAAAATCGCTTGATAGTATGGAAAAACTTTCTGTAAATTCGCCATTACGTCTAATGCATCCATCCTGCTCACCTCTTTTAACAACACGCCATCTTTGCCAAGTTACGAATGATGTTTTCATTTATTAAACCTACTAAAATCTTAATATGAAACATTATTCTTCGTGAAGATGCATTTAGCTTAACATAGCTCATACGCTCCATCGATGATGTATAAAATTTTGTGTAACACATTTTGCTAGACCAAAAGAAAAAAGGTAGGGTATTCTCTGATTGAACGAAAAACATTCCAGAGAAAGGAGAACCCTACCTATGTCTAAAAGTATATCGAATATGGACTGGGCAAATCAACTGGAAAGTGTCATTCGTCAGTTTGTCAAAGAAAAATTAGAACTGATCATGCGGGAAGAAATCAAAAATTTCCTCGAAATCGAACAGGCAGACACATCCAATATGAGAAACGGCTACTATCAACGAAATCTAGATACACAATATGGCCGGATTGAAGGGCTT